>JBKQIF010000001.1:0-24959 GCA_052148435.1 Bryobacteraceae bacterium
TGGCGTGCGCGGCGACCGTCCGGCGGGCAATGTGACGCGCGACGAATTCGCGCAGTCGATCGCCGCCAACCAGTCGAGCCTGCTGGAGCGCATCTGGGAGCCCAAGGTGCTGGTACGCAGTCGCATCGCCATGGTCTGGGCCGAATACGACTTCTATGCCAACGGCAAGTTCGGCCATTGCGGCGTGGACAGCTTCCTGATGCTGAAGACCGCCGAGGGATGGAAGGCGACGGCGATCTCTTACACGACGGAAACGGAAGCTTGCGTGCCGAGCCCGCTGGGGGCGCCGAAAGAGTAGGGTTTGCCGCCCGATGCTGAGCCGAGAGCTTCCCACCGATATTGACCCTTAACGCTCGCGCGGGGCCAGTGCCATTCGACGGGTTAGCGACAGCACACCCAAGCGGACAGCTTCCGGATTGCCGGCTGCGTGTCGAGAGTCGATTCTTAGTGGGTCAGCATGTCCTTCACAATCGTCCCGTCCTTCATCGCAAACTTCACTTGCCGAAGTACGATGTCGGCGAGCGCCGCGATCGTGGCGCGCCCGGATATCTTCAAGATTCTAAACTCCAGGCGCCGTTTTCATTTGCGGCGAGGCCGCGTAAATGTGCGTAAACCGGAGTAGACTGGGGCTGGAGGGCCCCATGTCCAGAACGCCCCTTGTCATACTTCTTGCCGTGCTTGCAGGCGCGGCCATATTGCCGGCGCAGACCGCCGGCACCATCCAGGCCCTGGGTGCCGCCAGTCTCAGCGTGCAGCCCGACCAGGCGCTGCTAACCGTATCGGTATCCACCGACGGCGCCACGGCCCAGCAGGCGGCGCAGCTAAATGCAACCCAGACCAACGCGGTCTTGAACGCGTTGAAGCAGGTGCTGGGTTCTAGCGGCAGCATCCAGACCATCGGCTATTCCGAGTATCCGCGTTACAGCAGCGGCACTAACCCCAGCATTATCGGCTACACCGCCGCCAACACCGTGCAGGTAACCACGTACGATTTAACGCTTCCCGGGGCGCTGATCGATGCCGCCAGCCAGAGCGGCGCTTCGACTGTCGGCGGCCTCACGTTCGGCCTGCGCGATCCGGACCCCACAAAGCAGCAGGCGCTCACCGCCGCCGCCAAGCAAGCCCTGGCCCATGCCTCTGCCATCGCTGCCGGACTGGGGGCCAAGGCCGGGCCGGTGGTTTCGGCGCAGGAGTCCGCCGCCGCCTCGCCGGTCGTTCTGGCCGTTGCCTCCAGCGTTTCCACTCCCATTCAGACCGGCAGCGTGACCGTGACTGCCAACGTCACCGTCACCGTGCAGCTACAATAGCCTTGCCAGCCTGAGATATGGCCACTTCGGACATCGCGATTCAAATCGCTTTCGGTCCGTGTCGCTAACCGCGTGCGCTGCGAGCAACATCGGCAGCAGCAGAGCTAACGGACTTGTGCTGCTGGCGGTCCCGCGTGACAGACGATCTGCCACCCAAGGCCAGCGACGCCGTTCCCGCCATTGTCGCTTCCGTTCCCGGTTCGCGAACGGCCTTGATCTGCGTTGAGGTTCAACCTAAATGGAATTAATTCTGTTCTTCTCAATGGGTATGTACGTCCTCACGGCAATCTCTGCAGTGTGCTCGGTTAACGTAGCTGACAGGGCGGCAGCTCATTTCGAGATAGAATAGCCGCCAAGGAGACTCCCATGGTTGCTGTCGACTTCGACCTCTAGCCACTCCAGGCGGATACGTGCGGAGCTTTTCCGATCCTCACAAAGCGCTCGGTGGGCGCGCCAAGGGACGAGTCGTCGAGTTGAAGGTCGCTCTGTCCGGTGGGTCGCTTAATCTGTTCCTGGAGGCGGCCAGCTTATACCTGGTGGCCGTTCGCGCCCACCAAGGCGATATCCAGGTATTGGATGGCGGCAAGGAACAAAGTTATCTTTCCTATTTCCCGGAGAAGGCGTTCGGCAAGCGGATCGTCGCAACCGGTATACTCGCTCGCTACGACGGTGAAACCTGGAAGTTAGCCTTCACGATGAACGGTCTTGCCGTTGCCGCCAGCATCCCGGACTTCATCGGCGCTGGCAACCAAGCCTCGGCGAAGGCGGCTGTCGACCGCGTGGCCTTTGCCAATTCGGAAGCGGCGAGGTTCATTCCGATTCGCTGTGCCGTCGCTTGTGAGATCGCCGACGATTTGGAATTCAAGGAAGTCATCGTGCGACTGGTCACCTAGGCGGGCAAATTCGCTTCCGGGGAGCGCAATGTCAGCGGGAGCGCGAAGATGGGAGATTTGTCCAGCGACGATGCCCGCCTGCGCCGCCGCCTGGGTGATCAAAACATGAAGGTGTTTCGGATGAATGAGAACGTCTTTCAGAACCTGGCTGGCGTAACCAAGTGGCTTACCATCCTGAGTAGGGCGGAATCGGATTGGGGCGAAACCGACAAGCAGCGCGTGGGGGCGCTGAAAACCTCGTCGCCCCGAGTACGGACGCTCAGGTTAGGCGATTTCAAAACACTGATTACGAACTGGGAGAAGTTTTCGGCAATTGCTCGCCACGATCCGAATTTCGTGGGCCTGCTAGACGCGTTTCACATCCGCTACACTGCTGGCGCCGTATCTCCGGAAGAGAACCTCACGCTGGCCGAGTGGCACTAGTGGTCAGCGGCAAGCGGCAGAGAACCCTGCGACCTCTTCGGCCTTAGGATGTTCATTCATCGGAATCTTGCAGGTGTTTCAGGCATCCCCAGGTCGAAGAGGCACTCGGAGCCTGCCCAACAGCCCGACAGTATGCTACCGATATCGGGTCTTAACGCTCCCGCGGCAGGTCATCCTACGGTTTGCCGACTATGCGTCCATGTGAATCTCCCAACCTCCCAGAAGCGGACTCCTGGGAAGTGTCCTCGCCGCGCACGCACAACTAACGGCGCCCGGAACATTTCCTATGTAACATGTTTAGCCCACATTTCCATTTTGACGTTGACTTGCGAATCTTCGAATAGGCGTCATCATCAATATCCATAGGGATTTGAACGTGATGAAGACGCTCCGGAGGACGATACCCAATGGCTGACAACAGAATCAGCCCTTTCAACTTTCTTTTAACGCTTCTCTGAAGATCGATTTCCAAGGTTCGCGAGTCACTTCCGACGGCGGTCTGATTTTGGTGCGCGAGTTGGACGAACGTTTGGGCTTCGGCGAACTGATCACCTAGCGAGAACCCGGTGTTCGGTCAGCAGGAGAATAGCGCGTACAACGGCCACTTCGAGTCCACCTGCTATCACCCTCTGCTGCTATTCAATCGGGAGGGCGACTGCCTGGCGGCAAAGCTGCGGCCCGGCAACGTCCACAGTGCCGACGACTGGGAGGAACTGCTCCTGCCGGAGATTGAGCGGCAGCAGAAGCTGGGCAAGGACGTTGTGTTCCGCGCCGACGCGGCCTTCGCCAAGCCGGAGATGTACGAAGCGCCGGAGGAGCGAGGCGTAAAGTACACCATTCGGATTCCCGCCAACGACAGTTTGGAGAGGGACATTGCGGAGTTGTTAACGCGGCCCGTGGGCAGGCCGAGCTATAAGCCGGTGGTCTGGTACAAAGGCTTTCTCTACCAGGCAGCGAGTTGGAAGACGGCGCGGCGCGTGGTGGCCAAGCTGGAGTTTCATTTCGGGGAACTTTTCCCTCGCGTTGGATTCATCGTGACCAACCTGGAAACGGACAACCGGGCGGTGGTGCGGTTCTACAACAAACGGGGGACGGCGGAGCAATGGATCAAGGAAGGCAAGCAGGCGGTGAAGATGACACGGCTGAGTTGCCATCGGTTCCGGTCGAATGAAGTGTGCCTCTGGCTGAGCCTGATCGCCTACAACTTGGGAAATCTCTGGCGGCGGCTGGTGCTGCCGAAGAAGATCGAGAACAAATCACCGAAAAGACGCAGTTTCCCGGTTTTCGGTTTTTCCGGCGGGGTGGAATTCGGCGCTTGGCAGAAGCAAAAGAAGGCTCCCGGAGAAAAAACTGCGCTTCGGAGGATCAAGAATTGGGGGGTGTGATAAACTGTGACCAATCCAGAAGCCAAAATGGAAATCCTGGCTAGAGGGGTGAAATTTATGACTCGAGTCTATGTCATCCATGCGGACCAGGATTATCTGTTCTTCGACCGGCTGGCGGCTCAGGCCCGAAGCGCCAAGCTTCCCGTGGAGTTCGATCATATGGTGGTGAAGCAGACGTGGGTCGAGAACTGGAAAGGAAGTTGCCGCAACAGGATTTACCGTTGCGGTGGCGCCATTGTTTTCCTGAGCAAGCACACCGCCCAGGGTGGGGTTGGCTGGGAATTGGAGTGCGCTCAGAATTGCGCCCTGCCGATGCTGGGTGTGTGCGTCGAAGGGTCCAAGACCCCCACGATTCCCGAGGAACTCGGCGATTGGCCGGTGGTGGATTGGAATTGGCCGGAGATCGAACGATTCATCCAAACGCTGGCCAAGGGATAGTCTGCCAACGCTTAGGGCTCAGTGAGCCTCCAAGCGTTCCAAGGTGGTTCCCATCCGAGTCGTCAAGGGCGCGTAAAAGTTCGACCTATTTGGTAGGTATTTGGTAGGTAAGGCATCACAAGAAATTGATAATAAAGGCGAATAGCGCCTATATTTGCTCAGAATCTTTTCGTGCTCGGATCTTGCCTATACAACGGTCGCAAAGTCCGATGACCATCAGATCGTCGGTGGCATCCAAGATCTGCGAGATGCAGTTCCTTTTCTTTCAGACACAACTTGCAGATGCCGCCTGGCATGGCGACCTCACATCTCTACAAACATACTATTTGGCTGGGTAACGCCCAAACCGCCAATGTGATTGCCGACTCCACACCGAGGGAGGGCTACCGATAACCCTAGATATCGCCCGGCGCTGTAGCTCGGCGATTCCCGCTGCGTCCGCCGCGTCGATCACGCATAGGGTTCAAGCGTACGCGCCGGCACGCGCACTTCCGGGACGCAACGCCCGAGCGACCGCGGTGGTCTACCGGCGATTGCGACGTTGCCAATGAACGCGCTAACGCCAACGCTCTCGGCGCGCGTCGCGGGAGTTGACCATGCGCCGTCGAGGTCCGGCGGCAGCGGCTGGAGCCGTGCGCACCCTTCGCGCCCCTCACCGTAGGCCTCCACAAACCGTCGAAAGGTTTCGGTCCTGGCGAATGCGCGCGAGCGGCAAAGGCTGCTGAAGGCCACCGGCGGCAAGCCATCCCCCAAACGCTTGAGCTGCTTCGGAGTCACGGGAATCAGGCCATGAATCAAGCAATGAGACGCTGTGGCGCTACCTGTCTGCGAGGAGGGTCACGCCAAGGCTGCGCAGGAATCTCGTGTCGTCAGACCCAAAGGCAAACCGGCCGGTCTGCTCGACATGCTCAAGATCCGGTGGTTCAGAGCAGGATCGCCAGCAATCGGAAAGCGACTTAACCGCGTACACCGATCGTTTGCATCCCGAACACCACCAGTGTACGACCAGCTCATGGCCGGCTGTGAAGCCGATGTTCTTGATTCGATGGGTGCGCTGTCCACATTCGCAGCACAATGAAAGCCTCCGATATTTCATTGCCGGATGGTCCTCCCGAAACCTTTGTAGCCCTGGAAGCCCGGTCGGTGACAGTGCTGATCGTACTAGACGGTACGCTAACCACTACTAACCTGACTGTTCCTACGGCCCGTCGTGCCTCGATATTGGTGTCATGGAGCGCGCACGCGAACGGCGGGCACGATTGCCGAGAGACGGAAGCCAGGAACGCCGTGCCAGCGCTCGCTTTCCCCTGACTCTGGAGGTCCGCTACGTCGTCTTGGGCCGCCGTGCGCCGGTGGAGATGGGCTCAGGCCGTACCATCGACCTGAGCAGCTCGGGGCTGAGCTTCACCGCCGACAGGCCACTGCAGACCGGGCAGAAGCTTGACGTATACATCGATTGGCCTGTCCTGCTGGACGGGGGTGTACAACTGCAACTGATTATGTCGGGCGTGGTTGTCCGAACTGGCGGGACCGCGACCGCACTCCAAATCGAACGGCACGAATTCAGAACGCGCCGTGGAGGACTGAAGGGTGCGCCACCTCAGAAGTCTTTCGGCTGAAGCGTTCCTGCGACGCGGTTGTTTTTGGAGTGGCGGCTGGTACGGCGATATTGCCGCATATCGTTCCGTTTCCGGCTTCCAACTGACGAGGCCGTTGTCCGCGCGGAGGTCCGTCACGATCAGTGGTGGTATGGGCTGTGCTCGCCAGTGATGCGCGAACGAAGAGCCGGTCCCGGCGGATTTCCGATGGCGTCACAGGCCGGACCCGGCCGCCTGAAAAGAACCGACCAGCGCACGGAGGTTAGCTGGTTCTCAAAATAGTCTGCCCGGCATGAGGATTACCTCGCGTCCGCTCCCCCCGCGCTCCTGGATGACGATCCTGCCATCGCGGTACAGAACACTGCGAACGCCGACAAAATCGTTCGGCACCTTGGTCAAGAACGCCGTGTACCGGCGCGTTGCGCTTTCTCCGGCATCCAGGTACGCAAACGTCGACTTGCCAAAAATGTGCGGTTTGGCAACCAAGACTTTGAACGGCTGATGGAGGCCAGTCGTCCCGAATTCCAGTCCCCGCGCCAGCGGCTGCCCAGCTTGCACGTGACGCCACAGGTTGAGCCATGGATAGTCGTTGGTGCTGAAGAGATAACCCAGCAACAACTCTTTGGAAGCATTCACAGCAGTAACCCATCCCATCTCGTCGTCGATAACAAAGGAGACGACGTTCGGGTCGGGGTCATTTGTCAAACGCCGCAGATCGATCGGATTTCCTAGATTGATCGCTTGCGGCCACCGTATCTCGGGCTGCTCCGGATTGGGCAGCGGACTTGACTGCATAAGTCCCCGCTGCGCGTTGCTATCGACAACAGTGGTTTCGTCCAGGAAGGGTGGCCCGATCGTCGCGTGCTGGACCATGTTGTAGATGCGCCCGAGCTTGTTTCGGTTGGTCACGGTTTCTGAGACGGTGAAGACCGCCGCCGATTCGGAGAGTTTGACCGAGCGGTGTATCTCGAGACCTGCCATCGGAAGAATAGCCGACATGGCGGCGAGGTTTCTTGCGCCACGACCTTCGGAGGTGTCCGATTCTTTCCATGCAACGCGTGAAGCCTCGCCATGAAAGGGCATTCCGTTGCGCTGTTCGGCCTGCGACGGCGGGCCCCATCGGTCCAGGCACAGAAAGTGAGCCATGGGCCGCAGTGCGGCATTCTCGTCGCCAGGTGCAAGCCAGCGGAGAGGATTCAAGCCACCGCCGGAAATATGGAAGTCCACGATCGAACCACCCCCGAGATCGATGAGCAGAGTGGCAGCAGGACTCTCAAGCACTACGGTACGCCGTCCGTTGATGACGACTTCGGCGGGTGTGACTGCCGCCAAGATAGCGATTACGAGAACAGTGCGGGCGATTCGTTGGAGCGTTGCCTTCATGCAGCGCATCATATCGCAGCGCAAGGCAAGGTTCCTCCCGGTCTCCAGTCGCCTTCTTCACTGGAATCTTCACTCGCACTGCCGAATCAAGGAACCTGCCGGGTTGGCGGCACGCGCCGAGGATACCTGTCGCGAAATCCCCATCTGTCCACCGAAGTCGGGAGGTCCACCATTTCGCTTGCTGTGCCCCTCGTCGAGAGGTAAAGTCTTCATGGCTACCGATATGGCCCAATATCGGTAGCCATCCGCTGCGGCCTGCCCTTGGTGTGTTGAACGGGGGAAACCGTCGCCAAAGTTGACACGTCGCAGGGGCGGCTATGATCGCCAGAAATCTCGCTTTGGATTGAGCGGACAAGCGGAATAGCCTTCGCTGGCTATACACCTGATGTACATGCACCGTCCATCGAATGTATGGCCTGCACCACCCACCAGCCTGGTGCATTTCGGCAAGTGCTTGACAACACGAGGGATGAAGCTTCACAATCAACTGGCTCCCGCCATGCCCAGTGAAGTGAACGGCGCGGCAAGGCCGTGACAGACTGAACCCGCCGCAAAAACCATTCAAGATCGTCGGGAGGTATTGTGAAGAGTAAACTGGCGATGGCCGCGATGGTCGCGGCTGTTGTTTCCTGCGCCGGGCCGCCGGCCGCCGCTCAAGACGCCAAGCCGTTGCGGATCGGCGTCTTTGATTCCCGGGCCGTCGCACTGGCCTATGGAAACTCGGACGAGTTCCAACGGATCATACAAGGCACGCACGCCGATTACGACACCGCGAAGGCCGCCAACAACGACAGCCGTGCGAAAGAACTGGAGATGGAAGGCCAGTGGTCGCAGGTCCGCCTGCACCAACAAACGTTTTCGACCGGTCCCGTTGCCGGCATCCTCGCGAGAGTGAAAGACAAGCTGCCGGCCATCGCCGCACAGGCGGGGGTCTCGCTGATCGTATCGAAATGGGAAGTGCAATTCCAAGACCCCGCTGTCGAAACCGTGGACGTCACCCTGCCGATCGTCAAACTGTTCAATCCGAGCGACAGGGTCCTGACGTGGATCGCGCAGATGAAGACCCAGGACCCGATCCCCTTTGAGAAACTGCCACTCGACCCGAAGATGTGATCATCCCGGCGGAAATCGCAGGGATTTTCACCCCGGCCGTGACGATCGCTACACGTTCGGTTTTCTGATGAATCCCAAGGCGGTGCCCGGCGCCCGTTCGGCGGGAAGCCTGGCGTGGGCCGGGATAAACAATACTTATTATTGGATCGATCCGCATCGCAACATTTGCGGAGTGATCATGATGCAGTTTCTTCCCTTCGCCGACAAAGAGGCCGTCGGATTATTGAACGATTTTCAGCACGCCGTCTATTCCTCGCGTACGTAACGACTGGCATCGAGGCCGCGGGTAGTGGACAGCGTTATGGCGTGATATCGGTAGGCTTCGGCCGTCGAGCCTAGTGAGCCCGACTTTCTCCGAGTGGGCGACCATATGTCCGAGAAAAGCCAAACGGCAGGCCGGGAGTTATTCGGTCGGACAGGTTATTCCACCCAGAACGACAAATTCATATCCCGTACGGCAGTGGAACCCGCGGACAGCGAGAATATGGCCTGGAATGCGCCCCCAGGATGCGGGTTGGCTGGGGCAAGCAATTGAACTTGTGTGACACCGGAAATCGAGCCGGTCGCCGAGCCTGCAGAAACAAAGGTGGGCGCGGGGTAACAGGATGTGCCGCTGCAATAAGACGTGACTACCAGCGGTAAGCTCTGCGGAGCCACGGGACTTGTATTGACCAAGCCCGTGATGGGCGGAGGACTGGTGAGCCCCAGGCCGTCGACGAAGATGGTGACGACAGACCCCGCAGCCGCCGGATTGGTTGGGGAATTGACGGTTCCGTCCGTGTTGAGCGTCAGAGGAAAAGTCTGATTGACGGTTGACGGCTGGGAAAGAAACGCGACCGGATTGCTTGCGACCACTCCGAGCGTTCTAGAGTCGGAAACACTGTTCCCGTTGACGTCGGAGTACGTCAGGGTTACGTTCGTTTGCGGACTGCCTGCAATTTCATATGGCACCTGGACGTTAACTTGCTGCTCGGAGACGTACAGCAACGGCGCAGGAGTCTGGTTGGCCACGATGCCAAGCCCTTGGGACATTACGGGAAACGATCCATTTATAGGGTTTATCGCGACTGCGAACGGGTTGGTCTCGAAATATAGGAAACGCCCAAACATTGCCAGGAGCTCTCCCGGCGCGACCGCCGTTACTGGACTGATATCGGCTGCGTCAAGCACACAAGCGATTGGGGTGGCCTCGGAAGGGTCGAAGCGGAGCAGGTCGTTTCCGGAGGCCATTAGCAGCGTTCCGGTCGTGGAATCGTATGCCACGGGAGTTCCGGCCGGCGTGCGACTTGACGATATGGCCGAGCCATCCAGCGCAATACGGGTCACGAAGCCGACTGGGGCGCATTGAGACGGGACTGCGCCGTCGAACCCCGGCAAATCCACGGAACCAGCCTGCCCGGCAAGATATATCCCCGCGCTGCGGGGACGACCAATTCGTGGCAAGCCTCACTGGAGACTTGAGTCAAACGCGCTTCCTGACTTACGTCACAGCAAAATACGGCGCCGTGCCTGCGTACCTTGCTGTTGATGCCCAGGGCAACGTCTTGATCGCCGGCACAACCAGTGCGCCCGGTTACCCAACGACTCCCGCTTCCTACCAGCCAAACTATACGGCCGCGAGCGGGACTGTGGAAACCTGCGGCCCGCCCATCCCCGTAGAGTACACCTCTCCCAGTGGCTATGTGACCCTCCGCGTACTTCCATCGTCATCGTTAGCACCGATTCCTTGCAAATCTACAATGGGCTCGACTCTAGCGCAAAAAGGCCTCACTGTTCCGGACCTATAAGTAACGACTTGGGTAATGGAGCGTGCCGCCTTTTTTTTCGCGCACGGGCGCCCGAGCCAGTGCCAATGGCAGAAAGCCGGGCTCCCCGTAAAATTGACCTCAACCCCAGGCCAGCGGTCCCGTTCTGGGAAGCTCCGTCCGGAAGACGCGCCACTCGTACAGCAGCGTTATTACGTGTTATCGGTAGCCGCCCGCGCAGACGGTTCGGCCGCCGGCCGCATTCTTCCGGGAGCCGTTTTCGACCCCGCAAGACGGGGCTCCCGCGCTGCCCGCAAAATCGAAAATCGCGAACTCCCGTCTTTTCACCGCCTTCCACAAACACCCCTCCGGCCCTCGCGTCCTTAGTTGCCCGGTTTCGCTGTACCATCGCCCGCCCGCTACCCGGTCGCCACCGCCAGCGCATCGATCCGCCTTACCATGCTCCCGAACAGGCGCCGTGTGAGATGGCTCTCGGCCAGCATCAGCCAGTAGTATCGGGCGTGCTTGACCAGCCTGCCGCAGGCTGAGCGGTCCGCGGGTCAGGGCGTGGAGTAGCGACGCAGCGGACCACCAGCCGATGCAGAGCGCATATCCGAGGTGCGTGCCGAGGCGATCGATCAGGGGCCCGGAAAGGCCGTTGGAGATGGTGTACGCCAGCAGGAACGCCGACACTACGCGCCAGTAGGTCACGCTGCTCATGTGGAATTGATCGATGACCACCGGCGCCGCGACGGAGAGCGCTTGGCGGTCGAGATAGTTGATCAGGGTCGCCAGGAAGGCGAAGGAGATCATAAGCCAACGACGGCGGTCGAGCGTGGGCGTGACGCAAGGGCTCATCCGAGATCAACCCGAACGGCTTCGTGGATCAAGACGCGAGGGACGGTGAGTTCGATCCAGCCACTATTCTGCGTGACGGCGATTCTGTCGCCGGAGTGCAGGAGCGATACCGATTTCGGCTGCGACGGGACTTTGATTCGCACCTTGACATCGACGACCGGGAGGAAGCCTTCTCGCGGGCGGAGATGCTTGTTTTTGTTGCCGGTGTCTGCGAGGAGGTGCAGCACGATGGTGTTTTTCGAGGCCATGAGATGGGGCGTGAGACCGGGCTGGTACTCGATCTGATAGGAGCGCTTCGCCCCGAGATAGGGCTCGAACAGCTTGGCGAACCAGGTCCGCAGGATGGACATTTCGGTCTCCTCGTAGATCGCTTCGAAGCCCGAGGCGATGTAGATCACTTCGCCATCGCCAAAGGTGTTGCCGACGCAGGCGGGTCCGATGGTGGCGCGGTGTCCGCGATCAATGGTTTCGGCGAGCACCCTGCCGCCGTTTTCGCGAATCCGCATGACTTGGGGATCTTGTGGTATGACGTCACCGGCGCCGGCATTCATGTAGAGGTCGGGCATCTCCAGGGGCTCGGGGTCGAGGAAGGACGAGCTGAACACGTCCGCGAGTCCGAAGTCCGGGCGCACGCGGCCGTATTCGTCGGCGACGGATGTGAGGTGGGTAGCGATGAGGGCGCCACCTTTCCGGACATAGTCGCGCAGCATGCCGCACTGGTCTGCGCTGAGGCAGGCGCAGTTGGGCGCGTAGATCATCTGGTACTTCGAGAGAAGCTCGGGCGACATGTTCCAGTCGAGAAACGGTTCGGCCTCATAGCTGTTGGCTTTGAGCAACTGGTATGCGCCATGAGAGTAATTGGGGTAGGCTCGGCCGACGAAATGCTTGCCGGTGTACCAGTCGAGGGTCTGGCCGCCAACCATGATGCCGACTTGCGGCTGCGATCTTAGCGTGCGCAGCAGGGCGTCATGCTTTTGTTGGAAGTCGAAGACCTCTTTGACATAGCGTCCGCTCTCGTACGCCAGCGGACCTTGTTGGTTGTAGAAGAAGCGGGACATGCTCCAGTAGACGAGTCCCACGCCCGCGGCAATGGCGGTCGCGCCATCGATCAGGAGTTCCTGGCTCTCGACCGGATAACTGTACCAGCCGCGTACGGTGGTGTCTTTCATGTGCTCGCGATTGTATTCCGTGTGGCTGCCGACATAGGTCCAGGTCACTTTGCCGGTGGACTGGCCGAGTTGCATGTTGAACAACTTCTCTTCGGGCGTTTCGGCGGCTTCGAACATGAAGCCGTCGGTCACTGGGATGGCACGGCTGCGCCATTCGCGGCGGCTAAGCAACGAGGTGTCGTTGAACAGCACCGGGACATCGCGCGTCTGGCGAATCATCTCGCGGATCTCGCGGAAGAAGCCGATCGCGACGTCATTGGCCATCCAGTTCTGGTACTGGATGTCGTCGCCAAGCGAAATGCCTTCGTCCTGATTGGGAATGGCCTTGCCGAACTTCTTCTGGTAGGCCGCCTGGCAGTATTTGCAGTGGCAGAAATCGTGGCCGTGATTCATGCCCTGATAAGGGCCGTCGAAGTACATCACGTCGACGCCGTACTGGGTGAGCACCTCACGTACCAGTGTGCGGATCACCTCGCGCAGAGGCGAATTGAGACAGCCTTCGAAGAAAGTCGCGTAGCCGTAGTGGCTGGTGATCATGGGCTTGCCGTTCGCGAATCTCTTGCTCCAATCCGCATAGCGGGGGTCCTTCGAAGTGGAGTCCATGAAGGGGTGATTGAACGGTACGTAGGCGACTACGCGGAGTCCGGCCTGCTTGCACAGATCGACGGTTTCGCGCATGGGGTCGCCTTTGAGTTCGGGGTGGATCGGATATCCGGACCTGGTCGGGAAGTAGGCGAAGTAGGAGGCGGAGGGGTAGCGCAGGGCGTCAGCGTTGAGCTCGCGCGCGATACCGACGGCCTTCTCCGTCCGGTAGTCGAGTGCGGGATAGAAGGGTGGGTTGTAGGCTTCGGCGATCAGAATGCGAGTGCTGCGAATCCATTCATAGGTGGACATCCCGGCGGGCGCGGCTTGGGATCGTCCCATGCCCAGCCGCGCGGCGGCGGCAAGCATGGCGGATTGCTGCAGGACTTCACGACGGGTGATGTTTTTCATGCGGAGCTCGTTTCATTTGACATTCATTTACCTGGGGGCGCCTGCCATTGTCCGTCGCCCGAAGTCATAGCTTCGGGCTGCAGTGAAATGCTGCCAGGCGGCACCAGCCTTCTCGACGCTCCGTTCTTTCCAGTGCCTGAGGTGCCGCCAGGTAAATCCGCGTCGCAAACCTAAAGCAATAAGGTCCTTGGCCCGTCAATCTCGCGCAGTGTTCAAGGTCGCGTGCCGGCCGGCCGCTTGCGAAGGGTTGGCAATTCGCCGGATTGTGACCTTTTGTTACTGGCTAGAGGCGGTAGCCGCTTTGGCCGCGCGCACTGCGGCCCACCGTTTCTTGGTGGCGGCGATGATCGCCCTCCTGCCAGCCGCGCTGAGTCTCCGTTTGGGCTTCGCTGCAGCCTTTGGGGCTGAGGGTTGAGCCGCCTTCTTGGACGCAGCCCATCTCTTGCGCTGTGCTTCGGCAATCGCTCTTCTGCCAGCGGCGCTGATCCTGCGGCGCTTCTGGGGAGCGGCTTCCGGCGTGACAGCGGGTTCAGCGGGACCACCGGAAAGCAGAGCTTTGAGTTCGGCAATCTTGGCGTCCAGCTTCTCTTTCTGGGCTCCCATTCCCAAAATCGCAGCATTCATAATCTCAGGCGTAAGCCTTGCTGTAGGCATGTTACTTGATTTACCTCGATTCTTCCACCGCAAAGGTGATGCAGTGATCCATACTACACCCACAATGACATTGGGTGGCTGAGTTGCCTTCCCCCACTGGTGATCTGCGCCGTTGAGGCGCACCCGGAAATCCCGCGAGCAGGATGGGCTAATGGTGGAGCGCACCCACGCCGTGGAGGATGAAGACGTTTTGGAATTCCACACTGCGTAACACAGGCTCTGGGTCTTGGATGCGCCCTAGCCCCACCAGCTCTCGCCGGCCGCCAGATGGGTTCTGGCCACGTCCGGATTCAACTCCGCGCCAAGCCCGGGTTTGTCCGTCACCTGCACGAAGCCGTCCTTTATATAAGGGCCGTCCAGTAGCAGCAACTGGTCCATCCAGTCGCCAGTGCCGGTGATGGTCTCGCACGTCGTGTAGTCCCGAATCGATGCCGCCCACTGGCAGGTGGCCCAGGTGTGAAGCTGGCTGCCGGTGTTGTGGTTAGCGATGGGTAGCCCGAAGACATCGGCCATATCGGCGATTCGCTTGGTTTCGAGGAAGCCGCCGCTATTGCGCAGATCCGGGTTCAGGATATCGCATCCATGGTGAATGATGAAATCGCGGAAGCCCTGCCGGCGTGCCAGGTTCTCGCCCGTGCAAATCGGGACGCGCGCGCTCTGGCACAGCTGCGACCACTCCTCGGAGTACTCCACTTGCAACGGGTCCTCGAACCAGAGCGGCTTGACCGGCTCCACCGCCTCGGCGATCTCTATGGCGGTTCGCAGGTCGTATTCCCAGTGGCAATGGACCATGATGTCGTGGTCCCAGCCCAGCGCCTCGCGGCAATTCTCGAAGCCCTGCCGCACCTGGATCAGTTCCTTGGTGGTGAGCACGCGGTTGGCAGTGTCGCGCGCCAAGTCGGTCTTGGGATTGGTGTGCGGAAATCCGAATTTATGCGCGGTGAAACCGGCGGGGTCGGCCTTGACTTTCTGCGCCCATTCGCGGCAGGAGGCCTTATCCAACATGTTGCGCGGCGCAGCATGGTCGTAGACCCGCACTTTCTGCCGGAAGCGACCGCCCAACAGAGTCGCGGTGGGCACACCGAGTGCCTTTCCAGCGAGATCCCACAACGCCATCTCGATGCCACTGGCGGCGCGCATCAGGTCGTGCGCCGAGCCATCGGTGCGGGTGCCGCTGAGGTCCTTCACGTGCTCGTCGAGCAGCGTGTAGATGGCGTCGATTTCCAGCGGATCCTTGCCCACCAACCCCGGCTTCATCGACAGGACCTGTTCTTTGACGCCGATCCCCGGCGTTCCGTATGCTTCGGCTATGCCATAGAGGCCGTCATCGGCAAGCACCTTCACCAGCACATAGGTGCGGGAGGGCCCCTGGAGCGTCATGGTGCGGACATCGCGGATTTTGAAGCGCTTCCGCTCGGCTGCAGCAAGCTGATAGTAGCGGCTTAGGAACGGCACGGCGGCGGCGCCCAGAAATGAGCGCCGGGATAAACTGCGTAAAGTCATCGAATCCCCCTTGCCTGGCGATTTTATCCGATCGCGGCGCCGGTCGCGCGCTGTCTCAGGCCAGTGATCCGAGCGGCTACTCTCTCGTTCGCTGGAACGGGAACCGCGACCGCACGGCGAGAACCAGATCGTGTTCCCCATCCTGTGAGCCGCGGTAGAATCCAACCGTCGCATTCAGCCGGATGAAAAATGCGTCGCCCTCCCTGGCCGGGTAGCGCCCTTCGTTGCCGTCCGCGCCGCCACCCGCCACCATGTCGCCGTGTCCGCGGAGAATGTAGTAGATCTCTTCTTCCATCTCATGATGGTGAGGGATGTTCGTCCCGCCGGGGGCAAAATTCATGATGAACAGGCTCACCATCTGGCTTGCCGCGGCTGCGTCCAAGGACATGTAGGGTTCGGCGGCCAGCGCGGCGCGCCGCCACAAGCCAGCCGATTTTTTGAAAGTTAGAATGGAGGCGTGCAGCAGGCGCGGGAATGGATCGTAGCCGCCGGATCGGTGGCCATCTTAACCGGCGCGCGCATCTCCGCAGAGAGCGGTGTGCCCACCTTTCGAGGCGAAACCGGTCTTTGGCGCGGGTACAAACCGGAAGACCTGGCTACGCCCGAGGCTTTTGCGCGCGCTGCTGCCGAAGCTTCCACCGCACTGCGCCTGTGGTGGCCTGGGCAGGACACTGTGATCCAGCGTTACTTGCCATCGCTTCGCTGGAGTCCGGGCGTGACAGATTTCTTGGAGAAAGGGAAGTGTGGCATATGCATGATCGAAAAGGTTCGGCCATGGGATTCGCATTCGCGGGCCTAAGCGCACTGGCTACCCTGGCTATGGCGCAGGATCCGGGCCGGGAACAGCCAGCCGCGGCGTTCGTGGTCCATCAATTGAAGCCCAACGTTTACTGGATTGAGGGCGGCGGCGGAAACAGCGGCGTCATCGTTGGCGACCAAGGCGTGATCGTTGTCGACGCCAAGACGAGCGCGGCGGGCGGCAAGGAACTGCTGGACGATATCGCAAAGATCACGCCGAAGCCAGTCACGACCGTCATTCTCACGCACAGCGACGGAGACCACGTCAACGGACTGGCTTCGTTCCCCGCTAGCGTCAAGGTCATCGCGCACGAGAACAACAAGAAGGAGCAGGAAGCGGCGCTCGCCGCGGGCGGCCGGGGCGCGCCTCCGGCTGATCATCTCCCCTCGCAGGTAGTCTCGAAGAACAAAGAGAGTCTCAAAATCAACGGCGTGAAGCTGGAGCTCTATCACTGGGCGCCAGCGCACACAAGTGGCGATCTGGTGGTCTACCTGCCCAGCGAGAAGATCGTGTTCACCGGAGACATCATCGCCACGCAAATGCCCGATCCGCTCATCCATCTTGCGAAGAACGGCTCGTCGGAAGGCTGGATCACGACCACAAAAGGGATGGTCGCTCTCAATGCCGATCACTTCGTCCCGGGCCATGGGGATCTCCAGACGAAAGCTGCCATTCAAAAGCGGCTGGCCGATACGGAAGCCAAGTGGGCGAAGATCAAGGATCTGGTGGCGCAGGGCAAATCGCTCGATCAGATCAGAGCCGCCGTTGGCGATCCGCCGCCGGCGCGGGGCCGCGGGCCGGGCGGTGGTGGCCGGGGACCGGGATTTGCCAGCTTTACCCAAGTCGTCTACGAGGAACTGACGAAGAAGGGTGCATGACGGACAAGGGGTTGGTCGCCCGGCACTCCCGGTTAAGGTCGTGTTGAGTTAATGTCTGCACGGGCAGGCGTGCAGATAACAACTGCACCTGAGTATGAACTGGGAGTGCCGGTGAAGGTGGGGATGGATACGCCCCACGCGGACATTTCCCCACCGTTCGCGCAACGCTCGGTTGAACCGCCGACGTTGGGACACCGGTGCGCCACGTTTGACCCACGTTCACTCGCGGGGCGACGGCTTGGCAGCCACGGCGTGGCGGGGTGGGCTGGAATGGGGGCACTAAGCAGAGAAGCCCGCCGCGGCCGGAGCCGGGCGGGCCAAGGAGGGAGGGCGATGCTACGCTTTGATCCGGTAGGTGCGCTCGCCTCCGTCCGGCTTGAAGGATTCGACAGTGTACCCGGCTTTCTTCATCGCGCCAGCCATGAAGCCGCGGACGGTGTGTTTCTGCCATCCCATGGTCTTCTGGCATTCACGGCCATCCGGGCCGCCCGAATGGTGGAAATTGGGGGAAAATGAAGCCTCCCGGCGGGAGATTCGGGCGCAAAAGGAAGAGGCGATCGCCACGACGCGTTTTCGCAGTCCGTCGCTCGGCTGCAGCAAAGGAACCTCGGCGGCGGCGACCACTCTGCTGAAAACGATGATTGACCCCGGTACGCCAGCGTCCGTCAAGGTGCGGGCGGCAGAGGCGATCTTCAATCATGCGGCCAAGGCGATTGAGATCGAGGATATCGACGCACGCGTGACGGCACTGGAAGCAGCCGCAGCAAACGGAGAGCAGCGACGATGAAGATCCTCGAAAGACGGCTGCGCAAGCTGGAGGACCGGTTTGGACCGCCGGAAGAAACGGAACACGACCGGTGGCTGATGGCGCGGCTTGACGCAGCGGCGCGTCGCCGGAAAGAGGCGGAGGAGAGGGGAGAACATCAGCCACCAGAGCGCGGACCTGGGTTTGAAGAACACCGCCAAGCGCTGAGGGAAGCACTGGGGCGGAGGGCTTGGTGATGTACAACCGCGTCAGACGGATCGCAAAGCTGGAGAAGCAGTTCGGCACCGTGGAGAGCGAACCGCCGCTTCTATTAGTAGTGTCCAGGGTCGAGTGCCGAATCGCCTTGATGAGGACAGGTGCATAGAGATCCTCCGTGAATGCGGGGTTCTGCCCCAGAAAGCGCGAAACCACTGGTCCGGCAACGGCTACCGATAATAACGAATATCGAGGCGCTGCCGGCGCCAGTCGGGTAACAACTGGCGCTGGTAGGCAAACATTTGGAACAAGGTACTCAGCGGGGTTCATCGGTGCCCCTGCTTGGGAAGGGAGTCCTTGCCGCTCGTCAGCCATTCCAGGTTAAACCGGGCGAGCAGAAGCTTGCGGTTCGGGAACGAGCCCGGGCCACCGCCCGTTTCGTAAAGACAGAGGATCGTGCCATCGAGAAGTACCGTCAGATCGGAGTAGCCCGAAGAGCCATCCTCGAGCGTGCGCTTCACGGGCCAGCTATCGCCCTCGTCGTAGCTCAGGTAGACCGTCAGGTTCTTGCGGTCCTTCGATAAGATGTCCCGCCCGTCAGCGCGGGTGAGACTATCTGGATTGGAGAAGAGAAGACGGTTGCGTCCGCCCCTCTTTTTCGTGGAGAGCCGCATCAGGCTCGCGAAGCAGATCGGGTCCGGCAGGTCCTGCTGAAGGCGCGGCTGTGACCATCCGGTCACGCCGTCCCTGCTGGTAACGATCGTCCGGCGGTTCGCCTTGGCCTCAGTTCGGATGTTCAGCATCACGCGGCCATCCGCCAGCTGCACGGCGGTGGTCTCGTTAGGATCAGGGAATTCCGGCGTATCGGGCATCGTAATGGCGCCTGCATGCCATGTCACGCCACGGTCGTCGCTATAGATGGCGGCGGCGACCGAAGGGTGGTGCCCGTTGCCGCCCGTGCCCAGCGAGAGCCAGATTGGAACGAGCAGCCGTCCGTTCGCAAGTTGGATTCCATGTCCCGGCCCGGTCGCGACCACGCGCCACGCGTACGCCGGGCGAAATGCGTCGAAGACGCAAGTGATTTCCACAGGCGCCGTGAATGTCTGCCCGTCGTCGTCGCTGCGCATGTAGAACACGCGCATATATTCCAAGCAGAACAGGAAGTGCACAGCGCCGTCGCGGTCCGCGATGGCGACCGGGTTATTGAAGGTGCGGTCGTCGGGCGTTGCCTGCTTCCGCTCGCTGGCGACTGGGTTGCGCTGAATCGGGCCGGCTACTTGCGCGATCACTCTCTGCGGATCGAACGTCCGCCCGTCATCCACGCTACGGCGCATCACGATCTCGATCGTGTCCCAGTCGTTGCCGGAATTCCGCCGCGCCTCGGCGTAGGCCAGCACCGTGCCCTTCGCGGTTGCGACGATACCGGGGATGCGGTACATCTTGTAACCGCCTCCGCCGCCTGTCCAAAGGTCCGCTTTCTCGATCGCCGGCTCCGCCGCCTGGAGCAACGCGGCCGCCGCGAGAATCAAGTAACTCATCTTGCTCAGCATGCGGTCCTCCCGCTAGAAATGGTACTCCAGTGAGCGCTCCCAGCAATTTGAGACGAATCCGGCCGTCAGACCACTTTGCGGGCGACCGCGCATGCTTAGCGCAACACGCGGCGAAGGACTACACGCGGCCGAACCGTCGGCGCGCGAGGCTACCGATAACACGCAATAACGCTGCTCTGTCCGAGTCGCGCGTGATGCGGCCGGAGCCCATAATCGCGCGATTCCCGAGGCGGGGTAGCCAATGTTCATCTCGACCATCCATTCGCTATAGTGAGCATAGTGAGCGTATGTTGGCTTCCTTGCGAAGACGCTCTCGGTGGCTTTTGCCTGCTTTGGGCGGCCTGAGTCTCATCCCCGCTTATCTGCACGCGTATGCCCTGGCCGGCCCCTCCGATATACCGACCGTTTTGCTCGGTGACAAGGTTGTCGTCAATACCGCCGCTTACGAACTGAAGCTGCCATATTCGCATGCCACGCTGTTTCGGACTGGCCTGCCAAAACGTGGCGACTTCGTCCTGTTGTGCCTCAACAATCATCCGCGGCTGAAATCAGCGTTTCTCAAACGGCTCATCGGACTCCCTGGAGAAGTCATCGAAATACGAGAGAACCGGGTCATCATCAACGGCCGCCCGATTCCCGTTCGCGAGTTGAATCTGGCTGACTTTGCGTGGGTCCCTAAAGCGCATCCGATTGGATCTGTCGTGCAGGATGAGGATGGCCATTGGATTACATTTACTCCGGGGAAAAGTGAGCGCCGCATTCACCCGCCAGTCCGCCTCTCAGATCGACAGTACTTTGTACTTGGAGACAATCGCGACGACAGCGCGGATTCGCGCGAGTTCGGGCCGGTATCCGAAGAGCTTCTTCTTGGAAAGGTGATCGCCACTTTCCCGACAGGTGAACGAATCAGGTAGCTTGGACCTTTACTCCCACCCGCTCGAGAATCTCCCTCCGGCCGCCTGGGTCAATTCTCGTTAGCCGAGGTGATCACGTCTTATCAGCGCTGAAGCAAGGCCGCCGTGACTGCTCCGCCGGCACCCTGTTGTGGAGCGCGCCAGAGCGGTCTGGGCGAGCCGTCGGCGACTCGTAGAAAGGCCGCCTCGGGCCGGCAGCGTCCGCGGCATTCTACGAGTCGTGCGTGATCCAGGATCTATTCGCTTCTAATCGAGTAAACTGGTCCTGTATCGTAAGCGCCCCTCAAAAAGGAGCTCCCGTGAAACGAATCCACGTGACAATGCTTTGCTTATTCGCAGCAACACCGCTCGTCTCCAGGTCTGGGTTCGCGCAGCGCAACCCGCCGGTGCGCGCCCGTGACCTCGGGGTGGCCTTCGATGGGACTCCGGCACCGTTGAATGCCATCACTGACGTTGCCGGAGTCGAGGTGGGCTACAAAACGCTTATCTCCGGCGAGGGCCGCCTCGTCATTGGAAAGGGTCCTGTTCGTACGGGCGTAACCGCCATCCTGCCCCGTGGAAAGCAGGGCACCAAGAGCTTATTCGCGGGCTACTTCGCCGGGAACGGAAATGGCGATATGACCGGCACGCACTGGATCGAAGAGAGCGGTCTGCTTTAAACACCGATCCTCATCAGCAACACGGGAAGTGTGGGCGTCGTGCGCGACGCAGCGGTCGCGTGGATGGTGCAGCAGAAACGGCCGGGCGACTTCTGGTACCCGGTCACTGCCGAAACCGCGGATGTCCCGCTCAACGACATCAAGGGCCAGCATGTCACCGCGCAGGATGCTTGGGACGCGCTGAACTCCGCCACTGCCGGCCCACTGCTCGAAGGCAATGTCGGAGGTGGCACCGGGATGATCTGCAACGGCTTCAAAGGTGGAACTGGAACTTCGTCGCGCCGCCTCAGCGCCGAGGCAGGCGGATACACGGTCGGGGTGCTCGTGCAGTGCAATTATGGCGGATCGCAGCAATTGCGAGTTGCAGGCATCGCTGTTGCCAGGGAAATGAAACTACAGCGGCCTTGTGTCGAGAAGTTGCTCGACCCTCCGGTGCTCGGGTTTGACGGAAAACCCGCTCTGGTCTGCGACCCAAAGCTGGCCGCCACCGCCGATGGTGTGCGTGCTCCAGAGGAAGGTTCCATTATCGTGATCGTCGCCACCGATGCGCCGCTGACTCCGACCAACTGAAGCGCCTTGCAAGGCGCTTCTCCGTCGGTCTTGGAAGGGTTGGAGCCATTGAAGGGACAGAGTCAGGCGATATCTTCCTGGCATTCTCGACGGCTAACGCCGGTGCCGACGAGGGCAACAGCACTCAACCTCTCTTCGCTGGGCCGAACGTCACAATTGAGCGAGTGCAAAGCTGGAAGATGGATGCCCTGTTCACCGCCGTGGTACAGGCCACTGAGGAGTCCGTTATTAACGCGCTTGTCGCGGCAAAGACGATGACGGGCGCAGACTATTGGACGATCCCGGCGTTGCCACACGATCAACTGCAACAGGTCTTGCGCAAGCACGGGCAGTTGCAACCCTGAGGTCCGGATGGATAGTCAGCCACTCTTCCGCTAGTTTTTGAAGAAGTAGCTACCGGATGCGCCGTGATACGCTCGGATCTGCCGTTTCTGGTCCACAAGGGCCCGGTAGACACAGAAAGATCGTAGAAAACTGCCCGGGCCACTCGCTCAAGGTCGTTAACACATGCCGGTTGCGCTGCAGAACGAAGTAGGGGCCTGGTACAGGTATGTTGGTACGAGCGATGGAGCGGACGGCGTAGGGCGGGAATCGCCTGGATGCAAAACGTGCCGCTAGCGCTCGCGCCTCATGGAGGCCCCCCTCCGTAGGTGCCAGACTTGAAGTGGACAACAGCCCGCGATACGGAGAATGACTATGACTGCGTGTGTCTTCCTTGCCGGCGCTTCCGGCGCCATCGGCCGGCGCCTCGCCCCCCTCCTTCTGGAGAACGGATGGCGTGTGTTCGGCTCCACTCGATCCGTGGAAAAGGCTGCGGAATTGAAGAAGGCTGGAGTCGGGCCGATCGTGGTCGATGTGTTCGACGCGGATGCCCTGCGGAACCATCTGTACGAGATCCGGCCGGACGTGGTGATCCACCAGCTCACCGACCTGCCCCATGCGCTGGAAGCGAGCAAAATGACGGCCGCACTTGCGCGCAATGCTCGCCTTCGGGACGTTGGCACCCATAATCTTGTTGCCGCCGCCCTGCGTGCCGGCGCCAGACGATTGATCGCCCAGAGCATCTCTTTCATCTATGACGAGGGTGCAAAACCAAACCGGGAGACGGACCCATTGCTGCCGGTGACACATCCGGTCTATGGCGAGACGGTGCGGGGAGTGCTCAGCCTGGAACGCCAGGTCACTGAGGCGCCGCTCGAAGGGCTCGTCCTCCGCTATGGTTTGATTTACGGGCCCGGTACGGGATTTGATGCCCCCATCGCACCTGGGTCCGTGCATGTTGATGCTGCCGCCAAGGCGGCCGAACTGGCCGTCACACGAGGCGAGCGTGGAATCTACAATGTTACCGAGTCAGACGGGGAAACGTTGAGCGAGAAGGCCATCAAGGTGTTTGGGCGGAGCTCCAGTTGGCGGTCCGGCTCCGCTATCTAGGACGGGGAGACCCCGGTTCCGGCCCGTGCCCCGGCCCATCGCGATCCTTCGACCGCCATGCGGGCACGGGGTGTAGATCTACACCGGGCGGGTGGTCGGCAACCCGGAAATTGGGCGGGATTAGGACCGGAAAGTCGGCATCGCGCCGCTCAAGTTCCGGTTAACGGGTGATTCACGGCTAACGCCGGATGGCAGCGCGGCGCCGGAGACTGATTTCATTTCCTTTTGAGCGGGGCCCAGCGTGGGGTCGCGTCCTCCCACGGGTTGTCCGTTAGAGCCGTGATCTGGGAGCCATCCGCGCGCATCACCGTGATCTCGCCGTAAGACTGCGGGTTATGCGGATGGAGTGCCATCTCGTCCTTGAACCCGGCGCGACCCGATGAAAACGCGATCCACTCGCCGTCCGGCGACCATGTCGAGTGTCCGTCGTTGCCGGGTAGACGGGTCAGCCGCTTCAGACCCGTATCGTCCGGGCGGATGAGGTAGATCTCGTAGTCCTTATCCTCGCGATTACTGGTGAAGCAGATCCAATCCCCTTTGGGTGACCAATCCGGAAAATTGTCCGTGTGATCTCCCTCGGTCAGCACTTTGATCTCACCGGTTTCGACCTCCGCGATCCGCAATCCCTTGCTGGCCTTGTCCGCGGTGCGGAATACCAGGCGTTTCCCGTCCGGAGACCAACTCGGAAATCCGTCGTTGCGCTCCCCATGCGTAAGTTCCCTGGGGCCGGAGCCGTCCGGACGGATTAGTGCGATGGTCGAATTTACGCGTCCAGTGCCGAGAAAGCCTTGAAACGCGCCGCCCGGACCGAACGCGATCCAATCGCCTGCCGGAGACCAGTTGGGGGCCGTGGTGTTGCGTTGCAGATCGTCGAAGATTAACCAGCGGTTCGATCCATCCGCGCTCGTCTCCATCAGGCCATTGTGGGAGAGCGCAGCCTGCCCGTTGGTAAACGCCAGCCGGTCGCCCGAGGGCGAGAAGCTCGGGAAAATGCCTGTCCGCAACAGCCGGAACCGCGAGTCCTTGCTCGGCGTCTCCATCACCGGCGGCCAGTTCTGCCCGATGTCCCGGTAATAAATCATCTTGCGGCCGTCCGGAGACCAGTCCGGGCTGTTGAATTCGCCGCGCGCGCCGGCATCGCCCCTGGTGAACTCGACGCCGCCTTCGGGGCCGCCGCTGAAATATCCGATGCGGCCATCCGCGAGCCAGCGTGGCGACCACTTTTCGCCCTTGCCTTGCGTCAGCTCCTTCTCCTGGACGGACGCTACATCTACCACGGCGATTTGCGTGGTAGCGCGCAAATGCCTGGGGTCCGAGATGCGAATCACGTCTTCAAAACTGGCCTTGTAAAACACGATATGCTTTCCATCCGGCGACCAACTGGGGCTGCCGGCATAGGAATTCGTGTGCGTGAGCCGCCGCAAGCCGGAGCCGTCGGGATGCAGTATGTAGATCTCGGTTTGCTGAATCAGCTCGAATCCGTCGGGGCGGTGCGGCTGGGGGGAATCGCGGTCGGACGAGATGGCGATCCACTGTCCGTCCGGCGACCAGGTGGGCCGGAAGTGGCCTCCGGCGTGGTTCGTGATGTTGCGGACCTTCCTGGTGGCGAGATCTAGTGCAGTGTCCACGAAATAGATGGACAGCTATTTCCTTCGTTTTTTTCGGCGCCGGGGACTGGTGCAACCGGGCTGAATCTTTTCCAGTGTCCGCCGGCAACGGGACAGTTTCTCGGTGA
>JBKQIF010000002.1:0-4947 GCA_052148435.1 Bryobacteraceae bacterium
CTCTCCTGTTCTCCAAAACCGTCCGTCCTTCTGGGCCCGGAGGCCCAAAACAAGATACACGGTTTATGGTTTACAGGTGGGGCCAGATCAGAGCATCGAAAGGGGCCAATTCAGAGTAGCGAACTCATGGGTGCGTGCGGCGAAGCCCGCGCCAAGGAACGATTCGCCAACGTTCATTATATGAGGGCTTTTCTTTTGCTCCGACGGAAGTCGAAGCTTGTCTTGGACAAGAGTGTATGGACTTCGTAAACTCGTTGAACACATCTGGAAAGTCATCGGCATCGCCAGCACCTGCAAGGACATGGGTGAGCTGAAATCGCACATGGAGGAACTTCAGGGCAAGCGGTCCGGATTCCAGTTCCAGTTCAGACCCTTACCCGGAGGTCCGGTTTCGTGATCCACTAGCGGCCGGCTCTTCGAGGCCGCCACCAGGATCAATCGCACCTTTAGGACACTACCCAGGTTCGGGAGACGCGGTTTCTGGTAATATTGAAAAGAATATTCACCCGGTATGGCGCTATCGTCTAACGGTTAGGACGGAGCCCTCTCAAGGCTTAAATACGGGTTCGACTCCCGTTAGCGCTACCATGTTTTCTATAACTTACGGGGAATGCGCTGCCACCAGCTCCGAGGGACGGAACGCGCCCGCGTCGGTCTGCTCGCGGCGCCGGAGGGCTAGGTCAGCGTGGTGGGCGTTGATCGTTCGCCGGCGAACCACCGACGCAACCCAGCGCGCCGGCTAACTCGTTTCGCGGACGAGGCGCCCGAGCGCGCCCGCGGCGGCCTTCCCGCGGCCCGGGCATCATCATTTCATGGGCAGGCGCTTGTCCACGCCGTAGATAGTCAAAAGCGGATGTTTAACGTAGGCGCGGTATTCGTATACTCCTTCGGGATTCAGATCCGGTAGCTTCAACGCAAAATCACCCGCAGCGCTCAGGATCGTGGAGGGGCCGTGTTGCCAGGCAATGGAGCGGTCGCTGGCATCCAAACCGACAATGGTGCGGTACTCAAATCCGACTTCCAAGGAGGGTGCCTTCCCCAGATCCTGGATGGTTCCAGTCAGCAGTGCGCTTTTCGTTTCGGCGTCGAATGAGGCGCCTTTCGTCTCTACCTTCGGGGGCGTGAAAGCCGCCGTCACATTCGTGATCTTCAGGACAATAGGATTAGGCCACTTGCTGTTATCTTGTAGCCGCTGGGTGAACATCGCGCGAATGTGCAGCCCGTCCGGTTCCTGTTTCAGCGTGGGATGAGGATTCACTTCGGGCCTGTACTCCAACAAACGACCGTTCTGCCCCAACACGCTCACGGCGGACTGTGGTGTGGCCTGCACGCTCTTTAATACGAAATCGCGCCATTGTCCACGCACCCAGAGCGGCTGTTGCTTCACGATGGCGTAGACCGTGGCTTCGTTTTTCGCCTTCGTGTACCAGATGTTCTGTTCGTTCGTGATCATCCAGGGACGCACGTTGTAGATGCACTCCTGGTTCACTTGCATCCACAGCGCCACCTCGCGCAGGCGTTCTTCCTGTTCAATGGGCAGTTCGCCATCGGGCTTCGGGCCAATGTTCAACAGCAGATTGCCACCTTTGGCGCGCGTCTCGACAAGGATGTCGATCACCTCACCGCCGGTCTTGTACAGTTCGTTTTGAGGTTGGTACTGCCACGCCGTGCCCATGGTGAAGTTAGCTTCCCAGGCCCCTTCCAGCGGGACGCCGGGCACATAGAGTTCCGGAGTCTGAATCGCCCCACGGGTCACGATCGTCTTGGGTTGCAGCTTCCACGCTAGATCACGGAGGCCCTGCGGCTCGCCGTCAAGGAACACGATGTCGATGGGCCCATAGTTCCCCATCAACTCCTGGATCTGAGCGAGATCGAGCTTCATCAGGCCCGGATTATTGCGCGGCTGCACGTCCGGAATACCTCGCTGTATGTCGATCTTGTTCTTCCACAGCCAGCGGAAATCGTCCGGCGAGAAGTAGATACCAGGGGCGATGCCCTGCGTGCGAAACGCATTGAGGATTTCGCGCGTGAGGTCGTGCTTGTACGGCGTGTGCATGATGCCGAACTCAGTGGTCTTCGTGTCCCACATGGCGAATCCGGAATGGTGTTTGGTGGTGAAGACGACGTACTTGATACCGGCCAACTTCGCTAGGGCGGCCCAATCCGTGGGCTCGAATTTGCGCGGATTGAATGTCTTCGGCAGCTCTTCAAAGAATCGCCTCAGGTAGGCGTCGTCAGCACCGGCCAACGAATGCGAAATCACGGCGCCGGTTTGGCTATCCACCGACCAATGAATGAACAAACCGAATCCCTGATCGCGAAACCACTCAAGCCGTTCAGGTCTGTTCAATGATCCAGCGGGGATATCACGCTGCGCCAGCAGGAGGGCACTTGACAGCAGGAACGAAAGAAGGAGGGGTCGCATGATCATGCCCATTATAGGAGCAGCACGAGGAGTTGTTAACCCGAGACACAAACTGTCTTCGCCGCGGGCCCTTCGCCGCGTCGGTGGCGCGCCGCGGCCACCGGCACGCGCGCTCCCGGACGGGGCGCCCGAGTTCTCGGCGAGCGATCGTGTCTGAGCGAAGTTCATTTGGTCTGATTCTACAACCGCCTAGCCTGATTCTCCCGCCCATTTCGTAATAACGTAGGGTTATGAGCATTTCACGACGCGAGTTTCTGGGTACTGCGGCCGTGGCCGGTTTGGCGGCGAGCCCGCTGCCAGCCGATACCGGCAACACCACCATGCCCACGCGAGTGCTGGGGAAGACTGGGGTGCACGTCTCCATCCTCGCCATGGGCGGCGGCAGCCGTTTCCTGTCGTACAAGGCGGAGGACCAGGCGCTTGCCGCCATCCACCGCGCCATCGACCTGGGCATCACCTACTTCGATTCAGCCGACGATTACGGCGGCCATCTCTCCGAACAGCGCATCGGCACGGCCATCAAAGGCCGCCGTGACGGCGTGTTCCTGGTGAGCAAAGTGACACCGCGCTCTGGCGACGAGGCCAAGCGCGCCATGGAACTGACCCTCAAGTCCCTCGACGTCGACCACCTGGACCTGTTGCACATCCACCAATTGGGCGACGAAGACGACCTGGCGCAAGTCGAGGCCAAGGGCAATGTGCTCGAGCAGTTGCTCAAATTCCGCGACCAGAAGATGACCCGTTTCATCGGTATCACCAGCCACGCCAATCCGGCCACGCTGAAGATGGCGCTGGAGCGCCACGATTTCGATTGCGCCCAGATGGCCCTCAACGCCGGACAGGTCGCGATGAGGAACGGCACGGGGAACATGGTGCCTAATAGGGCCATGAAGCTCTCCTTCGAGACCACCGCGCTGCCGGTCGCGGTGCGCAAGCAGATGGGCGTGCTGGGCATGAAGGTATTCGCGCAGGAAGCCATGGTAGGCCAGGCCCCACCGCAGAAGCTCCTCTATTACACCTTGTCACTGCCCATAACCGCGGCCGTGGTGGGCATGCCGAAGCTGGAGTACCTCGAAGAGAACGTGCGCCTGGCCAAGACCTTCCAGCCGTTGCCCAACGCCGAGATGCAAGACATCTCCGGCCGGCTTTCGGCGCGCAACAAAGTGGCCCTCGACCGGTTCTTCGACAGCCACCTCGACGCCTAGCGGGTTCACATGTAGATCGGGTCCAGGTTCTCGCGAATGTATTGCATGCACCGCTCAAAGCTGTTCCGCGGGGAGACGCGCGCATAGTGGTGGTCGATGTTGATCCAGCCCTTGTAGTGGACCGACTTGATAATCCGCATGATTCCTTGCAGGTCCACTTCGCCGTCCCCGTAGTCCCGGTTGCTGAGCATGAACGTCCCGTTCTGGGAGCCGGCCTTTTCGGTCTTGCCGTTGGGCAGGCGCATTTCCTGGGCCTGGTACTCATATCTGGCATCTACCAGGTCGAAGAAGATCAGCCGGTGGGCATATTTCCGAAATAACCCCAAAATGTCGCAGTTCGCCATATACAGGTGCACGGTATCCGGGCACCAATAGAATTTCTTTGGATCGGTCCATTGGAGCAGCAGTTCGATTTCATCCTGCGATTCGATGAGCTGGCCCTGAGAGTGATTGTGCAGGCCGGTCCGAATTCCGTACTCCGCGCAAACGTCGCCCAGGTGATTGTAAAACTGGCACGCTCTGCGAATGTGCTCCCGCTCCAGTACCTTGTTGACGCGCGGTGGAGAGAACGTCACCAGCTCGGTAGCTCCGAATCGCTTGAGAAACTGGCAGGCCTCCCGCGCCGACTTTTCGACTTCAGCATATTTCGACGGATCGTCGGCGGGACCGTTGAAGGACAGCGTGGCGATGTGCAGGTTCCGCTTCGACAGTTCCTTCTCCAGTTGCGACAGGTCCATCCCGATGCGACTCAGCGCCGCCGGCCAGCCGGTCAGCCGGAACCCGTCGAATCCCGTGTCGCGGATCACGTCGAGCATCTCCGTATAGGGCAGAGTGCCGGTATCCGGCCACTGCGTGGAAGTCCAGAGGAAGCTGCTCACGCACCACCGGATGTTCGGGCGGCTCGCAGCGTAGAGTTGTTCGGTGCGCCTGCGCAATCCAGCGAGGAACGCGGCCATCAGAAATTGTCTTCGTCTCAAATTAGCTCCTCACCGGACGATCCGTTCCTTCATGTAAGAATCTGGGCCGCTCCCCGGAGAGCTGAGGACAGGAATTGCAGGGCGCTGTCCCCCAACAGATCGACCTCGTTCACCCGCTCAGGCTTGCTTCCAGCCCTTTCCATTCGACATTGAGGAAAGTGTCAGTTTGAGGATAACTTACGCTGCCGCCGGTGGGCTGCATGAATTCGCCGGGATGCGACTGCGTACCAGCACCTTGGGCTCCCAGATGCGCTCCAGCAGGCTCGACTGGTTGGCGGCGATCGACTGCGCGAATTCGTCGCGCGTCACATTGCCCGCCGGACGGTCGCCGCGCACGCCA
>JBKQIF010000003.1:0-9608 GCA_052148435.1 Bryobacteraceae bacterium
CGCGGCCGGCCCCCTGGCCGGCACCTGATTTTTGGAGCGAAAAGCGGGTCCAGGGGGACCCGCGCGGACCAGGGGGTCCGCCCCACCAATACCTACGGCGATTCGCCCCATCATTGCAACGGGACCCGAACCTTCAGGCCGGCGCCGCGGCCGGGACGAGATTCCAACTGCATATCGGCATTCAGCGTCCGCGCGCGGCGTTTCAGGCTGTTCGGGCCCAGCCGCAGCAATTCCAATTCTTCCAGCGAATAGGTGCCCGCGAAGGTGAAGCCGTGGCCGTTGTCGTCCACTGAAATTTCCAGCGCCTTCTCGCTCTTTTCCAGCGCCAACGCTACGCGCGTGGCCCCGGAATGTTTTTGCACGTTGTAAAGCGCCTCGCGGATCATCTGCAGGACTTCGCTGGTGGACTCCTGCGAGAGGCCGACCGGCGCCGCGGTGCCGATGAAAGTGACGGGAATCCCGCTCTCTTTCTGAAACGCCTCGGCGGTGCGGCGCGCGGTAACCACCAGGTCGGCTCCATCCACATCCACCGGCCGCATGGCGTGCAGGAACACGCGCAGATCGCGCACCTGCGATTGGGCAATCGTCTGTAACTGGCGCAGTTCGTCCCTGCCTGCCTCAAGGTCGCGGTCCAGCAGCTTGCGCAGCACCTCGAGGCGCATCTGCAGGCTGATGAAATTCTGCAGCGGGCCATCGTGGAAGTCCGAGGCGATGCGTTGGCGCTCGGCCTCGGTGGCGCGTTCGGCGCCGCGGCGCGCGTCTTCCACCTGCCCCGCCATGCGCACCGCATCCCGCTCGCGCCGCCGGCGGCTCGCGGCCAGCCAGCAGCCTAATGCGCCGCCTACCACGGCTGCATATTCCAGGTCGCGCAAGCCGGGTTGCGGCACCAGAATGCAGAATAGCGCCACCACCAGGCCGACCACACCCACCTCGACCGGACCGTAGAAGGCAACGCCTTCGGCCAGCACGAGCAGATAGAACGCCGAAGACCACCACAGCAGCCGGTCCGCCCCATAGGAGGCGGCCACCAGGAGAAACACCGCATCCTGAAACAGGACCAGCAACCCGATCATGCCGCTCCGCCCCCAACCGCGCAACACCAGCGTCACAGCGGCCCCCAGGTAGAGCAGCACGAGACCGTATATCCAGCCCGACGTCCACGGCAACCAGAACCAGACCAGGGGCAGCAGCGCGGCCGTGAGCACCACGCGTGCCCAGCCTATAAATTCGTTCCAGCGGATTTTGAGAACGTCTGCCACTGACTACTTTCGATACAGATACAAGGTGCGGCTGCGGCCCTCGCCGTCGTCGGCGATATTTTCCACCTTCTCCGGCTTCCAGTTCCGAAACTCAAAATCGTGAGCCACCACCCGCGCGCCCTTCTTCAACTGCCGGTCCAGCAGCGGCTCCACTTGATTATTGATGGCATCGGGCAGCAGGTACACCGTCACCAGATCGGCCGAGCTGTAGTTCTGCGCCAGTAGGTCGCCGTGAACGATGCGGGCGGACCGCTCCAGGCCGAGCGAGCGGATCCGCTCCATGCTTTTGCGGTAGAGATCGTTGTCGAGCTCCACTCCCACCGCCTCCGCATGGAACTTCTGTGCCGCCAGAATCACGATGCGGCCGTCGCCGGAGCCCAGATCGAACATCTTCTCGCCGGCCTTGAGTGCGCCGAGCTGCAGCATTTTGAGCACCACCGTGTCGGGCGTCGGGTAGTACGGCGCCAGCGAGTGCGGCGCCAGATCCTGCGCCGCGCATCCGCACAATCCAAAGACAACCGCCGGCCACCACCGCGTCATCAAACCCACACTTTCTCCGCGGCCACGCCCCGGCGGCATTGGTCGCACCGCTCGCCGTTGACGTAATAGCGGGCATCCAGCTTGGCCAGATAATAGAACGGCAAGCTGCCGAAGCTCGCGGTTTCGGGATTGGGCTGATAGATCACCACCGCCAGCGCCAATACCTGCGCCTGGAACGACTCCAGAAGCTGCTTGAGTTCTTGTAGCTTGGCGCCGGTCCGGAGCACATCGTCCACGATAATCACGGGCTCGCCCTTGGCCGGCGTCAGAAACTGGCGAAACCGCAACGACTCGCCGTCGTGCTCGCGCTCGGCCCAATACGCCTGCCGTGCGCGCAACGCTTCGCAAACGCCGTATGCCACCGGCAGGCCGCCCGTCATGGGCGTCACGATCGACAGTTCGCCGGCCATGGCGCGAATCTCCGGATTATTGCGCAGCAGGCGGCTCAGCCCGACCGCCATCATGCGCTGGTGCTTGGAATAGCGCATCGCCAGGGGAACCTGCAGCAGTTCGTTGGAATGCATGCCGCTCGAATATTCGAAATGGCCGTCGCGCAATGCGCCGGTGTCGCGCAGCACCGCGACGACTTCTTCCTGGGTGGGAATCAGGTGCATAAGGGTTCAATTGGCTCCATGGCCAGTCAGCACGCGCGGTATGGTTCGCAACAGAATCTTCCAGTCGAGTGCCAGCGACCAATTATCAATGTACTGCATGTCCAGCTTCATCCAGGTATCGAAATCCACTTTGTCGCGTCCGGCTACGGCCCACAGGCACGTCAGCCCCGGGCGCATCCGCAGCCGGCGCCGCTGCCAGCGCAGGTATCGGTCCACTTCGCTCGGAATGGCCGGGCGCGGGCCCACCAGCGACATGTCGCCCTTCCACACGTTCCACAGTTGCGGCCATTCGTCGATGGAAAACTTCCGCAGATAGCGCCCCACCGGAGTCAGGCGCGGATCGCCGGGGATCTTGAAGACGGTTTCGCGCGTATTCAGGTGCGCCACCGCCCCCTTCAGCTCCTCGGCATTCTCCACCATCGACCGGAATTTATAGAAGGTGAAGCGCCGCCCGTTCAATCCGCAGCGCACCTGGCGAAAAATCGCCGGCCCCGGCGAAGTCAGGCGAACGACGAGCGCCACCACCAGCATGAACGGCGCCAGCACCACCAGCCCGGCCGCCGCCAGGACGATGTCGATGGCGCGCTTCGCCATCAGCCGCAGATCGTCTTCCGGCGCGGCGGAGAACGTCAGCAGGGGGGTGGACTCGAACCGGTCGAGCGAGACCGTGCTATTGATGTGGGGGAAGAAATCCACCGCGATGCGCGTGCGCACGCCTTCTTCGTCGCACAGCAGGAAAGCCTCTTCCAGCTCGGCGAGGCTTTCGCTGCCCACCGCGAAAATGATTTCATCCACCACCTGCCGCTGAAGGATCGAGGGCAAATCGCGAATTGGACGGACCGCATACACCGCTCCCAGTTCGATCGAGGCGGGAGCCTCCAGTTCCGTCGGCTCGCTCAGGAACCCGGCCAGGCGGATGCCGTAGTCGGCCGAGCTTTCGAGAGCCTCGGCCAGCCGCAGAGCGCGCGGGTTGGTCCCGGCCACCATGATGTGATGGGGCGCCGTGAATTCCCGCCGGATCACTCCCGCCATCCTTCCCATCGTCAGCCGGAACAGCAGCAGCAGAGCCCAGCTATAGACTGTGAACAGCAGCACGAAGGGGCGGCTCAATTCCATGCGCAGGATGTATTCGAACACCACCACCGCCAGCCAACCGTACGCCGCCTGGCGCGCCGAGTCGCGCAGAATAATCCTGGGATTGCCGGAGTCCAGCCGGTCGTAGATTTCGAGCCATAGCCCCACTGCTACCCACACCAGAAGCGAAAACCCCAGCAGCAGAGCCTGGCGTTCGACCGTCAGAAAAAAGAGGTTTTCAAGCTGCAGCACGCTCCGCGTCCGGTACGCCGCTTCGAACCCCAACGTGACCAGGATGATATCCGATAGTCCAAACAAAACACGGACTTTACGCTGCCGATGATACATCCCGACACAGGATAGCATGGGGCGCCGGTGGCCGCTTCCGAAAAGCCGGCGAAAACCACCGCGGGCCTGCGGGGCCTCGTCACAACTGCCTCTGCGGCGTCAAGTGCGGATCAGCCCACCGCTCCGGACAGGAGCCGGTCTGCAACGTCGCGTGCGCCGTGCAAGTCCGGCGCGAAACCGTCCGCGCCAATCTCCGCCCAAAGGTCGGGTCTGGCGCGAAAGGCCGCGCCGCCTATCAGGACCCGCGGTCTTGGCGAACGGGCCCGAAGATCTCGAATCAGCCTGACCACATTCGGCACGTTGAAGAGCATTGTGGCCGATATGCACAGCAGGTCCGAATTTTGTGTCTGAACTGCATCGAGGATGCCGGCATGCGGGGCATCCGTGCCAAGAAACTCAACGTTCCATCCGGCATTTTCGAGCACATCGGCGACCATATTCGCGCCGATCTGATGCAGCTCGCCCGCGACGCCGGTGACGATGGCTTGACGCGGCGGAGCCGATGGCCGCACAGGCAAGCCGCGGGAGTATATCCCCGCCATCACGAACTGAGTTATCGCGGTTGCCCTGTGCTCGACGCTTACGGATATCTTGCCCTCCGCCCATAATCCGCCGACCTCATACAGAGATTCCTGGAAGACTTGAGCATAGATATCGAAAACGCTGGCGCCGTTTTGCAGCGCCTCTTCCACGATCCGTACCGAGCCAGCCCTCGCGCCGATCAGAATGGATTGCAGATAAACATTCCGGGTCAGAGCCAGCGGAGTGTCGGGGTGGGCGGGGCGGGTCTTCTCCCGATCGCATGCCGCGCGGCCGGCCTCCATAATACGGGCGACCACCGCCCGCTCCTCCGGAGACAGTCCGGAAACGAGGGCAGTCTCGATCTGCATGAGGTTTTCGACCAGGAAGTGGCTAGCGATCGCGCGAGACTTCAAGAGGCCGGCTGCCCACTCGCAATAATCTTCGAATGCCCGGATGCTGCTTGCTTCCACGGCGCCTCTCAAAAAATCGATATGAAACTGCGCGTCCTCGATGCCGAACTCCCGGGCTCTCTCGCCATACCTCGACAACCATTCAGGATGTCTTTCCAGGAACACCTGAGTGACCTGTTCGGCGACCTTAGGCTTGAGTTGCTGCAATCGGTCGCCCAGCGCCGTTCTGTCGTGTTGAGGAAAATCGTTCATTTCGTCGGCCCACCCTCCGGAGCGCTATGCTGCCCGGCAAACCCGGCAACCGATTTTCCGGCGACGGAAACCGGCTCGCCCAGCAGCGCAAATGCGTTTGGCTGGACGTCAAGGTTGCAGATGAGCACGCGCCCCGCGGAACCTGCACCGATAAACGTCATGGGGAAGCGCAGCTCGCAGCGGCGGTTTCCTGCCTCCACCCGGCCGCGGAGTTCGTTTGCGGATTCAGGAGTCAGGAACTCCCACAGCGGTTGTCCGTTAAGCCGGCCCGGCTCGCAACCCAAGAGTCTCTCCATCGCCGCGGTTGTTCCCAGAATGATGCCGTTCGGGGCCGCAACGACGCCGTGCGCCATGTTGCTCGATGCCAAATGCGCCCGTATAAGATCCCCCCAGTCGCCTGTAAAGTGCTCGAATACTTCCTGGGCCCGCTCGCATTCCACGCGCTCCAGGATTCGAAGCTCGGTAAATGCGCTATCGAGCTTGAGCCCTTTGGGCATCGATTCATGCGAGTCCTTATGCGCTTGGCTGGAGTGCCAGGTTCGAAACGAGGAAACATCGCTCCAGCGGGTGACGAGATATAAGATCGCGCAGTCCGCTTGATCCTGAAACACCGCAAGCCCCAAAAACCCCGCCTGACCGTCCACCAATCGCGGGCGGTCCAGAAATGCCTGCCGGACGTCCCGTTCTCGATGATTGAGCACGCGGAAGCGTGACATTGCGACAATCATGGCAATAGCCATCCGGCGCGCTCCAGTGTGCTCTTGAGCCGCTCGAATTCTTCCGCCGCCCGGGGCAGAAGCTCGCCGCAGCGATCCAACTGGCCGGAGGCGGCGGCCCGCTCCATCTGCTGGGCAATTGCGCGCAGACCGCCTGCCGAAACGGTTGCCGCCGATCCTTTGAGCGCATGCGCCAGCAATCGGGCGCCAGGCTGATCCGCCTCGGCGAGCCGGTTCCGCAGATTGTTCAACTGCGATGGAACATCGCCGAGGAACCCTTTGACGATTTTGCCGGCGAGCTGTCTGTCTCCCATGAGCCGTTTCAGTAGAGCTTCCGAATCGAAAATAGCCGCCGATTGCTCCACGGCGGCACGTTCGGCGGATTGGATCTCGACGCGGGGATCGGGCGCGGGAAGCCACCTGGCGAGCACTTCCGCAAGGAGCTCGAGGTCCACGGGTTTCGAGAGAAAGTCGTTCATCCCCCCGCGCATGCACCTGTCCCGGTCGCCGGACGCCGCATGGGCCGTCATCCCAACGATTGGAACGTGCGAATTGCCCGATTCGCGAATCCGCCGCGTCGCTTCGTAACCATTCATCGCCGGCATCTCGGAGTCCATCAGAACCAGATCGTATTTGCCATGCCGCAGCGCTTCAACGGCTTCGGCGCCATTGCCGACCGCGTCGGCTTTGTACCCAAGCTTTTCCAGCTGCGCTAGCGCTACCGCCCGATTGGTGGCATTATCGTCGGCTATCAGGATTAGTGCCTCACGCCCTGCAACTCTTACGCCGCGCGGCACCTCGATGCCCTCGCCGCCCCGGCTGCCTGCGGGTTTCCGCTGGCTGGCCGCCGGTTCCGCGGTGGACGCCAAGACATCGGGCGGCGTCTCAAAGACCGCGGTGAACCAAAAGGTGGAACCTTCGCCTTCCCGGCTCTCGATCCCAATCTTCCCACCCATCATTTCGACAAGTTGCTTGGAAATAGCCAGTCCCAGGCCCGTGCCGCCGTATTTGCGTGTGGTCGATACGTCCGCCTGAACGAACGGCGAGAACAATGCCTGGGCCCGGTCCGGCCGTATCCCGATTCCCGTATCGGTGACGGCAAAGCGAACCGTTGTCTTGCCGTCCCCCTGGCACTCGAGCGCGGCGCCCAGCGTCACCTCTCCCCGCTCGGTGAACTTGATGGCATTGCCGGAGAGATTGGTCAACACTTGTCGCAGGCGGAGCGCATCGCCGCGCACGAGCCGCGGAATTTCCTCCGACACGCGCGAATACATTTGGAGTCCCTTTGCGCTCGCCAGGACACCCAACAGTTGGACGACGTCGTCGATGGTGTGGCGTATGTTGAAGGTCAGATTCTCAAGGGCGATCTTCCGCGCTTCGATCTTGGATAGGTCCAAAATGTCGTCGATAAGGGCCAGCAGGGTCCGCCCGCTAGCCTGGGTAACGGTGGCGTAACGCCGTTGCTCCGGCGAGAGGTCGGTTGCCAGGAGCAACTGAACCATGCCCATTACACCGTTCATCGGGGTCCGGATCTCGTGGCTCATATTGCGGAGAAAGTCGGATTTTGCCTGGGCGGCATCGAGCGCCGCGGTCCGAGCTCCCGCCAGGGCCTGGTTGGCCCTCTTCAACTCCTCGGTAGTTCTTAACAGTTCGGAGTTCTTAAGCTCCAGTAGTTTACTCTTCCTGGCGTTCTCACGGTTGAGGGTCGCGAAGGAATTGTTCAACTTGAGCCATGCGGTTTCGGAGTCCCCGGCCGAACTTCGCGCCGGCACGCCTATAATCGCAAAATGTCCGCAAGACATCGACGCGAGAGTGCAATCGAGTGTCGCCGGTGCATCGCCTGGCGTTACAAAGTTGAGCAGCAATGGGTCGGCGCCGGCCTGGGCCGGCTGTAATCGCTGGTTAAGTCTCGCACCGTCGGACTCAACGAGCTTATCCCAAATACTCTCGCCATTGAGCTCGTCCGCGCTCAGACCAAGAAGGTGCGCCATGGCATCGTTGCACCCGACGATGCGGCCGCCGGAGTCAACGGAAACAAAATAAGCATGTCGATGGTGTCTAAGACAGTCGACCAACGCCTGACAAAACCCGTCGCCCCGCTCGCCCAACCACGTGTGCCTCTGTCCCGAACCGCGCTCTTCCCGCATGGTGCACTCGTGAACCCGAATACGATACCGCCCCAAACTTGATCGAACGTGGCCAGGCAGGGCAGCCACGAGGTGGCCAGGGGCTTATATTCTCTCAAGTATAACCGAAGATCGTCGATGCGAACTCAATCCCATGAAACCGCGTCCTACGCGTCTTATCGTGCGGTTCCCCGTGGTCAAGAGGCTATTCCGACTTGCTTACCGGCTTCCATCTAAGGCCAGACGCCCTATCTCAATGAGAAATGTAGCTTCCTAAGGGTAGGTCTCTTTTTCGGGGCCGATAAGCGTATTGAAGGCCTTCCTCCAGGTCGATTTACAAAGAACAACAGACAGTCGCCGAAGCGGATCGGCTTTTGCGTGGGTCCATGGCTCGCGAAGGATCGCAAAAAGAACATGGATCGATGGTCTTCCCGAACGTTCCATGTGAAGGACGGCGCGCGATGACACGGGCGATAGAACGGACCGGTGCCTCCCCCGGAAGCTGGCCCCTGGCTACGAGCTCCCGATCAGAATCCCCGTGATAAACACCAGCGCGACGCCACAGCTTACCGCCAGTCCAAAATCCGGTTACACTTGGCCGGTAGCGGAAGGTGCGAAAACAAATCCGAATTCGCGGCACCGTGCAGGGGGTTGGCTTCCGGCCCTTCGTACGGAACCTGGCGCGCAGGCTCGGCATCGGCGGCTTTGTGCGAAACACCGAGGCCGGGGTTGAGATTGAAGCCGAGATCGAAGGCGAGGGCCGCCAGATCGCGGTTTTCCTCGAGCGGCTGCGCACGGAATGTCCGCCGCTGGCGCGGATTGCCGAAATCGACGTGGCGGACCTGGAGCCGGCCGGCGAAACCGGTTTCGAGATTCGACAGAGCGCTCGGCCGGTGGGAGATTTCGCCCTGGTCCCTCCCGACATTGCCACCTGCGACGACTGCCTGCGCGACCTCAACGATCCAGCCAACCGCCGCTATCTCTACCCGTTTACCAACTGCACTAATTGCGGTCCGCGCTACACCATCATTCAAGACGTTCCGTACGACCGCGCCGCCACCACCATGGCCGGCTTCCGCATGTGCGGGGCCTGCGAAGCCGAATACCACGAGCCCAGCGACCGCCGTTTCCACGCCCAGCCGAATGCCTGCGCGGAGTGCGGCCCGCGGATTTCGGCGGCGCTGGAGGAAGTGCGCGGCTGGCTGGCCGATGGGCGAATCGTGGCCATCAAGGGGCTGGGCGGCTACCACCTGGCCTGCGATGCCGCCAACGACGGTGCGGTGCGCCTGCTACGCGAGCGGAAGCGGCGCGGCAACAAGCCCTTCGCCCTGATGGTATGCAGCCTCAAAGACGCCGCCCGCCTTTGCTTGGTGGATGACGAAGCGGCGCGAGAGCTGACCGGCCCGCGCCGGCCCATCGTACTGCTGCGCCGGCGTCCGGAGGCGATGGTTTCGACCGCTGTCGCGCCCGGCCTCCCGGACCTCGGCGTAATGCTGCCCTATACGCCGCTGCATCATCTGCTGTTCGCGGGCGGCGAATTTCGGGCGCTGGTCATGACCAGCGGCAATCTCAGCGAAGAGCCGATCGTCATATCGAATGAAGAAGCGGTCGAACGCCTCGGGCCGGTGGCCGACTGGTTCCTGCTCCACAATCGCGGGATCCACATGCGGGTGGACGAGTCCGTGGTGCGGACTTTCGAAGGGCGAGAGCGCGTGTTGCGACGCTCTCGCGGCTATGTTCCGCAGCC
>JBKQIF010000004.1:0-10423 GCA_052148435.1 Bryobacteraceae bacterium
AAATCTACACCCTGCCTTTCCCCAACGATCAGAAACGCAACTGGGGGGTGAACTCTTTCGCCCAACTGGATTGGGTGGCGTCGAGCCGTCACCTGGTGACGGCCACCGCGCACGTGGCGCCGCAGCACATGGAATACGTCAACCTGGACTACTTCAACCCCATGCCGACCACGCCCGACGCGGCCACCGCCAACTACACCGTGACTGTCTCGGACCGGCTCACCCTATGGGGCGGGTTACTCGAAAACACGATCTCCGGAACGCGTTTCGACGCCAACGTTTGGGGGCAGGGCCCGGCCGATCTCACCATCAGCCCGTTCGGCAACAGCGGGAATTATTTTGCGCAGCAGTACCGGGTGGCGTCCCGCCTCAGTTGGCTGCCCTCGCTGACTTTCCGCCCGTCCAGGCATTGGGGCACGCACAACTACAAGATTGGCTCCTACATTGCCTATAGCGCCGACCGGGGGCAAATGAATGAGAACTCGATTCAGATTCTGAACGCCGCCTACCAGCTCACCGAATCGATCGGCTTCAGCCCCAGCCACGGATACACGATGACCGATACCGAGTACGCATTCTACGGCGAGGATCACTGGGTGTTGACCTCGCGGCTGGCGCTCGACCTGGGAGTACGCACCGAATCGCAGGAAGTATCGGAGAGTTTTCGCCTCGCCCCGCGCGCCGGCTTCGCTTACACGCCGATCAAACGCACCAGAACGGTCTTACGCGGCGGCTTCGGGTTTTTCTACGATCACGTGCCGCTGAACGTGTACGCGTTCAACCACTACCCGCGCCAGACCCAGACCTTTTACGACGGGCAAGGCAACGTCGTCGCCGGACCGTACTTCTACGGCAACGCCCTGGGCCAGGTGGACGTGTCCGTCCCCTTCGTGTTTCGCCACCTGCAGCCGGGCGATTTTTCCCCTCGCAGCGACAACACCAGCCTGGAGCTGGACCAACCTCTGGGAGAACATCTGCAAGTGCGCCTGTCGTTTATTCAGAGCGAAGGCGCGGGCCTGGTGGTGATGGAGCGGCAGGCTCCCAATCCGGTTACGGATATCGGTGCATTTGAGGTGACCGGCGCGGGCGCTTCCCGTTACCAGCAGTGGGAAGCCACGGCGCGCTGGCGGCTGAACGACAAACGCCAACTCTTTTTTTCCTACGTGAGAAGCCGGTCGAGCGGCGACGTCAACGACTTCAACAACTACCTGGGCAGTTTCCCGGTGCCGATCATCCGCGACAATCAGTCCGGTATCCTGCCGGGCGACCTGCCCAACCGCTTCCTTACCTGGGGATTGTTGCAACTGCCGCATGGCTGGCGAATCGCCCCGGTAGTGGAGTTCCGCAGCGGGTTTCCTTACTCCAGCTTCGACGCTGCGCAACAGTACGTGGGCCTGGCCAACAGCAACCGCTACCCGAGTTTCTTTTCCCTGGATTCGCGCCTCGCCAAGGATCTTGCGGTTACTCCGAAGTATAAAGTGCGTCTATCGCTTTCGAGCTTCAACCTCACCAATCACTTTAATCCTGAGGCGGTGCACTATAACGTCGCCGATCCCGCCTATGGCCTGTTTTTCGGCCAGCGCGGGCGGCGCTTCACCATGGATTTCGACGTGCTGTTCTGAGCGGCCGGCTTTCAGCTCCGAAACGCCGTGGAGAGCGCGAAGACGGCGCCCTGCGGGTCGGCAAGCACGGAAAACCGCAGGGACTCCCCGACGGTCGTGGGCGGCGCATAGATGGTTGCACCCAGGTCTTTCGCCTTGGCGGTGGAGGCGTCGCAGTCGGAGACGAGGATATAGGGCATCCAGTGGGGCGGAGCGTGTTTGTTGCGATATTCCTCGGGAAGAATCCCGCCGATTCCCGACTCGCCGTTGAGGATGTGTAGATAGCTGGAAGGATCCTTGCTTTTTCCCGTGGTCATGCTCCAACCGAACAGGCCTTCGTAGAAAGCCCTGGCGCGGTCGCGATCGGGAGTGTTCAGGTCGGCCCAGCAGAGCGTGCCGGGGACGCCGGCGATGCCAATTCCGGTATTGGTCTTGGCCTGCCAGATGCAGAATACGGCTCCGGTGGGGTCCTGGATAACGGCCATGCGGCCGAAGGTGGAAACGTCGAAGGCCGGTTTGAGCACGGTTCCGCCCAGTTCGGCGGCGCGGCCGGCTGCCTGGTCGGCGCTATCGACGGCTATATAAAGGGCCCAGTTCGGAGGCACTCCTGCCATTTGGGGACCGAGTTGATAGCAGGCGGCTGCGTCCCTGCCATCGATTTGAAACATGGTGTAGTGGCCGTCCGGCCCCATCGGAAAGTCGTTTGCTTCCCAACCGAACAGCGCGCCGTAAAAACTCTTGGCCGCGGCCTGGTCGCTGGTGCCGAGTTCGAGCCAACTGAATGACCCTGCCGGATGCTTGTCGATGTGTGGCATGCAGGAATTATGCCATAAGTGGTGGCACAGGCTTCAGCCTGTGATAGCGCGCTACATCTTGCTCACGTGAATTTCGGCCAGGAGCCAGGTGTTGGGGTCGAGATCGACAGCGGGCGGTTCCTTGTCGGAGGCGAACTCGAAGTGCTCCTCGCGATGCGTCATCTCGACGCGCTCCAGGCGGGCGGCGCCGGCAATGGCAATCTCGATGGCGAGCCGGTAGACTTCGCCGGGCTGGGTCTGCTTCAGATCGAGCGCTACTTTCTTGGCGGCTGCGTCCCAGTGCCAGGCGGCGTCGATGGCGGGCTCGCCCGCGCGGTATAACCATTGGCGGAAGAACCATCCCAGGTCGGCGTGGGCGGTTTCTTCGGCCACGCGCTCGAAGTCCTCGGTGGAAGCGTTGGCGTCGCGGTAGCGGCGGTAATATTCGCGCATGGTGGCCCAGAAGGACTCGGCGCCGAGCTGCGCGCGCAGCATGTGGAGCGTCCAGGCGCCCTTCTGGTAGACGATGGTCACCGGCGCGCGGCCGTTTTCGATTTCGGGCAGGTTGTCGTGCACCACGGCCACCGGGGCGCGCTTGTCGGCATTGAAGACGGCCGTGCGGGCGCGCTTCAGCCCGGCGACGAAGGCGTCGCGGCCGTCGAAGTGCTCGGCGGCGAGCAGCGCGAAATAGGTGGCGAAGCCCTCGCTCAACCAGGCGTCGTCCCAATCCTTCTCGGTGACCGAATCGCCGAACCACTGATGGGAAACTTCGTGCCAAACCAGGCTGGAGGCAGGGCGGCCATTCACGGCGCGCTCGCCGAAGAAAATTTCGCTGGCGTGCTCCATGCCGCCGCCCATGCCGGCTGCCTCCACATCGGCCAGCTTTTCGTAGGGGTAGGGGCCGACGGCATCAGAGTAGAATTCCAGCGCCTGGCGGGTGGGCACTTCGAAGGAGCCGATGCCGGCCTCGCGATCCTGATGGAAGACCCAGGTCTGGAGCGGCGTGCCCAGATCGACGGCGAAATTGCGCAGCGCGAATTGCGCCACCTCGATGTTGTTCAGCCAGGAGGCGATGGGTACGGATTGCTTCCAGTGAGTGAGCCGGCGGCCGTCGCCGAGGTCGATGATTTCCTCCACCCGGCCGTTGGCTACGGCCTGATAGCGGGACGGGGCGGTGATGAGGAACTCGCTGGTGGCCTTGTCGTAAGGGTGGTCGATCATGGGCAGCCACTGGCGGGCGAAGGTGGGCCAGTTCGCGCTAACAAAACAACGCTCGCCGAACTTGTTTTTGAGCGCCTGGAGTCCGCCGGCGGGGACGCCGCGATAGCGAACCGTGAAGTCGCGCAACTCGCCGGGTTTGGGCGGAGCGGGTAGCTGGACCTGGAGGCGGTTGTCGCGGTGGATGTAGCCGAGTGGCGCGCCGCCGGAGGAAACCTGGGTGACGGTCATACCTTTGGCGTCTCGCGGGGACGCCAGGTCGAGCCAGAATTCACCGACGCCGCCGCTCACGAAGCGCAGCGAGACGGTGGCCTCGCCTTCGATCTCATCGGTATCGCCCGAGAGCGTCACGCGAAACACGTAGTGCTGGGCATCGACTCCCGGCTGGCGGGGATAATGGTCGGCGCGGGCAGGGGACGGCCATGCGGCCAGCAAGGCAATGAGGGATACTGCCGTCAGAACGCGGCGTAATGCGGCGGGCGTGGGCATCCAGCTCTCCTGGGCCCACTATAGCGTCAGGCGCAGGCGCTGCGCACGGCGCTGGAAGCGGAAGCGAGATATTCGCGCAACTGGCGGCAGCGGGCGGCGGCGGTTTGGCTGGTCTTGCCCTTGGCATCCAGAAGTTGCTGAAGACGCTCGGATTGGGCACATTCCCGAGACGCCAGACTGCAGAACTTTGTCGCGGTCTGAAAAAGCCCACGGGAATCCGCCTCAGCCATTTGACGGATGTAGGCGAGCCCGCGACTGAGATGAATATCGATGACTTCTTGGAGCTGCCGGTCCGTCTTGGCCCGCAACTCCGCCAACTTTCGCGTTTGTTTCAGCAGCTTCATCGTCACCTCAAATCATCCTCAAGTCATATAGACGATGAAAGGGGCCCAATAGTAGCAAGTTGTTTGCCGCCGTTGTGGCGCACGCACTCTTGCGTGCCGCGTCGAGTCTCTACTCGACGCTTGTGCACCATATGGCAACGCGCGTCGGCAGAAGCGCCGATGGGGCACCGAAGAGTGGGTTTGCCTCTCAGAGAATTGAGGTTATTCTTGCGTGGGTGCCCAGCGAACGAGCCGAACGAAGTCGCCGTAGGCGGTGACAAGATCGTCGGCGGTCAGGAATATCAAATTCTCCACTTGTGCCTGGGCCACCAGCATCCGGTCGAAGGGATCGCGGTGGCGCCATGGCAGTAATGCCACTTGGCGCGCTTGCGCCGCCGTCAACGGCAAGTTCTCAAACGACTCCGCCGCCAGCCTGCTTTCGAAGTCCGGAGGCAGCCGCAGCTTCCCCAGGCTTTCCTTGAGCCAGATCTCCCAAAGACTGACCGCGCTGACGAAAACGGTATTCTCAGGGTCGCTGATGATTGTGCGAGCCTGCTCTGAAAGGGACGGACTGTTCGCGAGCCACCAGAGGATCAGGTGCGTGTCGAGCAGAATTCTCAACTGCGCGGCTCCATCATCCCAAGAGTCTCCGCCATGTCCTCCGGCAGGGTATCAAAATCCGGAGCAATCCAGATTTGTCCCGCCATGGAGCCCGGCGTTCGCGGGCGGGCCGGGCCACGATAGGCGACCAGCCTGGCAACGGGTTTCCCCGCTTTGGCAAGGATAACCTCATTGCCCTTCTGCACCTCTTCAATCAGCGCGGAAAGCTCGGCTTTCGCTTGCGAAATGTTCCGGACAACCATGCCTAAAATCGTAGCATAGACCAGATCTGGTCTCGCCGACATAGTGGCGTGCGGCAAGAGCCAAACAGCAATCTGGGCGCCGATGAACAGCGATAAATCTTTTGGTTTCTTAATCGACCAACGTTCCGGCTCTGCTCGTGCCGCTCGGCCTCGATCAGTTCCAGCACACGGAACTCCTCCTCCGTGACATCCGCCAGGGTGATCGTCAGCCCGATGCTCTTTGCATTGAGAATGCGGAAACACCGACGCACCCGCTCGGTTCCAGAAACGCGCGCGTCTCGACAGACCGCCGCGCGGCGATGATGCTGGTGGAAGCCCGCTCATGATCCTGCATCTCCTTGGCGGTCGGCAGCACGTGGACTATTGCGCGCCCGGAACCCCATTTCGATCCGCCACGTTACATGTCTTGCGGCACGTCACGGCATCGTCACCGGGCCAGACAAGGTACTCGTGCCTGGGAAGCCAGAGATGCCGGTCAGCGATATAGGACCGAAGGATCATTGTATCCTGGGAATCAGCCTCGTTATTCCGAACCAGAAAGTCGCCAAGGGCTCATTTAGGTATACTGACGTGTTTGGTGAGCGCTGGGAGGTTCCGTGGTGTATCGCTGAATCAGGAGATGGTGGACTGTTCTTGCCGACCGAGTGCAACTATCAGCAGAATAGATTGGGCGCAAGGTGATTTACTGCGGGCGAGGCAAACTGGGCCTGAACTGAGAGGCCGCGCCAAGGGACGACACACACGGCGCTCTCCTCCTCTCGCTCCGTCATATCCTGCCGTAGGAAGTTATGCCCAGATTCCAAACCGTCATCAAACACGCCCACTTCGTCTGCTCGCCCTACACTGCGACCGAGATGCAGGGCTTTGCGCGGGTGCTGGCGGATTCGATTCGGGCGCGCATCCAGAGCGGCGAGAACATCTACGATCAGGCGGCAGCGCCGCTGAAGCCAGGACTGCCGGGCCGGCGCGGGTACCCCGATTACAAGGCAGCACGCGGCTTCCAACCGATCCGCGACTGGACCTGGAGTGGCCACACCCTGCGGTCCTCAAGGTCCTGACTGCGAACGAGAATCGCGCGCCGCTTGGGTTTCTCGACGAGACCCTGCCTGGCCGGCGGCAAACGGCTTGCAGATTGCCTTCTACGACAGCCGGGGAGCCAGGCGCAGAATTGGCGCGCAGGGGCCCGGAAAGAGGTATAGGTTAGAAGCAGCTCAGCCGTCAATCCTGCGTGAGACCTAACCAATTCCGCAAGCCTGCCATGACTGTCGCCATTTGGTTTCGCGTGAGTGCGCCGATCTTGCGGATCGCCCAGGCTTTCGAGTATGTCGATATGCCTTGAACCAAGAAGGCCCCCCGTTGAAGGAATGGGGCCTGCACGGAGATCTCAAAGGGAGAGCCGCGAAGCTGAGTCGTGTGGGGGACGACGGTGACGATGGCGCGATCGGAGTCGCCATAAGCAACACTCACGACCAAGACGGGTCGGGTCTTCGCCGCCATGCCCAAGTCGAATAGCCACACCTCACCTCGTGTGGGCTGCATTCTCCTCCTGGTCGAGGAGGGCGAACATCGCCTTGCCAGCTTCGCCAATCTCCTCGTCGGTGATCGGGCCGGAGTCAAACGGCAATTCACGGGTCCGCCGCATGATTTCCACGACGAATGCCTGCTTGTCGCCAGACGGCAGCGCGTCGAAGGCATCCAAGAGCTGGACGGTTTGCTCACTCATACTTTCAAGGTAAACTCTTTCCAGTTTCTCGGCAAGTCTGGGGCGCCTTGTGCGCCACGTCTTCCACCGGGCCTTCCGGCCTTGCTCGAACTACCCGACGCCGATTCCATGCCCCGATTCCGGACCGTCGTTCGTCGCGCCCGGTTCGATTACTCGCCGTACGCGGCGACCGAGATGCAGGGCTTCGCGCGGGTGCTGGCGGATTATCCGGGCTCGCATTCAAAGCGGGCGAAACACCTACGACCAGGCGGCCGCGCCGCTGAAGCCAGGACTGCCGGGCCTGCGCGGTTATCCCGACTACAAGGCAGCGCGTGGTCTCCAGCCCACCCGCGATCGGACCTGGGGCGGGCACACGCTACGGTGCCTCAAGGTTCTCACCGCGAATGAGAACCGCGCGGCGATTGGTTTTTCGACGAAGCCCTTCCTGGCCGGCGGCAGACAGCTTCACAAATTGCCGGCTTCAACAACCGGCGCGAGGCGCCGTGGGGCGTCTCGCCTCGCGACCGCCAGGCGGTGCTCGCCGCGTTCCAGGCGCGTCCCTTCGTGATGTTCATCGGCGGCCATATCGCCCTGCCTTCCTGCTAAAATGAAGTTTATCCACCCCAGGAGGAACAGCCTAGCTTGAACTCTGCAATCCTCGCCCTGGAAGACGGAACGGTCTTCGAGGGCCGGAGTTTTGGTGCGTCCGCCGAGCGGTCCGGCGAAGTGGTTTTCAATACCGCGCTCACCGGATATCAGGAAGTGTTCACCGATCCGTCCTACAGCGGGCAAATCGTCATCCTCACCAATCCGCAAATCGGCAACTACGGCACCAATGGCGAAGACGACGAATCTTCGAAGCCTTATATCGAGGGGCTGGTAGTGCGCGAATTTTCCGAAACGGCCAGCAATTGGCGCTCCGATGCCCAGGCCGGCGAATTCCTGGCGCGCAGCGGCGTTCCGGTAGTGAGCGGCCTCGATACCCGCGCCCTGGTGCGGCACCTGCGCACGCGCGGCGTGATGCGGGGCGTGCTCTCGGCAGTCGAAAAAGACGCCGCCAAACTGGTGGCGAAGGCGCGTTCGATTCCCAGCATGGCCGGGCTCGACCTGGCCAGCCGCGTTTCCACCCCGGAACGCTATGAATGGTCGGCGGCGGTGGAAGCCTGTTCCCCATCGGAGCCGGTGGGCCGTGCCGCCGAAACCAAATATCACGTGGTGGCGTACGATTACGGCATCAAGCGCAATATCCTGCGGCGACTGGTGCAGGTGGGCTGCCGCGTCACCGTGGTGCCGTCGCTGACTACGGCCGAAGAGGTTCTCGCGCTGAACCCGGATGGCGTCTTCCTTTCCAATGGCCCGGGCGACCCGGAGCCGCTCGAAACGCAAGTTGCCAACATCCGCAAGCTGATCGGCAAGAAGCCCATCTTCGGCATCTGCCTGGGCCACCAGTTACTGGGCCTGGCGGTGGGCGGCAAGACGTACAAGCTGAAATTCGGCCATCGCGGCGCCAATCATCCGGTGCGAAATGAACGGAACAAGCGGGTGGAAATCACCTCCCACAACCACGGCTTCGCGGTGGATCCGGATTCGCTCAATCTCAACGAAGTCGAAATCACCCACGTGAATCTGAACGATCAGACGCTCGAAGGCTTTCGCCATCGCAGCCATCCCGTGTTTTGCGTGCAATATCACCCCGAGGCGGCTCCGGGTCCGCACGATTCGCATTATCTGTTCGATGAATTCGTCCAACTCATGAGCAGCGAGCGTTAGCCGATGCCCCGACGCAACGATCTCCACCGCATTCTGATTATCGGCTCCGGGCCGATCGTGATTGGCCAGGCCTGCGAATTCGATTATTCCGGCACTCAGGCGGCAAAAGCGCTAAAGGCCGACGGTTTTGAAGTGGTGCTGGTGAATTCCAACCCGGCCACGATCATGACCGATCCCGATCTGGCCGACAAAACTTACGTCGAGCCGCTGACCGCGCCTTATCTCGAAGAGATCATCCGGCGCGAGCGGCCCGACGCGCTGCTTTCCACGGTAGGCGGGCAGACGGGTTTGAATCTTTCCGTCGAGCTGGCCGATAACGGCGTGCTGCAGAAATACGGCGTGGAGCTGATCGGCGCCAAGATCGACGCCATCAAGAAAGCCGAGGACCGGCTGCTGTTCAAGGACGCCATGCGGCGGATCGGCCTCGAAACGCCGCAATCGCAGCTCATTACCAGCGTGGCGGGCGGCGAAAAGTTCGCCGGGCGGATCGGCTTCCCGTGCATTCTGCGGCCCAGTTTCACCCTGGGCGGCACCGGCGGCGGCATCGCCTACAACAACGAAGACCTGGCGGAAATCCTGGAGCGCGGCCTGGCGCTTTCCCCTGTTCACGAAGTGCTGATGGAAGAAAGCGCGCTCGGCTGGAAGGAATTCGAGCTGGAAGTGATGCGCGACCTGGCGGACAACTGCATCATCGTCTGCTCCATCGAAAACTTCGACCCCATGGGCGTGCACACCGGCGATTCAGTGACGGTGGCGCCGGCGCAGACCCTCACCGACCGCGAATATCAAATGATGCGCGATGCGGCGCTGCGCTGCCTGCGCGAAATCGGCGTGGATACGGGCGGGTCGAACGTACAATTCGCCATCAACCCGGTCAATGGGCGGATGGTGATTATCGAGATGAACCCGCGCGTGTCGCGCAGCTCGGCGCTGGCCTCGAAGGCCACCGGCTTCCCCATCGCCAAGATCGCCGCTAAGCTGGCGGTGGGCTACCGGCTGGACGAGATCCGCAACGACATCACGCTCAAAACCCCGGCTTGTTTCGAGCCCACCATCGATTACGTGGTGGCCAAGATTCCCAAGTGGGCGTTCGAGAAATTTCCCGGCGCCGACCCGGTGCTGGGCACGCAGATGAAATCGGTAGGCGAAGTGATGGCCATCGGCCGCACCTTCAAGGAAGCGTTGTGGAAGGGCATGCGGAGCCTCGAAACCGGCAAGGCTTTCGGCACCGAAAAGCTGGATCCCGCGCTGATCTCGAACAAGCTGATCACGCCCACGCCCGACCGGCTGAACTACGTCCGCTTCGCCATGGCGAGCGGCTACAGCGTAGCCGACATCCATGAGCTCACCTCCATCGATCCCTGGTTCCTGCAACAGATGAAGGAAGTGGTGGACTTCGAAATCGCGCTGGCGCAGGATTCGCTGGTCAATATAGGCGCCGCCAGTTTCCGGCGCGCCAAGCGCTATGGCATATCCGATGCGCAGCTCGCCAAGAGTTGGGCCGTGGACGAAATCGCCGTGCGCGAACGCCGCAAGCAACTGGGCGTTGCGGCCGTTTTCAGCCGCGTGGATACCTGCGCGGCGGAATTCGAGAGCTTCACGCCCTACCTGTATTCCAACTACGAAAGTTCTTGTGAAGCCGATCCAGTGGACCGAAAAAAAG
>JBKQIF010000005.1:0-84505 GCA_052148435.1 Bryobacteraceae bacterium
CCTGCATAGAGGGTAGGTCTCCACTACAAGCGCTCACGAAAATGTTTTGCTCACAGCGCAGGGCTTGCCTCGACCATCTGCTCGAATTTAGTGTGAAACTCGGCCCAACTGCGAAGGTTAGGCTAAAATCGGCCGCAACGACCTATGCCCCTGCGGCAGCGGCAGGAAATACAAGCACTGCTGTCTCGACAAGGCCGCGGCAGCCGCCGACAGCCTGCGCGCCACGGCATAGCTGACCGCTTCTTCAGTCGTACACGAAGTGCAGGACTTTTTTCAGATCTTCCCACGCCTCGCGTTTGGCGTTCTGGTTGTACGGGCGCAGAAGATAGGAGGGATGATAGGTGACCAGCACCGGGATATCGCGCCACTGGAACCAGCGGCCGCGCATCTTGGTGACGCCTTCTTTGTGTCCGGTGACGGCCCGCGCCGCCGTGCCTCCCAGGGCGCAGATCGCTTTCGGGCGGATAGTGGAAAGCTGGCGGTACAGGAACTGGCCGCAGATTTCCATCTCGTCCGGCTCCGGAGTGCGGTTCCCCGGCGGCCGGCATTTCACCACGTTGCAGATGTAGACGTCTTCCCGCCGCAGCGGCATGCCTTCCTTGCGGGCCGTGTTTTCGATCATCTGCGTCAGCAACTGGCCGGCGCGGCCGACGAACGGGATACCCTGCTCGTCTTCGTCCGCGCCCGGACCCTCCCCGACAAACACCAGCGGCGATCGCTCATTGCCCACGCCGAAGACCAGCTTATTGCGGCCTTCGTGCAGGCGGCAGCGTTTGCAATCGCCGATATCCTCGAGGATCTGGAAGAGCGTCTCGGCGGCCGGCGCCATCGGCGGCAATTCGACCTCGGCTTTCACACCGACTGAAGTCTGTGCCACCTCGCGCCGATATATGTCACCCACGCCGAGGTCGCGGTAGAACTCCAGGTATTGGCGAAGCTGTTCGGGCGTCATTGTGCATCATTGTGCGTCATTGGGCGGCGTGCAGGGCCAGGCGGAGTTTCAGCACTTCGTCGAAAATGCGCTCGGCCACTTCGCGTTTGGGCGCGCGCGGCACGGCAACGTTTTCGCCGGTGGAAGTCACCAGCACCACTTCGTTCAACTCGGCTTCAAAGCCCACCTCGGCCGACCCGACCAGGTTGCCCACCACCATGTCGCAATTCTTGGCGCGCAGTTTGCGGCGCGCTTCTTCCACCAGATTCTCGGTTTCCGCCGCGAAACCGACCAGCAGCCGGTCGCCTTTCTTGCCGCCCAGCTCGGCCAGGATGTCAGGAGTGGGATCGAGCTCCAGCGATAGCCGCGCCGCGGTCTTTTTCATCTTCTGGGCGGGAACGCGGCTCAAGTGAAAATCGGCCACCGCCGCGGCCTTAATCACGATGGTCGCCGGGCCCAGCCGGTCCAGCACTTCGCGCCGCATCTCGGCCGCGGTGTGCACCGGAACCAACTCCACGCCCCGCGGCGGACCTAGCGCCACCGGCCCCGAAATCAGCACCACCGTGGCGCCTCGCGCCGCGGCCGCTTCGGCCATCGCGTACCCCATCTTGCCGCTGGAACGGTTGGTAATGTAACGCACCGGATCGAGCGGCTCCTGGGTTGGACCGGCGGTGATCAGCACCACCTCGCCTTCCAGGTCGCGCCGCCGGCGCGCTTCGCGCGCCACCGCCGCGGCGATTTCTTGCGGCTCGGCCATGCGCCCCGGCCCGGTCATGCCGCACGCCAGGTACCCAACCCCCGGCTCGACGATGCGGTGGCCGCGCCGCTGCAGCGTTTCCAGGTTCGCCTCGACCGCCGGATGCGCCAGCATGTTCACGTTCATGCTCGGCGCCAGCAGCACCGGGCCGGTGAAGGCCAGGTAAAGCGTGGTGAGAAAGTCGTTCGCCAGCCCGTTGGCCATGCGCCCGATCAAATCGGCCGTGGCCGGGGCGATCACCATCAGCTCGTTTTCCTGCGCCGCCCGAATGTGATCGATGGCGTTCTCGATGTCAAACAGATCGCTCAGCACGCGCCGCCCGGTAAGAGCGGCCAGCGTCGCGGGACCAAGGAATTCCTGCGCAGCCGCGGTCATCACCGCCTGCACCTGGTGCCCTTCCTGCATCAGCAGCCTGGCCAGCTCGGCCGATTTATAGGCTGCGATGCCACCGCCAACCCCCAGTGCGATTTTCATAATTGATGGTGGGGCATGCTTTAGCTTGCCCTCAAAATCAAGAATTGTATGGGCAAGCTAAAGCATGCCCCACCTTCTACAGAACCGGCTCGGGTTCCACCAGAGGCTTCTCGGGCGCGTGGCCCGTCAGGCTGTATTTCACCAATCCGCGCCGCACTTCCTCCATGGCGATGATGGTGGACTTCTTCGACGACGTGGGCAGCACCGGCCGGGCTCCGCCCTGCAATTGGCGGGCGCGCTTGGCGGCCACGATGATGAACCGGTAGGTGCTCAATTCCGGATCGTCCGGAATGGTGCAGTGGGCGTTATTGCGTGGTGGCTTGCTGTCGGCCATAACTTCGATTCCTCTTCAACGTTCAAATGTCGCCAGAATCGCCGGGATCTGGTTCTCGATCCTAATTCGCCGCGCTCTTTCCGCGATTACGATGCCGCTTAATACCCGGTCGGACTCGTCCAGGTCCCGATTGATCAGGATATAATCGTAAGCCTTGTAGTTCCGGATCTCATCGGCCGCTTTTCCCAAGCGTCTCTCGATCGTTTCATCCCGATCTTCCCCACGCGCGCGCAGGCGTTGCTCCAGTACCTGGCGCGAGGGAGCGAGGATGAAGACGGAAACCGCTTCGGGAACCTGACCCTTCAATTGTCTCGCACCTTGCACGTCGATGTCGAGTACCAGGTCCCTGGCTTGCCGCCGGGCCTCCTCCAGAATGGACCGGTGGGTGCCGTAATAGTTGCCGAAAACCTCCGCCCACTCCAGAAACTCGCCGCGCCCGATCATGGCCTCGAAGTCCGTCCGGCTCACGAAGCGGTAGTCCTCTCCGTCCACTTCCTGCCCTCGCCTGGCGCGGGTGGTGTAGGAAACCGAGAACATAAGGCCCTCGACGCGGGCCAGCAGCCGCGTCACCAGGGTCGACTTTCCCGACCCGGAAGGCGCGGAGATAATGAACACGGTGGTCATGAGTGGTTGTGTCTATTCCAGGTTTAGCGCCTGCTCGCGGATTTTATCGATCTCCGACTTCGCCGCCAGCGCCAGCTCGGTGATGGTCAGCCCCAGGTCGCCCAAGCCGCCGGTCTTGGACAGAACCGTGTTGGCTTCGCGATTCATTTCCTGCAGCAGAAAATCCAGCCGCTTTCCCACTTCGCCGTCGCCGCCGAGCAGGCGCTCGAGCTGTTCGGCGTGGGTGCGCAGCCGCACCAGCTCCTCGGAAATATCGCTGCGGTCGGCCGCCAGTGCCGCTTCCTGGACCAGGCGCTGCGGGTCGATGCCGGCGCCGTGCAGCAAATCGAGCAGCCTCTCTCTTAGCCGCTTTTGGAAGGCCGCTGTGGCCCCCGCGCGAATCTGCTCCATCCGTTCCACCAGCTTGAGGATGCTCTCGGTGCGTTGGCACATTTCGCGGACCATCGCCGCGCCCTCGCACTCGCGGAATTCATTGAGCGCGGCCACCGCTTCGGCGGCGGCTTCCAGCAACGCGCGGCGCATCTCGGGACCCGAATCCTGGCCCTGGCTGGCGTTCAGCATGCCGGGCAGGCGCAGTGCCGCGTTCAGGTCGGGCTGCTGGCTGCCAATCTGGTGCGCTGCCGCCGCCTGGTGAAAGGCCCGCACGTAGGCGTCGAGGAGCGGCCGGTTGAGGCCGATGGCGGCGCCCGCGGCCGTGTTGGTGTCGACATGCACCTGCAAGTGGCCGCGCACCACGCCCGCCTTGAGCGCCACCCTCAGATCGCCTTCCAGCGCGTCCAGTTCCGGCGGCAGATGAAAATGCACATCCAGGCCGCGATGGTTCACGCTCTTCAGGCTGACCACCACCTCGCCGGCCCCGGAGACCAGGGGCTTGGTCACTCTGGCAAAGCCCGTCATGCTGCGCAAGCTCACAGGTCCACCGCCGATCCGGCGCTCGCAAACTGCAGTTCATGCAGCCGTTGATACACGCCGCCGCGATTCACCAACTCCTCGTGCGTTCCCATTTCCACGATCCCGCCTTTTTCCAGGACAACGATCTTATCGGCCCGCCGGATGGTGGACAAGCGGTGCGCGATCACAATCACGGTGCGATGTTCCATCAGGTTGGCCAGCGCTTTCTGCACCAGCATCTCGCTTTCGCTGTCCAGGTGCGAAGTGGCCTCGTCCAGGATCAGAATGGGCGCGTTCTTGAGCAAGGCGCGCGCGATGGCGAGCCGCTGCCGCTCGCCGCCGCTGAGGCGGAAGCCGCGGTCCCCGACCACGGTCTGGTAGCCTTCCGGCAGTTGCTCGATGAAGTCCTGCGCCAGCGCGGTTTGCGCCGCCCGGCGGATCAGCTCCGGCGCCGTGTCCGGCCGTCCGTAGGCGATGTTGTTGGCCACCGTGTCGTTGAACAGGAAAGTATCCTGCGCCACGATTCCGATATGCGCCCGCAGCGAGGCGAGGTCCAGGTCGCGCACATCCACGCCATCCACGCGCAACGCGCCGGCGGTGACGTCGTAGAACCGCGCCACCAGGTCGGCCAGGGTGGTCTTGCCGGCGCCGCTGGGACCAACCAGGGCCACCACCTTTCCGGCTTCGACTTCGAGCGTGAGCGGACCGAGATGGAAACCGCCCGCGGCAGACGGATAGTAAAAGGCGACGCCATCGAAAACGATACCCTGGCGAAACGCCTCCATCTTCACCGCGTCCGGCCGGACGGGGATATCTTCGCGGTGGTCGAGGTATTCGAAAACTTTCTGCGACGCCCCGAGAGCCTGTTCGAAAATGTTGTGGATGCCCACCAGGCGCTTGACGGGCTCGTAGAGCAGCAGCAGGGCGGTGACAAACGCGGTGAAATCGCCCGGCGTCATGATCCCGGCCTTGATCTGGCTTACCGCATAGGTCAGCAGGGCCACGATGGTCACCGCGCCGAACAGCTCGATCAGGGGCGAGGAAATGGCCTGCTGCAAGGTATAGCGCAGGTTGTTCTTGAGCAGCCGCCGAGCGGCGTCCCTGAAGCGGCGCAATTCGTAATCTTCGGCCCCGAACGCCTTCACCACCATGTGGCCGCTGAGGGTTTCCTGCAGGATCTGGTTGAGATCCGCCTGCCGGTCCTGGGTGCCGCGGCTGATGCGGCGAATGCGCCGCCCGATCTGGCGCGTGGGCCACATCACGAAGGGCAGCACGGTGAGGCTCACCACCGCCAGTCTCCAATCGCTGGTCAGGACGACGAGGCTGAAGGCAATGGCGCTGAACGATTGGCGCAGGAAGTCGGCCAGCATCTGCGAGGTCGCCAGTTGCACCTTGTCCACGTCGTTCATGATGGACGACATGAGCTGGCCGGTGGAATGGGCCTCGAAAAATTGGGCGCCCTGGCGCTGAATCTTGTCGAACACCGCGTTGCGCAGGTCGGTGACCGCCGAAAGGCCGGCATAGCTGACCAGGTAGTTGCCCAGATAGTCGCAGATGCCCTTAATCAGAAAGACCGCCACGATGGCGACGGCAACCAGCGTCCAGACGGGTTTGTGCAGGGGTACGATCTGTTCGAGGTAAACCTGGTGCCCGAAGATTCTGTGGGGCAGCAGTGGGGTGAGGCCGGTGGCCGGCCTGGTGCTGAGCACCTTATCGAAAATCGGCTTGGTGAGCAGGGCCATGGTGCCCTGCGAGGCGCCGGCGGCGGCCATCAGCACGAACGATCCGGCCAGATGCGGCGCGTAGCGCCGGGCGTAGGAGAGCAGCCGGCCCAGTTCCTTCACGCCCGCACCCCCAGACGCGCCAGAGCTTCCAAGACGGCCTCGGCGCTCACCGCTCCGATACCGCCGCCACCGGATCGGGCGACCACTTCCGACTGGGTGCGCCAGGGTCCCCAGATAGCCGGGTCGGACGCGCCGAAGATGGCTACCACGGGCAGGCCGAAGGCGGCGGCCATGTGGGCCGGCCCGCTGTCGTTGCCGACGAACAGCGCGGCGCCCGCCAGCAGCTCCTTCACTTCCCCCAGCGGTGCGCCGGGCATCGTCCGCCAGGCGCGAAACGGAGTGAAGTCGTCGCCTGCGCCGCCGATAATAACCACTTCCATGCCGGAGCGTTCGAGATGCCTGGCTACGGTTCGGAAGCCTTCGGCTGGCCAGGTTTTCTCCGGCGTGGCGGCGAACGGATGAAGCACGGCCGCGGAGGAAGACGACGCCGACGACGCTCGCGGCGCGCTTCCCAGGCTGGCGCGCGGGATCTCGCATGCCGGGGCGCCCAGCCAGAACATGGCGCTGGCGAGATGCTCGGCGGTATGAACCGTGCGTTCGACGCCCAGGATTTGCTGCGCCCGCGGAATGTGCAGGTTGTACGCCCAATTCATGCGGTAGTGGCCGAAGCCGGCGCGCCGGCGCGCTCCCGATGCGCGTGTCATCCAGGCGCTGCGCGTGCCTCCATGCAGATTCACGCACAATGCCGGCCGGAACCGCCGCAGCGCATCGAGCCGCGGCGGCAGGATTTCGTCGGTGTCCGGCTGGTCCTCGAAGACCGCGCGGAACCGGTCTTCCACCATCACGGCGACACGCAGGTCGGGCCGGGCGCGCTTCAGGATGCGCAGGGCCGGCGTCGTCAGTACCGAGTCGCCCAGCGATCGCAACCGCACCACGGCCACCGAGCCGCCCGGTTCGACATCGTCCAAGACACTCGCCACGATGTTCTAATCTTCGATCCTGGCTTCATCGATCAGCATGACCGGGATGTCGTCGCGAATCGGATAGACGCGCCGGCATTCCACGCACTTCAAGCCGCTCCCGTCGGGCTTCAGCTCGACGGTAGCCTTGCAGATCGGGCAGACCAGAATTTCCAACAACTCTTTGCTGACGGCCATAAGGAATCTACAGTGTAGCAAGCGGTGTGGAGGGGACAGGCGATGGGGAGGAGCAGCCTTGGAGCACGTCGCGTCCCGTTGAGCGGGCGACAGCGGTTTTCTTGACGAAGAGCTCTGAATGTCCCCGTAACGCCAAAGGGTTCGATTGCGCTCAGGGGCCATGATGGCGGCTCGGGGCGTTCTTGCGGACAAGTGAGGTGGGGCGCCGGCGCATCAACCCCAATCAAAGTCCATCTGTGGCCTTTCGGAGGTGCGCTTCGATGTATTGGAGGGCATGGTCGAATCGGCCAATGAACCTGCAGCCGAATTCTTCCAGCATCTCGCGAACGTTCGGAAGGTCAAAATCCTTGGTGTTTCGGTTCACAAAGCAACTCTCTGCCGGCTTGGTCTCCGCAAGATGCCTGACAATTGAGGCCAGCACAATCGAGTCCTGGGCTGGCATGTCAAAGGCAAGCTGTGTTGCTCCAGCCTGGTAGAACACGTCGGAGTCCAGCGGAATTACTTCTGCTGCCCTGAGGATTCCGTCCCCAGCGCGCTCTAGCCCGGCTCGCTCGCTTTCTGCACTCCTGATGAGCAGCGCGGTAATTTCGTTGAAGCTGCTGGAGGCTTCGCGGTAAGATTTCGACCTGCCGAGTTCGGAAAGCTGCTTCTGAAGCTCCGCGCTAAGCCTGCGCCGCTCATTTGCTTTGTGCATTAGTGTGATATGCGGTTCCGCGAGCGAAAATGCGGGAATTACCAGGCGAATAGAACCGGCGGTGGCGAGATCTATCAATCGCTGACAGCTTTCACACTGCTCCTGCTCAAGCGCTTGTTCCAGCACGAAATTCGATTCAAGATAAACATTCATTGCAAGGTGCTTGATTCGATGCGAGCGCTTCGCAGGGCACCAAGTAACCCCGACTCGGACAGCCACCGAAGCGAGGGGTCTTCTTTGGCTCTCAATTGTCCGGACTGGGCCAAGTCGACTAGCCACGAATAAAGGATCAACTCCAGGGCTTGACCACCAGTCCTTTCCGGCGTCTGATTGAACCGTTCAAAATACGGTTTCAGTTCATGGGTCGCGTCCAGGGTAAACTGCGGCGGTTCTTCGTCCGGGGCCGGATCTTCTTGCCGCCAGAAATACATGTGCTCCGGCGTCGCAATCAGGAAGAAAGGCGCCCTTGGGAGAGTGCCATGCGCCAGCAAGTTCCTGCGGAAGCGGGCGGCCCACTGGTCGGAGGTGTGATGGATGCCCTTGACCTCGGCAAGCAGGATCGGCTCCCCGAGTTGATCGTACGCCACCAAATCGACCTCTCTCGTTGGTAAAGGGATATTCCGCGCCATGCCTACAGTTTGACACGTCTGTGCCGGAGGCGCCCGATTCGGAGCAATGCCGCCAAGAGTTGTTTCGCCTTCACCGATGGCCAGCGGCTCATGCGACGGAGAATACCTTCTCAAACTGCGGCGGGACTTCCTCCCCATGGTCAATGCAGTCGGCGGCAACCCGCAGAGCCAGCGCTCGGACGGCCACTATTGCCGCCTCGCGAGTCGGGCCATAAGCCATCACTCCGGGCATGGATTCAATGTCGGCCCACCAACGGCCGTCGTCTTCCTGCCCTAGAACGATGGGAATCGATTCTGGCGAAATGGTTTCCATCGGCCCCGCGCACCCCCAGCCGACATTATAGCCTCCCTGAAAGGATTGATCCTGCCGCGACGCAGCCTTCGATAGCCGTCGGCCTGAACGGCCGCGTTTTGAGCTAAATGCTTACGCCTGCATCGCGCGCAACACGCGCCGCCAGTCCGGGCTTCAAAGCCTTGCTCCCGTGCACGGGAATTGAGATCACCTTGCGTTCGCCCGGCTTGGAGTAGATATGATGGCTTCCACTGATGCGCCGGAGGGACCAGCCGTTCGTCTCGATCAACCGGCACATCTCGGGTCCGGTGACGGCCCTCGAACCGCTACGTCCAAAATCCGGATGTTCGCGTCAGGCGCTCGCCCCTGCTCCTTCAAGAACTTCGAGCACGCCAGCGATGGCCTCACGGATGTTGTCCTCAAGCTCATCGAGCGTCTCGCCTTGCGAGTAGCAGCCCGGGAGCGCCGGGACTTCGCCCCAAAACCCGCCATCCGGATCCTCGTGGATGACCACGGCGTATTTCTGCACATCTCGATTTTCGCACAGCGCTTATGGCTTCCACAGACCCGTTCGCTCCCCCGTGGCATGATCCGTGTGGCTGTTACAGTGGAACGAGGCACACATCATGCGTAAGCATTTGCTTATTCTCGCCGCGGGCGCCGCCATCTCCACGAGCCTGTTCGCTCAGAAGCCGGCATGGCAGCCCGCACCCGGTCACACTACTCTTGCCCTCTGGCCGAACGGGGCGCCCGGCGCGCCGGCGAATCCGGGCCCCGAGATCGACACCACCACCGCCAAGGACAATCTCATCGCCGGCAAGCCCCTCATCCGGCTTGGCAATGTCTCGGCACCGACCCTCACCCTCTACCCGGCCAAGGGCAACAACACCGGCGCCGCGGTGGTGGTCTTTCCCGGCGGCGGTTATCGCATCCTGGCGATCGACCTCGAGGGCACCGAAGTGTGCGATTGGCTGAACTCGGCCGGCATCAACTGCGTCCTGGTCAAATACCGCGTGCCCGATTCCGGGCCCTATCCCAAGTCCTCCGCCGCGCTTCAGGATGCCCAGCGCGCCCTCGGGCTCGTCCGCTTCCATGCAGCCGAGTGGCACATCGATCCACATCGCATTGGCGTGCTCGGTTTTTCGGCCGGGGCGCACCTTGCAGCCGCCCTCAGCACCCACTTCGACGAGCGTTTGTACGAACCCGCCGACGCCGCCGATCAACTCGCTTGCCGGCCCGATTTCGCCGTGATCGTCTATCCCGGCTACCTGGCCATTGCCGAGCAGAGCTTTGCGCCCAATGCGGATATCCACCCTACCGGCCAGACACCGCCCTCGTTCGTTCTGCAAGCCGAAGACGATCCGGTACACGTCGAAAACGCAAGTGTCTACTTTATGGCCCTGAAGAACGCCAAGGTCCCGGCGGAACTGCACATCTACGCCGAGGGCGGACACGGCTACGGATTGCGTCGAACGGAGCTGCCCATCACCGCATGGCCGCACCTGGTGGAGACCTGGCTGCGAACCATCCATATTCTGCCTGCGCCGGCCCGATAGAACATGTTCGCATCCGGCGGTCTCACTGCTGTCGAGGTGGCGACTGCTTGTGTGGATGCTGGTCGAAAAAGTCAAAGACCTTCGGTTCGACGATTGCCACAATCGTCAGGTGCGTCGCGCCCGGCACCTCCAGATATTGGGGATCAAGTCCGTTCTCTTTTGCAGCCTTGACCATATCCCGCGAGCTGGCAACGGGCACCTCATCGTCCTGATCGCCGTGGCAAACCAGGATCGGCATCCCCTTGAGACGGTCGAAGGGAAAGGCCGCCGCGCGCGTCGGAGCCGCGCTAGCCGCAATGGCCGCCCATCTGCCGGCGTATTTCTCGCCCATGTACCATGTTCCCGCTCCCCCGGCGGAATGGCCGAAAAGGTAAATCCGTTCCGGGTCGACCGGGTATTCTTTTGTCACCAGGTCGAGTACGTTTAGCGCGTCCTTCTCGCTCCATACACCCTGTCGCAGCCGTGAAGGGTCTGCAAGAAAACCGCCGCGCCCGGCCGCCGCGACGGCTGGCTGTGGATTCAGAGAACTTGACCCCCATCCGGCACTTGGGCGGTAGCCCATAGGGCAGACCACGAGGTAACCGTGTTGCTCCGCAAGTTTCGCGAGCATATGGCCATCGCGATCGAAATAGTAATCCTGGTCGCGCGTGCTGCCGTGAAGCACCAACACCATGGGCAGCTTCGATCGGCCATCCCATTTCAACGGCACGTAAAGGTGGTAGGCCATCATCTCACCCGCCTCTTCGAACCAGTAATGCCGTTCGTGATCGCCCTTGGCGCGATATAACAGGTCCTTGCCTGACTCGAGCGATTTGAGTAGGCTGTTCGAATTCGCCAGGCCCGCCGCGAAGTCATACGGCGGTTGCGGCTGATAGGGCAAACCGAAATCCGCCGAACTCCAGCGGCGGCGGCCTATGTTGACCGTCTCCGCCAGCACGTAGGGATACCGGATCGATGCCTTAACGCCGTCGTGTCCCGGAATCAGAGAGAGACGGTGCTCCAGAGTGGCATAGTCCCGCGTGATCCCTTTGACGACCACAATCGGAGACTGGATTGTCGCCACAGGGGTTCCCGCATCCATCACCTCCGCCTGCAGGAGGTAGGCGCCATCGGCCACACCGTCTAAACCGGCACTGACACCAAAAGGCTGCTCGATCAGATCGTTGGCCGGAAAATCGAAGGCGCCGATCTGACGCACCACTTTCTCGTCTTCGTGCCGCAGGGACACCGTCAACTTCAGGGCTTCCGAGGCTTTGTAGGATGCAGGGTACGTCTGGGTCAGCCGAACGATCAAGGGCAGTGACGAATCCGCCACTACCCCATCGGGACGCAGGGCCAGGGACCACTGATATTCCTGTTTCCGGTCCCAGGACTTCCCTGTGAGCAACACCCACGCATTGGCCAGTTTCCGGCGCGCCTCGCCTCTGGCGAGGCCGGCGGCCGCGGCGACCAATTGATCCGCTTGCGCTGCGAGCTCATTGTTCGCGGCCGCACGTCGCAACCCACGGACCGCTTGGGAAAGCGTCTGCAAATCCGGCTGCCGTTCCGGCGCGATGTCAGGAGGAGGCGCCTGTGCTCCTAAAACAGCGGCGGTAACCCAAACCGCCGAGACGATTCGCATCCCTGTCATCGGCATCCTCCTCAGATTTCCAAAACGCCGGCACTGTCGCCAAAGGACTCGCGCCGGGCGCCGGTTCGACACATCACGAGAGTCGGAAGCATCTCGTGTGGGTGACGTTGCCGTCGGCGGTGCCGCAGCCATAAAGGATCGTCGAAGGGGCCAGCAGAGTGCCCCAAATAAACGGGATTCCCATTCTTGCTCTCGATTGTTATGCAGTATACATCCAATTGTCTTAGGACGATCTTTTGCGGCGCGATTGCCGGGGTTCGACGGAGAACGATCAACTCGTTTCGCGCTCGCCGGGAACTCGGGAGGTGCGTAGGTGGGACAGGCCATCGCTCTTTGTGGCCTGTCAAGCCTGGCTTCAGAGCCGCAGCCGTCAGAAGCTGTGAAAAAATCAAACTCTAGCCGCCGATAAACACCGATAAAATCTTTGCTTTCTTCATCGGTGTTAATTGGTGGCCATATTTCTTCACGCCGTTTAAGGGAGCAGTCTTACGCGCTCCAACGGAATTCTGCGCCAGAAAGCAGCTTCGCTCGCATTTGACAGACGACGAAAAGCGATCGTCTGTCCCACCCGCGTGTCAGGGGAGTTTTTCTACCGCCAATTGATCGCCCGGCTCGGTCCGCGTAGCCATCGCGGTTCCCGCCGGTAGTTCCAGCACCGAGTGGGCCGTCAGACAGCCCGAAATGCGCCAGGCCGGAACGGCGTGCCGGACTTTGCGCACCCTCTTGCGGCGATCGAGATAGACCAGGTCGATAGCAAACTTCATGAAAAACGTATGCACCGATTGGCTAGGCACGATCCACATGCCTTGTCCCTGCTCCAAGCCCCGGTGCTTGAGGAGGCCGGTGCGGCGGGCCGCGCTGCTGCTGGCCACATGAATACGGTCCCCTAGAACCGTGTTCCTGGTCTCATTCCGCACTCTGACTGTCAATTCCCGCTGACTATAACACACCCGGGCGCGATGGTGTGACGCTGAGCGAAGCCGCCGCGGTTTACAAACCCGGTCACAAAACTTCCGAAAAAAATCTAAACGCGCAACTACCCGGTAGTGCCTGCACTTAGCAGCCAGGGCGGCCCCAAAGGAAGGGTTCGCCGCGGGGTGCCGTGTTTAGACTGAAGGCGGCTGGCAGGTTCCGGCCCTCAACCACGGCCGCTCGCGCCGCGGGTTTCTTTCTGTTTGCGGAGGTTTCATGTTTCGCCGTTCCCTGATCGTCGCTCTGCTGGCGTTGGCTGGCGCTTTTGCCGCGCCTACCCTCACCACTATCCAGGACGTGCTGTACAACGCCGATGGTTCGCGCTTCAATGGAATTCTCACCATTAGCTGGGCCACTTTTCAAACCGGCGGCGGCCAGACACCGATTCTAGGCAATACCAAAACGTATCGCATCGTCAACGGAAATTTGTATGTGCAATTGACGCCTACCACCGGCGCCACTCCCGCGGCGGAATACCTGGTGACCTATTACTCGTCCGCCTCCGCTCAGTATCAGGAGGTATGGAATGTGCCGTCCAGCGCGCAATCGCTGGCCGTGGCCGCGGTGCGCGCGGCTTCCACCGACATCCTCACCGACACCATCGCGGAATCCTCGGTCGCTGGCCTGGTCGCCGACCTGGCCGCGCGCGCGACCACGGGCCCCGGGTTTGTTCCTTCGGGCGCGGTGGTCGTGGACAGCGGAGGGCTTCTGGAGACCGCGGCCGGGAACGCCGGCGATTGCCTGCACGTGGACGGATCGTCGGGGCCGTGCGGAAGCGGGGGAACGTCGCCGAACTTTATCGATGCCGAATTGCCGGCGGGCGCCATGGATGGAATCAACACGAGCTTCGCGCTAGCCAATGCGCCCTCGCCCGCCGCCAGCCTCCATTTGTACCGCAACGGCCTGCTGCTCGAAGCGGGTACGGATTATTCGCTTTCGGGCAGCGCCATCACATTCGTTTCCGCGGCCACGCCGCTACCGGGCGACAGTTTGTTGGCTAGCTATCGCACCGCCGCCACTTCGGAAACCTTGGACAGCTTACTGTCGTCCCCGGCGGGGATGCAGGTTTTGTGCAGCGGAACCGGGGCCGGAACCAGCCAAACCGCTTCTACCTCTCTCGGTACCTGCACCATAGCGGCCGGCATCCTGCACGCCGGAGACCGGGTCGAGATTCACTTCGATCTGGCGCACCGGGGCACCGCGGGAACCAGCACCGTGACGCTCGACTGGGGCGCCACCACCATCGCCCGGATCGCCGCCGGCGCAAGTGAAACGCTGCTGACCGCGCGGGCGGAGGCGGGCTTGCTGGCCACCGGCGCGCAAACCAGTTGGCAGGCGTGGGGATCGGTCATGCCCTTTTCGACGGGCTTGGGCGCCGCGCCGGATGCGTACGCCAATGGGCTGACGATCGCGTTTATGGGCAACGTGGCCCAGGCCGCGGATACCTTGACCCTGACCCAGTTCGCGGTGGTGCTGGTCCCGTAACCTTGAGACAGTTCGTGTAACCCTTGTTTTGTCCTGGTGTTTTCCGCTTCGATGCTTTAGGCTAGTGTTTCGGGTTTACGCACTGACGCGGGGCCGGGCGAAGTTTCCCGGCCTTTTTTTCACAGTGGGACCGGCCTCCTGGCCTGTCCTGGCACCTTTCCGCAAACCGGACCGCGGGTTATCGCGGCGGAACGCTGGTAGGCTTTCCCACGATGTAAAAACGCTTGCCGCAGCAGCGGCAATGCCGCGGCACGCGTTTGAACCACAGCATCAGCGGGTCCAGCAGCCCGCGCGGCTTCGAGGGAGCAAGGTCTCGGCTGAAGCAACGCGGACAGCGCACTTCACCGGGCTTGACTTCGAGCGGCTTTCGAATCTCCAATTTCGCACTCTACCAGATTTCGTTCGGCGCCGGAACCGTTCTCAATCGCCAGCCTCAATGTTAGGCTGGAATTCGTGCGCAGCTTCTTTCTGTTCCTGTCGCGCCGCCGAGGACTGCGGAAGTGGATGGAGACTTCTTCGCTGGCCCGGCGCCTGGCGGCGCGGTTCGTAGCCGGCGAGACCCTCGAGCAAGCCATTGCCCTGAGCCGGCGCCTGAACCAGGAAAAGATTTCCGTGACCCTCGATCATTTGGGCGAGAGCGTCACTTCGCTCGAAGAAGCCGCCCGCGCGCGCGATGTTTACCAGTCCACCCTCGCCGCCCTTCATGAGAGCGGCGTGGAAGGCAACGTTTCCTTGAAACTCACCCAGTTCGGCGTCGATCTTTCGGCCGGGGAATGCCGCCGCAATGTCGACCAACTGGCCGCCGCTGCCGCCGATTACGGTTTGTTTGTGCGCGTCGACATGGAATCGAGCGAATACGTGGACCGCACCCTCGACCTGGTCACCGCATTGCACGCCCGCTACCACGCCGTGGGCGCCGTCATCCAATCCTATTTATATCGCTCCCGCCAGGACGTGGAAGCGCTCTCGGAGCGCGGCATTCGCGTCCGCCTGGTCAAGGGCGCTTACCTGGAACCGCCGTCGCTCGCCTTTCCGCGCAAAGCCGATGCGGACAAGAATTTCGTCGAGCTGATGAAGTTGCTGCTCGATCGCGGCGCCTACCCCGCCATCGCCACCCACGACGAGAAAATGATCGCCGCCACGCGCGGCTACGCGGCCGAGCGCAATATTTCGCGCGATGCGTTCGAATTCCAGATGCTCTATGGCATACGCCGCGATCTGCAGCGCCAGTTGGTGGCGGATGGTTTCCGCCTCCGCCTGTACGTGCCCTTCGGCCGGTCCTGGTATCCCTATTACATGCGCCGCATCGCCGAACGCCCCGCCAACGCCCTGTTCGTCCTGCGGAACTTGTTCCGCTAACCGAAGACTGACAACTGAAAACTGTAAACTCTCGCCTATCGTACTTTCATCACGAACAGCGTCTGGTCGTCGAAGGGCTTGGTGGAGACTTTATCCAGGTCGGTGAAAACCGCGGTCACCAACTCTTCGGCGCTGCGGCTGGAGTGGGCGCGCACCAATTGCGCCAGCCGCCCTTTTCCGTATTCGCGTCCACCCGGACCCATGTGATCGGTGATGCCGTCGGAATAGAGCACGATCATGTCTCCCGGGGCGGTCTGTACCGTCACATCTTCGTAGTCGCGCGTCTCCAGCAAGCCCAGCGGCACGCCCTCCGCGCGGATGTTCAGCACCTCGCCATCGCGCGCGATCATGGGCGGCAGGCCGCCGGCGTTCGCCATCACCAGCCGCCGCGCGGCCGCATCCCACAGGATGATGCACAGCGTGACGTAGCGCGCTTCCACCTTACGTTCGATCAGCGCGTTGTTGAGCGCCTTAAGCAATTCGGCCGGATCGCGGCGGCGCGGCGCCATGCTGCGCAACAGTCCGCTCACCAGGCCGCCGTATAATGCCGCCGCCGCGCCTTTGCCGCTGACGTCGCCGAACGCGATCACCGTCTGCCCGTCCCGGCGCTCGAACACGTCGTAGATATCGCCCGAGATTTCGCGCGCCGGCCGCAAGCGCACGCATGCTTCCAGCCCTTCGATTTCCGGCGACGCGTCGGGCAGCAGCACGCGCTGCAGCTCGCGCGCCGCCTTCAGGTCTTCCTCCATCGCCCGCTCGCGCGTGGCAAGCTGCTGATAGAGGCGCGCGTTCTCCAGGCTGGAGGCCACCTGCGGCGCCAGCAGCGCCAGCGTGCGGACGTGATCCTCGGTGAAATAGCCTACCCGCTCGCTTTGGATGTCCATCACGCCCACCACGCGGTCCTGCACTTCCAACGGCACGGCCACTTCGGAGCGAATTTCGGGGTGGGAAGAAATGTAGCGTGGATCCTTTGCGGTGTCCTCGACCCGCACTACGTGGCGCGATTCGGCCGCCGCGCCGGTAATGCCCTTGCCCAGCGGAATGTTATCGATATTGACCCGCCGGTCGTAGCGGATGCTGAACAGGTGCCGCAGCGCTTTGGCGTCCCGGTCCACCGCCAGGATGCTGAAAGCGTCGTACTCGATCAGTCCGCGCACCGATTTAGCGATCGTGGCGAGCAGCTCGTTCAGGTCCAGGATGGAGGAAAACTCCCGCGAGATGTCGGCCAGAGTGCGCAGGGTGCGGTTCTGCCGTTCCACCCGGTGGTACAGCCGGGCATTGTCGATGGCCACGGCCACCCGCGCTCCGATCAGCCGCAGCAGCGCGCGATCGTATTCCGAATACGCGTGGATGCGCGTGGACTGCAGGTCGATGACGCCCACCAGCTTGTTGCGAACCGTCATGGGTACGGCCAACTCGGTCCGCACCGCATCCACCGCGTTCAGATAGCGCGGATCGTTGCGCACGTCGCCCACCAGCACCGGCTCGCGCCGCGCGGCCGCCAGCCCCGTGATGCCTTCGCCCAGGGTGATGACCACGTTTCGCACCACCTCTTCGCGATGCCCCACGGCGTAACGGATGCGCAGGTCCCGCCGCTTCTCGTGGTACAGCAAAATGGCGAACAGGTCGTACGGCAGCACCGTCTTAACGATTTCCGCCACGTTGGCCAGGAGCCGATCGAGCTCCAGCGTCTGCGAGGTGGCGGCCGAGACTTCCAGCAGAAAGTCCAGCAATTCGCTGCGTTCGCGAAAGCGCACGGCGGCCCGGCGCGCGGGCGGCCCGGCCCGTTCCGGCGCTTTCGGACTCGGCGGATCAGGCAGCGGTCGCCTCGACAATCTTGACGCTGGCGCTGGCCCCGATCCGCGTTGCGCCCGCCGCCGTCATGGCTTCCAGGTCCGCCAGCGTTCGGATGCCGCCGGCGGCTTTCACCCCGATCGAGGGCCCCACCACGCTGCGCATCAGGGCCACGTCATGCGCCGTGGCGCCGGCCTTATTGAAACCGGTGGAAGTCTTCACGAAGTCCGCGCCAGCCAGTTTGGCCAGCGTCGAGGCCACCACCTTCTGCGGATCGTCCAGCAGCGCGGTCTCCAGAATTACTTTTACGATCGCGCCCGCCCGGTGCGACACCTCGACTACCTCGCGGATGTCCCGCTCGACCGCCATGCGATCGCCGGAGCGAAGCGCGCCCACGTTCATCACCATGTCGATTTCCTGTGCGCCGGCGCGCAACGCCGCTGCCGCCTCCGCAACCTTGGCTTCGGTGGATGTGGCGCCCAACGGGAACCCCACCACGGTGCACACTTTGACCGTGCTGCCGGCCAGTTCGCCCCGCACCAGCGGCACCCAGTATGGATTCACGCACACGGTGGCGAAACCGTATTGCCGGGCTTCCTGGCAGACTTTGAGAAGATCCGCGCGGGTGGCTTCGGGCTTCAGAATGGTGTGATCGATGACGCCGGCAATCGCCGGATCGATCTTGGTCAGCCGTTCACTGGCCGAGATCCGCTCGGCGCCGGTTGAAAGAATCCGCCTGGTATTGGCCGCGCAGGTCTGGGCGCAGCGCTGCACGCAGCCGGGGCAGACCTGGTCGGGCAGGTTGAGCCCTTCCCCCTTCTTGGCGGGCCCGCTCTTGGCGACCCCGGGCGGGACGCGCGCCAGGATTTCTTCCGCGATTTGTGCGACCAGCCGGTCCAGTTCCGCTTGTGTCACGAGGTAGCCTTCTTGGAATTCAGATATTGACGCTCGATGGCCATGATTTTGTCGACCCGCGCCTGATGGCGTCCGCCGGCGAACGGCGTGCCCAGCCAGGTGCGCAGGACCTCTTCCGCCTGGGTCTCGGTCAGAAGCCGGCCGCCGAGCGTAAGCACATTAGAATCATTGTGTTCACGGCTATTCCGAGCGGAAGCCTTATCATAGCATAGGGCCGCCCGAATGCCCGGCACTTTGTTCGCCGCCATGCATGAACCAATCCCAGCGCCGTCGATGATTACGCCGCGGGTTGCTGCGCCTTCCACCACCGTTTGTGCAACTTTGTGCGCGATATCGGGATAATCGGCGGGCTTCTCGTCGAACACGCCGATATCCAGCAGGGTGAGAGCCAGGCTTTCGATCACCGGCTTGAGCGCCTCTTTGAGGCGAAATCCGCCATGGTCGGCGCCGATGGCGATGGTTTGGCCGGGCGTAGTGAACCGGCTGAGCTCCGCTTCGTGCACTTCGAGGATGCGCACCCCGCGCACCCCGGCCAGCTCCCGCGCGGAGGCCGTCACGATCGTATCTGGCGGAATCCGCAGATCCCCCGCCGCCGGAATGTCCTGCGCCGTGATTACCCGTTTCATAGAAGGCGAAGGTCTATTGTAAATGCTGGCGGGAGATACCGTGGCGCGCGCACTCTTCTGTGCCGCGCCGGCTAGAGTGCGTGCGCCACGGCCGCGACTGCGCCTTGGGATAAAACTGAGAGTAGTAATGAGTAAACGGGAACCGATCGCCCGTGAGTTGGACCACATACCGGAGCAGGATCTGGACAAACTGCTGGCGATCGCTCAAGGAAGCACACGCGGAGTCCGCCATGCCGGCACTGGCTGAGGGGCGGCGGCTAAGGTGTCCCTGCTGGCTTGGAGCTACTCTTCACTCCCGTGCAGGAGGTCAGGTCCGGCTTCAGCGTGGTGGCATCGGTGCTGAAGCCGGCGCAGGGGATCATTCCCAACGCGAGAAGTCCCTTGGTGTCGTAGAAGACTCTTCCACGGGAGCTCGGATTGATCCGGTTCCCCGGCGTCGTCCATGTGAAGCACCACGACACTTCGTCGGAGAAGCCATCCACGCAAACGCCGAACGCGTTGCTGATCGGATCGAGGAGCGTATTGTCGGTGCCGGTATTGCACGCATATAGCACGATTCGCGCGTCCGCCGCGAACCGGTTCCGCAGCGGCGTGATCGCGCCCATGCTGGAGGTTAGCGTCGCGGCAGTGAGGAAGCCCGGCGCCGTCAGTATGACGTTCGCCGGATTGACCGTGACCTGGCCGCTGAAGCCGAACGTGCGCGGCGTGCCTCCCGTGCCACCCGCCGCATGCCCTACCAATCCCAGCAGGGAAATGGATCCCGCCGGCTTGCCCGCGACGATCTTCAGCATATCGGCCAGCGTGCCCGCGCCCGCAGGATCGCCGGAGTTCGTCGCGGTCGCCTGGAAGTCGATCGACGAAGGGTACCACGTCGCCGGCTTTGCGCTGGCGCTGGCCACCTCCGCCGCATCGTTCTGGTACGGACGGGGGTAGCCGTTGGCAAAAATCATGAGAGCTTTCGGACCTGCCACCGGTTCACCTCGACGGTTGATGTCTCTCCCGTGCCGCGGTTGGAGATGTCGGGCCGTGCGATCGTTCTGCCGGCACGCATCGCCTTCCGGAGCACACGGACAGTATACTCCATCCCTTTTTGATCCTCCGAGATGCGGTTTCTCCAGTGACGACTTCGTACTCGATCGTTACGGATTCCTCCGAAACTCCCCACTTCCCCACTCCCGGTATTTCCGCAGCAACTCGTAAATGACCACGCCGCCGGCCGTGGCCACGTTCAGGGAATGCTTGCGGCCCAGCATGGGAATACGCACGTGGGTGTCGCACAGGGCGGAAACTTCCGGCCGGATGCCGTCCACTTCGTGCCCGAAAACCACGCAGACCGGGAAGCGCGGCATCCAGTCGAACAGGTCCACGGCGTGCACGCTGGTTTCGATGGCGGCCATTTCCACGCCTCGCGCGCGCAGGCCTTCCAGCATCGCCACGGCATCCCAACCGTGCTCCCATGCCACGGTTTCCTCGGCACCCAAGGCGGTCTTGGTCAGCGCTTTCTTGGGGGGCCGGCCGGTGATGCCGCACAGGTACAGCTTTTCCACCGCCGCCGCGTCGGCGGTGCGGAAGAACGAGCCCACGTTGTACAGGCTGCGCACGTTGTCGAGCAGGACGGAAACCGGCAAAGTCCGGATCGGCCGGTAGCGCGCGCCCGCCGCGGTAGCTTGAAAAGGTAGCCTTTCCATGGGACAAACTCGACTCAGCCTGCCGGAGCCCTGTTACACTTAAGGCGTGGCGGCCATGCTTTCCATCGTAATTCCGATTCACAACGAGGAGCCCTCGATTTTGCCCCTCTACGACCGCTTGTCGGCGGTCCTCGAAACGGTGCGCCGGCCCTACGAGATTCTGTTCATCGACGATGCTTCCACCGACCGCAGCTTCGAGTTGCTGGCCAACCTGGTCGAGACCGACGGCCATCTGAAAGTGATCCGCCTGCGCCGCAATTTCGGACAGACCGCCGCGCTTTCCGCCGGCTTCCACGAAGCCAAGGGCGACATCGTCATCGCCATGGACGGCGATCTGCAGCACGCCCCGGAAGACATTCCGGCGCTGCTGGCCAAGATCGACGAGGGTTTCGACATCGCCAGCGGCTGGCGTAAACATCGCGTGGATAACGCCATCCTGCGCAGGATCCCGTCGCGCATCGCCAATTGGATGATGGCCAAAGCTTCGGGCGTGGCGCTGCGCGATTTCGGCACCACCTTCAAGGCCTATCGCGCCGAAGTGCTGAAGGACGTCAACCTGTACGGCGAGCTGCACCGCTTCATTCCGGCGCTGGCCAGCTTTTACGGGGCGCGCATCGCGGAAGTGCCCATCCGCAACACGCCGCGCGCCGCCGGCGATTCCCACTACGGCATCGGCCGCACCTTCCGCGTGCTGTTCGACATTCTCACCATCAAGTTCCTGCTCAAGTATTTCACCCGTCCCATGCACTTCTTCGGGGTGCTGGGGCTGATCGGCACCACCTTGGGCGGCGGCGTGCTGGTATGGCTGGCGATCGAGAAGCTGATGGGCCTCGACATCGTAGCCGAGCACGGCCCGCTCATGATGGCGGCCGGCCTGGCGCTGCTCGGCGGCCTGTTGATGTTCTCCACCGGCCTGCTGGGGGAAATCCTGATGCGCACCTACTTCGAAAGCCAGGACCGCCGCATCTACGCCGTGCGCGAAATCCTCACCCGCAAACAACGCGGCCTCGCCGGCGGCACGCGCTAGGCGGAACCGGCGGGTGGTTTCGTTGCCGCCGGCCAGCCGAATCACCCGAACCCCGCTGGGGTACACTAGAATTATCGGGCGTTTTGCGGGCGCCTTCAGGTTGTGACCCTACCTCCGGCCGATCCACATCTCGAAACTGCGCGCCTTTCCGAAAAGCCGCCCCTGCGCGACGATTTTCGTTTTGCCGCCGGCAAGATCGCCGTTTTTCAGTACGTTACCGTCGTCATCTTCGTCATCCTCGTTTCCGCCTTCTGGCGCCTGCAGGTGCAAAACCCCCAGTTCTACGACGAGCGCGCCGTCGCCAACAGCGTCAAATCGGTCCCCATCCCCGGTCCCCGCGGCCGCATCCTCGATCGCGAAGGCCGCGTCATTGTCGATAACCACGCGTCTTTTTCTCTGCGCCTGGCCCGCGAGCTTCTCAAAGAGGAGCATCTCCGACCGATCGCCCAAGGCCTCGACCTCGACTACGACGACCTGGTGGCCCGCGTCCGCCGCTATCGGCATCGCCCCAAATACGAGGCCCTCCCGCTGAAAGAGGAGCTCACCCCGCTCGACCTGGCTTTCGTCGATTCCCATCGCGACTTTTTCCCCGAACTCTTCACCATCCCCTCCCAGCGCCGCGTCTATCCCCAGAACGGCATGCTGGCCCACGTCCTCGGTTACACCGGTGAAATCACCGAAGCCCAACTGGATATGCCGGAGTTCGCCAAATACGACCAGGGCGCCGTCATCGGTCAGTTCGGCGTCGAGCAGCAATATAACGAGATCCTCATGGGCCAGGATGGCCAGCGCCAGGTGATCGTGGATAACACCGGGCAGGTCCGCCACGAGCTTAAGAGCAAAGGCGCCGTCTCCGGTAAAGATCTTGAGCTGACCATCGATCTCGATCTGCAGGCCGTCGCCGAGCTATCGCTGGAGGGCCGCAACGGCGCCGTGGTTGCCCTGGACCCGCGCAACGGCGAGGTGCTCGCCATGCTTAGCCACCCCGCCTTCGACCCCAACAAGTTCGCCGTGCGCATTCGCGCCGCGGATTGGAAAGAAATCCGCGACAACCCCGATAAACCCATGCTCAACCGCGCCATTCAGGCGCAGCAGGCCCCCGGCTCGACCTTCAAGCCGACCGTGGCCCTGGCTGCGCTGGAATCCGGGACCATCGACGAGCAGTTCAACGTCCATTGTGCCGGCGGCGCCTACTTTTACGGCAACTACTATCGCTGCCATCTTAAGGGCGGTCACGGCACCGTCAATCTGCACCGGGGCATTGTCCAGTCCTGCGATACCTATTTCTATACCGTCGGCAATATGGTCGGCATCGACAAGATCGCTTACTACGCCGACCTGGTTGGCTTCGGCCACAAGACCGGCATCGATCTGCCCAACGAGAAGGAAGGCACGGTGCCCTCGCCCCAATGGGCCCTGCGCAATTACCACCGCAAGTGGTATGCCGGAGAAACCATTTCGGTCGCTATCGGCCAGGGTGCGCTGACCGTCACGCCCCTGCAACTGGCCCGCGCCTTCGGCGGTATTGCCATGAGCGGTGTCTGGCAGCAGCCTCACCTGGTCCAAACCGCCAAGCCGGAAAAGCCCGTCACCTGGAACCTGGACCCCGTCCATGTCAAGGACGTCGTCGACGGCATGTTCGGCGTGGTGAATGAATGGGGTACCGGCACTCTGGCTCAGATTCCCGGCCTGCAGGTGTGCGGCAAAACCGGCACCGCGCAAGTGGAATCTTCCGACCTGGCCAAAGCTACCGGCGGCGTGGCGAGCCAGCCCAATGCCTGGTTTGTCGGCTTCGCCCCCTGCTACGCCCCCGAAATTGTGGTGGCGGCCATTTGGGACCATGGCGCCGAAGGCCCCTATGTTGCCCCCATCGTGCGCGATATCTTGAAAGCCTACTTCGACAAAAAAGCCCGCCTCACCATGCTCCGCCAACAACAGTCCGAGGACGCCGCCCGCCTCGCCGCCATCGGCCGGTTGGATCTTCCCGGCCCCTCCGGACCACAATGAGCCGCCACTTTGCCGTTCGCGATATCGACTGGCCGTTGGTGCTGATCGCCCTCGTCCTATGCGCCGTCGGAGTCCTGCAGATCTATAGCGCCACCCTCGATACCGAGTTTCACAGCGCCTGGTGGCGCCAGATCCTGTTCGTAGCCGGCGGTTGGGTGCTCATGCTCGTGATCCAGGAAATCGATTATCACAGCCTGCTCCAATACGTCCCCGGTTTGTACATCGGCACAGTCCTCGCCCTGGTGGCAACTTATGCCTTCGGGCAATCGGCATTCGGCTCCCGCCGCTGGATTCCGTTCGGTCCCGTCCATCTGCAGGTATCGGAATTTGCCAAGTTGGTGATAATCTTGTTAGTGGCGCGCTATTTAACGGAATTGAGGACGGAGGTTCTCGAGATCCGCGAGATGCTGAAGTTGGCGGGCCTCGTACTGGTTCCCACGTTTCTGGTCTTAAAACAACCGGATCTGGGAACTGCATTAACGTATTTGGCGGTTCTCGTGGTGGGAGCCTTCATCGCGGGATTGCGGTGGAAATATGTCGCCGTCATTGCCGTGGTGACCGTGATTGTGCTTCCCATTACTTGGACCTTTGTGCTGCAGGACTACCAAAAGACGCGGTGGAGGAGCTTTATCGACCCCGAACGTGACGCCCAGGGCTCGGGTTATCAGTTGATCCAGTCCCAAATCGCTATTGGTGCGGGCGGTATGTTCGGTAAAGGGGTCACCAAGGGGACCCAGACTCAATTGCGTTTCTTGCCCGTGCCGCACAAGGATTTTATCTTCTCGGCCTTTGCCGAGGAGCACGGTTTCGTTGGCGTAGTCTTCGTTCTTGCTTTGTTTTTTGTAATGGTGATGCGAATCGTCCAGAATGGGCAAACGGCCTCCGACCCGGTTGGTATGTACGTGTGCATGGGCGTGGCCGGGCTGCTCCTGTTCCACATTCTCGTGAATGTGGGCATGGTGGCCGGGGCGATTCCGGTGACCGGAATCCCGCTCCCCTTCATGAGTGCGGGTGGTTCCAGTATCTGGTCTAGTTTCTTGGCGTTGGGGCTAGTCAACAACGTCCGTTTGAGAAGGTTTGTGAATTGATTGGGTCCGGTCGTAAAGCCGGATCGCCAAAATTTGAATTGATCGGGAGCCTGTAGAGACCCCCCCGGGACGGTGGCGCTTCTGGCGCTCTCCCAGGTTTTAGGAGTGCTTCCCGGCTGTTTGGTGTGTGAGGTTCGAACTCCATCGGCGGCCGGCGTGATATTGGCATCGGGTTGAGCCGGTACCGCTTCGGCGAAGCGGCTCGCGAGCCACCCAGGGCACCCACCTCCCAACTGGTCTACTCTCTCCATGTTCCCGGGGAGGTAGCGGATGTCGAAGGATTTGGTTATTTCAGCCACGCGCCACGAAACGCGCGTTGCGCTGCTCGAAGAGGATCAACTCGTCGAGGTTTACCATCAGCGCGAAAACGAATACTCTCTGGCCGGCAGCATTCACAAAGGACGCGTGACCCGCGTTCTTCCCGGAATGCAGTCCGCCTTTGTCGATATTGGCCTGGAGCGCGACGCGTTCCTCTACGTCTCGGACTTCTTCGAAGACAACGAGGAGTACGACAAGATCGTCACCAGCGTCGAGGACCAGGTCCTCAAATTGGGCAAGGGTCAGCAGCCGTTCGCTCCGCCAGTCCAAAGCGTAGTGCCAGGTGCCATACCAGGCCCAGTGCAAAGCGCGATACCGAGCGCCATACAGAGCGCCGTGCCAGGCAACGACGCGCCGCCTCCCGCCGCGGTGATCCTGCCGCCTTCGCCCGCCGCCGAGGGCGCCGCTCCCAGCATTGCTCTTCCCTCCGCTCCCAGTCACGAACAGCGCCACGACGATCATGATCGCCGCGGCCGCCGCTCTCGCCGCCGTCGCGGCGGCCGGGGACGCGGCCTGCCGGACTCCAAGTTCTATTCCCCCGATCAGCGGGGCGAGGAAAGCACCGAAAAGAGCGAGGAGGGCGCGGCGCCCGAACCGGAGCCGGTGGCTGAATCCGCCCCTCGCGCCGCCGCCGCGCCGCCCGACGATTTCTTCGTCCTTCCCGGTGAATCCCTGGCCAAGTACGCCGGGCCGGACGAGGACCGGCAGCCGGAGATCGAAACCGATTCCACCCCCGTTGTCGAGCGACTCGATCCGGCCGCGGCAAGGTTGGTCGAGGCCCTGGAATCCGAGACCGCGCCGGAGCCGCCCGCCGCAGTAACCGCGCCCGAGAGCCCGGTTTCGGCAAGTGCCGCGGCAAACCCCGTCGAAACCATTGCCGAAGCCTTGCCCGCGGCCGTGGAGCCGGAAGCGCTCGCGGAAGAGCCCGCCGTGGAAAGCGCCGAACCCGAAAATGTAGCGCCCGCTGAGGAAACTGCCGAGGAGCCGGAGGAATCCGCCTTCGCGGAGGAGGAATCCGCGGCCGAAGACGTCGACGCCGCCGAAGCCGAACCCGCCATGGATGCCGCCGCCGGTGTGGCTGCCGACCCCGAGGGCCCCGAGCCCGCTCGCATCCCCACCAGCCTGACCGCTACCCTACGGGAACAAGGTTCGCGTTATCTGCACCGGGTTTCCCGCCGCACGCGCCGCCGCGGCGGCCGCGACCGTGGAGACCATGGAGACCGTGGCCCTCAGCCCGCTGCCGCCGCCGAGCCGGCGGGCCGCGCCGCACCCGAACCCGAGGTTCGAACCGCGCCCGCCAGGACCGCCCCCGACCCCCGCGCCGAGCGCCCCGGCCCCAGCATCAGCGACCTGCTCAAAGAAGGGCAGGAGATCATCGTTCAGATTGCCAAGGAACCACTCGGCCAGAAGGGCGCCCGCATCACTTCCCATATCGCCCTGCCGGGCCGTTTCCTGGTCTACATGCCCACCGTCGACCATGTCGGCGTCTCCCGCAAGATCCCCAGCGACGAAGAGCGCTCCCGGCTGAAGCGCATCCTGCAGAGCAACCGCACCGGAATCCCGGGCGGCTACATCGTCCGCACCGCCGGCGAAAACCGCAGCGAAGAGGAACTTCGCGCCGACATGATGTTCCTCTATAACCTCTGGCTCGACATGCGCCAGAAGGCCGAGCGCAAACCCGCTCCGGTACTGATTCATCACGACCTCAACGTGGTGGAGCGCGTGCTGCGCGACCAGCTCACCAGTTCGTTCAAGAACATCTGGGTCGATAACGAAGAGCTTTACGAAGGCGTTCTGCGCTTCGTCGAGCGTTTCCAGCCAGCCCTGGTTGCGCGCGTCAAGCTCTATACCCGCTCGAACCCCATCTTCGACGAATTCGGAATCACGGCCGAGCTCGAAAAAGCTCTGCGGCCCAAGGTCTGGCTCAAGTCCGGCGGCTACATCGTCATCAATCAGACCGAGGCTTTGGTGGCCATCGACGTCAACACCGGCAAGTACGTCGGCCGCTCCAACCGCCTCGAGGACACCATCGTCAAAACCAACACCGATGCCATCAAGGAGATCGTCCGCCAGATCCGCCTGCGCGATCTGGGCGGCATCATCGTGGTGGATTTCATCGACATGGACGAACGCAAGAACCGCCAGAAGGTGATGCAAACCCTGGAAGAAGCCATGCGCGTCGACCGGGCCCCGTACAAGATCCTGCAGTTCAACGATTTCGGGCTGGTCGCCATCACCCGCAAGCGCGTCAAGCAGAGCCTCGAGCGGACGCTCTGCGTTCCCTGCGCCTACTGCGAAGGCGCAGGCTATGTCAAGAGCCCGCAAACCATCGTCACCGAGATTCTTCAGGAAGCGCGCAAGCTGTCCGGCGCCATCGAAAGCAAGGATGTTCTGCTGCGTGTCTCGCCCGACGTCGCCCGGCTGCTGAAATCGAACCAGAACAGCTACCTCCAGGAACTGGAAGAAACCCTGGGCCGCCCCGTCTTCGTAAAAGCGGACAGCACGCTTCATCAGGAAAAATTCGACCTGGCGTAAGGAGAGAGGCGGCGACCGGCATGCCGGCAAGCAAGTTTGACGAACCACCCCCGCCGCCCTACACTGAAAGCGAGTTGGCAATTCGACTGTAGTATCGGCATGACCGTTACCGTCAAAAGCAAAATGCCGCTGGTGGTCCCTCCCTCCGTCCGCCGCCGGGCGGGTTTCAAGAGCGGAGACAAGCTCGAATTCAAGGTGACGGCCGGCGTTGTCACGATCTTTCCCAAACAGGATTCCGACGACGCTCTGACACCGGAAGAAGAGAAGATCGTGCGCCGCGGCGAGGCCCAACTCAGGCGGGGAGAGTCGAAACCCTGGCGCGCCGTGAAACATGCGCTGGCACGCTGACCTCTCCCGCGAAGCCCAAAAGCAGCTTGCACGTCTATCCCCCGACATACGGGAGCGGATTGCGCGCGCCATCGATGAATTCGAGGACAAAGACGACTCCGAATGGAGCAATATCAAGGCGCTTCAGGGACCCGAATGGAAGGGGCGCTTCCGAAAGAAGCTGGGTCCCTACCGAATAATCTATAGGAAGCACCCGGACCGCGCCCTCGTGGAAATCTCCGCCATACCACCGTGGTTGTTCACGGCCGGAACCCAAAGCGTGCGGGCCGTCGCCGTCTTGGCTTCCTTGTCGGGACGCTTCTCGCCGGTGACTTCCAGGATCAAATTCCACTCGCCGCCCGGCGCGCCGAGGCGCACCACGAAATCCGGCGTATAATTCCGCTGTTGGCCGTTCATCACGTATGGAATAGTGAACCCAACGTGATGATTCTTGAAGTAAGCGCACACTTCGCCCTTCATGCTCTCCAGGGCTTGGGCGGTTTTCTGCTCCCACGAATCCGTATCGGCCACCACGTGCGAAATCTGGCACTTTTCCGGGTCCGTGGCGTAGACCGGGCGCGTGGTGTCGAAATCGACGTACCGGGTGCTGCCTTCGGTATCGTACGGGTACAGGATGGGCTTCAGCATCTTCGCGCCGGGCGTCGCCGCCACGATGGAGCGGTATATTTTCTCGGCCGCGGCTGTCGCACTTTCCGCGAACAGCACCATCTGGGGGAAGGTGTCGTCCTGGCAAACCAGCCATCCGCCATGGCGCCATTCGCGCACGATGCGGAGCAGCTCGGGAAACAGCCACGGCTTGATATTCCCTTCGCCATCGCGAAAAAATGTTTCGAGCAGATGACGCGCCAGCACGAAATCGATTTCCTGCTCGCGTCTGAGCTTCAGGTCCGCCAGGCTATGGAAACTGCTCTCGCCAACGATAGGCGCGTTCTCCGTCTCAGTGGGCACGTTGGCGGTGGTCAGAACCAGGCGCGAATCGTCCGTGAACGTGGCCTCCAGCTTTTCGGGCGGCAGATCGTACCGGTAGCCGAGCAGGCGCGGAAAGCGCATCTCCAGGGCGGCGCGATCTTCCAGCGCCCGCACGCGCGTAACGGGCTTGGTGGGGCGCGGCGCGGGCGTGGAGCCATCCGTGGGGATGAAGGAGAACGGCACGCCGTACACTTCGGCGTACTCCGGCTCGAAGTGGCCTTGTTCGTTCAGAGCGAAACTGCGCCGCCGCAGCCCGCGCCCCACCACCTGCTCGCAGAGAAGCTGCGTGCCGAAGGCGCGGATGCCCAGGATGTGGCTCACGGTGTTGGCGTCCCAACCTTCCGTCAGCATGGAGACGGACACCACGCAGCGCACCTGCTCGCCTAGTTTGCCGGGCTTGCCCACCGTGTTCATGACTTCGCGCAGGACGTCCTCGTCGGTCAGCTTCCCGGGATCGCGCTCGGGGAACCGCGTGCGGTATTCGGCCTTGAACTCTTCGATTTCCCGAGCCGCGATTTTGCGGAAGTCGTCGCTCATGGCCTCGCCGGATTCCAATTGCTCGCTGTCCACCAGAATGGTATTCGGGCGGGCGCTCCAGCGGCCATCGGCGACATTGGTGAATAGGTCCAGCTTGCCCGGCACCAGCACGGCGGGGCCATTCGGCAGCTTCTTTTCCCACCCCGCGATGAAGTTCGAATACGAGCTTGGATACGTTACAGTTGTTGCAGACGACGATAAAGACGGGAGGAGTCCCGCCACGCAGGCTTGCCCCGGCATCCTGCTCCCATTGCTTAAAGGACGCCTTGTAGTTGATGTAGAGGCTTTCGAGCGCGCCTTCCAGTTCGGCCGGAAGCTTCGGCTCGCCGGTGACGGCATCCGTTCCCCGGCCCTTCTTCGGCAGGTGGTCCCGGATGCGGCCCCACAGATCGCGATACGCCGGCTGTTCGCCAGTCATGGCGTTGTCGGCTACCGGGACGCGCGGACTTTCACGATCCCCGCCTCGATGGCGTCGATCAGGGAAAAATCCGAAATCACCCACGGAAACAACGTCCCTTCCCGGTAGCCGGAGCCTTTCAGGAAAAACGGCGTCGCCGAAAGATCGTAGACGGCTCGCAACCCGGCTTTGCGCTTGGTGGACTCCAGGCCGGTGATCCAGACGCGGGCTTGCCGTTCCCGCTTCTCCGCTTCCCTGCGCTCGTCGCCCTTGAGCTTCTCGCCGTCCTCCTCGGGCTTGCCGCGGTAGCAGTGGTGCGCTTCGTCGTTGATGACGACGATGTTCTTCTTGTTGCCAAGTCCCCGGCACACGCGGCGCACAACTTCGTCGGGCGTTTCGGTGAAGGCGTTGATTCTGCCGTTGCCGAGTACCTGCTTGGTCAGCTTGCCCACTGCGACTTTCTCGCGGGGCAGAAAAGCGTGGTAGTTGGTGATGAAGATCCTGGCCCGGCTGAGCGGTTCGCGCGCCATTTCCGGCACCACGTCCATCTTGGCGTAGTAGTTCTCGGGGTCGTTGGGCAACAGCACACGCAGGCGGTCGCGGATGGTAATGCCGGGCGTGACGATCAAAAAGGCGTCGCCAAACCGGCTGTCCTGGGGACTGGCGAATTTGTTGAGCGCGTGCCATGCGATCAGCATCGCCATGACGACGGTCTTGCCGCTGCCGGTTGCCATCTTGAACGCGATCCGCTCGAGGAGCGGGTTGTGCGAATCGTTCGCGGCCTTCAGATCGCGCGAAATCCACGCGCCACCCTGCCGGTCGGCGGCCTCGGCCAGATAGATCGCGGTCTCCAAGGCTTCGATCTGGCAGAAATAGAGCCGCCGCTCCCGGTCGGGATTCCGCCAGTATTCGAGCAACTGCCGTGTGGCGCCGGTTACGCCCTCGTACCCGCCGAACCGCCATTTCGCGACGGCGTTTCGCACGGCGTTGATGAACTTGTTTTCCTCGATTCGATCTTGCGTCCATTCCGTGTCGAGGGCGAGTTGCTTCCCCTTCATTTTCGGTTTGGGGACCGGCACGAAGTAACTGCTCAACCGCCGCGATTCGACCTTCTTGTCGGTGATGCCGTCCTCGTCGAAGAAGAAGTGGCGCGTCGGCTCGTCGAATGGCGAGTTGAGAACCGGATTCGGAACGATGACTTGGGGCATGGTTCACCGACAGCGATACGGACGCGAGGCGGAAAACCGCGCCGATCATTCTACCGCGCGGCGCGGCCGTTACGTTATGGCCCTGTTCGCGGGGGAAGCTGGCGACATGGGGCGTTACCAACCCGGGCCGCGTGGCCGGCCGAAGGAGCAGCCAGGGGCGGTGGCCACTGCCCTTGGCCATCGCCGCCTTTCCGCCGACGCCGGCCCCGGGTCTCGAGCGGCAACTTCACAGCAAAGGCCTTGTACTGTCCGACGCGCTGCACTTCCCGCGGAGCGGCGGCCCCAGCGGTTTTTCAGGCGTCACAATTCCGGCGTTCCGGCATAGGCTATCCTGAAGGTTGAGCGGGTGTCCCTTATGACCGTTACGCTGAATCTTCCGCCCAACGTGGAGCAGGCATTTCTTGCCGAGGCTCAGGCCAAAGGCGTGTCCCCTGACGAACTGGTGCGTGACGTCTTGCTGGCGCGGCAACAATCGTCCACCGCCCCGGGGCTATCCCCGGAAGAGTGGGTACGCGAGTTCAGAGCATGGACGCGGAGTCATGCCAAGGATAACCTCCCGCTGCTGTCGGACGAAGCCATGAGCCGCGATTTCATCTATGGCGAGCGCGGCCTTTAGATGGCGATCCTGATCGACACCAGCGTTCTCTTACGTTCCCTCTATCCCGAACACCCGCATTACTCCGCTGCCGAAAACGCAATAGCTACCCTTCGGCTTCGCGGTGAGGTGCTTTGCGTCGCGCCACAGAATCTCATAGAGTTCTGGGCCGTGGCGACCCGTTCCCGCGACGAAAACGGCCTCGGCATGAACCCGGCCAGGGCCGCAAGCGAAATCGCAACCTTGCGGCGATTCTTTCGCCTGTTGCCGTCCACTCCCGAGGTGCTGGAAGCATGGCAGGGAATAGTTGAGGCTCTCGGAGTTTCGGGCAAGCAAACTCATGACGCCCACCTTGCCGCCGCTATGCAAGTGTATTCGGTGGCGACCATCCTGACTGTCAACACCGGCCACTTCAAGCGCTTTCCTGGAATTGCCATACTTGATCCGGCTCAAGCCGCGCAGCGATAGCGCCGTCCCCCCGCTGCCTTTTTCCGCGACCGGCTAAACCCTCCGGCCTTGCCTGCCGATAGACTGGATGTGGCCAGACGGTACGTCGGTTTTCCCAGTCGCACCGCGGAGCGGCCCGCACTTGCGGGCGCGCCCGCACTGAGGGCTCTTCGGACAGGCATGGCAGAGCCCGCTCCCGTCGCGGAGGTGATGCGCGAACAATTCAACTTCCTGTTAGCTCATGGCAGCGGAGATTGCGCTCCCAGTTGCCCGGATTGCGCCCGCCTCGGGGCTGTGCGGGAGCTGCTGTTCAAGGCTTTCCGCTAACTCCTGCCGCCCGGGAAAATGCGGCCAGGGCTTCCACCCGGCTCCATGCCGCGCCGCTATCGATCGAACGCGCGGCCATGGCGGCGCCTTCCAGCCAACTGGCGGCCACGCCCGCGGCCACCAGGGCGGCCGAGGTATTGGCGACCACGATATCTCGCGCCGCGCCCGCAGCGCCGCCCAGAACGGCCTTGGCAATCTCCAGATTGCGCGCCGCGTCTCCACCCTTGAGCTGCCCAGGCGTCGCCACCGGAACTCCGAAATCGCCCGGCTCCAGGGTCCGCCGCGCGAAGGCGCCGCCCAGGATCTCGAATGCCAGGGTCGGCCCGGTGGTGGTGATTTCATCCAGGCCGTCGGAACCGTGGACCACGAAGCCTCGCCGCAGCCCCAGGGCCGCCAGCGCTCCGGCTAGCAATTCGGCCGCCCCGGCGTCGGGCGCGCCCACAAGCTGAGCGTCCGCCCCCGCCGGGTTGGTCAGCGGGCCAAGCAGGTTGAACACCGTGCGCAGTTTCAGATCGGCGCGCACCGGATGCGCATGGCGCATGGCGGTATGTACCGCCGGCGCGAACAGAAAGCCGATCCCCACTTCGCGGATGGCGCGGGCGGTCGCGGCCGGCGGCAGCGCGATTTCAATCCCCAGCGCCTCCAGCAGATCGGCGCTACCCGCCGCGGAATTGGAAATCGATCGGTTGCCGTGCTTGGCCACGTGTACCCCGGCGCCTGCCGCTACAAAAGCTGCCAGCGTGGAAATGTTGAATGTTCCGGCCCCGTCCCCTCCGGTTCCGCAGGTGTCGAGCAGGGACTGCCCGGCCGGCAAGTCCGGCTGAACCTTCGCCGCCATGCGCCGCATGGCCCGGGCCAGACCCACCAGTTCGGCGACCACCGGCCCCTTCATCCGCATGGCGGTCAGAAACGCCGCGATTTGGGCTGCGCTGGCACGCCCTTCCAGAATGACCTGCATGGCGGTTTCCGCCTCTTCGGCGTTCAGGTTTTGGTACTCCACGATGCGGCCGATAAAAGGCAGTAGCGACATGATATATTGAGGGTTCGGCGTTTCCGCCATCTTAAACACTAGCAGAAATCCATGAAAATCCACGAGTATCAGGCCAAGGATATCCTGGCCCAGTACCACGTCCCTGTGCCTCGCGGCGAAGTGGCATTCACCGTCGAGGAGGCGGAGACCGCGGCCAAGCGGTTGGGCGGCAGCGTGGTGGTCAAGGCGCAGATCCACGCCGGCGGCCGCGGCAAAGGCGGCGGAGTCAAGGTCGCCCGCAATGCCGGGGAAGCCCTGGAACTGGCGCGCAAAATCCTCGGCATGACCCTGGTCACGCACCAGACCGGCCCCGAGGGCAAGCTGGTGCAACGCCTGCTGGTGGAAGAAACCCTCCCCATCGAACGCGAGCTCTACCTCGGAATCGTGCTCGACCGCGTGCAGGGCAAGCCGGTCTTCATGGCCTCGGCCGCCGGCGGCATGGAAATCGAGGAGGTTGCCGCCAAGAATCCCGAGGCCATCCTCAAGGAAACCATCGAGCCCGGCTTCGGCCTGGCGCCCTATCAGGCTCGCAACCTTGCCTTCGGCATCGGCATTCCAGCCGGCAGCGTGAATGCCGCCGCGGCCGCCATGATGGCGCTGGCCAAGGCGTATGTCGCCATGGATATGTCGCTGGCCGAAATCAACCCCTTTATCCTCACCAAAGACGCCAAAGTCTACGCCCTGGACGCCAAGATCAACTTCGACGACAACGCCCTCTACCGTCACAAGGAATTGCTCGAACTGCGGGACCTCAGCGAGGAAGATCCGCTGGAAGTGGAAGCTTCCCGCCACGGTTTGAATTACGTCAAGCTGGATGGTTCGGTGGGCTGCATGGTGAATGGCGCCGGCCTGGCCATGGCCACCATGGACATCATCAAGTATGCCGGCGGCAGCCCGGCCAACTTTCTCGACGTGGGAGGCGGCGCCAGCGAGGAGCAGGTCAAGTATGCGTTTCGCATTCTGCTCAGCGACAAGCACGTCAAGGCCGTGCTGATCAACGTCTTTGGCGGCATCCTGCGCTGCGACACTTTGGCCAGCGGGGTGGTCAACGCCGCCCGCGATTTGCAAATTCAATTGCCGATCGTGGTGCGTATGGAAGGCACCAACGTCGAGCTGGGCCGCAAGATCCTGCTGCAATCCGGCCTGAACTTCACCGTTGGCGCCGATATGGCGGACGCCGCCGAAAAGGTAGTCAAGCTGGCTGCGGCCTGAGGGTTGGCAGCGCCTCACGGGGAAAACAATGAGTGTACTGGTCGATCGAAACACGCGCCTGCTCGTGCAAGGATTCACCGGCAGGGAAGGTTCGTTCCACGCCGAACAGGCCATCGAGTACGGCACCAACGTGGTGGGCGGCGTGACTCCCGGCAAGGGCGGCAGCCAACACCTCGGGCTCCCGGTGTTCGACACGGTGGCCGAAGCGGTCCGCGCAACCGGGGCCAACGCCACGGTGATTTTCGTGCCGCCGCCGTTTGCGGCGGACGCCATCATGGAGGCCGCGGCGGCCGGCATTGCGCTGGTGGTCGCCATCACCGAAGGCATTCCCGCGCTCGATATGGTGAAGGCGTGGCAGTTTCTGAAGGGTAAGAGCACGCGGCTGATCGGCCCCAACTGTCCCGGCGTCATCTCGCCCGGTAAATGCAAAATCGGCATCATGCCCGGGCGTATTCATCTGGAGGGCCACGTGGGCGTGGTCTCGCGCTCGGGCACCCTCACCTACGAAGCCGTGGGCCAGTTGACCGGCCTCGGAATCGGTCAGTCGACCTGTATCGGCATCGGCGGCGATCCCATCGTCGGCACCACCTTCCTGGACGCCCTGGAACTGTTCAATGCCGATCCCGATACCCACGCCATCGTCATGATCGGCGAAATCGGCGGCAATGCCGAAGAGACCGCGGCGGCCTATGTGAAAGCCCACGTGACCAAGCCGGTGATCGGCTTTGTGGCCGGGCAGACGGCCCCGCCGGGGCGGCGCATGGGCCACGCCGGCGCCATCGTCGCGGGCGGCTCCGGCAAGGCCAGCGACAAAATTCAAGCCATGCAGGACGCAGGCATCGACGTGTGCGGTTCGCCCGCCGAAATGGGAGCAAGAATAAAAAGCCGTTTATGAGTCTGGAAAGAACGTTTTCGATCGTCAAGCCGGACGCCGTCGCCGCGCGTCACGCGGGCGCCATTCTGGCGGCCATTCAAGAGGCCGGTTTCAAGATCTTGGGATTGCGGATGACCCGTCTGTCCGAAGCTCAAGCGCGCGGCTTTTACGCCGTACACCGCCAGCGGCCGTTTTTCGAGGGCCTGGTGAAGTTCATGACCGAAGGCCCCATCGTGGTGATGGCGCTGGAGCGGGAAGATGCGGTCGCCAAACTCCGCGAAGTGATGGGCGCCACCAACCCCGCCAATGCCGCCGAAGGCACCATCCGCAAGCGTTTCGCCACCAACATCGAGCGCAACGCCATCCACGGATCCGACGCCCCCGAAACAGCCGCCGCCGAGCTGGCCTTCTTCTTCCCTACGGCGGACTTGATTTAGCCGTCTGAAAGCCCGGGGGGGGCCCGATGGGCCTGAAGCTTCTGCGGGGCGCGCGCCACATAGGCAGTCTGGTTTTCCGTCCAGTTGACTGCGGCCACTGCCGTCCGATGGCCGGAAGCCGTTTGCGTCAATAAACGCTAGGCTACCAGGGAGGAGCGATCTCCCGAGATAGCGACTCGCAACGCCGACGGTCAAGGCCCGAGACGGCGTACCATTAGGCTGATGCCTATGAAGGTACGCGAGGTGATTCGTTTGCTTGAAAAGCACGGATGGGCGGAGATGCGATCAAGGGGCAGCCATCGGCACTTTAAACATCCCGACGAAGCATTCGTGATCACGGTGCCCGGTAACGACGGCAAGGAACTCGCGCCGGGCACGCTAAACGTTATACTCAAAAAGGCAGGGCTGAAATGATCGCGAAACGGTATCCCGTAGTCATCGAGCAAACTGGGACTGGCTACTCCGCCTATTCGCCGGATGTTCTGGGATGCGTGGCCGTTGGTGACAGCGAGGCAGAGACGCGCCGGAACTTTCAGGATGCTCTGATTGCGCACTTCGAGGCCATGCGTGAGGTGGGAGAGCCGATACCGGAGCCGCATACTTCCGTTGATTACGTGGAAGTGGCCGCATAATCGCAAGTTTTCAAGTTAAGGGCTCGATCCCGGCATCCCGAACCGCGGTGGACGACGCAACTTGGATGTTCGTCGGAGTAGCGCTCGCTCAGGTACTCGGCATTTCGGTCGTGGTTGATAACAACTTCCGTCAGCCCTGCCTGAATGATGGCCCGAGCGCAACCCGCGCAAGGACTCAATTCGACGAAGGTGATACATCCCCCTGTCGACAGCCGCCGCCGAGCTGGCCTTCTTCTTCCCTACGGCGGACTTGATTTGGCCGTCTGAAAGCCCGGGGGGTTCCCGATGGGCCTGAAGCTTCTGCGGGGCGCGCGCCACATCGGGGGTTTGGGGGTTTTCCGTCCAGTTGACTGCGGCCACCGCCGTCCGATGGCCCGAAGCCGTTCGCGTCAGTAAACGCTAGGCGACAAGGGAGGACCGAGAAAACCCACGTCCCAACCCCGACCAAATTGCCGGCCGGTCCGGATTATTGCCGGTATGCGTCGATGTGAATCTTGCCGGTAGCCAGGTTGACGCTCCCCGGCGCCCAAATCTGGCCCGTGTTGACCCACGCGTAGCCGGGGGCCGCGGTGATGAGCGTTACGTTTTCGCAGAGATCGGCGATCGGCTCACCTTGGCGCATCACCGCCGCGCCGTCCGCAGACAGACCGATGCGAAAACCGTCGTCGGTCTCGATGGTCCCGCGGATGTCAAGATCGATCCGCCCATCGCCGCGCATGCGGAGATAATCGACGCCGCGCACTCGCCCTGAGAGGCGGCCGGTCGCGTTTCCTTCAAACGCCACGTCAAAGCGCGCGCCCTGAGGCGGGATCTTTTCCTTGCCGGAGAGGATCGACTCCATGCTGACACCGTAGTCCGTGACGCCCGTAATATTCAGATCGTACTCGTAGATCTTCTCGCCCTTCATGCCAGGGTTACCTCTTCTTTTGATTAAGAATCTCCATCTTAAACCCGGATGGATAGCTAACTATACTCGAAACATTAGCCCTTGCGGTGTCGTCCGTTTCCGCCCCCGCGGCCTGCTGCGCCGAATCTCTACTCGACGCTTGTACGCCTTGTGAAGAGGGGGGCCGGCAGCAGTGCCGCCGCGGCAGAGAACAGCGGGCCCCCTACTGCCCGTTCTTCCTTACCAGTCTGATCTCGAACAGTTTCGGCCATCTCTTGCCGGTGACGAAGAGGCGGTCGTGCTCGGCGTCGTAGGCGATTCCATTGAGCACGTCGGTTTGGCCTTCCACCCGGTCGGACGGGTCTAGCAGACCGGCGCAATCGATCCAGCCCACCACCTTGCCGGTTTTGGGATCGATGCGGGCAATCCGGTCCGTCATCCAGATATTGGCGTAGATCTCGCCCTTGACCCACTCGAGCTCGTTGAGGTTCGTCACCGGCTCGCCGTTGGCGGTCACGGTGAGGCGGCCGATTTCCCGGAGCGTGTCAGGATCCCAGAAACGGAGCTGCGGCGTGCCGTCGTCCATGATGATGCGCTTGCCGTCCTCGGTCATCGACCAGCCTTCGCCGGGATAATGGAATTCACTGCGCGTCTCGAAAGTATTCAGGTCGTAAACGAATCCCACCTGGGTCTGCCAGGTCAACTGCACCAGCTTGCCCTTCCAGGCGATGATGCCTTCGCCGAAATACTGCTCCGGGACCTCGTGCTTCTGCACTACCTCGCCGGTTTCGAGCCTAACCTTCCGGGCCGACGACTGTCCCTCCAGTCCCGTGCTCTCATACAGGTATCCGTTCCGATAGAAGAGCCCCTCGGTAAAGGCCAGCGGATCGTGCGGATAGACGTGAACCACCTGGTAACCGTACTCGGGAATTGGGCCGCTGCCGGCTGGAGCCGCCGGTCCGCAAGCGGTTGCCGCCAGGGCCGCCGCCAGGATGAGGAAACGCATAGGAACAGAATAACGGGAAAAGCCGTCCCGCGGGGCGGCGATTCGCGATTCGAGCGCTATCGGCGGCCGAAAATTCAGAAAGGCAAATCGTTATGGATGGTTCGCGGAACCAGGGTAGCGTTCACCAGGTAGCGATACGGATTGACCGGTGCGCCGCCGATGCGCACTTCGTAATGCAGGTGCGGGGCGGTAACGCGGCCCGTGCTTCCGACCGCTCCCAGCATTTCTCCGCGGCGCACTTCCTCGCCGGCGTGAACGTAGCAGCGCGACAGGTGAGCGTAGTAGGTTTGCAGGCCGCGGCCGTGATCGATCACGACCAGTCTGCCGTAACCGCTTTCCATATCGGCGAAAGTCACCAACCCGTCGCCGGTGGCGCGCACGGGCGTACCGGTGGGAGCGCCCAGATCGACTCCCTTATGAAATGCGCCTTCCCCCGAAAAAGGATCGGTGCGCGCGCCGAATGCTCCAATCAGCCGGCCGTCCACGGGCCAGATGGTCGGCGGCGAAGCCAACGCGAAAGGAGACCGCGTGCGGCGGCTGGGCAGAGCCAAGGCGCTGGCGCTGCGCAGGTAGTTATAGTCTTCGACGCTTTCGGCGAAGGTCGGAACCAGCCGGCCCTCCGCGGAAATGTCGGAAGGACCCTCAAGCTTCTGCTTGATGCCGTAGGCCAGGGAAACTTCCCTGGCGTACAGTTCCAAACTGGCCAACTGCTGGTCGGTCTGGCGCACCTGCGTCTCCAGGTTTTGATAGCGTGCGCGCAGCACGTCGGCTTCGCGGCGCAGAGCGTTGTAGTTGGCGACCTTCCAGGCCATTCGGGCGTAACTGCCCACAAAACCGAACAGGGAGAAACAACCGAGAAGTGCCAGAGCCAGTATTGCGTATACAGCGTGATGGGGAATCTGGACGCGCCGCAGCCTGCCGCGTAACGAATGCGCCAGGACCACGACGAAATATTCCTGCTTCATTCCATTCTCCGGCCGGGCTTCCGTTTCGCGATCGGACAATACGCGACCTCCGCCCGCAAGGCGATTTCATGAAAACTGCTTAATTAACGAAACTGGGAGTGTAACAATCGGCGGGGGGTGCTGTCAAGCTCGTTAACTTTTTGCAACTCATTGAAAAATTTAGTATTATACGTTGCAGCCGTGGCTCGCCGACTACCTGGAACGCTATTTCTGCGGAATTTGATCGAGCGGCGCAGTTTGCTCTTTCAATTGGTTCGCCGGGACTTTGAGCAGCGCTTCGTAGGTTCGGCCATGGGTTGGATCTGGAGCCTGGTTCAGCCCCTGGTGCAACTGGGCATCTGGGTCTTCGTGTTCGAGTATTGTCTGAAGATCAAACCTGCCACCGGGAGCGAAGGCGCGGCGCCGTATCCCCTGTTTCTATTCGCCGGAATTCTGCCATGGATGCTGTTCAGCGAGACCGTGCAACGCTCGGCATCGAGTATCCTCGATCAAGCCAACCTGATTACCAAGACCGTATTCCCGGCTGAAATCGTGCCTCTGGCGGTGTTCCTTTCGACGCTGGTGAGCCACGCTCTGGCGCTGGCGCTGATGGTGGCTGTGGCGGCCGTGGTTCTGCATCACGCCAGTTGGTTCCTGGTCCTGCTGCCGGTTTACACGCTTGCGCTGGGCCTGTTTGCGGTGGGAGTCGCGTGGATCGTCTCGAGCCTGCACGTGTTTCTGCGGGACACCGCGCAGGCGGTCGGCTTGATTCTCAACATCTGGTTTTGGGCCACGCCGATCATGATCGCGCGGGCGCAGTTTCCGGTCAAAGCCTGGGCGGTGATCGATTCCAACCCGCTGAGCTACGGCGTGCACGCCTACCGCCGGCTGCTGCTGACGAATCGCTTGCCGGACGCCGCCGATCTGGCGGTATTGACGGCCGCCGGCGCCGCCGTTTTCGTGCTCGGAGGCCTGTTTTTCCGCCACATGAAGCGCGGATTCGCGGACGTCTTATAGCCGGGTCAAAGCAACAGGACCAGCTCGGCGATGGACTGCGGCGCCACCGATTCCAGCGCGAGATAGAGAGCAATGACCGGATCGTCGCTCTGCCTCAAATCCTGGGCGGCTTTCTGCATGCCGGCCGGATCCAGGCGGACCCTCGCCAGCAGTTGGCGAATGGGAAGGAACCACACGGCCGGTACACTGCGCGCCCCGCCGGACTGTTCCACATAGTCCAGCCACGCATGCGCTACCATTTCTTTGTCGTCCGGATCCCGCGCCAGTTCCAGCGCTCCGGCGTAGTTTTCGCATTTCTCGGTGAAGGTCTTCAGGCCGGCATCCCCCGCGCCGTCTTTCCAGCCGTGGGACACCGCGTCCAGGAATCGGCCCAGAGCGGCCCGCCATTCCGGTGTTCGACGCTGCGCGTCGGTGAGCACACCGCCTTTGCCATCGCCGAATAAAGCGGTATAAAGTCCGGCGGCCGCCTGGCAACCTTCATCCTGGCAGCCTGCCATGCCAATCGCGCTGCCAGCCACATGAGAGGGTGTGACTTCGGTCTCCGTCAGGGGCTGCAGCGGGCTCACCTGGAGGCGCTCGTTAAAGAACTGAATCGCGGCCGGGGACTGCGGATCCACGAAGCCGCCCACCATGGCCACCGGGGCCCCCGCCGTCACGGGCCGCTGCAGTTCGTCGTCGGCGCATCGCGCACCCGCCAGATGGTTGACCAGAAACAGCCGGTAACCTTCGAGCAGAGGCAAGCTGGAGACCGAGCGGCGCTGGCAGGCGTGGACCAGCTCCTCGATCTCGGGCCCCAGGGCCGATTCGGAGGCGGTGAAGGAGCGGTCGTCGCCCGCCATCTTTCGCAATGCCTGCTGGAAGTCCGAAACCAAACTCTGAAAGCCGCGGTCGTCGATCGTAAGACCGGCCAGCATCAGAGCCGCCGGCCCGGCTTGCTCGGGCGACGTCAACGCCGCCACCTGAGGATGGAGCAGCCGCAGGGCCTCTCCGCTTTCGGCTTCCCTGGCGGTATACGTTTGCCGCGAAACCTCGCCCAACGCCGCGTACAGGCGGTCCACATCGTAGGTCTGAAAGTCGTTGCAGGCCGCTTTGGGAACCTGGGGCGGCGGGATCTTGAGAGCCATCTCGCGCGCCTTCCTGGGGTCCAGGGGCAAGAGGGCTTCGACGGCCCGCAGCTCGAGCGACAAGGTATCCAGGTCCTGGTGGTAGGCACGAGCCAGGAAGCGCGCCGGGCCTGCCACACGGGTAATGACCACGCGCCGCTTCAGGGGCTGTTTGGCCTCGCCGGCCCGGCCGAAGGCTTCTTCCAGAAGCGCGATGCGTTTGGGCTTGTCCAGCGTATCGAGCGATGCCAGGCGGATGAGCGAATCGGCGGCAAATTCGCCCGGCGCCTTGCGGACCCGATCCAGCACGGAAACGATATCGGGGGCGGGGGTGGCCGCGGGCGCTACAAAAGACAGCAGCGAGGCCAGCGCAAGAGTTGTTCGGAGTCGCACGTCAAACTATTTTAACTTCGACGGCGTGCCTCCGAAAAGGCATTGCGAGGCCCGGCGATCAGCTTCCCGTCATCGCGAAAGAACCGGCCTCGTTGAGATTGGAGTTGGTTACGTTGGTGATCCCGTTCAGAGACGTATGAACGTTTGCCATTATGGCTGCCGATGCAAGGGCTATAAATGCGATCAGAAGAGAATACTCGATCAGGTCCTGACCGTCTTCCGCTTTCGAAAATGTCTGTAACCAGTTCCGCATGCTCCCTCCACCCCACATTAGACTCCGGATGCGGACCGGTTTCAAGGTCTCAGTTCCGATTTGGTAAGAATTAGGCTGGATGCGTAGAACCGCTAATAACTAAGGCTAACATTTTGCTAGCTCAATCATTACTAATGATATGAGTTGGAGCTAACAATGGTAAGCATAAAACCGTGGAGAATCGCCACGAGCGCGGCCCGGCGATCGCAGCCTCAAGCCCATTGTCCCCTTCGTGGCGCGGACTCTCAGTCTGCCGCGCCCGGACTCGTCCCGGCGCTTGCGTCGCGTCGCCTGCCATGCCCCCGGCGAAAGCGAGGACCCCCGCGACTCCGGTTGCGGCCATGCTGCTTTTTGTGGGCAGGTTGTTCCGCCGGTGGATGGCGGGGCCAGCATCGGCTCCGGTTCGTGGCGCGGGCCTTCCGGCCTGCAGCGTCGGCTTTCGAGCCGACGTTCCGCACCCCCCAGAAATTCCGCGCGCCATTGGCGTGAAGCCCCGGCGCGGTCTTCCTTCGTAGCGCCGGCGATCTTTTGTCGCCGGTGCTTTCGGTCGCAGCCGCGCCGCCCAGCGGGACAGACCAACGCCCGTTTTGTGGTCGAGCAGACCCCCTTTGGTCCGCCACAGGTATCTCACGTGACGAAGCGGAGCCCTGACACCACGCATATACCCCAGAAAGGCCGTTTCCGGGGCGCGAGCGCACTTTTTGGCCACGGCGGCCGGCCAACCGACCCTCGGCAACGGCGCGCCGCCAGTTCACTCAAAAGAACGGCGTGTCACGGGATCTTTCCGGTTGTTGGACGGCTGGGCTGTTCGCACCACGAATCCGAAAGTGCTCCCGCAGCCCGTCTGCGCTGGCGGACGTCCGGGCCCCGACGCGTTTATCGTTCCTGATTCGGCCGAACTTTTCCATGCCCGTCCCGGCCTTCGAATCAGTCTGAGGCTACTACCCGCATCAGACGGGGGGAGCCGCTAAAATCAAGTACCATGTCGAAACTTCGAGCTCGCGACTCCATGAAGCTGATATTGGCGTTGAGCGCAGCACTCCTGATTAACCTGCCTCTGTATGTCTACCAGAACGGCGAACGCTATCTTGCTACATGGGCCATAGCGATTGGCTGGCCGTTCCTCTTCATCGCCCTGATTGAGCCGTTCCGAAATACCGGTCGCCTCAAGCGCTTTCTTGAGCAGCGGAGCTTCAACGGGATGCTTTTCAGGGCAGTACTTTGCAGCCTCCCAATGTTTGTCACCAATGTTTTCGGTGCGGTCTCCCCGACGTTCTACTCTGGTGGCTTGCAGGTTGGAATGATGGTGGGGCTGCTTACGCCAACGCGATATGCAACCCTCGACCAGCCGCAGCTCGCCAGCAAACGATACTGGGTGTGGAGCACTGCAGTATTCGGAACGGCCCTGGGATTCGCGGTTTTCTTATTCGGCGGGCATACGTTCCCTGCGTTAGCCAAGGCCGTTGGCAGCGCGCTGGTTTATGCTGGCGGCTTATGGTTCGGTTTGTTGCTTGGAAATCAGGTGACACAATGGGTCGCCGCGCTCGCGCCGACATTTCGACTTTTGCGGCAAATGAGCAGGATTCTGTCGGCATTCGCCGTTGGTTATGTCGCAATCGTGGTCATATTCGCCACCTATTATGGAGCTACTTGGCGCCTGCAAGGTGCCGGCGCATTCACGGGTATACCCGCAGATCCGAACTTCGCCGTGTTCCTATACTTTTCCCTGGTAACCGCCACGACGGTCGGGTACGGAGACATTGTCCCGCAGTCGCTCGCAGCAAGATCGGTTACTGGTATTGAATCGTTGGTTTGCCTGGGGTGGACGCTCGTAGTCTTTGCTGCTCTCTCGGTTCGCTTCGCAACTTTCCTTCAGGCCGAGCAGTCTGCAAAGCCGGGCAGCGGGGGTTCAGGGCGAACTGGGTAAATCCTTGGTTTTCCCTCTAGCGCCGAAAACGTTCAAGGCGATCCGGAGAGGTAGGCTGGACAGATCCTGGGAAGTCCGCTTGCGTCCGGAAATCCGGGCAACGACACGTGCGGAAGCACATCGCCGGGCCGAAAGCTGACGCCTGCATTGGTAGCGCTCGATTGCTGGCGCGAAATCCCCATGTGCTCAGGGATCGGGCACTTTTAGCCCATAACCAACTGATTCGGTGGGAGTTGCAGCAGATTCTCCGGATCGGTCCTGGTAAGTCCCACTCCATTCATCTTGAAACGCTCGAACGATGGTTCGGCGTGAGCAGCTCCCGTCGGACGATGCCGCGGGCGGCCTTTTTTTCGATGTACGTTCCAGTTCCGCCTACAGCCATGTCTCCGTACCCCACAAACCGTCCCGCCCGCGCCGTCCTACAATAAGCGCATGTCGAGACTGCTGACACCGGGCGCGATGATCTGCTTCCTGGCCGCTGCCGCGCGTCTGTGGGGCGCGGACAATCAGCTCACCACCCAGGAAAAAGCGGACGGTTGGATTCTGCTTTTTGACGGGCACAGCTTCGCCGGATGGGAAGACCCAGCCAGGAAATCTCCGACCGGCGATTCCTTCACCATTGCCGATGGTTGCCTGCGCGCCACGCCGCATCCCAGGATCGACGAAGACCTATTCACCGAGCGCACCTGGGGCGATTTCGAATTCGATTTCGACTGGAAGATTTCGCCCGCCGGCAACAGCGGCGTGAAGTACCGGATTCAGGACCGCATCTTTCTGCTGAGCGAGCTCAAGCCGCGGTTCGAGGATCTGGCCAACGACTCGGCTCTCCACCGGCGTGCGGATCGGCCGGCCAGGGGGCAGGAGTACGTGGTGGGTTTCGAGTATCAGATCACTGATAACGCCGCCAATCCCGACGCCGTCCGGAACGGCCCGCTGCACCGCACCGCCGCGCTGTACGACATCTCCGCGCCGCTCAAAGACGCCACCCGGCCGGTGGGCGAGTTCAATCGTTCGCGGCTGATCGTGAAAGGCAAACACGTCGAGCACTGGCTGAATGGCGAGAAAGTGGTCGATGCCGGCCTGGACGCTCCCGAGGTGGCCGCCGCCATGGCGAAGCGCTGGGGCGCGGGCACTCCGATCTACAAGCTGCTGGTCGGGCAGCCGCGCCAACAATGCCGGATTTCGCTCCAGAACCATAACGATGAGGCATGGTTCAAGAACCTCAAAATCCGGGAGTTGAATTGATACCATGCCGGGACTGGCTCTAATTACCGGGGCGTCGAGCGGGCTGGGCGCCGTTTTCGCCAAACAACTGGCGGCAAGGGGATACAACCTTTTGCTGGTGGCGCGGCGGGGCGATCGCCTGGAGGCGTTGGCGAAGGATCTGGGCTGGCAGCACCGCGTCCGGGTGGAAACCCTGGCCGCGGACCTTACCACGGCGGAGGGACTCGGCGCCGTTGAGCAACGCATCTATGCCGCCGAAGACCTGGAAATCCTGGTGAACAACGCCGGCTTCGGCACCACGGGCAAGTTCTTTCAGTCGGACATCGAGGTGCAGGAGGAAATGCATCGCCTGCACGTGCTGGCCCCGCTGCGGCTGACGCGGGCCGCGCTGGAGGGCATGGTGGAGCGCGGCCGCGGAGGCGTGATCCTGGTATCGTCGGTGGCCGCATTCCTGGCCGGGCCGGGCAGCGTGAGTTACTGCGCCACCAAGCGTTGGATGAACGCCTTCGCGGAAGGATTGTCGCTGGAGCTTGCCAGCGCCGGTACGCCGGTAAAAATGCAGGCGCTCTGTCCCGGCTACACCCACACCGAATTTCACGACCGGCTGGGTTTCGACCGCGGGCGAATTCCGAAGTTCCTGTGGCTGGAGGCGGATTTCGTGGTGGCGGAGTCGTTGAAGGCTTTCGACCGCGACCGCTTGATCGTAGTCCCCGGCTGGCAGTACAAACTGGTGGTGCTGCTCAGTAAGCTGCTGCCAATGGCGCTGCTGCGGGAGTTTTCGAAGCGCCAGCAGAAGGCGCTCGGCAGAGATTGAAAACCAAGCTCTCTCAACCCAAATTCCACAGCGCCCCGGGGGGAGCGGCGCCGGCGAAGTGGAAAGCTGACCGCCGATCGCGGAGAGCTTTCGAGTCACTCCGGCAGCGGCTGTCCTTTGGTTTCCGGCGCAATGGTCAGGGCGGCCAGGCCCACCAGAAACACCGAGCACATGGTGACGCCCGCGTAGCGCATGGCGTCCGGCCCGTGGTAGACGCGGCTGGTGAGAAGGCCCAGGCTGAGCGGTCCGGCGGCGGCCACCAGGCGGCCGACGTTATAGCAGAAGCTGGTGCCGGTGCTGCGCAGGCGGGTTGGAAACAGTTCCGGCAAATAGATGGCGTAGCCGCCGAACAGGGCAAGCTGGGTGAAGCCCATCAGCGGAATCATCCAGAAGATATCGGCCAGGGTCTTGAGATTCCAAAAGGTGAACGCAGTCATTCCCATGGCCGCCAGGAAACTCACCGCGAACGCCCGGCGCCGGTTAGTGCGTTGGGTGAGCCAGGTGAAAGCGTGGACGCCGAAAAAGCTGCCGAAGTTTTGCAGCAGGCTGGTAACGCCGATCCAGGTGGTGACGCTCCCCGCCACAACCAGCTCGGGCATTCCCTCGGCGCGAAAAGTCTTCTCGAGCACGGGCCGGAACAGGTCATAGCTGAAGAAGCCGATGCCCCACAACCCTACCACGCCGGCAAAGGCCAGCAGCAGGCCGGCGATGGAATTGCGGCGCCAGCGCGGGTTGGTGAACAGGTCGGAGAAGGAGCCAAGCTTCTCCTTCGCCGCGCGCGCCTTCAGCCAGCTTTCCGGCTCTTTCAGTTTCTTGAAAACCACCAGCGCCAATGGGGCCGGGAGCGCGCCCGCCAGAAACTCGTAGCGCCACGCGCTGTGAATCACCCCCGCCTGCTGGACTTGCCCCAGAGCGATTACGGTCAGCGCGGCGATCATATTGCCCACCGCGGAAAACGCCTGCACCATGCCGAGCGCGTAGGGCCGCGCCCGCTCGGGCACCACCTCCGCCACCAGCGCCACCCCTACGGCGAATTGCCCGCCCACTCCCAGGCCGCACAAAAAGCGATAGACGTTAAAATCCCAGACCGCGGTCGAAAACAGGCTCAACCCGGTAAAGACGGTGTAGCACAGGATGGTGAGCATCATGGTGCGGGCGCGGCCCAGGCGGTCGCCCAGCACCCCGAATATGACGCCGCCCAGCGCCCACCCGATCATGAAGACCGAGGTTGCGATTCCGGCCTGTTCGTCCACCATCGACCCGGACGCGCCGGGCCCCAGCAAATCGCGGATGGCCGGCTTGCGCGCCAGATTGAACAACTGCTGCGCCATGGTGTCGAACATCCACCCGACCGCAGCCACCGCCACGACGAACCACTGATAACGGGAAAGGTCCCTGTACCAGACGTAGCGGGCCGGTTCACTGGACATGAAGAAGCTATTCTCCCACGCGGAGGCGCCGGCGGAGGATGTGGCAGGCGCTATCCGGCGAGGAATGACAGACCACAAAGTGCGATGGTCTATCCCACTGCTAGTGAGCCGTGAACGGCAATTCGGCGACGGTGTTCTCCCACTCCATCCGCAACTTGCCGGCGTGCGGGCCGGCCGGGGAAAGGGTGATCTTCCAGGCTTCGACGGGGGCGGACTGGGTGGATATGTTCAGCGCCACGCGGCCCAGGTCGCGGTCCTGGTGATACTCCAGGCCCCACTGACCGGTTTGCTTGTTGATTACCAGCTCCCATTGTTTGGAGTCGGGAAACACGAACAGGGTGTAATCGCCTTTGGGGATTTTCAATCCGCCCAGGTCGAGCTCGGCATCGGTGTGGAGAGCCGTGGCCTCGTTGGCGCCGGCGCGCCACACCTTGCCATAGGGCACCAAACCGCCGAAGATTTTGCGCCCGTGCATGGAGGGCGCGTGATAGTCGATGCGAACGGTCTTACCGTCGATGGCGACCGATGTGGTGGCGGCCGGGCTGGTGTAGCCTTGGGCGAAGAGCAGGCCGGCCCCCAGCAGGACCGCGAAGAGTGGACGTAGCATGGTTCCCAGTTTACCGCCAGTCCATGGCGAGGCGAACCAGGGTTCGCACGGGCAGGCCGGTGGGGCCTTTGGCCATGTAGGGTTTGCTCTCGTCGAGCCAGGCGGTGCCGGCGATATCCAGGTGCACCCATGGGGTCTCGCCGGCAAATTCCTGGAGAAACCTGGCGGCGGTAATGGCTCCTCCCCAGCGGCCGCCCACGTTGGCGAGATCGGCGAAGGCGGATTTCAGGTATTCGATGTAATCGTCGTCGAGGGGCATGGGCCACATCCGCTCCGCCTCGGCTTTGGAGGCAGCCAGCACACGGTCGCGGAGGGCGTCGTCACTCGAAAACAGGCCCACCTGCAAGTGGCCGAGGGCCACCACGATGGCGCCGGTTAGAGTGGCTGCGTCCACCAGGTGGGTACAACCCTGGCGCCGGGCATAGGTCAACGCGTCCGCCAGAATCAGCCGGCCTTCGGCATCGGTGTTGATGACTTCGATGGTCTTGCCGCTCATGGCGGTGACGATGTCGCCCGGGCGCTGCGCCCGGCTGCCCAGCATGTTCTCCACGGCGGGGATGAATGCCGTAACCGGAATGGCGGGCTTGAGTTGGGCGATGGCGCGCATGGCGCCGATCATGGCCGCGCCGCCGGACATGTCGTACTTCATTTTTTCCATGCCCTCGGCCCCCTTGATGGAGATGCCGCCGGTGTCGAAGGTCACGCCCTTGCCGACCAGTCCCAGATGGGTAGCGTTCCCTTCCGCTACCGGCCAATAGCGCAGCACGATGAGACATGGCGGCTCGGCGCTGCCCTGCGCCACGCCCAGCAGAGCGCCCATGCCCAGCTTCTCCATAGTCTCGCGATCGAGCACCTCGCAGCCCAGGCCGAAGGTCTCGGCAACCTGGCGAGCCGCTTCGGCCAGCTTGAGCGGCGGCAGCAGGTTGGCGGGCTCGTTGGCCAGGCCGCGAGTGAAGTTCTGCGCCTCACCCAGAACGCGCCCGCGCTCCACCGCCGCCGCCAGCGCTGCGCCACCCTCCGGCGCGGCCACGGCGAAAGCGTCCGCGAATTTCTTGTCGTCTCCGGTCTTCAGGCGGTCGGGCTCGTAGTTGCCGAGCAACGCGCCCTCCGCCGCGGCCGAAGCGTAATCCGCACCTGCCAGCTCACCTTCCAGCAGCAGGGCGATATTCTTGATGGACCTGCTCTTCAAATGCCGCACCGCCGCCGCGGCGAGCTTCCGCAATTCACCGGAATTGAATTTTTCCGGCTTGCCCGCGCCCGCCAGCAGCACTCGCTGCGCGGCCAATCCGGCGGGCTTGTGCAGCAGGGTGAATTCCAGCGCCTTCCCCGCGACTTCGCCATCGTCGGCCAGTTCCGCCGCGCCGAAGCGCGTTTCCTTCTTCCCTTCAAATACCGGCACAATCAGGGCGCCGGCCGCAATCTGTTCCAGAGGCTTCGATTCAAAAGAAATCTGCATCATTCAGATTGTATCCGCAAGTCGGAGGCGGGCGGGCGACGGGAGAGTGGAGAAATCGCCAGATACTCGGGGAAGAGATGTAAAGCGAAGGCCGCCGGCCGGCCTCGCTCCGTTCGGCATAGATGGTTTTGTTTCAGTTGTATAGCGGCAGAGATGGGTTCGTTCAGCAACGGCGGTTGGGGGGCGCTTTTGTGCATTCCTGTGCATCCTTGGGCACCCGGCCGTTGTAGGGCGGTTGGCAACCTGCGCGCGGATCGGCAATCGGCGCCGGTCCACAGTTGAGGACCGGGCACGAGGCGTTCGCCGCGGTCCCAGCGTTGCCAACCTGCCCCGCAGGGAGGCAAGTGGTTTTGTTTCAGCTTTCTGCCGGCAGAGATGGGTTCGTTCGGTAACTTCCGCGCGTGGGAAAGCCAATGGCCCGTGGCGGCTTCCATTTGTGCACTTTTGTGCATCGGAAGTGGCGGCAGGTTTCGCCGCATGGACAGAACTCCCGGAACGCGCGGCCGAAAGATTGGGTCCCCTTGAAGTCATCGTCATCCCGCCACCAGGATACAACGGCGGCTTGGCGGTAGGCAGGGGAAGTGCTTTATATTCAATGAAGAAATGGTTGTGACCGCGAATCCGCTGGAATGTTTCGCAGGGGCTGCCGTCTCCCCCGTCCCTGGTTTCCCCAGCGCTTAAGCAATAATGAACCCGCGTCGCGTAAAGCTAGCGTATACTCGCTTCCGGAAGGTTAGAGAGCGGAGGTTAATTCCGAAGGTTCAGATGGCTGAGATTCTGACGACCGTTCTCTCCATGCTTTATTCTGCGATCTTTCCGTACTTCTTTACATTGGGGCGGAACTCAGGCGCGAGTCCGATCCCAACTCGCTTTGGGCTCGGCTTTACGACAGAAGTCAACGGTTTCTACGCAGGCATTCTACCCTTGCTCGCATCGATGGGCATATCTATATGAATTACTATTTGCCAATTTTTCGGCCGGTCCGGCCTTCACTTCTGGGTACGGCATGGTCATCGGTAGGTTTTCTCATTGCGGAGGAGAACGGCGAGCACTTCCACCGTGTTCGTTGGATGGATGGGTTTGAAAATAATGCGATATCGGCCCGACACCTTCCGGTAGTGGCCTTTATGGTCCTTTCCTTTGAGCGGCTTCACGAGACCGCGGAAGGGGTCCTCTGCGAACGCGGCGATGTCGTCGACGACGCGTTGCCGCCGGTCGGGTGGCATCGCTTTAAGCTGTTTTGAGGCGCCGTCGTGAATGTGGACGGTCCAGGTCATGGCGAAGTTGGGCGAGGCTCACGAATTTTCCCTCGCGCATCTCCCGTTCGGCCTTCTTCACGAGCGCGCTCTCTTCGGGAGTGAGTACGTCATCGGGATCAACCACGCGCCGAGGCTTGATGAGCACGCCGTTTTGCGTTTGAGCGAACGCTACAAAATCGCCCTCCCGGATGTTAAGGGTTTCGAGCATATCCCGCGGAATCACCACTTGGCGCCGCTGGCCAACGCGGCCGATCCGCTCTTGGGTTGTGGTCGATTTCACTCCCATACCCTTCAGAGTATCTGACGATCAGAATATGTCAAGCGCCGGGGGAGGGTTGGCGCCGGTGGAACCGCGGCGCCGCGGCCATCACTTCCCGGCGAAAAGATGGATGGCCAGATAGCTCACCGAGGCGATTGCGGCGGCCATGGGGATGGTCAGGACCCAGCCGGACATAATGTTGGTGGCGATGCCCCAACGCACGGCCTTGAGGCGGTGAATGCTGCCCACGCCGGCGATGGCGCCGGCGATGGCGTGGGTGGTGGAGACCGGCAGGCCGAGGTGGGTGGCGAACAGCACGGCGCCGGCGGCCCCGGTTTCGGCGCAGAAACCGCTGCGGGGCTTGAGCCGGGTCAGGCGGGTGCCCATGGTGCGTACGATCCGCCAGCCTCCGCTCAGCGTCCCGAGAGCGATGGCCGCGTAGGCCGATACAATCACCCACAATGGCACGTCGAAGGTCTTCTGGTAATGCGCCGCCACCAGCAAGCCGGTGATGACACCCATGGTCTTCTGCGCGTCGTTGGAGCCGTGCGAGAGGCTGAACGCGGCGGCCGAGAGCAACTGGAACCGACGGAAATAAGTATCCATCTTCGCCGGGCTCGAGTTTCGGAACAGCCAATACACCGCCACCATCAGCATATATGCCGAAACCAGGCCGATCAGGGGCGCCAGGAAAATGAACGCCACCGTCAGGCCCCATTGCCCCGCGATCAGTCCTTCGAGCGCGTGGCCCAAACCGCGGGTGATCGCCGCCCGCGCCATGGCTGCCCCGGCATAGCCGCCGATCAGCGCGTGCGAGCTGCTGGTAGGCAACCCCAGCCACCACGTGATCAGGTCCCAGAGAATCGCGCCCACCAGCGCCGCCAGAATCACGTAGGGCGTCACCACATCCAGGTTCACGAACCCTTGGCCCATGGTCTTCGCCACCGCGGTGCCGAACACGAACGCGGCCAAGAAATTGAAGAACGCGGCCCAAATCACGGCCTGGCCCGGCGTGAGCACCCGCGTCGCCACCACCGTGGCGATAGAATTGGCGGCGTCGTGAAAGCCGTTGATGTAGTCGAAGATCAAAGCGATGGCGATGATCCCCGCCACCAGGGTGAAGACCGGCATCGCTAGGGCACGCGCAACGGGGAAAGCCGCCGAAAAGGCGGCTGCAGCCAGGATTGGCTGCCCCAGCCTGTAAGCCGAAGCGAGGCGAGTCGAGCCCTGGGGAACAAGAACGCCGAGACGAATCTCGGCGCTGCAGGCAAGAATGCCCGCGCCACGAGCGGCGCTGTCCAGCTATTTATGGGGCGCTGCATTAGCTGTTCTTAACCACCACGTTCTGCAAAACGTCGGCGACGTCTTCGCAGCAATCGATGGTTTCCTCGAAGAAGTCGTACACTTCCTTGAGCTTGATCAGCGTGATCGGGTCCTTTTCCTTGGCGAACAGATCCACGATCGCGCTGCGGCCGACCAGGTCGCCCTCGTTTTCCAGGCGATTGATTTCGATGCAGTATACCTGCGGCGAGCCCTTGCCTTCGAGTTCAAACGCCTGCTGCAGTTGTTTGGCGCAGCGGGCCACGATCTCCGCCAGGGAAACCATGTTGGCCGGAATCGGATTGATGTGATAGGCAACCAGCCGGTGGGCGGTATCTTCTATACCGTCGAGCACGTCGTCCAGCGCCGAAGAGATGGCGTGAATGTCTTCGGGATCGATGGGGGTGATGAAAGTCTGGTTCAGGCGGGTGAAAATCTCATGGATCAGCTCATCTCCGCGGTGCTCCAAAACGCTTATTTCCGTGGCCGCGCTGGCCATCCGGCCATCGCCGATGCGGACCCCGTCCGCCAGCAACCGCGCCGCCTCGGAAATAATACCGACCTGCTTCTGGAACAAAGCGAAGAACTTCTCGTCACGGGGCAGAAGTCTCATAAAATCGAAGCGTTGAGCGCTTATAGTAGCCGCATTGCGACAATTCGGTCAATTTGGAGTTACGAAACGGTGACGAGGGGCGGCGGCACCAGGAAAAACGACGCGGAGGAAACGATGGCGATTGCAGTCGTTGTCAATCCGACTTGTCCCCTTGCCGCATTTCTCCGGGCCATTGCCGAGCGCCGTGCAGCACGCGCAGGACGCGAACCGTATCCCCGTCGATGCGGTAGGCGGCGATGTAGGGAGTGCGTTGAATGACAAGTTCACGCGTACCTTCGACGCGGCCCAGGCGGCCACTTTCCGGGAATTTCGCCAGCGCTTCGACCTGCACACGGATGCGATCATCCACGCTGACAGCGGACCTCGGGCTATCTGCCTCGATGTAATCGAAAATTGCGTCGCGGTCGGCTTGCGCGAAAGCGGACCACTCGATCCGCATTCACTACCGTGCCTTGCGCAGAGCGGCGGCCCGCCGCGAGGCGAAATGCGCTTCGACCTTCTCGTGGGGAATGCCGGGACGGGGATCGTCCAGCGCTTCCCGCACCTTGGCGCGGAACCACCCATCATGTCCTGCAGCGTTGGCAGCCAGAGCGAACGGGAGCGCGCCTTCATTGGCGGTACGCGTCAGCAGGATGCGCACAGCGTCGGAAACCGTAATTCCCAACTCTTCCAGCACAGCCGCCGCACGTTCTTTAATCGCGGGATCGATTCGCGTCTGTACTAATGCGTTTGCAGGCATGAGGGAGTCTCCTTCCACTCATTGTAATTCAGATGAATTACGCGCGCTCCTGCCTATTCGGGGGCGCGCGTTCCGTGAGCGCCTCGAGAATTTCACTCCGGCTGCTGCTGGGTCATGCAGTGCAGCGCGCCCAGGCCCCAGATCAGCTCGGTAGCATTGATGCCGATGACTTGCCTATCCGCGAAGAGACGCGCCAGCGTGTTCAGAGCCAGGCGATCGGCCGGGTCGTTGAACGTTGGCGCCAGCACGAGGCGGTTGGCTTTTTAGAAGTTGGCGTAGCTGGCCGGCAGGCGCTGGCGGGCGAACGCCAACGGACGCGGCATGGGCAGCTTCACCACCTTCAAACCGGCCGCCCGCAACAGAGCGTGGTTCTCCCGCAGCGGTTCGTAGTTGGCGTCGGTCTTATCGGCCTCCGACACCACCACCACGGTATCCGGCGAAACGAAGCGCGCCAGATCGTCCACGTGCCCGTGGGTATCGTCGCCGACGATGCCGTTTCGCAACCAGATCACGCGTTCCACCCCTAGGTAATCGCCCAGCTTCCGCTCCACGGCCGCGCGGCTCATGCCCGGATTGCGCGCCTGCACCGGGCTGAGCAGGCACTCTTCGGTGGTCAGCAGCAGGCCCTGCCCGTTGACGTCGATGCCGCCACCCTCCAGCACCATGCCCGGATCCCACAGCGGCAGTTTCAATTGGCCCGCGATCGACCGCGGCACGGCCGCGTCCAGATGCCAGTCGTCGTACTTGGCCCAGGCGTTGAAGCGCCATCCGGTGGCGGCGATGGCGCCGGCCGGATGGCGTACGAACAGCGGGCAGTAGTCGCGGGTCCAGACGCGGTTGGTCGGACACACCCAGAATTCCACCGCATCGAGATCGGCGCCCACTTTCGCCAGGATCGCCCGCGCCTGGCGCTCCAGGGCGGCATTGTCCACCAGAATCCGAACCCGCTCGACGCGGCTCAATTTGCGCACGATCTCGCCGTACACCCACGGAATGGGGGCGAAGCGGCCCGGCCAGTCGTCGCGATTGTGCGGCCAGGCGATCCAGGTGGCCTGGTGCGGCTCCCACTCGGCCGGCATGCGAAAGCCGGCGCGGCGCGGCGTGCCGGTTGGCGGCCGGGCCGCTGGCGGCGTCAATCGATCACCCGGTTGAGAATCGGCCCGTAGGCGTCGATGCGGCGGTCGCGCAGGAACGGCCAGTTGCGCCGCACTTCCTCGATCCTGGCGGGATCGCACTCCACAATGAGAGTCTCTTCGTTGTGGTGGGAAGCTTCGGCCAACACCTGGCCGAACGGATCGGCCACGAACGATCCGCCCCAGAATTCCAGGCCGTGTTCCGGCGGCCCTTCATAGCCCACCCGGTTCACCGCCGCCACGTACACTCCGTTGGCAATCGCGTGGGACCGCTGGATGGTGCGCCAGGCATCGTGCTGCGCCCGGCCGTAGCGCGCCTTTTCCGACGGATGCCAGCCGATGGCGGTGGGATAAAACAGCACCTGCGCCCCCGCCAGCGCCGCCAGCCGCGCGGCCTCCGGATACCACTGGTCCCAGCACACCAGCGGGGCGATCCGCGCGTAGCGGGTGTCGAAGCAGCGAAAGCCCAGGTCGCCCGGAGTGAAGTAATACTTTTCGAAGTAGAGGGGATCGTCGGGAATGTGCATCTTGCGGTAGATCCCCGCCAGGCTGCCGTCGGCGTCCAAGACCACCGCGGTGTTGTGGTATACGCCGGCCGTGCGGCGCTCGAAAATCGAGCCCACGAGCACGATTTCCAGCTCGCGCGCCACCTCCGAGAACCGTTGGGTGGTGGGGCCCGGAATCGGCTCCGCCAGGTCGAAGAAGGCGGCATTCTCTTCGCGGCAGAAATAGCGGGAGCGGAACAACTCCTGTGCGCAAACGATGCGGGCGCCGTCCGCGGCCGCCTGGCGGATGCGCGCTACGGCTTTGGCCAGGTTGGCCTCCGCGTCCGGCGAGCACGACATCTGGATCAGGCCGATCTTGAAGGGAGCTTGCATATTGGTGGGCATGCTTTAGCTTGCCCTGCAATTCTTGATTTTGTAGGGCAAGCTAAAGCATGCCCCACCATTGCCTTCTTACACCGCCGCCGGCGAATTCGCTCTGCCCATGCCCAGCAGGCGTTCGTCGAATTCGAAGCTGGCGGTGCGCGGCTTATAGTTGCGCACGTACCAGCGATAGGTCTCCTTCAAACCCACGTCGAAGGGCGTCAGCTTCATCTTCAAAATGCGGGTGACCTTGCCGATATTCATGGTGATGGGCGCCAGGTCGAAGTACTCGCCGAAATAGAACGGCTGTTCCATGGCATTACCGCCGGCCTGTTGAATCAGGTCGCGCGGCACCCGGGCCAGGCTGGCTTCGGTATTGGCGGCCTTGGCCAGACGCTCCACCACTTCCACCTGGGTCAGCGGCTTGGGATCGCCCATATTGAAGGCCTCGCCTACGGCTCGCGGTTCGTCCATGGCGCGGACCAGCGCCTCCACCACATCGTTGACGTAGGCGAACTGCATCAGCCGGTAACCGTCGCCGGGAATCACGATCGGCCGGCCGGCGCGCAACCGGTCCCAGAAGAACTGTTCCCGGTAATAGGGGTTGTTCGGTCCGTAGACGAATGGAGGCCGGAACGTCACCAGCGGCAGCCCGGTCTGCGCGTGCATGCGGAACAGCAGCCGTTCGGTGGTGGCTTTATTACTCGCGTAGGAATCGGCGTGGTACTCGGGAGCCAGCGGATCGCTCTCCTTGTGGTTCAATCCGTCGCCATAGGCCGCTACGCTCGACATGAAAATGTAGCGCTGCAGGCGGAAGCCGACGGCGCGGACCGTGGCTTCCACCTGCGCGGCCGTGGTGCCGCGCTCCCAATCGTAGGCGTTATCGAAAACGACCTCGAAACGGCGGCCGTCGAGCGCCTCGCGAAGAGAGGCTGCGTCGTTGCGGTCGGCCATCAGATTTTCGACGCGGCGGCTGAAGTCGTGCTTGGGCTTGCGATGCAATACCGAGACTTCGTGACCCGCCTTCAGCAGCGATTCCACCAGCGAACGGCCGATGAACAGAGTGCCGCCGATAACCAGTACTTTCATATATTCCCAGTGATACGGACGCACCGGCGCACCCGGTGCACCTTAGAAAAAGATACGACGATTAATCGTAATATTCCAGTCCCAGGTGCGTAATCAAGTCTTCTCCCCGCATCCAGCGCAGCGTATTCTTGAGTTTCATCAACTGGATGAAGATGTCGTGCTCGGGGTAAACCTCGGGCGCATGCATGGGCGCCTTGAAGTAAAACGACAGCCATTCCTGCACGCCGCGCATGCCGCTGCGCTGCGCCAGGTCCATGAACAGTACCAGGTCCAGAACCAGCGGCGCGGCCAGAATCGAGTCGCGGCACAGAAAATTGATCTTGATCTGCATCGGATAGCCCAGCCAGCCGAAAATGTCGATATTGTCCCAGCCCTCTTTGGCGTCGCCGCGCGGAGGGTAGTATTCGATGCGGACTTTGTGATACAGCTTGTCGTAGAGATCCGGATAAAGCTGCTTCTGGAAGATGTAATCCAGGGCGCCGGACTTGCTGACTTCCTTGGAGCGGAACGAGCCTGGGTCGTCCAGCACTTCGCCGTCCCGATTGCCCAGGATGTTGGTCGAAAACCAGCCTCTCACGCCCAGCAGGCGCGATTTCAGCCCAGGCGCGACCAGCGTCTTCATGAACGTCTGGCCGCTCTTATAATCCTTGCCGCTCACCGGCAGATTGCGCTCCCGAGCCAGTTCCAGCAGCGCCGGCATATCCGTGGTCATGTGCGGGGCGCCGTTGGCATAAGGTACGCCGGACTTCAGCGCCGCGTAAGCGTAAATCTGGCTGGGCGAGATATTTGGATCGTCTTGCCTCAAGCCGCACTCGAACTTCTCCAGGGAAGAGTGCACTTCGCCAGCCTCGGCGAATACTTCCGTCGATCCGCACCAGATCATGGTCAACCGGCTGGCTCCGGTGCGCTGCTTGAACTGCCGGATGTCTTCCATCACGGCTTCGGCATAGTCCATCTTCGAGCCCCCGGTTTTGACGTTGGGCCCGTTGATCTTCTTGACGAAACTCTGGTCGAACACGGCCTTCATGGGCTTGATCGCCTGGAGCGGCGCCTTGACCTTCTCGAGCAGGCCCATCTCGAGCACGCCAGCCTTCACCGCGGCTTCATAGGCGTTGTCCTCGAAAATGTCCCATCCACCTACCACCAGGTCCGCCGGATCCGTCAGCGGCACGAAGTCCTTGATCGCCGGGCTGCGGCCTTCGGTACGCTTTCCCAGGCGGACGGTTCCCAATTGGGTGAGCGAGCCGATCGGTTTTCCCAGTCCGAGCTTGATCGCTTCCAGGCCGGCGACGAAGGTCGTCGTCACCGCCCCTATTCCGGGTATCAAGACGCCAAGTTTTCCCTCCGCGGGCGCAATTTTGACGTTGTCTGCTGTTGCCAAAGTCGGGTCTCCTTTGAAGTCGAAATGCTATAATAGCAACTCCATGGGAGATCGCGCGACGGCTACCTTGACTACGCTTGTGGTAGACGATGAGCCATTGGCCCGCGAAGAGTTGGCATTTCTGCTGAAAGACTTTGCGGAAATTGAAGTTATCGGTTCCGGGGCGAACGGCGTGGAAGCCGTGGAAATGATCCGGGAATTGGAGCCGGAGCTGGTTTTTCTGGACGTCAATATGCCCGGGCTGGACGGCATGGGGGTGATCCGCAAGCTGCGCGACGAGGGCGTCGAGCTGCCTCACTTCATCTTCGTCACCGCCTACGACCAGTACGCCGTGGAAGCTTTTCGGCTGGAAGCCATGGATTACCTGCTCAAGCCGCTCGACAGGGTCCGCCTGGCGGAAACGGTGGAACGCGCTCGCCGCGCCCTACAGGAAAAGAAAACCCCGGAGATCGCGCTAGCCGCGGCCGCCGCCGGCCAGGCCAGCCGTTCGGTTGCGCCTGCTCCGCCACGTACCAAGCTCATGGTCAAGGCCAACAACCGCAATTTCGTGGTGGATGCCAACGAGGTCATCTACGCCACCATCGACGATGGCTTGATCACGCTGGTCACCACCAATATGGAAGGCCACTCCAACTACCGCACCATCGAGGATCTGCAAACCAGCCTGGACCGCGAGATGTTCTGGCGCGTACACCGTTCCTACCTGGTGAACATTAACCGGATCAAGGAAGTGGTGCCGTGGTTCAAGTCGAGCTATCAACTCCGCATGGATGACAAAAAGCACACGGAAATTCCCGTAAGTCGCGTGCAGACAAAAAAATTGCGGGAATTATTCAAGTTGTAGATGAAGGCTCCGCTCCAGGTTCCCTTCGGGGAGAATCGGCCTCGCGCAGCGGTTTTACCGAACCCAGGGCGATGAGTCCGCCGGCCTTGAAATCGATGGCGGCGTGGCAGTCTTCAAGTCGGACAATGTCTCCCACCGCCTAACTAGTGGGCATGGGGTTGGTGTTCCACACAGGCTAAAGCCTGTGCCACCACAACAGCAGGTGGCACAGGCTTTAGCCTGTGATGAAATTGGCGGTTACCCATGGCACACCGGCTTGCCGGAGAGGCCGTGCCACAACAGAACGGCGCCGAACAGCATCACGCCCACAGCGGCCAGGCGATTCGACCATCGGCCGAGGCGATAACCGGCCAGCGACGACACCACGCCCATGCCGGCCAACGCCACTGCCGTGCCGGACCCGAACGCCAGCATGGTAAGCGCGCCCGAGAGCGCCGCGCCGGATTCCATGGCCTTCCCAAGCGCCGCGTACACCAGGCCGCAGGGCAGAAAACCCAAGCTAAGGCCGAGCGCGAATTTGCCGCGCGTGCCGCTGGACGCCAACCAGGCCGCGCTCGGTCGAGATGCCGTCGGCCGGATCGAGGAAGGACAGATCGGATGCCTGGCCGATGGCGAAGATTACGCTATCGGCGGCGATGTCTTCCACCTGGGTTTCGTCGAAGGAGGGATTAAACCGGCCGGCGGCGTCGAACACCGCGGTGCAGCGAACGGTGCGCAGGGCGGTGACCTTGCCGTTCTCGCCCAGGATGGCGCGCGGGCCGCGCTGGTTGTGCAGCTTGAGACCTTCCTCGCCCCCTTCCACGATTTCGATCTCGTCGGCCGGCATCTCGCCGCGGCTTTCGAGACACACCACGTGGACTTCTTTATCGGCGCTGAAGCGAACGGCGGAGCGGGCCACGTCGTAGGCCACGTTACCGCCGCCGATCACGATCACGCGCTTGCCCAGCGGGAGCGGCTTGGCGGCATTGAAGGCGCGCAGAAAATCCATGCCGTCGATGACGCCGTCGAGCTCCCCACCGGGCAGCGGCAGCTTGCGGCCCTTGGGCCGGCCGACGCCGAGAAAAATGGCTTTGTAACCTTACCTGGACGGGCAAAGGGTGTTCCTAGAGATTGGGAATCCTTCCCTAGCTATATTCGACGGATGCAAACTTGAAGTGCGGTGGACCGGAGAATCCCTGAGAGTTTGAGTTCCCCCGCGGACACCACAAAGGGAACGGCTAAGTCGATGCCAGCAATTATGGCTAACATGGATAAGTTGGCCGCATGGGAAAAGGAGCAACGAACCGAGGAATTAGACATTGTAACTGTGCTAGTACCCGGTCGGTGGGCGGGTGTTGACTTTGTCTTGCCAGGAACAACCTCTGCGCAACTAGGGCACCTGTTTGTTAAGATCGAGGCAGATAAAATCAGGTTTCCTGCCCAATAGGCAAAAAGGACGGCGTGCGGGAAGCGATTAGCCAGTTGCCGGTTGAAAAGCGGGACGTGTGGCGTCGGCGCTCAAGTGGGGCTTTGCTGACTTCGATAATCCGGCCTCGATGCGGACAAGCAAACCTTGTCGCCGGAAGATTTCGCCAAAGTGATGGAGCTTCTGAAACTCCGTGCGATTCAGTTTTGCATTTTCCTGAGGACGCTCGTGGGCGCTGCGGAAATGCAGTGGATAATGGTCGAAGCGATCAAGGTTGCGAGACGGTAGGGGTGAGTGGCAGTCAATCTTGAAAGTGCATGTCATCCCTGCTTTGAATCAGTTGGCGAACGACCTCAAGTCCTGTACTGCAGAGTTCCATCACGTCCGGTTCGTCTGGGTTTTCCAGACCCAACCGTACTTAACCGGATGCTCCTTGAATTCGGCCATCTCAGCGCTTTTGTACCTTCCCACTGGCTTGCCAGAGGAAAAGTCAAGCTCTAATTCCAGCTTCGTGCTTTCGATATCATCGGCGAATGGCAAACTGGCTCGTTGGACGGACTCCGTACCCCTCTGATGGATTTCTTTGTTCCGTAGCCCAGCTCGTAGGTCTCAAAGCCCTTCTCCATCATCACGAAAAAGAACTCGGCTTCCCGGAGCTTATCGTTCGCTGGTGGTATCTTCATAAACCGTAATCCTCCAACAACTCTCAGTGGGCCACGGACCAGCCGGTCAGGTATCCGACGTTGTATCGGGACGCCACTGATAGTTCGGGCAGTGCCGGTCAAGAAACGTTGGTTTCAGCCGAACAAGCCAAAACCGGAGAGCCAGATCAGTGCCCGCCGCCGGGGCGTGGGCGCTTCCGGCTCATGATTCGCCATCGTCGTTCTCCTTGTCCTTTGGGTTCCTGGCGGAGTCCACCAGATCCTCCACATCGCTCCAGAAAACCTGGTACTTGGTGTCTTCGAGGTTGCGGAAATAGTCCTTCTTCACGGCGAAGATGAACACGCAAGCCGTTGCGGCCGCCATGCACAGGCTGGCCACCAGGGCAATCCAGGTCAGTTCCATACCTTGCGGTCCGCCTGGCGCGCCAGGTCTTCCAGGCGTGCGTTGCGCAGTACCCCGGTCATCGCCACCTGGGCCTCCACCCACACCCGGTGGGCCGGGCACCAGGACTTCCGCTCGCACCCGTAAGCCGAATCGACACACAGATTCAAGTGAATCGGCCCCTCCACCGCCTCGATCACGTCCAGCAGGGACGCGCGCCTTTGGGCTTCCGGCAACTCGAAGCCGCCGGTATTGCCGCGATGCGAAGTCACCAGTTGGGCTCGCGTGAGGGTCTGCATCACCTTGGCCAGAAACTGTTCCGGACAACCGGCCGCTTCGGCCAGTTCCGCCCGGCTGGCACGAACGCCCGGCTTCAAACCGGCCAGGTGTACCATCACTCGAACTGCGTAATCGGCCGCTCGCGTTAGTTGCATATAGGATTAAAAAGACCCGATTACCCGCAATTAGAATGCCAAACCCTTTCCGCATGGACAACACGGGTCAGGCCCGGTCCGCCACGCCGAAAGTCCGTTAGATTAGTGGGTTGCACGCTGAAAGAGATCTCTTGAATCCGCAGTCCATCGAAGGTACTGTGAGCTTTGACCCACCCAATTGGGGGTGTGTCCGCAGCGTAGGAAAATACCACGCCTTGCCCGGTTTGTCCTCCGGAATACGATATGCTGAGATTTTCAAGGCAGGCGCACGCGTCGACGCGCGCGGCCGGGAGGAACGTCCGTCATGACTGAATCCACAAGGAGGGATCTGGAAAGCACCGTCCAGCAGAGCGAGCGCCTGGTGCGGGCCCTGCTCGAATCCGTCTCGCAAGCCATCATTGGAATCGACCTGGAGGGCGAAATCGTCCTGGTCAACAATCGCGCGCAGGAGATGTTCGGATACACGCGCGAGGAGTTACTGGGGTCGAGCCTTGAGCTGCTGTTGCCGGAGGCCCGCCGTACGGCGCACCAACGCCAGCGCAGCTCCTATTTCGATCAGCCGCACACGCGGCCGATGGGAATCGGGATGGATCTGGCCGGCAGCCGCAAGAATGGCAGCGAGTTTCCGGTTGAGGTCAGCCTCAGTTTCGTCGAAAGTCCGGAGGGCGTCTTCGGCATTGCCTTCGTGACCGACATCAGCCAGCGCAAGACCCTGGAGCAGCAATTGATGCACGCCCAAAAGATGGAAGCGGTGGGCCGGCTGGCGGGTGGCGTGGCCCACGACTTCAACAACATGCTGACCGTCATCAGCGGCTATAGCCGGATGATTCTGGATGACTTGCCTGCTGGCTCCGAACTGCGCGGCTACCTTGAAGAAACCCTTAAAGCCGCCGACCGCGCCGCTTCCATCACCAGCCAGTTGCTGGCCTTCAGCCGCCGCCAGGTGATGCAGGCCGCCGTGGTCGATGTCAACCACATCATCTCCCGCGCCGAAAAAATGCTCCGCCGCCTGATCGGCGAGGATATCGAACTCGAGTTGAGCCTGGCCAATGCGCTCGATCCCATTCGCGCCGACCCCAACTACCTGGAGCAAGCCATCGTCAACCTGGCCGTCAACGCCCGCGACGCCATGCCTGCCGGCGGCCGTCTGCGAATCCATACCACCGCCATCGCCCTGGACGAAAGTTTCACCCGCACCCACCCCGCCTTACGCCCCGGCCCCTTCTTACGCATCGACGTTTCCGATACCGGACACGGCATGGATGCGACCACCGTCGCGCACATTTTCGAGCCGTTCTTCACCACCAAGGAGCGCGGCAAGGGTACCGGTTTAGGCTTGGCGACGGTGTATGGCATGGTGCAACAGACCGGCGGCGATGTACAAGTGACCAGCCAGCCCGGCCACGGCTCCACCTTTCATCTTTACTTTCCGACCGTGGTGGAGTCGTTGAGCGCCACCCCGGAGCAGCCATCGGCCGGCGCCGGCGCCGGCTTCGAAACCGTCCTGGTCGTGGAGGACGAAGCCGCGGTCCGCGAGTTCACAGCCAAGGTGTTGCGCCAACTTGGCTACCAGGTTTTGACCGCCTCCGGCGGCGACGAGGCCATTCGGGTCAGCGACGCCCATTCCGCCGGAATCGCGGCCCTGATTACCGATGTCATCATGCCCGGTATGAGCGGCCGCCAGGTGGCCGATGAGCTGAAGCGCCGCAGGACCGGAATCAAAGTCCTGTTTGTTTCCGGCTACACCGAGGACATGATCGCCGACCACGGCATGCTGGAAGCCGGCGTCGACTTCCTGGCGAAGCCGTTCCATCTGGAAGACCTGGCGCGAAAGCTGCGCGAAGTTCTCGACCGCCGGTGAGCCATCCCACACCGCGTGGCGACCTGGCATCGCGCTTGCACGGGCCTTCTGGCATGCTTCGCTCGATCGCTGCCAAACATCTGCCGCCAAACGGGTTGAGCCATCCGGGAGTCGTGCCGTGGAGGCACACCGGTGTGAAGCCCATGCTACATGGCGAACGCGGCCGATGCCGCCTGACGCCTGCTATAATCGAGACTTCGTTCCTGACATTTGAGAACGTCACACCATATTCGGCATGAAGGGTATCTGCGTATTTCTCGTGAGTGCGGCGGCTGTTTTCGCCCAGAATTTCATAAACGGACAGGCGGCGAGAGCGGTAATCGGCCAAACGACATTTACCGCGGCCGATCCCAACTCCAGCAATGCCGTCATCGGTGCGGTCAGCGGTATCGCTTACGCCAACAATACCTTGTTCGTGGTGGACGATAACCGCCTCGGCGCCACCCCGGAAAATAACCGCGTTTTGATTTTTCAAAACCTGTCGAGCAGGTTGCCGGCGCCCACCGCCCAGCTTGCCTACAGCACCACCTGCCCGGTTTGCGTGGGCACCGCTTCGGTGGTCCTGGGGCAGCCGGATTTCACCACCACCACGGTCAACTTCACCGCTTCCCAGAGCGATCTGCGCCAACCCACCGCGGTCGCCTCCGACGGCGTACACCTGGTGGTCGCCGACACCAACCATAACCGCGTCTTAATCTGGAATCGCATTCCAACCGCCAACGACACCCCGGCCGATGTGGTGGTGGGGCAAACCGATTTCTTCGGCACCGGGCTGTGCGGCAAGGACACTTGCACCAATAACGGCCCCACCGCCAGTTCCCTGCGCGGCCCGCAAGGGGTCTGGATTCAAAACGGCAAGCTCTATATCGCCGACACGCAGAACAGCCGCGTGCTGATCTATAACTCGATTCCGACCACTAACGGCGCCGCCGCCGACGTGGTCGTGGGCGCTCCGGACTTCAAAACCGCCGCACAGGTCGACCTGGACACCCAAAACCCCGTCATGACGGCTTCGACCTTTATCAACCCGGTTTCGGTGACCACCGACGGCGTGCGCCTTTTCGTGGCCGACGTGGGGGCTAACCGCGTGTTGATCTGGAACAAGATTCCAACCGCCAACGGTGTCGCGGCCGACGTGGAAATCGGCCAGCCCGACATGACCGAGTCCATACCCAACGATTCTTTCACGACTTATACCGATCCCACCACTAACGTCACCACGCAAATTCCGATTCTCTGCACCATTCCCACCGGCCTCGACACCAACGGCAACCCCACCTATCCGAACGTCTGCCTTTACACCCTGAATTTTCCCCGCTTCGCGTTCTCCGACGGCACCCATCTTTTCATCGCCGACGGCGGCAACGACCGGGTTCTGGAGTACTACACCATCCCCACCTCGAATGCCCCGGCCGCGGATATTATCGTGGGCCAGCTTGGCGGTGACGTAGACCAGTCCGACGACGCCGTCGATTCCATGAACACCCCCGTCGCCATGGCCTGGGACGGCTCCAACCTTTACGTCAGCGACCCGTACAACCGGCGCATTATGGTGTATACGCCCCAAGACAACACCCTGCCCTACCAGGCGGTTGTCAACGCGGCCAGCCAACAAGTCATCGCCAGTGGCTACATCACCATCGGCGGAAACGTCAAGGCCGGCGACGTGATCACCGTCAGCATCGATAACTTCGCCTACAACTACACCCTCAAAGAGACCGACACTTACTTGGATGTGGTGGCGGGATTGGTGGCCGGGATTAATTCCGGTCTTTCCGGCGATCCCAACGTCACCGCCAGCGTGGATGCCACCGACGCCCGCGTCGTGCTGTCGGCGAAACAGACCGGCGCGCTGGGGGACCAGGTTTCCTACACCGCTTCGGTTTCGACCGGTTCCAGCATCACCGCCAGCGCCGAAGAATCGACACTTACGGGTGGCGGTTCGGCAGCGCAGGTAGGGCCGGGAACCATCGTCGAAATCAACGGGACGGGGCTTTCCGCCGGTTCCGCCTCGGCCGATCTGACGCAAAGCACCCTGCCCACCACCCTCGGTGGCACGCAAGTTTACTTCAATGGAATCGCGTCGCCCATCTATTCGGTTTCGCCTACCCAGGTCGTGGCCCAGGTTCCGTGGGAGTTCACCACTGAGGACAGCGTGAACGCCTATGTTCGCAGCGTGATGAGCGATGGCAGTATCATGGCCACCTCGGCCGTGGCGCTCTCCATCGTGCCGGCCAATCCGGGCATTTTCACCGTCCCCAACACCAACCCGCAAGTGGCCATGGCGTATCACGGCTCCAGCTCGGCCGTGGGCATCGTTTCGGTCGATGGCAGCGTGGCGGCGGGCGACGTGGCCACCGTCACCATCGACACCCTGACCTACAACTATACGGTCCAGAGTTTCGATACCCTGGACAGCATTCGCGACGCCATAGTCGCGCTGCTCAACACCGATCCCCAAGTGACCGCCCGCGCCGCCGACTACTACGACCGCATCATTTTGCAGGCGCGAATTCAGGGACCCGAAGGCGACAGCATTGCCTATTCCGCCACCGCCAGTTCGGGATCCAGCGTCAGCCTGACCGCTTTCGCCGCCGTGCTCTGCTGCGCCAACGTGGCGGGTGCGCCGATTACCTATCAAAACCCGGCCGAAGCCGGCGAAATCATCACCCTCTACGCCACCGGGTTGGGAGTGCCGGTTTCAAGCCCCGCGTACACGTCCCTGATCGCGACCGACCAGATGTATCCCCTCGGCGCGCCCGATACGCTTCCCCCGGAAACTGTCGCGAGTACCCAAACTTTCGTCTCCGCCATTTGCGGAGGCAGCACCGCGGACGTGCTGGCCTCTAGCTTGATGCAGGGCACGTTCGGCACCTTTTCCGTCGTCCTGCATCTCAATTCCGGCCTGAAGACCAATATTTACACCCTCTGCACCATCGCGCAGGGCCGCTACATCAGCAACCAAGCGTCCATGTCGGTGGTAAGCCAGCAGTGACCTCCGCCCGGCAGGGCGGAAGCGGGTAAGCCCACGGCGTAAGCCGTGGGATGATAATAAGATGGCACGCCGCCAGTGGGCAGTTTGGGTGCTGGCATGCGCCGGGTGGGTGACACCGGCCGCGGCGCAACCGGACGCCACCCTCCGCGGCCGCATTCTGGATGCCTCCGAAGGTGGCATCGGGGCAACCCAAATCACCGCCGTCAACCAGGACACGGGTTTCCGCCGCCAAACCGAGTCCGCCAGCGACGGGGCATACTCGATCGCTTCGCTCGCCCCCGGCTCCTACAAAGTCATCGCCCGCAAGGATGGCTTCCGCACCTTGGTACGCTTCAATGTGGTGCTCCTCAGCGGCCGGGCGTCGGTCGCCGACTTCGCCCTTCCGGTGGGCAGCATACTCGAAACCATCACCGTCGAGGGCACGACTTCTCCCTTGGAGCGGGTGGATGTTTCGGTAGGTACCGAATTCGACCGGGGCGACATCGCCCGTCTGCCGCTCAACGGGGCCGGCTTGCTTACCCTGCTCGATGCCGCTTCCAATGTCAACGTCACTCCCGCCACGCGCGGCGAAGCCGGACAGTTTTCCGCCAACGGACAACGGCCCAACGTCAATGCGTTCACCGTCGATGGCGCCAGCGCCAATACCGGAATCACCGCCGGCGGATTGCCCGCCCAAGCCACCGGGGGCACGCTGCCGGCGACCAGCGCTTTCGGCAGCCTGGACGCCATCGTCTCCCTCGACGCGGTGGAAGACATGGCCGTGCGCACCTCTACCGCCAGCGTCGAATTTGGCCGCCGGCCCGGCGCGCAAGTCAGCATTACCACCCAGACCGGCTCCAACCAGTTCCACGGCGGCGTTTCGTTCTCCTGGCGCAATCGACTGCTCGGCGCCAATGACTGGTTCGCCAACCAGGGCGGCTTCGGCCACGTGCCGCTCAGCCTGCTCAATGTGGCGCCCACCCTGGGCGGCCCGCTCAAACGCAACCGCGCGTTTTTTTTCCTGGCCTTTCAGCACATCGCTCTCGATCAGCCCTTCGTTTGGGAGCAACCCGTCCCCTCGCTGGCGGAGCGGCAAAGTGTCGCGGCCTGGGCCCAGCCGGCGGTCGATCTCTTCCCCGCCCCGAACGGCGCGGCGCTCACCAGCGCCCTGGCGGAATGGACCGGATTCAGTTCCGAACCGGCCGCGTTGAACGCCGGCAGCGCCCGCTTCGACCAAGTCATCTCACCGCGCGTGAACTGGTTTGCCCGCTATCACGACGCGCCTTCGAACAATGCCTTCGGCCTTGCCGAAATCGATCGACTCTCGATGCGCACCCAAAGCCTGACCCTAGGACTGAACGCCGGCTTCAGTTCGCGCACCGCCATGGACCTGCGCGTCAACGAATCGCAGTCGTCCGCCGATTCGGTGTGGACCACCCCCGGCGACCCTTCCACCCCAAGCTGCGACTTGCAGACCCTGGCTCCCCAGATCCCCTCCGCGCCCACCGGATGCAACGCCCTGGTCCGGCTGACCATCGACGGCGTGGGACAGTTGGTTACCGGAGAGGAAGGACTGCGCCGCCAGCGCCAGTTTCAGGCCGTCGATATCTTCAGCCTGCGGGTGGGAAAACACGCCCTGGAATGGGGCGGCGATTATCGCAGTATCACCGCCGTCCGCCGCGACCCCTCCGCATCCCTCAACCTGATCGCCGATACCGTCACCGATCTCACCAGCACCCAGAACCTGTGGGTGGCCATCTCACAACCCATCAACCAGAACGCCGGGGCCCAGGAATTGTCGAGCTGGATTGGCGACACCTGGCGTGCCACGCCACGCCTTACCGTGACGGCCGGCCTGCGTTGGGAATTTAGCCCCGCGCCGACCGGTTCCATTCTCGTCCTCTCTGGCGGCACCGTTTCCTCGCTCACTCAGATTGCACCCCTCTGGCCCTTGCGCTTCGGCAATCTGGCGCCGCGGCTCGGCCTGGCCTGGCGCCTGACCGCCGATGGAAAAACCGTCCTGCGCGCCGGTGGCGGCCTTTACTACGACTCCAGCATGAGCATCGCCGCCGACGCGTTAAACGGCGGCCCCTTGGGTATTGCCCAACCCGGTTATGTCTCCGGACGCTACGGCCTGTTCTCCTCGGAGCTGACCTACGCCTTCCTGCCGGATCTCCGCCTGCCCGCGGTGGGGCAATGGAATCTCCACCTGGAACGCGCTCTCAGCGCGCACGACACGCTTTCCGTCGGATACGTCGGCGCGGCCGGTTTCGATTTGGTTCGCCGCGAAGTGGGCGGCATCGGCAGCACCGTAACTTCTCCCCTGGCCCTTACCACCGATAACGGCCGCTCCCGCTATCACGCCCTGGAAGCGGAGTACCGCCGCCGCTTCGCCGCCGGCCTCGATGCCTCCGTGACCTACACCTGGGCCCATGCCATCGACAACGATTCCAGCGACGCTTACCTCATGTGGACCGGCTCCGGAATGACTCCGGCGTCCGATCGCGCCAACGCCGATTTCGACTTGCGCCAGTCCTTTGCCGCCACCTTCGCCTACACCATTCCTCGCCGCCCGGCGGCTACGGCCTGGACACGTCTCGCCGCGGACTGGAACCTGAGCGCCATCCTCCGCGCGCGGTCCGCCTTCCCCGTCACCGTCCTCGATAGCGAACAGTACACCGGAATTCCGCTCACCGACGCATTCCGGCCCACCTACGTCTATGGCCAGGCGCTCTGGCTCACCGATCCCCATTTACCTGGCGGAAGGCGCCTGAACCCGGCCGCGTTTGAATCCCTGGGCAGCGGGGTGGAAGGAAACCTCGGGCGCAACGCCATCGCCGGTTTCGGCATGTGGCAGGCCGACTTCTCCGCCAGCCGTAGCTTGCGCCTCGACGATCTCCGCTCGCTCGAGCTGCGCGCCGACGTCTTCAATGTGTTCAACCACCCCAATTTCGGCGACCCGGCTCGCTACCTCGACAATCCCCTCCTCGGCCAATCCACCAGCATGCTCAATATGATGCTGGGAACCGGCAGCCCCGGCAGCGGCCTTTCCCCCCTCCTCGGCGCCGGCGGCCCGCGCGGAGCCCAGTTGGAAATCAAGTTCCGCTTTTAGGACAGCCTGTGGGTCAGGTTGGCAACTTGCGCGGCGGGTTGGAGTGGGTTTGAGTTTGGAGGTTTCACGGAATCGCCACGAAGCTCTGGCGGTCCACCGGTCCCTTTGGCGGGGCCATCCGGAGCCACTATAGGCGCCCAACCAGCTCCGGCTGAGGGACGTTTCCGCCACCGGCGCGGTGTAGCTGCCGATATTGTTGACCCACGATAGCCGCTTCATGGGGTCCGAATGCGGCCGGCAAGGTCTGGCGCGAGTTGCCGGAAATGTTTTAGGTCCCACGTGTAGATGGTCTCGGCGCGCGATTTCCGGGCGCAGGCTAACAGAAGACCGTCGTAGACCCTCCCGCTGGAGAGACGCCGCTCGGCTAACTCGCGGATTGTCTCCAGGTATTCGGCTTCCTTTAAGACCACGGTTGTGAGCCTTTGCGCAATCTGTTGAATGAAGAGGAAGACCTGCTCGGTCGCCAATACCGGGCGTACGGGCAGCGCCGTCATGGTCGCATAAACCTCGGCCAGGGAGTGAATTCCGCACGCTCCCGTTTGCCGGTCCGCTCCCGCAAAAACGCGAAGGCTGGCGTCATGATCCGCGTGGTCGCCCCAAAACGCGGCCACGATCACGGACGTATCGAGGAACGCTTTCACCGCCGGTCCCGGATTGGGTCATCCATCCTGCGGCTCCGTTGCTGTTCGATAAGGCCCGGAATCGAAGTATTCGTCGGCCTTCCGCTTCGAAAAACCCAGACTCCCTGTTCCTTTTGCAACCCTGCTCGCTCCCGAACCGGGGAGAGAATCAGGCGTTCCTCTTCGCTTTCGATTCTTAGCGCATCGCCAGGACCGACCCGCAAAGCTTCGCGCATGGCCTTGGGGAGAACCAGGCGCCCGGCTTTATCCAGGGTAATTTCGGCAATCATAATTGGATTATACCATTGCCATTTGCCGCCCTAATTTGGTATGGCCGCGCCGCAAAGACGGACAAGAAGGGCGTAGCCGGAAACTGCACCCGCGATCCGGTTGCGGCGTACACCCGCTTCGCCTGTTAAGCTATTCGATTAGCTATGACTGTCGACGAAATTCGGGAATTGATCAACCTGGCGGCTGAAACCGGAGTCGCTGAGCTCGAAGTGCAGCGTGGGGAGAATCGCGTGCGCATCCGCCGCGCGGGCTTCGCCGCGCCGCAGGAGTTCGTCATCGCGTCCGGTGCCCCGGCCTACGCGCCGGCTCCGGCGGCTCCCGCAGCCGCCGCGCCGCCGGCCGAAGGCGAGTCCTCCGCGTCCAAGCCCGATGCCAACGTGGCGCTGATCAAATCGCCGATTGTCGGCACCTTCTATGCGGCCCCGTCGCCGGGGGCGCCACCCTTCGTGCGGATCGGGGAGCGCGTCGAGCCGGGCAAGGTACTCTGCATCATCGAGTCGATGAAGCTCATGAACGAGATCGAAGCGGAAACGGGCGGGGTCATCGAAAGCAAACTGGTGGCCGACGGCCAGGCGGTGGAGTATGGGGAGGCTCTGTTTGGCATCCGTGCGGTTTAAGCGGATACTGATCGCCAACCGCGGGGAAATCGCCGTCCGCGTCATCAGCGCCTGCAAGGATCTCGGGATCGAAACCGTGGCCGTCTATTCGGAGGCCGACCGCTACAGTTCCCACGTCCGTTATGCCGATCGCGCCATTTGCATCGGCCCCGCCAAGAGCGCCAAAAGCTACCTGGACTTCACCGCCATCATCAGCGCGGCGGAGATTGCCGATGTGGATGCCATCCATCCGGGTTATGGCTTCCTCAGCGAGAACGCCGATTTCGCCGAAGTGTGCGAGGCTTGCGGCATTAAATTCATCGGTCCCAGACCGGACGTGATCCGCATGATGGGGGTCAAGGAGCGGGCGCGGGCCTTCATGCGCGAGATGGGCGTACCGGTGCTGCCGGGCTCGCCCGGCGTGCTGGCTACCGCCGAAGAGGCCCTGGAAATGGCCGCCCAGGTGGGGTATCCCGTAATCTTGAAAGCCTCGGCCGGCGGCGGCGGACGCGGCATGCGCGTAGTGGAAGGCGCCTTGGATCTGCCGGCGTTGTACCACCAGGCGCAGCAGGAGGCCGGCGCGGCTTTTTCCAGCGCCGACGTATACCTGGAAAAGTTCGTCGCGGCGCCGCGCCACATCGAATTTCAGGTGCTGGCCGACGATCACGGCAACGTCGAGATACTGGGCGAGCGCGAGTGCAGCATCCAGCGCCGGCACCAGAAACTGGTGGAGGAATCGCCTTCGCCGGCCATGACCGCGTCCCTGCGGGAGGAGATTTCGGCGGGCCTGCGCAAGGCCGTGGCGGCGGCGGGATACACTAACGCCGGCACGGTCGAGTTCCTGATGGATGAGACCGGCAAGCTCAACTTCATCGAGGTGAATGCGCGCGTGCAGGTGGAACATCCCGTGACCGAGTTCGTAACCGGGATCGATATCGTCACCAGCCAGATCCGCATCGCCCAGGGGGAAAGCCTCAAGGACATTCTGCCGGGGCCGGTGGAGCTGCGCGGGCACGCTATCGAGTGCCGTATCAATGCCGAAAATCCGGTTACCTTCGCGCCCTCACCCGGACGCGTCACCGGGTTTCACCTGCCCGGAGGCATTGGCGTGCGCGTGGATACCTGGGCCTACACCGATTGCGTCATTCCGCCGTATTACGATTCCCTGGTGGCCAAGCTGATCGCCTATGGCAACGACCGTGGCGAAGCCATCCGCCGCATGCGGCGCGCGCTCGACATGTTCATCGTGGAGGGGATTCACACCTCCATCCCGCTGCACCAGCGCATACTGGCCCACCCGGATTTCGAGGCCGGCCGCCTGGATACCGACTTCATCGCCCGCCTGCTGGCCCGATAGGCGGAGCGGACGCCTTCGTCCGCTCGGGACCCCATGGTCGCGCTTTTCCCCCATTACGGACTCTTTTGTGGGACGGAACGCTGAAGCCGCAAACCCCGCGTCCGGCATTCCGGTTACAATATGGGGGCATTCCAATGAAGCGCAATTGTGTGGTTCCCTTCCTGCTGCTGGCGGGTTTGCCGGCGGCTTCCTGTAAGCATACCCCACCGGCCAATGTGGCGGCGGAGGTCAACAACCACGCGATCACCTATACGGAGCTCGAAAAAGCCTACCAGTCCCAGTATCCGCAGCAGCCCGATGGCATCAGCCAGGACCTGGCCATGTCGCAGAAGCTGGACCTGCTCGGCAACCTCATCACCAAGGAAATCATGCTGCAGCGCGCCGAGAAATCCGGTCTTACGGCCACCGACGCCGACGTCGACACCGAGCTCAACAAGATGAAGGCCCCGTTTACCAAGGAAGAGTTCGAGCGTCAACTGAACGCCCGTCACATGACCCTGGACGATTTGCGCGCCCAGATTCGCCAGCAGTTGACCGTGGAAAAGCTGACCAACAAGGAAATCACTTCCCACGTCACCATCACCGACGCCGACGTGACCTCCTTCTACAACTCCAACAAGAAAAGCTTCAACTTCGCCGAGCCCCAGGTGCACATGGCGCAAATTCTGGTTACCCCGTTCCCGGATGCGAACGTGCGCAATCTGAAGAACAGCAAGGCCCAGAACGACGCCGAGGCGTCCGCCAAGGTCAAGGATCTGGAAGCGCGCCTGAAACGCGGCGAGGATTTTGCCATGCTGGCCCAGAATTATTCCGAAGATCCCAATACCGCTCCCAACGGCGGCGACATGGGGTTCATTCCCGAATCGAACCTGGAAAAAGCCAGCCCCGAACTGCGCCGCATGGTCATGTCGCTTCCCTCCAACGCCATCTCTCCCATCATTCACACCCAGGACGGCTATCGAATTCTCAAGATGATCTCCAAGGAACCGGCCGGACAACGCGACCTGAACGATCCGCGGGTGCAGCAATCCATTCGGGAAACCCTCTTGAATGGCAAGGATCAACTCCTAAAGGCGGCGTACTTCGAAACCGCGCGCAACAACTCGGCCATTCACAACTATCTCGCAGCGAGTGTCGTGGAAAATGCGGGGAAGAAGTGAGCTGACAGTTTTCAGTTGTCAGTTGGCAGTTAACAGTTTTCAGTTGTCAGTTGGCGCTCCGGTATGCAGGATTTCCGAGAATTGAAGGTCTGGCAGAAGGCCCACAAGCTGACGCTAGCCGTCTATCGGATAACCGCTGATTTTCCGCGCGAGGAGCGGTACGGGTTGACCGGTCAACTTCGAAGGGCGTGTTCCTCGATTGCCGCCAATCTGGCCGAGGGATGTGGACGCAACGGGAATACGGAACTGGCCCGGTTCTGTTCCATCGCGATGGGGTCCGCCAGCGAACTTCAATACCACTTGTTGCTGGCCAGGGATTTGAACTTGATCGAGCCCGCCGAATACAAACCACTGGCTGAGGGCACCACCGAGCTGAAGCGAATGCTTACCGGCCTATGGCAGAAGCTGAAGGCGGAGGGCGGAAAGCTGACGGTTGATGGCCGTTAACTGAAAACTTGGAACTGAAAACTGAGAACTTTATTTCGTCCGCCCCATCTCGTAAACGTAGATGGGATTATCCATGTTGCCGGTCCTGACGTGCACCACTTCGGCGGCCTTCCAGCCCTTCATCGGGAACTGATTCGAGACCACCCTGGCGCCCGGCTTCAGGTATTTTTCCAGGTTGGGCTTGAGCCGCTCGTTGGAACTGGTCAGCAGGTAGAGCGTTACCACGTCGGCCGGGCTGAGGTCTACGCGCAACGCGCTGTTCTGGATGATGGTGACCCTGTCGTCCAGCCCGAGCGATTTGATCCGCTCCCGCGCTTTTTCGCAAACATCCGGCAGGATTTCCACTCCCACCGCCCGCGCGCCGAATTCCTGGGCCGCTGCAATGACGATGCGTCCGTCGCCGGCGCCCAGATCGTAGACCACGTCGCTCGACTTCACGTGGGCGGCTTCCAGCATCTTCTCCACCACCAGTTGGGGGGTGGGAATGTAGGGCGCCAGATTTTCGGCCGGCCCGAACTTCTGCGCCAACCCGGGCAAGCCCGCTACGACCAGAAGAATTGCAAGAGACGAGGTTCGCATAACGTTATTGCGGCGACGAGTTTCCGGTTGCCGGCGCGGCAACCTTGGATTTTACGATACGCCCCATGATTTCGCTCCAGGCAAAAAACAAGTCGCGGGGGCGGCTGATCGTGTATTCCGCGCCCTTCAGGTACCGAACCGCGTTGCCGATCGCATCGCGCCACGGATTGGCCTGCGGGTTCAGATTATAGTTCATATAGAACACTGGATATTTGACGTCTCCCAACTGCTTGAGCGTTTCGACTGATATGGTTTCGTCCACGACCACCTTGGGTCCGGCGAAGATCACCGCATCGGGCTTGTTTTTGGCTTCTTTCACCTCCGCGGTGATGAACTGGCCGAGAAAGTCGCTATCCCCATGCTTTTGCGTCAGGCGCTTCAGATCCACGGTGCCTAAGTTAAGGGAATTCAGTGCTTTGCCGAGAGACGGGAAGTCGATCTGGGAGGCCCCTTCCTGGCGGTAAATCACCCGCTGTTCCTGTAGGTTATAGGCCACCACGGAAAAGGAACCGATGCGCGGCTCGCGCGCGATGTTGCGCAGAATCGAGACCAGCGCGGTGGTATCGACCGGCTGCAAGGTGGCGGCCGAGGAGTCCTGCGGGGCGAAATTCACCATCACCTTCACGCTGATAGGAGTTTTGGTCGGTTCGCGCTCCACCGGCGGTTCCTGGCGAAACGGTTCGTGGTCGGTGGGCGCCACGGCCTCGGCGCCGATGCTGAGCGCCATCTGCTTGTCCCGCGGCGCCAGGCTGGCTTCGGCATCCCAGTGGGCCGAGCAGATCCGTTCCGCCCGGTCACGCATCAGCCAGTCCACGTGGTACTTGCCTTCACCCACGTCGAAGGCGCCCTGCAGGAAGGCGGAGCCACGCTCGTCCTCGCCGATGGGCGGCACGGTTATGTGCTGCGAGAAATAGGCGGGGCCGTCGGGCTTGTCCTCCGCCGTCACGCGAAAGATCATGGTGAGCTGGTTGCCCCCGCCCGCCAGGTCTTTCAGCCCGACAGTGACCTCATAGCCGACATGGAACTTCAGGTCGAAGCCAAGTTGCGGTTTGTCGGGGGTAACCGTGCACGGCAAGTCCTTGCGCGTCTCCTGGGATTCCAGGGTCGCTGCATCGGAGGTAAACAGGCGGACCATGCCGCCACGTTCCGTACCCGGGATCAGGTCTTGTGCACGGAGCATACTCCCCGTCAGGAGAAACGTGCAGGCAAGCAGGAGCGTTTCCGACATAGAGCCGAATCGCCGGGCCCCGGACAAGTTCGCTAAGGCGTTCAGCACCGAGGGACTCCCTTACCCCTCCCCACCAAATACCCTTTGTACGATTATGGCGCAAATCTTCCGGTCCGCAACGCCAAAAACGGGTATGCCGGCCAAAGCTGGATTTGCTTGGACCAATCGGGCAACCGCCAGTAGGATCAATCGTGCGCTTCCGCCGCAACTTTCAAGCTCGCAGCCACCGGCGATCGGCCGTAAGCCGGACTGTTTGGCTAGCGGCTAAGAGCCGGCCGCCGGCAGCGCCTACTTTTCTTCGCCGAGCTGTTGCGTCAGGTAGCGCTCATAGCCGAGCTCTTTGATCTGGTAGAGCTGGGCTTCCAGCCAGTCTACGTGCTTCTCTTCGTCTTCGAGCAGAGTTTTGAACAACTCAGCCGAAGCGTTGTCCGCTTCCTCCCGCGCCAGCTTGATGGCATTGTTGTACATCGCCACCGCATTCAGCTCCAGCGTCAGGTCGCTTTCGAGTTGCTCCTTGACCGTCTTGCCGACGGTGAGCGAGAGCAACTCGGTGAGATTCGGCGCGCCATCCAGGAAGAGAATGCGCTCGATGAGGATCTCGGCGTGCTTCATCTCGTCGATGGACTGCTTCTTAATGTAGTGTCCGAGCTTTTCGTACTTCCAGTTTTCGCACATCTCGGCGTGGAGAAAATACTGGCTGATCGCCGTAAGTTCTTCCTTGAGAGCCGCATTCAATTCGGCGATGACTTTGGGGTTTCCTTGCATAGACCGGATTGTAGCGCGGATTGTAAACATCGGGGCGTGGCGTGTCCGGAGCCGCTCCCTTTTGAAGTTGAAAAAACAAATTCGAGCCACCGATGAACACCGATAAATCCTTTGATTTCTTTATCGGCGTTTATCAGTGTTCATTGGCTATACTCTTTCACGAGCTCTGCGCTAGCCAGCGGCGCTCTGTAACGGTTACGCCGGGGCGGCCTGGATCTTTTCCAGCATGGCCGTATACTCGAAGCCAGCGGGGTCGAATCCGTGCGCCGACAAGGCCGCGCGCACCTCATCCAACTGGCCGCCATAAGCCGGAAACTCGACCACCGTGACAGCTTCATGATAGATCTGCGGGTTAATGGGGAAAGACGCTTCGGCCAACGATTCGAGCAGGGCCTCCAGACGGCGGGGCTCCACTGGGATGGATACCGAAACCAAGTCGCCTTCCGAACTGGAAAGCGAAGGCGCCGAAGCGGGGAGGGACGGTAAACTTTGCCAGACGCTCATACAACCTCCAGCATCCAGCGATTAAGTCCGTTCACAACAAAAAACCCTGACGGCCGGCGAAGGCGTCAGGGTCCGAATATTTCCTTGAACAGACCGACTCGCCTTTAGCACTTTTTTTCGTGGTTGCAATTAGCAGGCCCGGAAGGGCCCTAAATCAATCCACGTTACTTAGAGATTATCACGTTTCACGCCCTCTGTCCAGATGGCACAATGGAATTGCGGCCCATGCAAATCGATAGCCTTCACCACCTCGCCCTGACGGTTACGGATCTGGAGCGCTCGCGGCGGTTTTACCTTGAAATTCTGGGGCTTACGGAAATCACCCGGCCGCCGTTTTCCTTTCCCGGCGCCTGGTTTGCGGTTGGAGAAACCGGCCAGCAACTGCATCTGATCGTGCATACCCGCTCCCCCTTTCGCGCGGGTAAGCCGCTGGATACACGCGACTTGCACTTCGCCGTCCGGGTGCCGAGCTACGCCCGTGCGGTGGAGTTCCTGCGCACCAGCGGTTACCGCGACGACATTGCCGGCGACGACCCGCTGCGCATGATCCTGCAGCCCCACGCCGTGGCTGGGTTCCCCCAGATTTATATCCTCGATCCCGACCGTCACGTGATCGAGATCAACGGCGCCTCGCTGGACTGAGCCGCGACCGAAAGATGCCGTGAAAAAATTGCCCTATTTGTCCGTGTTCATCGGCGTTTATCGGCGGCCACGTTTCTTCGCACCTTCAGCGGAGTGCGGCGAGTCCAGAAGTGGTTTAGAATCAAAAGACACTAGATCCCGGGCCCGTAGCTCAGGTGGATAGAGCACCTGCCTTCTAAGCAGGTGGTCGCTGGTTCGAGTCCAGCCGGGCCTACCAAATGAAATGAGCAGGTTACGGGGAATTCAGGCCCCGCCCGAGTGGCGGTTGTGACGCGATTTGTGACGTAAGCCGCCCGACCATACCCCGTCAGTTCGCCCGGCCTTTGGCGTGTTCCGCGTCTGGTTCCAGGCCGATCAGCCCGCCGCCCAGTGCCTCTACAGCCTGCCGTTTCGCGGCCATCCTGACGTGTGAATAGTGATCCTGCATTTTCTTGGAGAGGTGACCGGCGATGCTTTGTATAGCCGCATCGGGCACGCCGGCTTCCGCCATCTCGGTAATGCTCTGGTGCCGTAAATCGTGGAACCTGAAACCGCGGAAGGCTTGCGCCGCGCCCTTCCATGCGGCCTTTGCCGCGCCGATCCGGCCGCCCGATTCAAGCACGGCGCGTGCCGCTTCGCGTCCGGCCTGCGTTCCGGCTTGCTTTACTAGGCTCCGCCAGGCAGTGTGCAGGCTCCGCTGATGTCGAGTGAAATCGAGCGCACCATTTTCGCAGCCGGGAAACACGAAATGCTCCGCCGCGCCGCCGCCGCCAACCTCCGCCCGTCGCAGTAGTCGCGCGAACGCTGCCAGTGCCTCATCATTCAACGGGATAGTTCGCCGCCCCGCCTCCGTCTTGCTTCGCTGAATGGGCAGGGTGCGCCCGAATAGATCTACGTCCGACCAATGCAGGTTGAGTAGTTCCACCTTGCGGCAAGTGGTGTTCACAGCGATGACGCCTGCACAGTAGGCTACGTCCCATTCGGGCCTGCTTGCCGCCGTGCGGAACAGCAGTAGTTTCTGTTCCAGCGTCAACGCGCGCCCGACCACGTTTTGATTCTCTGGCAGGTTCGCAACGTCATCGGCAATGATGCTCCATCGCTTCGCCCGCTTGAGGATCTGGCGTATCAGTGTTACTTCCAGGTTGATGGTACGGCCCGATACGCCTTCCGCCTTGCGCGCGTCCTGGTAGGCTCGGATTGCCGCCGCGTCAACCTTCCGCACCAGAACGCCGCCCATGATCCGCTTGAGCACCTTGGACCGTTCGCGGTCAATCTGGGTGGTGCGTTCCGCGACCCGACCCTCACGCGATTTCACGAATTGGTCAAGCGCCTGTTCCAAAGGGAGGGACGCGAAACTCCCTTTGCCGGCGGGCGGTGCGGCCTTGCCTTCCAGGATGCGCCCGATAAGCTCCTTCTGCTTGTGTTGCGCCTCCTGCCAGTTGCGGGTTTCGAGCGATTCGCGGTATCGAATGCCGTTCACCGTCACGTCGACGTGGTAGGTTTTGTTCCGTTTGTAGATCACTGGCCGCCGTCCTCCGCCGCGCGCCGCAAGCCCTCGATGTCGAGTTTTCCGGCCTCCAGTTCCCGCCCCAGTTGCTCCCGCCGATCCGCCGGCAGTTGCTCAATCAGCCGCAACAGTTCGGCCACGTTGCGGGAGTATTCGTCGTTCACTTCCGGCCCGTCCGTCATTTCGCCCCCCATGCAGTTCCCCTGAACGCGCGCTTCGGGCTTCCCGCCGCCTCCATGGCTTCGTCGTAAGCATCCGCCAGCACGATGCGCTCGCCCGCACGGTCGGGGTAAAGGCTCGGGAAGTAGTCGCCAGCCCGGTTGGTGAGTTCTGCGAAGGACGCAAACGCCATGTGCCTCCGCGTGAGTACGTCCAGGTCAGTTGCGTGTATCGTTCCGTTCACGCCGTTGCTCCTTTCAAAATCCCCGCCACATACTGGAACCGCCAGCATCCGCCGCGCCGGGTTCGGTAGCCGCAGCCGTTCAGATCATCGGCAATCCGCCGTGTCGAAAGTCCGTCTTGAGATAGCGCCCGAATGCGCGCCACAATCTCTTGCTCCTGCGGATCGGCCTCCAGGTGAACGCCATCCGCCGCTAGTTTATAGCCGAACGGCAGTTCGCCGACGCGCTCACCCTGCGATTTCTTGAAGGACATTGCCGTGCGCGTCCGTTCGCCGATGGCTTCGCGTTCCCACTGGCTAACGGAAACCATGATATTCAGCACCAGCCGCCCCGCCGCGCTCCCGGTGTCCAGAGATTCGGCCACGCTCACCAGGGACACGCCGCGCCGGGTGAACCGCTCCAGGAGTACGGCCAAATCGCGAACGCTCCGGGTGAGTCGGTCCAACTTAGCAATGATGATAGTATCCACCGCGCCCGCGTCAACCAGTGAGAGCAACCGCGCCATGCCAGGACGGTTGAGGGACTTTGCGCTTTCGCCCGCGTCTACGATCACGTCAAGTAGCTCGGCATCCTGAACCGCTGCCATCGCCCGAACCTTGGCTGTTTGCGCTTCGAGGGAAACGCCCCGATCCGCTTGTTTGTCGGTGCTCACTCTGGCGTAACCGATTGCTCGCATGTCTCCATTATTAGCTAAACCCCCATTAGCTGTCAAGCACTTTCTTGCGCCTGGAGCAAAAGGGGGTTAAGCTGATGGCATGGGCAAGAAATTACCCCCTGAAGTGCTCGCATACTTCCGTAGGCAGGGCAGCAAGGGCGGGGCGATTGGCGGTAAGCGCTCGCTGGACACTATGACGCCAGCCGAACGAACCGCCAGGGCGAAAAAAGCCGCCGCCGCGTCCGCCGCCGTCCGCTCAGCAAGGAAGCGGCCCGCTGCCCGCCGGAAAAAGGCGGAGTGAAATCGCCCCGTCCGTGAGCAGGGGAGAGACGTTCTTTCGTGGTATGGCTCGATTGTGGCGCGCGGCCTCACGGCGCTCCCACCGCCAGCGTCACTCCCTCCTGGCTGGCCGATCCGACCGTGATGGACAGCGGAGCATTGCCCGGCGCGGTGGTCGGCGGGATGAGCAGGTTGACCTGTAGGACGCCCGCTATCAGGCCCGGAGCTTCGCCGTAGAAGACTACCGTGGCGGGCTGGCCGCCGACCGTGGCTTTGACGGGCAGGACAGGCTTTGGGATCGCGGCGGTTGTCGCACATCCGGCCGAACACGTCACGGACCCGGTAACTCCTGCGGGCAATGTCTGCCCTTCGCCCGTCATGAACACCTGGACGATACTTCCGGCCGGCGCCGGTTTGGCCGCGGAGTTGGGGGTGTTGTCGGAATTCAGCGCCGCGGCCTGCCCGATGCCGGTGCCCGTGTCAGTGAAGATGCCGGGAGCGGAGGAGACGAGCGTCAGAGACGGTATAGATTGGCCGGGCTGCAGAAGCGCAAGGGGCTGTCCCATGTACTGCACCTGAATATCTGCGAGTCCACCGGGGAACGTGGTATAGGGCACCACACAGTTGATTTGCGTCGCGCTCACGTAAGTCAATGGTGCCGGTATACCTTCAAAGAGGACTTGCACCCCGCCGACCTGAGTCGCAACCTTCCCAGTGGAATCGAGTTCAAGGTTTAGTGGTGCGGTCGGGCCGAGGTTGTATCCAAAGATTGAGATGACCTCGCCCGGCGATGCCGGAACATTAACCACGGGCGGATAGCCGGGGTTTGGGGAGTTGAAGCTGGCTGCGTTCAGCACTGAGGTGATAGTTGGGGTTGTGGTGCCCACCACTGTGAGGTATACCCACCAGTCCTGCCGTGCGATTGGTCCATCCTGATTGGAACTGTCAATTTCGACCGAAGCAAAGTACGGACTCGTCGTCCCGTAAGGCGCGGTTGACGGATAGGTCCCGGCCGGGACCCCTGCGGGGTTCACGGATATCGTTAAGGTTGCCGGTACCGTCTGGCTGCTAAGGGATGCCGACAGCCATGTTTGCGCCGGCGTGACACCCATCGACAACTGAATCGTCCCAGTTAGCGGCCAGAAGTTGGCCATGGTTATCGCGTATGTCATTGGGGCTGGCGTTGGATCGCCGATTCGGTACGTGATATAGACGTCTTGGGCGTGCGCCGACCCGGCGAACACCAGCGCTGCGGCGACCGCCGCCAGCAAAAACGTGCTTTTGTAACCCTTCATTTTCGTCCTTGGCCCGTCCTGAAATGAGGAACCGGACCCAATCTTATACCTTTCGGACCTGATTGTCATGACACCGCACGGTGGTATGACAACGCCTTTTTTATCGCGTCGAAAAACTCCCGTGCCCCCCTTTCTTTTTTTGGTGTGTAAAAACTCCCGCGCGGCGGTCCGCCCTCGCACTATGATTCACTGGCACCCGTCCGCATCCGCCCAGTACATGAAGTCTGGTGGCGCAACCGTTCCGGCCCGCTTGCGCTCCAGGGCCGGTTTCCCGCTCGGCAACCGCGATGCTTTGGGCAATGTGCGGCTTGTGGCGCGATACCGCCGCAATGCTTGTTCCGCAACGTTCCGCAATGTTTCGGAACGAGGTTCCGGCCAGCAATTCGCGGTCAATCTCGGCCCGCTGCGCGTGGTTGCACAGGGTACAGACTCTTGGCATTGCTCTCCTCTCGGCTCCGTTCACTTCGCTGAGTATCCGCTTGCGCCCGGCAATCAGCCGCGCATGGGCAGGGCGGGGCGAAGCCGCCCCGCGCCGCTGAGTCTGTTTTTCGCCGGCCCTAACAGGTGTCCATAAATTAACCTCTCGCTTTGCTGCTGAGTCTCGCCAGAACGCCCCGCCAGTAGGCGTAGCAGCCCCGTGGTGCGTTCGCCGCGTTCAGGGTGGCATTTTGCCCGCCCCCGGACAGCCCAGTGGAGATACCCCGAAACTTGCTTTACGCCGCGCCCGGCATCTCGATTGCAGCCACCATACGGTTGAATTCGGCAGCGTCCATGCCGTCATTCGTCGCCGCGGGCGGAAGCGCCCGCCGCTGCCGATCCGCCCAGTAGTTCCGAACTACGGACACGAACCATGACACGGAACGGGGCCCGTGCTCGCTCTCCGCGCCGTATCCCCGTTGAACGGCCTCTTGGATGGCTTCAACCGCCTCCGCGCCTGCCTTGCCCGGAGTCGCCGCGACGATGCGCCCCAAGCTGGAACGGCAGGGCCTCCGTTCAATCAGACCTTCAACCAGATCCGATAGCGGTTTCCAGCCGTCAGGCGAGGGCCCGGAAATTGACTCTGGTGGCGCATCGCCGTCTTTGCGATGCGGCGCCAAATCTAAATCTGGGTTCTCTCTTGGCACAGTCTCTTCTGTGGGAAGAATCGTTCCCGTCATGCGGGAAGGTAGCTTCCCGTCTGTCGCATCAAACGACGGATGCCAGAGAAAGTGGTACCGGTTCGGCCGGCCGCTACCGCCGCGCGCCCGCCGGATATATCCTTCGCGTGCCAACTCCGCGATGTAGGACTTGGCTTGACGGTCGGATACACCGATCCGCGCGCCAATGGTTTGCATGGTGGGGAAGCATTTGCCGCGTTCCCCGGCGAATCGGGCAAGAACGCCGTAACAGACCTTCGCGCCCAAACTGAGATCAGACGCCAATACCTGATCGGAAATCATGACCCCCTTGAATCGCCGCCACGGGTTGAAGGCATCGCCCACGCGCGGCGTCGGTCCCCCTTCAGGCATACGCCGCCGCCCCTTCCGTGCTGGTTCGCGCCATTCACGCTGCCTCCCGCCGCTGGCCTTCCAGCCACGCTTCAAGGTCGGCCCGCGATATCTTGACGGAGCGCCCGAAGCGCGTAATGGGAACGTCCCGATACAGAACACGCTTCCTCCAAAACGGCACAGACCCGCCGTACTCCGCCGCAATTTCAGTGACGCTCAGATATTTCTTGCCGCCCTGGTCGAACCTCAATGGAGTTGACATGCTCTAATGTTGTCCCTATTCTGTTCTCTGTGCGTAAAATACAATCGGACGTGAATATGACGCGGTTTGCGAGAAAGGTTGGTTGGGAAATCGGCGGGGTGGTCCTGGATCGGCCATTGCAATCCGGCGAGGTTTGGGCGCCTAAGAATCCGAGGGCGTTGGCGCTGGACGGCGGTTCAGTCGTTTGGAACCTGTTGGCCGCCGGAGTGAGAAGCGTGTCACCGGGTGCCGGAATGCTCGATGCGTTCACCCAGTTGCACAGTTCCCCGGATGAGGCAATTTTGCGGTTTGCGAGAAAATGGGGCACGATGCAGTTTTGCCAGCACGGCCTACCGCACTTTCACTGTTCCACAAACGTAAGCTCTCTATCGGAAGTGACGCGGCGAGATACGCCTCGGGTCTGGATAGCGGCTGATCGCCGCGTCACTTTCGATAGAGCCGTTTGAAGTGAGCCGCTTGCGTTTGCGGCGGACGCGGC
>JBKQIF010000006.1:0-15329 GCA_052148435.1 Bryobacteraceae bacterium
ATCGCTCGGACTTCCATCATTGATCGAGGAAGTGTTGGCGTAACCATCTCGAACCGCCGTATACGGACCCGTACGTACGGTGGTGTGGCAGGGGTCGGCGGGTGACCGCCGCCCCTATGCCGATCAAGTGGGGTTATCGGAGGTCCTCGCCCCAATTCCTCCCCAGGCCCAACTGTGCCAAATCTCGCTGCCCGAGACGACATGGCCCATTGGGTTGTTCGATTCGCCAATCGCAGCATCGCTCATGCGTCCATCTCTCGTGCCGCCGCTAGCCTGGCAGCGGAAGGTCCGGATTGGGCCGGTCGTAACGGCCGGGCAGGTACGGGAACTTCTCCGCGATTCCCGGCTTGAGCTCCATGCCGTACCCAGGCTTGTTGTGCAGGTCCATGTATCCCTTTCGGACGACGAGCGGGTCCTGGAATATCTCCTCTTTGAAGGGATTGTAGGTCTGGTTCAGCTCCAACATGTGACGGTTGGGGATCGCAGCCACCAGGGCGGCGTTCGCCATGGTCGTCAAGCCCCCATGCCAGTTGTGCGGGCAGCAGTATTTCTTCCGCAGATTCGCCATGCGCGCGATGTGCCATGCCTCAGTCACGCCCGTGACGTTGCAATCCGGCTGCACAATGTCGTACGCGTTGCGGTCGATCCACTCTTTGAACTCGAAGCGATTGGCGCGGCCCTCGCCCCCGGAGACCATGACGTGCGGCAAGGCTTCGCGAATCTTCACGTAACCTTCCAGCGCGTCGCGCGGGCTGGTGCTAATCGGCTCCTCGAACCAGTGGAATTTCAACTCTTCCAACACCGGGGCCAGTTGCAGGCACTGCGCCAGGGTCAGCCGCATGTTGGCCTCCTGGATCAGGTCGAAGTCCGGTCCCACGGCTTTGCGCATCCGGTACAGGTAGGGGACGTACTTTTCCATGGTGATGCCGCTGTTCGCCCACTCCGAGCCGAGCCGGAACTTGAACGCCGTGTAACCTTCCTCTTTGTGGCGCACGGCTTCGTCGATGAGGTCGTCCGGCCGCTTGTACCAGGCATATTCCACCCCGCCGCTGGCGTACATGCGCAAGTGGGGCTGGGGTTCCACGTCCGTGGCCAGGAGCTTGTACACCGGCACGCCTTTTGCCTTGCCGACGATGTCCCAGCAAGCCGAGTCGATGCCGGCGAAGGCCCGGGTCGAACTCCAGGCGGCGCCCAGGTATTCGACGTCGAATGGATTCTGTCCAATCAGAGTGGGCCGGACCAGTTCATCGATGGTTTTCTTGACCTGTTCCGGCCCGGCATAAGGACTGGTTTCTCCCATTCCCACGATGCCCTTGTCCGTCATGATTTCAATCAGGATCAGGTCGGTTTTCCAGGTAACCGCTTTAGCCGTGATCCATTGCCGGTCGGGCGCAAGCGGATAAGACAAGATGGTGACTTTCACGTCCGTGATCTTCAGATTCTCTCTCGCGACGCCTTCCAGCGGGTGAACCCGCTTGCGGAATGGTGCTTTGGTCTGGGCGGAACCCAGCATAGGAATGGCCGCGGCGCAGCCTAGCAAAGACCTTCTTGTGGGATATGGCATGAGGGCTGTTCCTTTCTTAATCACTTCGCGGGCTGGGCAGGCCGCGCGGCGTTCTTTTCCTTCAAATACCGCTGGTATGCCGATTCGCCCAGCTTCTCCTTCAAATATGCCTCGTACTCTTGGATTAACGCGGGATCGCTCGGAGAGCTGTAGATATCCCGGGAGCCGTACTTGCCTTCGGCAAACTTCTTCTTGGTCCATTCATCGTGAACGTGTACGATGTCGGCCGTATCGAGCACTTCCTGCAACACTTGAGGCGGAATGAAGCTGACCCCTTCGCGGTCACCCACTACGACATCGCCCGGCATGACGATCGCATTGCCGATCCGGACCGGGATATTGATACCCGTCACAATCCCGTTGGTGAGCCAGGGCGGCGCGGCGCTGCGGTAATACACCGGCATGTCGAACTCCGCGATGCCGTCCAGGTCGCGGATCGGACCATCTATGACAAAGCCGTTCCCCGTCCGTTTCCAGATGAAGAACGCCAGGTTGTCGCCCACGATGCCGCCTGTGTTGGCAGCGGCTTCCAGCACCAGCACGTCGCCGGGCTGGAGCATGTCCAACGCCACCTGGTGGTCCCATGGCCGCTTGGCTCCGGTCTTGCTCCATTCGGCCCGGTCCACTTCCGTGATGTCGGAGCGGGCAGGCATAATCTGCACCGTAAAAGCCCGCCCGACCAGCTTCTTCTCGGGATGAAGAATTTGCAGGTCGCCTGCAAAATTGTTCGGAAATCCCTTGGGCGCGAGCATCATCTCTTCCGCGGACAGCCCCTTCACCTTCTCGATCAGCGAATCCGGCACCTTGGGCCGCCCGTCCGGGAACCGTTCGTACGGGTTTTTGGCGGTGTACCTGATCATCTGCTCGCGCGTAAGCTTGAGCACTTGGGCTTCGGCGCCGATCGTGGCAAGTCCCGACGCCACCAATAAAGCTACGGCCGTTCTCATTTGAATCTCCTTCTCCCCATTGAAATCAAAGGTTCTCCATCAGCGGATTAGGCCGCATATAGGAGCCCGGAGTCCAGGGGAACTTTTTCTCGACGCCGGGTATCAGCTCGACGCCGTAACCGGGACGGTCGGGCAGATCCATGTACCCCTTCCGGACCACGAGCGGGTCCTTGAAAATCTCCTCCTTCAGCGGGTTGAACGTCTGATTCAACTCCAGCATGTGGCGGCTGGGGCTGGACGCCACCAGGTGTGCGTTCGCGATGGTGGTGAGGCCGCCGTGCCAGTTATGCGGGCAATGATATTTGCCGCGCACGTGGGCCATTCGCGCGATGAACCAGTTCTCCGAGAGCCCCGTGACGTTGCAGTCGGTCTGCACGATATCGAGGGCGCCGCTGGCGATCCAGGGCGCGATCTCGAATCTGGTGCGGTCGCTCTCGCCTCCCGACACCATGCAGAATTTGAGCGCTTTCTTTACTGCGATGTACTCTTCCATGGTGTGCAGAGGTTGCTCGAACCAATGATATTTCAGCTCATCGAGAAGCGGGCAAAACTCATTCACGGTTTCCTCCAGCGAGACGGGCTGCGCCCGCAGGGTTTCGTGCATGAGTTGAAAATCGGGGCCGACCGCTTCGCGCACCCGCCGCGGGACTCGCAGGTACTCCTTCAGCGTCATTTTGCTGTAGCGCCAGTCGGTGCCCGAGCGGTACTTGAAAGCCGTGTAGCCATTTGCCTTGTGCCGGAGGGCTTCCTCGATCAGGTACTTCTCGCCATCCTTGTACCATTCATGCGAGACGCCGCCGCTGGCGTACACGAGAATGTGCGGGTCCGGTTTGTTGTCCCTGGCCAGCAGTTTGTACACCGGCGTATTCAGCGCCTTGCCAACGATGTCCCAGCACGCGTTGTTCACGCCGGCCCACGCGGCTGAGCCCAGGCGCCCCGGGATTTCGCCGCCTCGCCCCGAGGGGAAGTCGCCGCCGAACGCGATGAAATCCACATCGAACGGATTCTGCCCGATGAGGTCCGGCTTAATGCGCTCCTCGGTGTATTTCTTGATGTTGTCCGGCCCCGCATACGGGCTGCCTTCGGCGATTCCGACGATACCTTTATCTGTGAAGACCTGGCAGAGAGCCGCGTCCGTCTTCCAGACGATATACCGGTCGGCGCGCCAGAGGTTTCGGTTGGGATCGACGTACGATAACGGAGTGACTTTGATATCCGTGATCTTGATGTTTTCCCGCTTGATGCCTTGCGATGGGTAGGTGAGGCCCGCTTCATCGGCTGCGTCCCGTTTGGCCTGGGGCGGCCGGCCCGCCGCTAGCAGGCGGGCACGGAATGTGCCGGCAGCCATGCCGGCCCCGGCAAGAAGAAACCTTCTGCTAATCGATTGCATAAGAACGATCCCTTAAAACCCAAATGACCGCGGCGCAACCACATAAGGATCTTGTTGTCGGACGCGGCACAAGTGTTCCCTTCTCGATTCCGGCGGCCCTGCCGGCGGCAAGCCCGCCACGGCGAGGATCCCGAGGTCAGAAGTGAATCTTCAACCAAACCTCCGCCTGCCGGCTCGCATTCGACTGTGAACTGCTGACACCGAACGACGAGCTTCCAAGGGTGTAGCCTGGGGGGGCGAAGGTCGGGTGGTTTAAGGCGTTGAACGCGCTAAGGCGCAGTTCCGCCTTCAGCCTTTCGTGAATCGGGAAGAACTTGCCGAGCGCCACGTTCACGTTGTTCTGCCCCAGGCCGCGCACCGAACCGATGCCCGGCGCGACGTCACCCATGGTGTAGTTGGCCGGCGCGGCGAATGCCGCGGTGTTGAAGTAATGACTCAGCCGCGAGCCGATACTGCCCGTGACGCCCTGGCTCGGATTGCCAACTACGTTCGGCCGAATGGCGTCGCTGAAGTAGGTTCCTCCGGTCACGCTGAAGTTGGCCGGCATTCCGTTCTGAAATACCAGTTGCGAGGACAGTGCCCATCCGCCCAGTACGAGGTCGAGCGGTTTGCTGAGGGTGGAAAGGAATTCGTGCCCGCGTCCGACCGGGATTTTCCAATTGAACGCCAGAGTGAAGCGCTTCGGAGTGTCGTAATCGGCATACCCCTGCTCGGTGCTGCGATCGTAAAAGTTCTGCGGGCTGTTGCCCTCGGAAAACACGTCGGCGAGATCCTTCGCCCAGGTAAAGGCCGCTACGGCGGTCAAACCATGCCCCAGGCCCTTTTCATAGTTGAATTGCATCGCTTCGTAGTGGCTGTTGCCGTATCCGGGAGAATCCCGGGTAACACTTGAGAATTCCGGGTACGGGCGCAGCAACTGCGCGCGCTGAACGGTGGCCCCGGTCAGCGACCCCGCGGTGAAGATACCGTAGAACGGATTGGGGACCGTCTGGGTAAGGGCGCTCCCCAGGGAAAAATCCTGAGCCGGAATCTGGTCGATATTGACGTTGCTGGCCGCCAGCAGGTGAATCGCGCGGCTTCCCGAATAAGACACGGTAAGCACTCCGGAGCCGGGCAAAGCGCGCTGGATATTAAGCTCCCAATTGTGGAAAGCGGGAGGGCGGTCGCTAGGATCGTAGAAGCTAACCCCCTGCCCGAGGAGGGTTGACAGACCCAGGCTGTTCCCGGTCACCGGGAGCGCTCCGCCCGGGAGAGGATTGCTCAGCTTGTTATTAACGGTAATGCCGCCGTCGAGACTCGTCGCCCACGGCGAACTCACCGAATAACCGGTGGTAATCAGGGTGGTTGCAATCGGCACGTACATCAGGGAGTAGCCCCCGTGAATCACCGTCTTCGAGTTCAGGGAGTAGGCAAATCCCAGCCGCGGAGAGAAATTGTGCCAGTCGGGGGTATAAAGGCCGCGCGGCGCGCCATTCACACCGGCGTAGGTCAGGCCGCCGTTGAGCGTGTACCCTGGAACCTGGCTCTGGATCGGCGACGGGGTGTTATAGGCAAAGCCCACCACGGAGCGGTTGAAACTCTCCGTGCGCGGGGTTTCGTGTTCCCAGCGCAGGCCCATATTAATCGTCAGCTTGGAGCTGACGCGGAAATCGTCCTGGAAGTAGAACCCGTAGTAAACGTTCTCATAGGATATGGCGGGGGCGGTGCTGACGGATCCGGATGAGCCGAACCCCACCAGCATGGAAGCCAACGCGAATCCGCCCGACGGAGCGGCGGCGTTCGGTCCACCGGTTTGGAGCGAACTGAAGCTGAACGTGCCGTCGGGGGCTGAGTTGCTGAACTGGTTCCCGCGAATCTCTTCGATATCCGCGCCCGCTTTGAACAGGTGCCTGCCGCGGACGATTGTCACCGCATCTTCGGTGGAAATGGTCGCCCCGGGGTTTCTGGCGAAGCCGGTCTGGCCTAGTCCCTCCATTCCGTCGTTAAAGCTGAGGGTCGGAAAAGACGCGCCCTGGCTCGCCGCCTGCAAGAAGGACGATGCGAAACCCAGGGACGCTACATTGAACCCGTCCGAAAACGGTGTAGTGGTGTTATTGCTGCGCTCGAATCCGACGCGGAAGGCGGCCGCCACAGTGGGACTGAAAACATAACTGTCGCCGAGAGCCGCGCCCAGGTTCGGCCGCTTGTTGACGTAGTTTCCCGGCGAGGCAACTCCCTGAAAATCAAAAGGATTCCCAACTATGCCGGGACCGAAATTCACGCGCGCGAAAAGTTGTTGCTTGGAACTAATGACCTGGTCGAACTTTATATTAACGAAGTCCCACGACGACATGAATGAGTTTGACACGATGTAATCGCCTACCCAGGGATTTCCCGTGCTGGGAGCCACATTCGGCGTGGGCCAATATTGCATCATGTTTTGGCCGACCGTGTCCTGCAACTGGGTGGGAATCAGGTTGCCGGGAAACGGTGTGCGCGTCTGCACGCCGTTGACGGGCTGCACGGAGTACGGATTGTAGACGGGGGTGGTGACCTGTGAAAAGTTGCCGGTGCGCATCTGCGGGGTCGGCACGTTCAGGCGCGAACCCTCCACCTGGCCCCCCCGCGATGCGTCATAACTCACGAAGAAAAAGGTCTTATCCTTGCCGTTGTAGACTTTGGGCAGCCAGACCGGCCCGCCTAAGCTGCCGCCGAAATTGTTATTATGGTACGCCGCCAGCTTGGTACCAACGATGTTGTTGAAAAACAGGTTGGCATCCAGCGCGGAACTGCGAAGGCTGTCGTACATAGTGCCGTGCAGATCGTTGGTGCCCGATTTGATCAGCACGTTCATCACGCTGCCGCTGGTACGCCCGAACTCGGCGGGCAGGGTACCCGACTGCAGCTTGAACTCCGAGATCGAGTCGGTTGACGGGACGTAGGCGGCGATGTAAAACCCCCGGTTCACATCGACCGTATCCGGTATACCATCCAAGACGACCTGTCCCGTGTTCAGGGGCGAGCCGTTTTCGGTGTACCGCATGTTATTCGACTGGTCGATGGGGCGCACGTCGTCGGAGAATTTGTTGCCGTTTCCAACGAATACAATCCCCGGCACCAACTGATACATGGTTAGGCTGCCATGCCCCTTGATGGGGAGGCTTTCCACAATGTCCTGCCGGACCAGCATAGCTGACGAACTCGAATCGGTCGCGACGGACACCACGCTTGCCGAAACTTCGATGTTCTGGGTGGATTCCCCCAGGACGAGGTTCACATCCAGCCGCACCGTTTCGCCGACGTTGACCGGGATGCCGACGTGTTCGTCTGTCTTGAACCCCTTTGCCTTCGTCGTAACCGAGTATTTTCCAGGAGGTACGAATTCGAACGCGTAGTCGCCATCGCCATTGGAGATGGTCCGGCGTTGGACGGAAGTCTCGACGTTTACCAGCGTCAGCTCCGCTCCAGGCACCACCGCTTTGTTGGGATCCAAAACCGTACCCCGTAATGTCGCTCGGAATTCCTGGGCCGACATTGTCAAGACCGAAAGCAAGAAAACTGTTGATAGCCTCTTCATTTGGGACCCTTTCACCAGAATTGGACTTGCACGATACTAGGCCGGAGTGAAACCAGTTGCAAGTTTTCTGATGTTAGCTGACGCGTTAACAATCGTTCACAGCGCGCTCACCCGGCATTCCGGGGGTACGTCCGCGCCGGCGCTATCCAGGCGGCACCGCCAGCCTCGACTACCGGCCTTTTCTACGCCCGGAAATAACGCCTCATGGCATTTACGGTTTCGGCGAGAGCTTTCTTCGACGCGTCGTCCAGGTGCGAGGCATCGTCGCCGGAAACGATCTTCGCCGCGCCTTCGAAACCCTTCACCACCGGTGTCTTGCGCACCGCATAGTTCCGGAACACCCCCCGAAGGCAGAAAACGTACTTCATTCCTTCGATGCCATACAGGAACATGTCGGCCAGCACGGCCAGTGTCCGGCCGTGCTGCTCGATGGCCTCATCGTGCTTGCCCGCCTGCCACAGATCCCAGGTAGCGGCGTAGAGATCGGCGATGCAGGCGGCGGGCATGGAGCCTGAAAACCCACGGCGCATCTCCTCAATCAGCGTCCGGCCATGCGAGCCGGAAAAGACCTTCATCTGGTCGCCGGTGCGCTGGCGGAGTTGCCGGATGCGGTTCAACGGGTTACCCGCTTCATCCTTCGTATAGCGCAGGTTGGGAACCGTGTGAAACATGTCGAGCAGCAGGTCCACGCTGATGTTCCCCACGGCCTGGACAAAAACCGGCAGGTGGGTTGCTTTGCCTACCGCCTGATAATATGCCAGCATCTCTTTTTCCGTGGCATTCTCGGAAGGCGGCAGGGAGATCACGCCGTCGGCGCCCAATTGCTCGGCCTGCCTGGCATAGCGCTGCACGGCGGCGAGGTCCGGACCTTGGACACCAATCACAATCGCGGGACGCAGCCGCTTGGCGGCGCCAACGAGCGCCTCCGCGCCGGAGGTGCGCTCCCCATCCGTCAGGCTGAGGGTTTCGCTCGCCATTTGCGGCCAGACGAAGCCGTGCACGCCTCCGCGGTCGATGAACTCCAGTTCCTTCACCAGGGTAGCGAGGTCGAGTTGATCCGAATCGGTGAAAGGCGTCTGCCCGATGGGGAAAATGCCCCTCAGGGGTTTGGCCCCCGATTTCTGGAAGCTCACCAGTCTTCCGCCTTGCAAGGCGACGCCCACAGCGCCGCTCGCCAGCAGCCGGAGAAACTCCCGTCTGTACGGGCTGGCTGTCCGTGTGATGATTTCCAAGCTGTTCCTAGCGCCGCCCGCCGGCGTATTTGGCCCGGTTCTGGTCCTGCCGCGCTTTGGCGCGATCCATCGCCTTTGGGAAACGCGGATTGGCGATGGTCGCCGTCGTATTCGGGTCGTACGGGAACTTCCGTTTCAGCTCTTCCAGATCGGCCAGTTCCACGCCCAACCCAGGCTTATCGGTCAGCGTCAAGTAGCCGTTCTTGGGGACCAGCGGTTCTTTGAACAGCACGTCCCGCCAGGGAGTATTCGGATACATGAAATACTCACACATGTACCCGTTCGGAACCCCGGCCACCAGATGGGCGTTGCAGATGGTGCCCAGTTCGCTCGTCCAGTTGTGCGGCGTCATGCGCACCCCGTAGTATTGCGCGATGCGCGCAATGTACCAGTTTTCCGTGAGGCCGACCGAAATGGAGTCGGATTGAACCACATCGTAGATCTTGCGCTCGATGAAGGGCTTAGCCGGGCTGCGGTCGCGGAACTGCTCGCCGCCGAACAGCATGACATTCGGCATGGCCGCCTTGATCTTGAGGTAATCGTCGAATTCCGCCGGGCCCTGGTCCCCCATGGGCTGCTCGAACCAGTGGAATTTCAGCTCGTTGATGATGGGCGCGATCTGCAATGCCTGTTCGATGGTCCACTCGTCGTACGCCTTCTTTTCGAGCGCCAGCTTGAAATCGGGGCCGACCGCTTCCCGCAGCTTGCGGCAAAAGGTGTTTCCCAGCTTCTCGGGGGTAATGCCGGCTTCTTCCCAGTCCGTGCCGGGACGCCACTTGTACGTATCGAAGCCCAGGTCCTTGAGCTTTAGCCCCTCCTGGATCAGGGCATCCACCCCATACGGCTTGCCGTCTTTCTTATCGTAGAAAGTCCAGTTCACGCCGGCGCTGCCATACACGTGCACCTTCGGGTTTGGCGGGTGATCGGTGGCCAGCAGTTTGTACACCGGCACGCCTTTTGCCTTGCCGATAATGTCCCAACAGGCGACATCCACCCCGGCTTGCGGCGCCATAACTTCCACGTCGAAGGGGTTCTTTCCCACCAGGCTAGAGAAATCCGGCGTACCGGCGGGTCCGGGGCCGATGCCCACGATCCCCCGATCCGTGAACACCTGCAAAACCGTCACGCTCCTGGTGAGCGAGACGATGGGGCCGGCCTCTTCGATAAACGAGCCGGCGGGCACTTTGTAGGTGAGCGGCGTAGCCCTCACTTCCGTAATCTTGATGTTCTCGCGGCCCACTGCTTCGAGCAGGTGCGAGACGCCTCCGGATACGGTCCCGGCAGGCCGGGCACTTTCCCGGTTGCAACCGGCGGACAACGCTCCCGCGCTGGCAGCCGTGGCGGTAAGCCAGGACCTTCGCGTTAACTGGTTCATTCCAAGCCTTCCTCTATTGCGTTCACGAAAACCCTTCTGCCCGCGTCCGGGACCAGTTCGACGCCGCAACCGGGCCGGTTGGGCAGATCCTTATGTTCTTTATCGCCAGCGGATACTTGAACTTCGATTGATGAGATAGGTCCTTTGATAACCGCGGCGAACGGGCTGGCAGCCACCCGGGCAACAGAATAGTTTGGCGCAGCCCCACAGGGCAGTCAAGTCGAATGCTTGTTTGGCGACGTTTACGCCACGTTAACAGCCGAAGATACCTGCCTGCCCCGAAATCGCCCGCCATGGCGCCGGATAGGCTAGAATCGTCCTGAAGCCGGATATATCTTTGCCGGGGAGATGCGCGGATGATCGGTTCCGATGCGAGTCCTGTGGGCGGTAAGCACCAAGCTCTGGAAGAAGTGCTCGGCAGCGAGACCTTCCTCCGCTCGGATCAGTTGCGCCGTTTTCTGCGGTACATCTGCGAAATGGAGATTTCGGGAAAAGGCCCCGACATCAGCGAATACTCCATCGCCGCGGAGGCCCTGGGCCGCGGGGCCGGTTTTGTCCCCTCCCAAGACACGATCGTTCGCAACCGCGCCCACGTGTTGCGGCAGCGGCTTAAGGAGTTCTACGCCAAGGAAAACCCTCAATCCAGTATTCGCATAGAGCTGCCGAAAGGCTCCTATGTCCCCCGCTTCGTCTCGATTCCGTACAAAGAGCCGGAGACTCGGCCGGACCGGAAACACATTACCGGCATGCTGATTGGATTCCTGACGGCCGCGGTGCTGTTTGGGGCTGTCTTCCTGGGTGTCTGGGCCATCCGCAAGCCGAGTGGCGTGGACCCTGTCGTCCGCGAAGCCTGGGGACCCCTCGCCATGCCGCATTCGGACCCGGTTCTGGTCCTCGGCATTGCCACCCATCTGATCGTCCGCGGGTTTCCGAAGGGCGCGCGCCCCGATAGCAGCGCCATCGATCTGCCGGCGCCTCCGAATGTGGCGGAGTTCCACGACCGGAGATCGCCCCGGACCGGAGAGGAAGACCTGCACATGCTACAGTCGGAGTCGCTGCGGTTCGGTGAGGCCATGGCGGCGGTGGTTGCCGCCCGGTCGCTGGAGTCCATGGGGGTGGGCTACCAGGTGCTGCCCGACATCGCCATCCGGCTGGCGACTCTGCGAAGCCGCAATGCCATACTCGTCGGCGACCCCACTCTGATACCGATCATTTCGCAGGATCTGCAGCGAGCCGCGCTCACGGTGAAATACGATGCCTCAGTGCGCGACTTCGTGGTCAAGGAACGGGCTGAGAGTGCCGGCCAGCCGCTCACCGTCACCCCGGATGCTCCGGTTCCAGGCCGCGTCCGGGAGATCCCAGGCCTGTTGACCGTGCTGCCGAGCGACGACACGCCCGGAGGCAATAAGAGGACCGTGATCCTGAGTTGTTCGATGTCGGTCGGCTGCCAGGCCGCCGCCGAGTTTTTCAGCTCGCCGAACGCGCTTCGGGATCTCCGCGACCGCTTCCGCAAAGAAAGGATCAATGGCTTTCCACGCGCGTACCAGGTGGTGGTCAAGGCCCGGAGCGATGGCGTTCTACTGCTCTCGTTCCGTTACGAAGCGCATCGGGTGCTGGACAGGTCGCTGCCGTGAAGGGCCGCGACCGCGATGCGCCCCTGAGCCCGAAACTGCTCGAGACGTTGCGCGAGTATTGGCGGTGGATGAAGCCGAAGACGTACTTGTTCCCGGGCACAATCAACGGCTCGCGGGCAGACAAACCGATCACGCCCAAAATGCTGTGGGACGCTTGCCGGCAAGCGGCGCAACGCGCCGGCATCACCAAGCCTGTACCCCCGCACTTGCTTCGGCACAGTTTCGCCACCCATCTCTTGGAGGGGGGCGCCGATCTGCCCACCGTGCGGGCGCTGCTGGGGCATGCCGATCTCAAGCCCACTTCTATCTACCTTCACCTCTCCCAGCGCCATCTCCGCGCGGCCGGCACGCCGCTCGACAACGCGCAACTGTCGAGCCTGGACCAGGTGAAGCGATCGCGGAGGCTCCACAAGAGATGAAACGGCCACCGTTCGAGGTGGCCGAGGTAAGGTCCAACACGGCTACCGATATGGCCCATTAAGAGGACCTAAATGACTGATTTGATTGTGGTTCCGCAGGCTGACCACTGGCGACGACTCAAGTCCCTGGTGCTGGACAGCGTTTCTTCTCAGATCACCAAGCGCGTTTACAATTTGGGCCTGGACGAATTCTTCCTCTGGTACGGCGAGGAACCCCGGCCCGGCTTCACCAAGGCCACGGTGAGCGCCTGGCGCGTGGCCCTGGAAGCGCGCGGGCTGGGCGCGGTCTGGATCAACGTGCGGATCACGGCGGTTCGTAAACTGGCCGTCGAAGCCGCCGACAACGGGCTGCTGGCGCCCGAGCTGGCCGCCGGCATCACGCGTGTGAAGGGCGTGGCCTCCAAAGGCGTCCGGCTGGGAAACTGGCTCACCGTCCGGGGCATTGATCATTCCCGCGTGCCGGGCGCTAACTACGCCGCCTTGTGAGGACCTATAGGGAAGGCAGCCCAATGCTATGACGTGGAACGAACTTCCGGAAATAGTACGTGACGTATTCCGCGGCTTCCGGCCGGAGAGGCCATGGTCCTGCGCGACCACAGGTTCACAGAGCAACTCATACGAAGAGCGGTGATTCGACCGCCGACGGATGCCAGGACCGGACGAGGGTTATACCATAGGAAGGATGGTTAGAGCACATGAAGAAGGGTTTCTCCCGTAGACGATTCGCACAGTCGGTGCTCACTGGCGCTACCCTGCTACCGGCCGCGCTGTCGGCCCGGGCACCAGGCAACCAATGGTCCGCCACCGGGATGAAGCTCGGCGTCAGCCACCAGCGGCCGGAGATGCTCACCGACGACCACCTGAATTACTTGAAACAGATGGGCGTCGAGTACCTGGAGGTACGGACAGTGGCCGAGCAGGGCGGCTACGGCAATCTGGTCGCCATCAAGCGCAAGGTCGAGGGCGCAGGGCTGAAGCTCTTCGAAATAATGCTCGACGACACGTACAATTCGCCGGAGTTCGCCCTGGGCCTTCCCGGTCGTGACGAGAAGATCGCCCTTTTCCAGAACTTCATTAAGGACCTCGGCAAAGCGGGCATCGACGCGACAACCTATGCGTGGAACACGCTCGGCCCGGGTGGATCGACCGGCAGGACGACGACCCGCGGCTGCGATACGCGCCTGTTCGAGTACGGACAAGTCAGTCGGACACCGGGAGAAGGCGAGCGTGCGCACTCCGAGGAGGAGATGTGGGCAAACTACGAGTACTTCATTCGGCGGGTCCTGCCCGTCGCCGAGGCCGCCAAGGTCAGGCTCCAGTTGCACCCTAACGATCCCCCCGTGGATTACCTAGGCCTAGGGGTAGCGCGAATCTTCAAGAGCCGGCAGGCATTTCGCCGCGCCCTCGAAATCGCCGGTTACAGCCCTTATTCCGGTCTCCTGTTGTGCGTGGGTTGTTGGTCCGAGATGCTAGGACCTGACGGCAAGGGTGAGGATATCGTGGAGGCCATTCATGAGTTCGGTTCGCGCGGCCACATCTTCCAGGTCCACTACCGCAACGTCAGCTCTCCGGCGGTCCCCGGCTTCCACGAGACTTTCCCGGATGATGGCTACACGAACATGTACAAGATCATGCGCGCCTTGGGGGAAGTGCACTACAATGGCATGCTTGTTCCGGACCACGTGCCGCGCTGTGGCGACAACGACCTCGCAAACAGGGCTGGCGAGGCATTTATCTTCGGTTACATCCGGGCCATGATCCAGGCGGTGGATACCGAGCTGGGTCGGAGGGCCTGACGGGTCTTGCGCGTTGAAGATCGCTGGCGCCTTCTCAATTCCGCCACCGTCGCCGCGCGGAAGGCTCACCGCGGCTTGGCGCCGGCCTAGCCCGCACCAAGACCTCCCCGTCCCGGAGGAAGCTGCTCGCGCGGCCCAAGAACTCCCCGGTAGGCACTCTTTCGCCACGCTCCCATCGCGCCAACGTGCCGGGGTCCACCCCACTCCGCTTAGCGGACTGCTTTTGCGAAAGCCCGAGGCTGGTCCTCCCGCGGACCGATTGTTCCGCCAGGGTTTTCGCCTCCGGCAGCGGATTGTAGCCTAGACTTAGCCGGCCTGAACATCGGCGTGCTGTCCGGGGTAGCAAGTCAGTCTCAAATCAGACCAACGAAGCGCCAGGGACGGTTGCCGAGTTCTCAGCAGAATAATGGAGCGCAGTCTTTCTCGCTGCCCCTCGGAAGAAGACAAGACCATTTCACCGTCGAAATTCATCATCACATCCCCACCATTGTCGATCAGCAACGCAGTTTCGGCGCCGAGCAGCCGCATGATCTCTGCGCCGCCTTGAACTGTGATCCCCACACGATTGCTGAAACCTCTAATGACCGCGAGAATAAGAGATCCGTCCTTTCGGATGCCAATCATGTTATGAGGGTTGATTCCCCTGCGAAGGACGGCTCTGAGAAGTCCGTTCTCCAGAGAATACTCACCTGCAGTCCTCGGATCGGTTACGCTGTGGTAGCCCTTTGCGCCGTGCACTAGGTCAACGGCCAACTGTCGCACATCGGACGTTATCGGCTCCCCGTGGATCGCCCTCTCCACTGCGTCAACGTCGATGTTTCCATTCCCTCCCCATAGACCGGCCAGCCCGACATCAAGGCGGTGGTCTGACCCGGTTTCAACGCGACCGAACAGGAAGATATGCCGCAGATCGTAGAACTCACCGCCCCTGACCTGCGAATAAGGTCCGCATCCTCGACGCAACGGCCTTTACCCAGAATCATCTGACCATACGTCGCGAACTCCACCTCCTGCGTGATTTCTCGCCCTTCCGCTGAGTAAATCTGCGGCCGGCCGTCGCGGCCGTATTCGAAGAATACGGTCTCGATGCTCACTCTTGGACTCCATGTAGGTTTACGCACCACAAGGCAGGTATATCTGCGGCCGCTCCGTCCAAGGTAAGGGATTTCGGAATCCAGATAATAGAGCCCATGCGGACTCGAAGAGCCGTCAAACGCCACAAAGTGAGGGTTGTTAAGGAGGTTCCCGTTCCCCACCCACGCCAGAACACGCTCCCGTGGGTGGGCCTCCCCCGGCTCCGAGAGCTGGACTCAGAAGGAGGCCGAGTACACGGTCGGCAATACCGGTCTCAAAGCCGTCCGCAACGTCGTCAACCCAAGTATCACGGTTTATCTCCCCCCGGCTGAGACCGCCACT
>JBKQIF010000007.1:0-16695 GCA_052148435.1 Bryobacteraceae bacterium
AATGGGCCGATTCTTCACAGGAGACGCCCGTAGAACACAGAGAATCATAGAGGTACGTGGATCGATTGGCGGCGGCCCGAAAGGAAACGGTTGCCCCGACACGACCGTCGCGGGCGCCAGGCCCCGCGCTAGCGGGTTTGGATCTCGCGGGTGCTTCGGATTGCTTGCTCGGGAAGGCGTGGCCCGATTATGGAGGGAGTCCCGGTAGTTTTCGTGCCCGGTAGGGCAAAAGAAAGCAGACCGTGCATGAGCGCTTCGGGGCCGATGGCGCAAGCCGCCGCGAAGGCCTCAGGAGCTGTGAAAAAATCAAGCTCGAACCGCAGATAAAAACAGGTCCCGATTTCCGTGTTTATCTACGTTATGTATTCACCTGCGGCCATATTTCTTCACACCTTCTCAGGCCTCGATTCGCCAGGTACTAGTGGCGGTACTGGCCTGCTGAAAGCGCATCCGCCACTCCGCCGCCCGCAGCTTGCGGCCCACTCTTGTCCGGGCCACGCACAACCGGCGGCGCGCCGTCTCCAGTGCGGCCATGGCCTGCCGGATGCGCGAGTCCGCCGCGGTGCGCGGCAACCCGGCCACGGCGAGTTCCACCGCACGCGTATAATCGAGCGCCGCTCTCTGAGCGGTGGCGAAATCGCCGCGCTCGGCCGCGCTCCGCAGCCTCTCCTCGGCCTGCTCCAACCAGAGTTGCTCTTTCACAAGCCCGGCCCTCCCCTATCCCATCGCAATCGTTTGCTGTTCCACCTCAGTGGCGGAAAACAGGTTTTGCATGTACATCAATTGCTGCTCCATCGAGGAAATCGAAGCGTCCGCCGCGCTCATCTGGTTGGTGAGAGTCGTTTGCAAAGTGCTGAGCGATGTCTCTTCGTTGGCGATTTTGGTGTTCTCGGTGGTGATATTGCTTCCGACCTGGGTAACGTCGCTGGTCAAATAGCCCGTCGAGGGATCGAGGACCGACGTCATCGCGTTCGTCGCCGTTTCCAGAAATCCGCTTCCCGTAGCCGAGCCCAGGAAGCTGAAGATCTGGCTCAGTTGGCTGTCCGAGGCGCTGTCGACGGTGGTCGGGTCGAAAGACAGCACCCCGGCCGTACTGAAAGAGAATCCCAAGCCGGTCAACGACGTGAATCCGGAGCTCCCGGGGCTCCCGCTCGAATAATTCATCATGTCTTGGAGCGTTTGCGAAAGCGAGTCCACCACGCTGTCGCCGGTCAGCGCGCCTCCGGACTGCCCGTGGTTATTGTTCAGCTCGGTCACCGCGGTGTTGTAAGCGGTCGCCAGGTTGGACAGGGCCGTGGTCAGCGCCGACGTGGAACGGGAAATGTCGATGGTGGTGGTGCCGGCGCCCTCGAGCGTGGCGGTTACTCCCGCGGCCAGCGTCACCGTGGAACTGGAAGTGGAAATCGGAGTCGATGGTTCACCGTTCACCTGATAGGTAGTATCCGCTCCGATGTTCTCGGGCGTGAATAACGATTCCCCCGATTCGGTGCCATCGTTGGCTGTGAGCTGAATCGGCTGATCCCCGAACTGGGTGCCCTGGACAAAGAGCCGATAGTCGGGCGAGGACGACGACCCGATATTCACCACCATGGCTTCCGCCGGCGCTCCGCTTTGATTGATGGCATCGGCCAGATCCGACAACGAAGTGCCGGCCGGGGTAATGGTCGTCGAAGACGAGCCTACGGTCAGGGTGTAGCTGGTGGCATCGCTGATATTGCCCGTGGTGGGGTCCGACACGGTGGTGAGCCCGTCGGAGCTCATCGAGGTGGCGTAACTTCCCATGCTGGTAACATCCAGGCTCAAGCTTCCGATTTCGGGCGTGCCGCTTAAGGAAACCGAGGCCACCGATGAATCCGAAAGCGAAGCGGCATACGAACTGGAACCGACCGCCGAAGCGACGTTGGCAATTGCCGTCTGCAGTTTGGTGAAATCCGTGCTTAGGCTGTTCAACTCGGTTTGCTGGGACTGAAGCGTGGTCAGATCCGTCTGCATCTGCGTCAGCGGCTCCGCAGCGGCCGTGATGGCTGTTTGCAGTGCCGTCTGCAGCTCGCTCGAAAACTGGCTGGTCCCGGTGAATAGCGAACTGGCGGAAGAAATCGTGCTCATTGTCTCTCTCCGGAAAATGGCGGCCGCCCGGGAAGGCCGCTTCGGAGACTCGCTCCGAAACGACCCACCCGGGCCGGCCGCCTACGCTCGCGTTTCAGGCGGCGATGCGTCCTCCGCTGAAACGGCTGGTGCTAAGTCTTGAACAAGGCCAGGTATTGCTGCGGAGCCGCGTTGGCCTGCGCCATGGCAGCGATGGATGCCTGCTGCAATACCTGCGCTTTGGTCAGATTGGCTGCCTCCTGGGCGACGTTGGCGTCGCGAATCTGGGATTCCGCCGAAGTGAAGTTGGTGAGCTGCGAAGTCGCCAGACTGATGGCATAGTTCAATTGGTTCTCTCCCGCGCCCACCCGGCCTTGCACCAGTCCGAGCTGCGACACGGCGTTGGTGATGGCCGTAATCGCGGCGTCGGCGGATGCGCTCGAGGAGGTCGGCGTAGCGTTGGTCAGAGGGATGGCCGCCGCGACGCCCGTGGCGCCGAACACGGCGGCGGTCGAGTCCGCCCCCGTTTTGTTTATGGTGAATGTGGAAGCGCTCTGCAGTGTGAATCCGGTGCCGGCCGCGTCCTGTACCGCCGTGATTCCGCTGCCGGCCAACTGTGTGTTGATTGATTGGATGTCACCGGCGACGGTGGCTCCTGCGTCATTGGTTTGGTTAAACGTCAAATTGTACGAGCCTTGCTGGTTGGTGACGGCCACGGTTTCCTGGGTGGTGAACGCCGCGGCGGTCGGGGCCGCCTGAAGGTACGAATACATGCCGGAGTTGTAATCCGCATAGCTACCCCCGTTGGCCAGGCCGTTGGCCTGGGCGCCGGCCGTCACGCTGAACGCTGTTCCGCCGGAAAACTGCAACTGCCCGTTGTTGGCGATCGAGGCGCTGATCCCATACGTCGAGAGCTGCTGGTTGAGGCCCGCGAGCTGATTGGCAACGGTGCCGCTCCCGCTGCTGGTGACCGCCACCGACCCCGCCACGCCGGCGATGCTGAACGTGAACGTCTGTTGGCCCGTAAAAGTGCCGGCGGTGTTGTTGAGATTGAAGGCGGCGGTGTTGTTCGTCAGCAGCGTGCCGCCCGCGGAGACATTGGTTCCCGCCAGGCCCAGGCCCGCCGAATCGACCTGATTTGCCCCGCCGCTCAGATTGATCTGCACTTGCGAATTGCCCTGAATGCTGCCGCCGCCGATGAACACCGACATGTTGACGTTGTTCGTGCCGCCGTTGGCCTGGCTGCTCAGCCCGATATTGGACGCCTGCCGGTCGATTTCCGCCAGCAGGTTCTGATACTCGTTGTTGATGGTCGAACGGTTGCCGGTAAAGGTCTGCGAGGCCGACTCGGTGGCCAGCGTCTGCAAACGGTTGAGGATATTGCTGATGTTGGTCAGACCGCCGTCGACGATCTGCAGTTGGCTCACGCCGTCATTGGCATTGGCAATACCCTGAGTGAGCTGCGCCTCGTTGTTGCGGAATTGATTGGCGGCTGCCAGACCGGCCGGATCGTCGGCGGCGGAGTTTATGCGGTATCCGGACGACAACTGTTGGATAGTCTGGTTCTGAAAGTTGGTATTCGTCAGCAGATCGTTCTGCGAGACGAGCGAAGCTACGTTGGTTTGAATCGAAAGTGACATGTTTTACGTCCTGTCGTGAAAAGTTGGCATCTTGCCGTTGGCCGCCGGGCTCGGTTGCTTCCTCGCCCCGCTGCCTTCATTCCTTCATATCGGCGCCGCCGCGTTTTGCTTGAGCGGCCATGCGCGCAAAGCCTCGGCCAGCTCCGCGGCCGGCGCCGACCAGTCCCGCGGCTGCGTTTGGCGGAACAGCCGCAGGGTGGGATACCAGCCGCTGGTTCGGGCCTCGCTTTGCCACCGCCAGTCCGGCACGTACGACAGCAGGACCAGGCACGGCCGCGCCAGCGCGCCGGCCAGGTGGGCGGGCATCGAATCGACCGATACCACCACATCCAAAACCTCCATCGCTGCCGCCAGATCCTCGATGTCGGAATCGTCGGGCAACAACTGCCGCAGCCAGCCTGCCTCGTCTGCTTCGCGCCGCGCGCCGGCGCCCAGTTGCAGGCTGATCCATTCGACATTCGGCAGCCGTCCCGATTCCTCCAAGGCCGCCAGAGTCGTCGAGCGATACCGGTCGTTCGTGTGATCCGGATTGCCGCGCCAGCACAGCCCCGCCCGCACGCCTTTCCTCTTTCCCAGGCGAGATCGCCAGACGGCAACCCGGTCCGGCGCGGCCCACAAATAGGGAACGCGGGCGGGGAGCCGATCGGAGGCGGTTCCGAAAATGCGCGGCAGGCTGAGCAGGGGGGCTGCCAGATCGAACTTCGGCAATTCCTCCTCGCCGCTCACCACGGCGCCGACTCCCCGCGCCGTTGCCAGCAGCGAGGTCAGCCGCGGCTGCGCGTCCACGATCACCCTGGCGCCGCGGGCAGCCGCCATTTCCGCATAGCGCACGAACTGAATCGTATCGCCCAAGCCCTGCTCGGTGAAGAGAAGCACGGTCTTGCCCTCTACCGGCTCGCCCCCCCAGGATGGATAAGCCAGCCCACGCGGGGGCCGATCGAAACACTTCAATCGCCACTCGTATTCCTTCCATCCCCCGGCGAAATCGCCCTCCGACAGAAGGACAATGGCACGGTCGAGGTGGGCAATGGGCAGGTCCGGTTTCCACCGCAGGGCTTGGTCGAAGCACGCCAAGGCTTCCGGGTGGCGTCTCTCGGAAAGATGCAGGGTACCCATTTCCGCCCACGCTTCGGCATAATCCGGGCGCTGCACCAGAGCGGATTGGTAAGCCTGCCAGGCCTCCTGGTTGCGGTCGAGCCTCCGCAGCGCGCAGGCGAGATTGAAGTATGCCTCGGCCGATCCCGGCTCGATTTTAAGCGCTCGCTGGCACCAAACCTCGGCTTCGTCCGGCCGCTTCCCGTCGAGCAAAACGTTGGCCAGGTTGATGCAAAAGTACGCCCGCCGCGGAAACCGCTGGATCGCCTCGCGGAGGCACCGCTCGGCGTCCGCCAAACGCCCCTGCCTTTCCAGCGCGACCCCAAGGTTCGATGCTGCCTCGGGCAATTCCGGCTCCGTCTCGAAAGCCTGTCGTGCGGCCCGCTCTGCCTCCGCGAAACGGCCCAGGCTTAACAAGGTAGCGGCCATGTTTACCAGCGCTGGCGTGTAGCCCGGCTCCAGCCGCAGCGCTTCGGCATGACAGGCCAGCGATTCTTCGGCCCGCCCCTCGGCGCGAAGGGCGTTGCCGAGGTTGTCATAAGCCTCGGTGCAGCGCGGATCGACCTGGATGGCGCGGCTGTAGCTGATTTGCGCCTCGCGGTAACGGCCCATCCGTTGCAAAGTGTTGCCCAGGTTGACCAGCGCCGGGAGGAGATCGGGCTTCAGTGCCAGTGCCTGTCGATAACACAGTAAAGCGGCCGGATGCTCATTCCTGGCCAGCAGAATATCCCCCAGCCCCAGGTGAAACACCGGTTCAGCCGGTCTCCCGCCCACCGCGCGCGCCGCCATGAAGGCAGCCTCCCGAAGCTCTTCCCGTTGCCACAGGTTCTGGGCCAGCAGGTAACAGGCATCGGGATGCGCGGGGTGGTGGGCGAGCGCCTGGCGGCAAAGCTCTTCGGCCTCGCGCAGCCGGCCCGCCGTTTGTGCTTCCAAGGCCCGCCTCAGCCATCCGGCCGCCGCACCAGCCGGCGCGGCGGCGGCCCGTTTGCCTTCTCGCCCGGTCTTTCCGCGATTGGCGGCGCGGCCCTTCATGGTTTGCCAACTCCTGGGGAAGACGTGCCGTAGTCCGGAGCCGCGGCCTGCCCTTTAGCCACAACGACCTTCGCATCGAGCGCGCCTGAAGAGCCGCCCAGCGTAGGGACGGCCCATGCCTTCGCCGGCCTCGTGGCCAGGCCCGCAATTCCGGCGACGCCGGGAGCCTTCCGGCCGGCGGCGAGAACCGGCAGCCGCCTCCCCACTTCGCGCAAAGCCGCAGGCGACACGGGCTCGGAAGCCGCCAGGTTTTGCTCCCTCGTCAATTTGACTTCACCGCGTGTGACCGCCACCTGGCGCGGCGCCCGAAAGCCGAGTTTCACCCGCCGCCCACCGCACTCGATGATCAGGATTTCCACATCGTCGCCAACCAGCACGGTCTGGCCTTCGTGGCGCTGGATCACGAGCATGCGGCCTCCTCAGACACCAACGGCTCGCGGCAGCCGTAGCGATTGTCGGGGCGGATGGCCTGCACGGCGCGGCCGGTAGCGACGCGGACCACGATCGGGGAGAGCAGGTTGGCGGTGGGAGGTTGGCCCTCCCGCAAACTCAGGAGCGCCATGGCCGCCACTTCAGTGCCGATCTGGGGCGTCCGGCCGGCGGGCAACCCCAGCAGTTCGCAATCCTCCGGCGTCAACAGCGGACAATAATCCGGCCGCAGCGACCGCACCGGCAGCGTCAGGAAACACAAATCCGGCCGGTCCATGCTCTGGAGAAAAATCAGCCCCGCGCATTCGGCGTGTTCAAACGGCACGAATCGCCGGCAATCTTCGAACCCCGGCAATCCTTCGGGGAATTCCATAAACTGGGTCTCATCGACGGACAGGGCGCCGAAGCGTGTGGTGGATAGGATCATGGCTTTCCGGTGATGGGAGGCGGCTCGGCGCGCTCGCCCTGGCGGGTCAGCAACACCAGATCGACGCGCCGATTGTGAGCCCGGCCTTCCTCGGTTTCATTGCTGTCGGCGGGCGCCGTATCGGCGTAGCCGGCTATGGCCATCCGCTCCTCGGTAACCCCAAAGCGGGTGGAAAGAAGGCCGAGCATGGCGATGGCCCGGGCCGCGGACAACTCCCAGTTGCTGTGGAATCGCGAATTGTGAATCGGGATGGAATCGGTGTGGCCCTCCAGACGAACCGGATTGGGAAGGGCGTTCACAACACCCGCGATCTTGGCCAGGGTGTCGGATCCGGCCGAAGAAACCGTATCGTCTCCCGAGGCGTAGAAACCGGCTTCCCGCAGGCTGATGACCAGCCCGCGGCCCTCCAGCCGCAGCCCGACTTTACCGGCCGCCAGCTCGGGCGCGAGGTTGCGCGTCAAGGTCTCGAGCGAGGCGTTCAAATCCGCTGGGTGCGCGGGGGCAAGGTCGGCGGGTTTGCGTTCGATCGGAGTTTCGATGGCGTGCAGAGGCTTTTGGTCGTTGAGATGTTTGCCGCGCCCCAAAACCATCGAAATGGCGTTGCTGAACTGCCCGTGCTCCAGGGCGTCGCGCACCGAAGCGGATACCTGTTCGACGCGCAGGCGGTTGTCCTGGGTGGAGGCGAACATCACCACGAAGAAGGCAAACAGCAGGGTGATGAAATCGGCGTAGGACACCAGCCAGCGTTCGTGGTTTTCGTGGGCGATATGGGGGGTGCGTTTCATAATTCCGGGTGGCGCCCTCAGGGTTGCTCGGCTCCGGCGCGGGCCGCCGCAGCCGCGGGGTTTCGGGGCGCGCGGGACGGCGCCTTGCCTGGCCGCGCCTTGGCCGGCCCGGCTTCGGGCGGACTGAACGAACTGAGCTTGGTCCGCAACAAAGTGGGATTCAAGCCTTCGACGATGCCCACCACGCCTTCCAAGGTCGCCTCCTTCAGCAGCGTGTCGGCGTGGTGCCGTGCCCGCAACTTGCTGGCGGCAGGGAGAAAGAAGATATTCGCCGAGCCGACTCCGTACACCGTGGCAACGAAGGCCACCGCGATGCCGTGCCCCACCGCTTTGATATCTTCCAGGTGTTTCATCACCTGAATCAGGCCCATGACGGCGCCGATGATGCCAACCGTCGGGGCGTAACCACCGGCGGACTCCCACACTTTGGCCTCCGCCTCGCCCGCCTGATCGGCCAAGGCAATGTCGGTCTCCATGATCTTGCGCAACTCGGCCAGGTCCGTGCCATCCACCGCCAGCCCCATCGCTTTACGCAGGAACGGATCCGGCAGTGCGGCCGTTTCCGTTTCCAGGCTCACAATCCCGTAGCGCCGCGCTTTGGTGGCAAAGTCAATGAGGTTGTCGATGCGGATGGCGATGGCTTCCTCGCCTGTCAAGAAGACCGCCTTCAGGCCCTGCAACGCGCGGCGGAACACCGGCATCGGCGTAGTCACCAGCACGGCGCCGAAGGTACCGCCGAAAACGATCATGGCGGCCGTGGTCTGGGCGACATCCTGAATGCTGCCGCGTTCGAGGAGCAGCCCGCCCAGTATGCCGGCCAGTGCCAGCACAATTCCGGCCACGGTGGCGACGTCGAAACGAGCGGCGCCGGTCTTATGGCCCTTGGGCCGAGCCTTGCTTGCCGGCGGAACGGCAACAACGGGCGATTCGGCCATAAGTCAGGCGCCTTCCGATCCCGCAACCGGACTTTCCGGTCCCGACGCCGCACAGGCTTCGGGGACAGCCTGAATCCGCCGCCGGAAGTCGACCACCCGGCGGATCACTTCCTCCACGCTCTCGCGTACTCTGAGAATCTGGCCACTGGTCAACGTGATCACCGTATCCGGCGTGATATCAATGTGTTCGATCAGGTCGGAGTTCAGTACCAGAGTTGTCTGATTCAATCGGGTCAGCCAAATCATCCGCTCTCCACGCATTATTATCGGCGGCCCGCGCGCAGAACTTTAATGCGCAAGATTCATGGAAGTGGGGAGCGGTCCGATATGACGAGCGGAGGACGTTGATGACTGCCACACCGGTTTTGGAGCAGGCCCCGCGCGAGATGTTCCGCCATCGGGCGTTGCCGGAGGAGCGTCGCCGCCTGGCGCGGACTTCGCGCCTGACGACCATGGACGAGGAGCGCCACGAGGTGCTCGAAAGCATACGTCGCGCGATGCGGCGGAAAACCACGGCGCCGGCCTGTAACGCCGCCTGCCGTTTCCTGCTACAACACTTAACCGCGATTCCGCCTTCAGTAGCAGGCTCCGCTCCGCCAGAGCGGTTTCGACCGGTTTTGCGGTAAGATAGCCTCCAAACCGGAGGGTTTATGCAAGCCACCGACGCCGCCGAAGCATCTTTCGGACTTTCCACCATCGGCCAGATCGCTCTGGCCGTGAGCCAGTTGGATCGGGCCGTTGCCTTTTACCGGGACGCCCTTGGCATGCGGCAGCTCTTTCAAGTTCCCAAGATGAGCTTTTTCGATCTGAACGGGCTGCGCCTGATGATCGGCGAGGGCGAGTCGCCCGGCGCCGGTCACTCCTCGGTCCTGTATTTCCGCGTTGGGGATATCCACGAAGCAGCCAGGGCTTTGGAAGGACGGGGAGTTGCTTTTGAGCGCGCGCCGCACCTGGTGGCCCGCATGCCGGACCACGATTTGTGGATGGCCTTCTTTCGCGATCCCGACCACAATCCGCTGGCGCTCATGAGCGAGGTTCGGCCGGGCCATCCATAGTTAAGCCAGCCCGCACCGCGCTTTCGAGCTCGTCCAGCATCGTCGCAAGACGAGCCGACGCTTCCCGCCCGGCGCCGAAACGCGCGGCATTGTACGCTACCGTAAACTGGGCCACGCGCGGTCCCCAAACGGACCACTCCAGAGTGCCGGCGAACTCGGCCGGGGTAAACCACGCCGGCTTGTGATAGCCCTGGCGTCCCAGCAGCCCTAACATGCGTTGGTACAAGACCGTGGCATCGTCCTCGGACAACCGGCCGCGGCGGATCCCGATCACCCGTCTTCGGAACCTCAGCCGCTGAAGCCAACGTCGTCCGGCGTTCCAACCCAGTCCGGCCAAGGTTAAGCCGAGAAGCACGGCAACGGCGTTGACGAGCGACCGCAGCGGCGGCCGCGCGTGCCTCGATTGCCGTGCCGCGGCTAACCAGGCCATCCAGTCTACGCCCATGTGGCGGGCACCACGTTCCACCAGATCGGCCAACACGCCCTGCCGTACCGGATTGTAGTCAACCACCCACGTGCTCCACCACGTGTCGGCAGCGTCGCGGTAGAGGCTCAGCCGGGTTTCCAACGTGGTGGGCATGGAGCGGGCCGCGGGTGTGGGATCGAAGGAGGTCCAACCGCGGCCTTCCAGCCAGGCCTCTACCCAGGCGTGAGCGTCCGAGGTCCGCACCAGCCAAAGGTCGGTGAGCGGGTTATAGACGCCGCCCGCGAATCCGGTTGCGAGGCGGGCCGGAATCCCCAGCGTGCGCAAGAGGATGGTCATGGAAGAGGCAAAATACTCGCAGTGGCCGCGGCGGCGGCGGAACAGAAAATCGGCCACTGCGTCGGCAGGACGCTGGCGCGGCAGTTCCAGGGTGTAGCCGTAATCCGAGCGCAAATGGCGTTCCATGGCGCGGGCTTCGGCCAGATCCGTAGGCGCGGCCTGCGCCCAGGCACGGGCCAACTCGGGAACGCGGGGGTCGAGCCGGTCCGGTAACTGCAACTCCCGGACGCGCTCAGCCTGGCTCAACTGGAACGCCGGGCGGGGTGCGCCGGCTTGCTCGGGCGGCTCTTCGAGCCGGCAGTACGCTTCGTAGCGTATGCCGCCGGACGGTGCGGACGGCAACCGGTAGACGCCGCTGGAGGATTCGAGAAGGCTCGGGTAGGGTAAGTCGAGCGATTCCGGGCTGCCCGCCAGGAATAGCGTATCGGCATTGGCCGGCTCGATCTCCACATCGTAGGTGAGGTGCTCGCCGGGGCGTGCGGCGCCACCACCGGTGAGAGCGACGTGTCCGTGGTCCACCGCAATGGTAGTTTCGCTGCTGTCGCTCCGCCATGACGAGCCGTCAAACCGGTCGAACACCCGCCCCCGCCAGCGCAAAGAAGAGCCATCGCGGTCGCCAAAGATGCGAACGTGCAGGGCCGGACGGGCGCTGGCCTGGAGCTTGCCGATTTCGCCCAGGGTCACCCGCCCCGCCAAACCCGGCAGCCAGAGGCGATGGGACGAGATTCGAGCCGCCGCTTGCGCGCCGCGGGGCAGCAGTAGAAAAAGGCCGGTAGTGAAGGACACGACCGCCACCGCGATCGCGGCAGCCAGAAGCAGCAATCGCAGGGTCAATCCGCGGATCGGTTTCCCGGCTGCGCCGCTGGGGAGACCGCGCCGGACTTGCGCGGCCAAAAGCGCCGCGGCGCCAAACCCCAGGAAGAGGAACAGGCAGAACAAGAACGAGACTCCCGCGCCGCCGGTTCCTGCCAGCAGAAGCCCGAACACTCCCCACGCGGTTGCGATCCAGCGGGACCGGCGGAGAGCCGAGGCCGCCAATTGCCAACCGCCGGTCAGGACCGCGCCGTGGAGCGCGGCAAGATGGAGACTGCGCGAAACCGCCAGGGCGTCCACCGCGAACCATGCGGCACAAACCGGGAGGCAGAGCAACTCGAGGAACTTGTGGTAAGGGATTTCCCGGTGGGAGATGAGCTTGCCCATGCGGAGCAGCAACGCCGCGGTCCCCAGAAGGATGGAGCCGCGGTCCAGCGCGCCGCCGAGCGCGGCGGCCAGCAACCCGCTGGCGGCCAGCCCGGTCACGGCCCATTCGATCATCGGTTCGGGGCACTCGGCGGTAGAGGCGGCCGTGCGCGGCATTAACTCTATTCTAGCGGCGGCCGGGTGGAAATACACCCGCCCGAGCGGGAGACGGAAACGGAACTCGAATCAGCGCTGCCGGTTCAAAACCTCGAAACTGAATTCGCGAAGCAATTGTCCGCCGGGCGCGTACAGCCGGATGTAATACGAGCCGGCTCGCAGCGCCGGCACCGCCGCCGATCCCGGCGCGGCCTTGACCCGCAATACGGGAGTTCCCCAGCGGTCTACAATCTCCAACTCGTAGGACGGAAAATCCGGCAGTCCCGCCAAGTCGAAATGAAGGACAAGTTCCCGCGCTGCCGGCGCCTGTGCGCCAACCGCCGCGCCCCGATACGCTTCCAGGCTGACGATCGCAGGTTGTCCGGTCGATTGGACCCGATGCAACCCAACTGCCCCGACTGCCAACAAAAGCCCCGCGGCACAAGTGACCAGAATGGGCCCGCGGAACCTTCGATCGGACCGCTCAGCGGCGGTTTCCTTCACATACTTTGCGCTGGCCTCCTGCATCGCCTTGACAAAAGCGTCGTTCTGCGACAGGCGCTCCTGGCAGGAGCCGCAAAGCAAGAGGTGCTCTTCGAAGGGCGAGATCTCTTCCTCGGGCATCAGGCCCAGGGCATACTGGTCCATGGCCGTTTCAGCGAGGTGACAATTCACCACAAACTACCTCCATCCACCGCTTTACGCCGGTTCTTGGCCGGCTTGTGACCTACATCAATCGACCTCTTTGGGTCTTTCATTGGCTAAGTGCGAGCCAGGTAAGAAAATTCTCAGCGATATTTAAGCTCTTCGCTTTCGGAAAAGTCCTAGGCGCTGAGTGAGGCTAGCTCTCCCCAGGGTGCCAAAGCGGGCTTTGGCGCGCGACTTGATCAGCCGAAATTGAGTGCCGCTCAGTTTCAACTCCTCGCAAATCTGCTCCTGCGGCTGTTCCTTCAAATAGAAACGGATCAGCACCTCGCGGTCGCGTTCCGGAATGCTCCTCAAGATCCGCATGGCCAACTCCAGGTTTTGACGTTCGATGGCAATATGTTCCGGATCGGGCTGCCGATCGCGTACCGCCGATCCCACTTCCAGGCTGGCCTGGTTGCGCCGCGCCTGGACCGCCGCATCGATATGGATGGCAACCTGCCGGCGAACAATGGTCCGGACGTACCCCATCAGGCGCTCCGGTTGCCGCAACTCACCCTTTTGGATGGCCTGGGTGATGATCAGAAAGACATCGTGGACCTTGTCGTCCAAATCCTGAGATCCAAGCTGGCGGCAAAGGTAGAAGCGGATGCCTTTGGAAAACACTCGGTACAGCTCCGCCAGTGCCTCCTGGTCGCCACATTGAATCCGCGTGACTAACTCCGCCCAGGAATGGGAGAGCGATTCCGGATCGTCACGACCATCGGATTTCGGCTCGAACAAAGCTTCAGAAATCATCGACGCGCTCCAATCTTACGACTAAACTTCATGGGTTTCCGACAACGAAATAAGCGCCCCAATACCGCGGACGCGCACGCCAATCCCCGGTGCGGATCATTTGTAACTGCGCCGAGCGAAGCGCCTCGGCGGGGTCGAGTCTGCCCTGCTCGCGTAAAGCACGGTAAAAGACGGAGAATAACGCTCCGTTCTCGTCGAGCGTGGCCCAATGGCTGCCGATGACGTTGCGGGCTCCCGCCAGAATCCAGGCGCGGGTCAGTCCCAACATTCCCGCTCCGCGCAGGATCGGACCCGCGGCCGAGTGGCATCCACTCAACACCACCAGATCCACCGGCACCCGCCAGTGCGCAATCTCCGGCGGGCCGATCAACTGGACCTTCCCCTGGCTGTCCAGACTCAACGCGATCATTCCGTCGCTGGAATCGACCGCCTGCAGAAAATGCGTGGCAAAATGCAGAATGGCCGGACGGCGGGGCAACTGCGCCAGCAGACCTTCACGGGTCGCGGCCAAACCGGTCAGGACAATCGCGTCGCCCTGCCATGCCCGGGCGGAGGCCGTCAGTTCCGCCCCGGTTCCAACCAGCCGCGGCAGAGCCAGGGCGGCGGGGGCTTCGGCTTTGCTCGCGCCGAACAGGGTAAACGCCGTAGCGGGCGCGCGGTCGGCTCGCGGCTGAACTTGCCGCTCATCGGCTTGGTTATAGATCGGATCGCCGATTCCCAGGAATAGCCGGGCGTCCTGCGGTTCGTGGGAAGACGGCCGATCCAACCAAACCCCGGCCCCCGCCACTACTATGATGTTGTGTGTTTCAACCACGAAAGTCGGAACGAGGTTCGAGCGTTCCACCAACGCGGCAATCGGAACATCGGATAAAGCCGGATCGAGGGCGAGCACCCAGCGGCGCGCGTGCTGGAAACGGGGTTCGAGCGAACCGAAAAGCGTTTGATAGAGGCGGGCGCTCGCCACGTTGGCCCCATCGGCGCCCACCGCAATGGCTTGGTTCGCGGCGGCGGCCCGCTCTTCGATCGCTTTCGACCCCGGTAAGCGGTCGATCGTCAGTCCGGACCGATCGATCGCCCAACGCCACGATACCGAGTCGCCCAGCGTAAAGCTGATCCATGCGGTATCCGCTCCCAGTCGCGATTGCAAGCGCACGAAGAGGTTTTCCGTTCGTGCCTCGACCGCCGGCGCGGCGGCGGCCTCAATGCGTACCAACTCGGCGCGCAGCGCTGCCGAGTCCTGGGCCGTGCCGCCACCTCCAGCCAAAGCCCGGACTTCGGCCTCTTCCAGCCGGGCGGCGGTCTCCCAATACTGTGCAGGCATCGGGGACGCCTTCGAATCCGCCAACAGCGACCGCAAACTGTTGGCGCGATTCTCCTCGGACGCTTCAAAGGTCTCGCGCACCAAAGCTGCATCGCGAGTCTGCTCGTAAACCCGGTTGCCGGCTTCTATGAATGCCGTATAAACCTGATCCAGAAGGTTTTCGGCGCCAATGCGCGCCGAGTCAGCGCCCGGAGCCTGCCAGCGCCAGACGCGCGCCAGGTGGAAGGCCGCGCGCAGATCGGCGAGTGCGTCGCCGTTCCTGCCCTGCCGTAGCCGTACTAGCCCCAGCATATGGTAGGCATACCATTCCGGCTTCAGCTCGATGGCGCGGGTCAGCAGGCTGGCGGCTGAATCGAGATTGCCTTGCTTCAGCCGTAAGCGCCCCATGCTGCAGTAAGAGGCGTCCAGCGGCAGGCGGTTCAGCTTGCGGATGCGAAAGGCTTCCAGTTGGGCCCGCTCGGCGCCCGCCAAGTCGTTCCCTAAAAGCAACACATCACCCACGCGGGTCCAGGCTTGGGCCATCAAGTTGAGATCGCCGTTGCGGTCGGCGCCGTCGATTCCCTCCCGAAACAACTCCAAGGCCTCCGGCATGCGGCCTTCCCGGCCGCGCAGGAAGGCCAGTTCCACTTGGAGCGCGGGCAGGTACAATCGCCTATCCGGACCTGAAAGTTCTTTGGAACTGCCTTCGAGCCACTCGGTTGCCGGCGTCATCTGCCCCAATTCGGCATAGAGGGAAGCAATGTTGATATCGAGAGCGGCCGCTGTGGAAGAGTCACGCGCCAATTCGCTCCGGCGCCGTGCCTCCAAGAAGGAATCGAGGGCCAAGCGAAACTGCCGCAGGGCGAACTGGCAATGACCGACGTTGCCGATCGCGCGTGCCGCCAGGCGCTCATCGCCGGCCGCGATGGCCGTCTGCGCCACGGTTCGAAACTGTTGGGCTGCTTCCAGGTAGCGACGATGCTGGAGCAACTCGCGCCCCGGACGCAGCAAATCCACGTGCTCCGTGGGAAAACCGCGCTGCGGCCTGACTGCCGGGACGAACGTTCCACGTGACCACCGGCGAACGGAATCGCCTACCGTACCGGTGACAAGGAGCAATAGCAGGCAGCCAGCCGATACTTTCGTTCCGGTGCGCACTCCTGCTTCCGCGTACTATCGAAAATTGAAACCTAGCACGACAGATCCACTCGGGCGTTCCCCACTAGGGGAAACACCCAAGTGAATCATATCAGCATTTGCCTTTGAATTGGCAACTCCATTTTGGAGTTTTATTTTTGTTGATAACGTTAGTGCTTGAACGTCGATCAGCCCATCGAGGGCCGTCAATACTTACACTCCGAAGAAGACAATAATGATCGGATCGCCCGGCATATTTTCGTCTGTTGGGGCCGGGCGGCTCGCACCGCCCAACCCCCCTTCGGTCACCTTCACACTACCCCGCGAACCAATCAGACTTTTGGCGCTGAGGCAGCTAACTAACTGATTTCAATCAAGAAAATAATTTCATTCTTACTGTGACCGAAGTATCGCGGCAGCCACGGGAGGGCACAGGCGGATCCTTCGGCGGCGGGTCTACTGAGACTCCCAGGGCGAGCGGCTGAGCCGTCGAATCGCCCAAAAGCACGACATTTTGGTTTGGAAATGTTGTTAGATTGACGGTTATGTCTAATCGCCTAAAACCACGACATGTTTGTTTTAAAATGTTGTTAGAATAAGGCTATATATTCGGCTCACGCGACTGTGGAAAAGCCAGGAAACGGAACCATTCGCACGGGGACCAGGCATAGGACCGGCCGCTAACGGCCGCACGGTTTACGCCGTGGGCTACTCCCTTTCGCCCTGGCGGGCGTAAGTACGCGCAACCCGGAGAGCCAATGCGACATCGAGTACAATGAAGGTTACCTGGAGATCCTTCCCCACATGAAATGGCCATCTGCCGCGATTTTGTTCGGACTCGCGCTTGCCCCGCTTTTTGTGCGCGCCGCCGATTCGCTTCCCTCGCCACCCAAGGCCGGAAAAGTCGCGATCATGCGGCTCGATGAAGTCAAACCAGGCATGAAAGGCGTGGCCTGGACGGTTTTCGAAGGCACCAGGCCCGAGCCCGTGCCAATCGAAATTATCGGGCGCCTGAAGGACCAGTGGGGACCCAAGCAGGACATTCTGGTGGCCAAGATGCTGGGTAAGGCGATCCGCACCAATGTGGCCGCCGGCATGAGCGGCAGCCCGGTGTACATCGACGGCAAACTGGTGGGCGCGGTGGCGCTACGGCTGAGCGTATTTTCGCCGGACGCCATCTGCGGCATTACGCCCATCGAGGAAATGCTCGAAATCAACGACATTGATGCCTCGC
>JBKQIF010000008.1:0-29490 GCA_052148435.1 Bryobacteraceae bacterium
CTTTTTCACGAGGTTTCGGCTAGCCCGGTTACCCGGACTCACCGCTCGATAGCTATCGAATCTAACCATCAACTGTTCGAGTGGGTCCTTCCCCCACTGGTAATCTGCCCCTTTGGGGCACACAGAAGAGTCTCGACACGGCACGCACGAGTGCGTGCGCCACTTCGGCCTCCGGGATTTGGCATGGTTATTTCATGACGAGTCCTAAAGGTGAACAGTGTTGAGGTTAGAATGGGTCTGCAATGGTTTCCAGGAAGCGCCGCGATGCGGAAGCGGACGGCCGGGCGGCGCGGGTGCACAGCCGGCTGGCGGAAGCGCGGCAATCGCGGGGCGTCGCCGCGGTTGCGCTGGCGCGAGTCGCAGGGGTCACGCGGCAGACCATTTATGCCATTGAAGCCGGCACTTACGTGCCCAATACCGCGATCGCGCTCAAGCTCGCGCGGGCTCTCGAAATGCCGGTGGAAGACCTGTTCCAACTCGACGTTGAACCGCCCGCTCCGCGGCTGGTTGCGGCACGGTTGATCGGAGGGGAAGAGTGTTGCCGGGGCACTCCGGTGCAACTTTGTAAAGTGGGTGAAAAGTGGGTGGGCGTGCCGGCCGTGGCCGCGCCCTGGCAACTGCCCCCAGCCGATGCGGTGCTGGCCGACCCGGCGCGCGGCCTGGTGCAGCGGCTGGCCGAGGACAATCGCGAGCCGCGCCTGTTGGTGGCCGGCTGCGATCCGGCGGTGTCGGTTCTTTCCCGCCACCTGCAGCGCGCTTCCGTCCAACTGGTGGCCGCGGCGGTGAACAGCTCGGTTGCCATCGAACTGCTGCGCGAGCGGCTGGTGCATGTTGCCGGCACGCACCTTCGCGCCGACCCGGGGCCGGCCGCAGGGCCGTTTCGGGGCGCCGCCGTCTTCGTCTTTGCCGTCTGGGAAGAAGGCATCGTGACGGCGCGCGGCAATCCCAAGCGGCTGCGCGATGCCGCCGGCCTGGCGAGGCGCGGCGTGCGGCTGGTCAACCGCGAATCCGGCTCCGGAGCGCGCCAGTTGCTGGACCGCGCCCTGGCCGCGGCCGGCATCGACTCCGGCCGGATTGGAGGCTATGACGAACCCCCGGCCGCGGGCCATCTTTCCGCCGCCTGGCGGGTCTATTCCGGGTTGGCCGATTGCTGCATCGCCACGCGCTCGGCGGCGCGCGCCTTCGGGCTCGATTTTGTGCCGCTCGAAAGCAATCGTTACGACCTGGTGCTGCGCAGCGAATCCCTCCAGATCGCCGCTGTCGAGCGCCTGTTTGAAACGCTGGCGCAAACCGCCGTGCGCCGCGAGCTGGAAACGCTGTGCGGTTACGACACGCGCGAAACCGGGCGGCGCCTGTTGTGAGGCGGCGGGGCGGGACTCCGAACTCCAAGTGGGACAGACGATCGCCTTTTGTCGTCTGTCGAGCCGCCACAGGGGCTAGCCGCATGACAGACCACGAAAGGCGATGGTCTGTCCCACTCGCCGCATTCGTGATGCTGGCTGCGTGCGGCCATCGCGCGGCTCTCGATTCGGATCTCGACGCGGCCATCCCGGCGGACGCCGTCATCGTGGCGGGAGCGAATCTCGACCAGTTGCGGGGCACGCCGCTGTGGCGAGCGGCTCCGCCCGGCCTGGTCGAACCTTTCCGCCAGGGGTCGCGTCTGCTGGCGGCCTCAGCGCGGAACGAATGGCTGGTGCTGGCGCGCGGAAACTTCTCGCAGCCGCCGGCTGGCGGGCGATGGCTTGCGCCGGGCTTGGCGGCGGCCGGATCCGGCCGGTTGGTGGCAGAGGCCGCCGGGCGCTGGCGGTCGGTGCGCGCGGCCGGGCCGCTGCTCGAATTCGCGGTTGCCCACGCGGCCGGAAGCGCGCTCTGGATCGCCGCGCGCGGCGGCGTGGATCTTCCTCTCTCGGGCAACTACGCCAATTTCAATCGCCTGCTCGCGGACGTGGAATACGTTTCGCTTTCCGCGCGTTTGGCCGGCGATTGCCGCCTTCAGCTTACCGCCGAGTCGCGCGGCGAGGCGGCCGCCCAGCGCTTCGAACAGACCTTGCGCGCCATGCTCTCGCTGGCCGCCATGGCGGAAGCGCGGCACGGGGAACTGGCCGGCGCGTTGAACGGAGCGGTGGTTCGCCGCGATGGGCGCAAGATCGACGCCGAGCTGAGCGGCTCGATGGAGACGGTTGCGAGCCTGCTGGGCCAGGCCCCGCGCTGATTCCTTTGTGTCAGAATGGTCGGCTTGGGAGGGCAGACAATTGAAACGGATTCCGGCGATGCTCGCGGTGGCACTCCTCCCGTGGTTTGGCGCCGCGGCGCAGTCCGGCGGCGGAGCGCCCGCGTTTGAGCTGGCCAGCGTGCGGCCGGCGCGTCCCGGCCGCGGCGGCGCTCCGCGGTTCGCAGTGACGCCTGGACGGTTGACTGTCCAGAATACGAGTCTTCGCCACATCATTCTGGAGGCGTACGGGGTGGAGGACTATCGGCTCCGGGGTCCGGACTGGATCGACTCGGAGCGGTACGATATCGTCGCCAAGTCGCCGGCATCCGTCCGCCGCCATGCCGAAATGATGCCGATGCTGAAGGCTTTGCTGGCGGACCGCTTCCAGCTCGAAGTGCATCACGAATCGAAAGAGCTGGAGGTGTACGCCCTGATCGTATCCAAGCAAGGGCACAAACTGCAGGCGGCGAAGGCAGGCGAGGCAGCCGGGCAGAAGGGCAGGGAGGACGAAGGGCACATCCACTTCGAAAGCTTGCGCATGGGGCAGCTTGCGGCGATCCTTTCCGGGCTGCTGAGACAGCCGGTGGTGGACCAGACCGGCGTGGAGGGCTCCTTCGCCGTCTGGCTCGACTGGACGCCCGGGCATGCCGACGCCGCCGCCGGCGCGGCGCCGCCCAACGCGTCCCTGTTCGTCGCCCTGAACGAGCTGCTCGGCCTCGGTCTGCAGATGCGCAAGGCTCCTCTGGACGTGCTGATCATCGACCGCGTGGAGAAGCTGGCGACGGAAAATTAGCTCTCCACGCCACGGTTTAGAAAAACTAAATCCTAGATTCGCCATCCCAGCGGTGGCGGGCGGGATGCGTCTGACACAATAGAAACGACACGGGATGCCCAATACGAAAATTGTCGCCACGATCGGTCCGGCCACGGACGGAGCGGGAGTGCTGGCGCAACTTCTGTCGGCGGGGGTGGATGTGTTTCGCCTGAACGCTTCTCACGGCACGCAGGTGGAGCACGAAGCGCGCATCGTGGCAGTGCGGGCGGCGGCGCGTGAAGCCGGGTCGCACGCGGCGATTCTGCTCGATCTGCAGGGTCCCAAGATCCGCCTGGGCCTTTTCGAAAATGGGGGATGCACGCTGGCTGCCGGCTCGCGGTTCCTCATCACCACCGAACCGGTTGCCGGCACCCCGGAGCGAGCATCCACCGGCTACCTGAATTTCGCCCGCGACGTGCAGGCCGGCGACCGCATTCTGCTGGCGGATGGAACGATCGAGCTGCGCGCGCTCGAAAGCGACGGCATCGCGGTGTCGACGGAAGTCATAAACGGAGGCCTGATCGGCGACCACAAGGGGATCAACCTGCCGGGGGTGCAGGTAAGCATTCCCTCGCTGACCGAAAAGGACCTGGCGGATCTGCAGTTCGGCCTCGACGCCGGAGTGGACCTGATCGCGCTGTCGTTCGTGCGGACGGCCGAGGACGTGCGGCAGTTGCGCGAGCGCCTGGGCGGGCGGCCGGTGGCCATCGTGGCCAAGATCGAGAAGCCGCAAGCCTGGGAGAACATCGAATCGATTCTGGACGAGAGCGACGGCGTGATGGTGGCCCGCGGCGACCTGGGTGTGGAGACGGCGCTCGAAAAGGTGCCGCGCATCCAGAAATCCATCATCCGCCGCGCGCGCCGCAAAGGGCGCTTCGCGATCACGGCCACGCAGATGCTGGAGTCGATGATCGAACGGCCCACGCCCACGCGGGCGGAAGTGAGCGACGTGGCCAACGCCATCTACGACGGCACCGACGCGGTGATGCTGTCGGCCGAGACCTCGGTGGGCAAGTATCCGGTGGAAGCGGTCAAGGTGATGGCGCGGATCGCGGTGGAGTCGGAATCGTCGCTGCGCAAGCGGGGCTACCAGGACCCGCCGCACTCGGCCGATCCCACCAATGCGGAGTTGCTGGCCGATGCCGCCTATCATGCGGCGCGGGAATCGCAGGCCGCGGCCATCGTGGTGTTCACCTCCACCGGATCGAGCGCGCGGCTGGTGTCGCGCTACCGGCCGCCGGTGCGCATTATCGCCATCACCCCGCACGACACCACGGCGCGGCAGCTCGCCATCAACTACGGGGTGTTTCCGGTGCTGGCGCCGGATGTTTCCTCCACCGATGAGATGCTGTCGCAAATGGACCGGGTGATGATCGAAGGCGGCTACCTGCAGCGCGGGCAGCGGGTGGTGTTTCTGGCCGGCCAGCCGGTGGGACGCCCCGGCACTACCAACCTGATGAAGCTCCACCGGATTGGCGTCGGATAAGCCCCTTGCGCCGATTGGGACCTGGTGTACACTGTAGAAAATCAGGAGGGAAGAGTTTTTGCCTTATCAAATTGCCGCTAACGATCTACAGGCGCTCGGAAAGGGTTTGGAGGAGTATTACGAGACTGCCTGGCAGGAAGGTATCAAGGGCCTTTTCGACAAAATGGCGCAGTCCCAAATGGGACTTGTGACCGGCTATCTCGACCAAGCCAACGATACATTCGAGAACCTTCGCAAGAAATCCAACGACAAGTTCGGCATCCTGTTCAAGCCGGCGCTGAAGCAGTACGTTGGGTTATATCTGGCCAATAAAAGCGACGTGGCCAGCGACCTGGTGACGATCGGCGAGAAAGCCCTGACCACGCTCGCCAGCCACATTCCCATACCGCATCTGGGTTCGGTGGTTTCCGCCGCGGTCTCGTTTGCCGCCGGCAAGGGCAGGGACGAACTGCATAAACGCAGCGTCAACGAGGCCGACCAGCAACTGGCGGCCAAGACCGGCGTGGCCGCCGGCAAGTTCTTCACCACCGACACGCAGGCCGCGCAATTCATCCAGCAATCCATCGATCAGTACAAGCTGATCTGCAAATTCTGCCAGACTCTTCCTACCGCGATCCGCTCCTGGGAAGATGCGGTGACATTCCCCGGATCGGTATTCAAGGTGCAGGCGGCGGCCTCTTCGCTGAACGTGGCCATCGTCTCGATCGAGGAATATCTGGAGGGGATGCGAGAGCGGCTGGGCCAGATCCAAAAGGTCGGCGCGGATTACATCGCCACGGTGCGAAAGGACATGCCGGACGCCGCCAACAGCGTTTTGCAGGCCGGCTACCAGGGCGGCTACGGTAAAGGCGAAGGCGACATCGCCAAGAACAAATACGCCATGCCGGGGGTACCGCAATTCAGGCGGCCCGATAAGCCCGGCGCGGCCACGCAACTGGCGGCCTATCTGGCGCACGCGGTGGCACAGGGCTATTACGACAGCGGCAATCGCGGTCCCCAGATCGGCCGTCCGCGCGCGGGCGCGATTTCGGTTCCTCCGGTGCCTGCGTTTCGGCGGTAGCGAGGGGACCACGCGGGCCGGGCTCAAACCGGATGGGCAGATATCCATTTCCAGGCGAGGCGCCGGCCAAGGGACTGTCAGGAAACAGCCACTCCAATAACCGGCAACCGCTCGGATTATCCGTGTTCCTCCGGGGCTAGAATTTGAATTCTTCACGGCTCCTCAGCATGCAGCCGGCTACCTGGCGGTATCGGGGGCGGGTTTAGCGCTTAGGTGGCCGAGAATGGATTCCACATACTCGCGGGTTTCGGGTATGTCGGGTATGCCGTTGGCCTGATCGACGGCGGCCGGGCCGGCGTTGTACGCAGCCAAAGCTCTCGATAGATCTCCTTTATATTTGTCGAGCAGTTCCTTCAAATATTGGGCGCCGGCCTCCACATTCTGTTTGGGATCGAAAATGTCTTTCACGCCCAAGCGGGAAGCGACCTCGGGCATGAGCTGCATGAGGCCCTGCGCTCCTTTGGACGAGACGGCGCAGGGGTGGAAGGCGGATTCCTGGCCGATCACGGCGCGCAGCAGGCCGGCGTCCACGGATTGCGCTTTGGATGCGCCTTCGAGGATGGGCGAAACCGATTCGTCGGGGATGGGCGGACAAGCGAAAGAAGGCGGATCGGCGATGGCGGGCGGCGGAGCGGGGCCCCAGGGCTGAAGGCGCAGGCCGAGAGCCGCGGCCTGCCGGCGCACCGCTTCGATCTGTTTGTTCATAGCGGCGCGCTGCGGATTATTGGCGGTATTCGGGGTGGTCTGCCGCCAGAAGGCGACGCCCAGCAGGAGGGTGCACAAAGCCGTATTCACGAATAGTGGATCGGCGGAGCGAGCGGGGAACTTTAGGGCCGCGGGAAGACGCGAGGACCGGGAGAAGGCCCGGCGGCGATGCGGGCGGCGCAGAGCAGAACCAGGGCGATCCAGAGAAGATCGGCCAGCAACAGGTGGAGCAACTGCATGGGGATGGGCGCCAGCAGAATCAGGTTGATGACACCGGCGGCGATTTGCGCGGCGACCAATCCCACTACCAGGTGGGCCTGGCGCGGCCCGGCGGCATCGGCGCGCGCGCCGGAGCGCGCATACCAGACCACCGCGGCGGAGGCCAGAACGGCGACCAGAGGGTGCCAGAGGCGCAAGCGCAGGAAGATGCTGGCGGCGGGATCGAAATCGCGGGCCAGGGCCTCGGCCAGGGAGCGTGCCGGGAACAAGGTATCGCCGAGCGCGGCGATGGCGCCGCTGATCCCCAGCACGATGACGGCGGCGAGCACGCTCACGGCGGTGCGAAACGGTTTTCCGGAGAGACGCAGGCGCGGGCGTCCGCCGGCCCACCACGCCGTCAGGGCCAGGCAGGCGACCAAGGCGAGGGTGTTCACCAGGTGGCAGGAAAGCGAGTAGAGGCGCCCGGTGCTGGCGTTTTGGGCGACGTGCTCGAGCTTGACTAGAGCCGCGCCGAGCAGGCTTTCGGTCACCAGGAAGACGGCGGACAGAGCGGCGCCCAGACGGGCGGCGTGGCCGGGGGGAAAGATGCGGAAGGCCAGCACGACCAGGGCCAGCACGGCGATGGCGTCGAGGCCGGTCATGGCGCGGTGGGTGAACTCGATGACGGTGGCGACGGTGGTCGCGGGCGGGGTGCAGAAGGGCCAGTGGTTGCCGCAACCGGCGCCCGAACCGGTGGCACGCACCAGGGCGCCCCAAACAATCACGGCAAGGGTGTAGGCCAGCACCGCCCAGGCAAAACGGCCGAAGCGGCGGGCATCAAAGGCAGACATGGGAGGCAAGTTTCATTCTAGAACGCGAAAGCAGCGGGGCAGAAGGGCGGGCTGCCCCTGGCCGAGCGTAACCGTGTCAGGTGGGACAGGGCGCTAGAAAAGTTTTTGATTGGCGATGCCCATCACGATCAGAGCGATGGCACAGGAAGACAGGACCAGCGAAAGGATCAACAGGGCCTGGGTGGCGGGTTTCGCGTCGCGGAACTCTTTCCACTTGACCAAGCCCCAGATGCCGGCCACTACCAGGGAGGACTGCGCCAGCGGGAAGCTTTCGGGCGAGGTGGCGCGGGTCCGGTCGGGAACGGAGGCGATCGCCACCAGAACGGCAACCGTTCCCAGGGTCCAAACGATGCCGCCCACCGCGCCCAGGAGGTGCTGCCGCCAACTGCCGGAAAAGTATTCGAAGACATCCACCGGCTCACCTTCCACGGGCAGGTTCATGAGAAACAGGTTGAACACGAAGGTGGAGGCCAGAATGCCGAAGGAGAGCAGCATGGCGATGGCATACGGGCCCAAACCCAAATCGCCTTCGGAGCAGGTCTCGACGATGGGAAGGCTGGCGCCCATCAGCAGGCCGGCCACGAGCGGAAGAACGATGCCTTTGGCGGCGCTAGGGCGGCGAGTGCTCCTGGCCAGGCCGCGGCGCGCCAGAGTTTCGTGGCGCTGCCGGATGGCCTGGCGGTAGGCGGAAGCGGCAAAAACGAGAGCCACGATGCCGAACGCGAATCCCACAAACAACAGCGTCGAATTGCCGGCGGGGTGAATCAGGAACTGCAGCACGGTACCGACGATCAGCGCGGTTCCCACGCCGAGCAGGAACGCGACGGACAGGCCCGCTACCGAAACCGCGGCCAAGAGCAACATATTGCCGAAGTTGAGCAGCATACCCGCCAGAAAGCCGAAAAACCACTGGCGCTTGCCTGCGTGCAGCAAGTCGTCCATCACGGAAAAGCCGTCGAAACCCAGATTACCGAAGGTGAATGCAATCAGGACGGCGGCCGCTACCAGGCCGAAAGCGAAATCGAAATAATACAGCTCGAATCGCCACTTACCGCTGAACTTGAACGTGGCTGCCCACGATCCCCAGCAAAGAATTCCGAGGACCATCAGCAACATCGCGATTAAAGGCGTCGGGGCAAGGATCATGGTATTACCTGGAATTGTGAGGGTACTATGTAGTACGCAAGCGGGTCAACCGTTGTCAGTTGCGGAGGCTGACCCGGAATCTGTTGTATATGGAGTGGCCGGGCCTGGACGGAACACTCCGGCAGCGGTGTGCCGGTATAGTAATTCAGGCCGTAACGCCAGTTGCGATGGATGTTCTCGACACAAACCTGGTCGGCCACGGGGGCAATCCGCATCCAGATGGGGCGTGCGGAAGCGGCGCGATCCACTTGGGGGAGAAAGGCGATCTTCCAGTAAACTATGCCCGCGGTGGCGCAGGCAGCGATGAGGAACACCGCAGCCAGGCGCAAACGGCGCGCTTCCAGAAACCAGACCAGGCCGGCGGCCACGACGGGCAGCAACCAGGTCCAACGAAAAGGCGGGACAACGGCCCTGGAACTTCCCCACGCGACGGCTTCGGGCAGCATGGGACCGACGATTGGAAAGGCTACCAGGAGCAGGGCGCAGGCAGCCAGCCAGAGGCGGATGTTGCCGGCGCGCAAGTTGCCGGGGCCGGCGCCGGGATCCGCCTCGGATTCGCTCAGTGCCACGCCAGCCAAAGCGGCAATAGGCGGCAACAGGGGGAGGAGGTAACCGGGCAGTTTGTTCACCGGCAGGGAGAAAAACAGCAGCCCCCAAATCGCCCAGACGAACAGGAAGCGGCGGCGGAGATCGGGGGTTCGGAGCCGGGTTGCCGCCAGGGCGGCCAGCGGAGTCCATGGTATAAGGGCAAAGAGCAGCACCGGGGCGTAATACCAAAAAGGTTGGCTATGCAATAGCGAGCCGGAGAAAGCGCGCTCGACGTGATGCTTCCAAAAAAACTCCTTGAGGAAGCCGACGCCATTTTGAAGATAACAGGCAACGTACCAGGGAGCGGCCACCAGCAGACATGGGAATAGCAGGCGCCCCAGAGCGCGGGAAAAGCGGTTGGGGACGCCCAAGAGGAGGGGCAACGCCAGGGCGACGGGAACCAATCCCTTGGCCAGGATCGCCAGGCCGAACATGGCGCCGGCCCAGGGCAGCCATTTCTGGTCGCCACGGCTAATCCACGGAATCGCCAGCAGCATGCCGGCCGAGAAAGTCGCCGACAGGGGCACGTCGGTAACTCCCACCTGGCTGTACAGCAACCACTCACCCGAAGTGGCGAGAATCAACGTGGCAAAGGCCGCGGCACGCCATCCGAACTCGCGCCGCAGGATCCAGTAGAAGAAGAACAGAAAGACGACGGCCAGAAGGGCGACGGGCAGGCGGGGCGCCATGTCCGGTCCGGCGCCAAAACGGAACGCCATGGCGGCCATCCAGTAGTTGAGGGGCGGCTTTTCAAACCAGGGCTCGCCCCATAAGCGAGGAGTCACGACGTCGCCGGTATTGGCCATGGCGCGCGCCACGGAGGCGTATCGCGGCTCGTCGGGGAGAATGACGCCCTCGGCCGTGAGGCGATAGAAATACGCGAAATAAAGTAAAGGCAGGACTGCCCACAGAAGCCTGGTCCCGGTGGTCTTCACCGCAGCCGCCCGGTGGCGGCGGGATTGGCAAGGAGGGCCGGGGAATGGCCGCGGCCAAGCGCATTCGGCAGAACGGAACGACAGGGCGGGAGGACTGTTCCACCTTGCGGGTTAGACATTCAACCTATTATAGGGTCGAGTGGCATGGTCAACTCCATTACAATAAAGAAGCATGTCGCGATTGTTCCTTTTCACCGCCTGCCTGGGGCTGCTGGCGGCGGCTGCCGGCGCGCAGGATTCGAAGAAGACGGCTCTGGATAAGGCCACGCTGGAGGCGTATGTCCGCCATCTGTTCGTGATGGACAAGCGTATCCAGATGACCATCTCCGACGCGAAAGCCTCTGCGCTGCCCGGTTTCGTGGAAGAGACGGTGCACGCGTCGCTGGGAAACCAATCGCAGGACTTCACGTTTTACATCAGCAAAGACGGCAAAAAGATCTTGCAGGGCACGGTTTACGACGTCGCCGCCAATCCCTTCAAGGCGGATCTCGACAAGATCAAAACGACTGGGGCGCCGGGATGGGGCACTTCCGGCGCGCCGGTGGTGCTGGTGGAATTCAGCGATTTCGAATGCCCTTATTGCAAGGAGGAAGCCAAGGCGATACGCGACAACCTGCTGGCGGCGTACCCCACCCAGGTAAAGCTTTACTTCAAAGAATTTCCGCTGGAGACTTTGCATCCGTGGGCCAGGGCGGCGGCCCTGGCTGGGCGTTGCGTGTACGGGCAAAGCAGCGACGCGTTTTGGACCTACCACGATTGGATTTTCGCCCACCAGGACAAAATTACTTCGGACAACGTCCGGGCGCAGATTCTGGACTGGGCCAAAGGCCAGAAGGACCTGGACGCGCTGAAGCTGGGGCAGTGCATCGATAGCAAGGCGACCGCGGCCGAGGTGGACGCTATCGAGGCACAGGGACGCGACCTGGGCATCAACTCGACTCCCACGCTGTTCATCAACGGCCGGCGCCTGGCGCAAGCCACAGACTGGCCTAGTTTGAAGAACATCATCGATTATGAAATCGAGTACCAGAAAACCGCCAAAGACGCAGGCGACGATTGCGGCTGCGACCTGAAGCTCAAACTGCCGGGCGCGCCGGCCCAGGGCACACCAGGCGTGCCGGGAATTAAGCGCTAGGGCCGCGTGCAGTCCGGTTTGCAGGGCAGGCTGGCGGCCCGAGGCGGCTTGTCAAAGCCAGCAGCGCGCTTACCGAGCTGCCCCACAAGCCGCTGTCGGTCATAATGGAAACATGCCTTGCCTCCTGCTGATCGCGGTGGTGGGATTCCCGCGCGTGGCGATGGTGCTGCTGTTCCTGTTCACCACCTACCTGCAACACGCCTATCACAACATCCTGATTCCGGCCCTGGGCTTTGTGTTTCTGCCGCTCACGACGCTGGCCTACGCCTGGATGGCGAACAACCACCAGCCGATCGCCGGACTGAATGCGCTGATTCTGGTGGTGGCGGTGGTGGTGGATGCCGGCGGCCTGGGTGGCGGGGCGTGGCACCGCAGCCGGCGCGATTACTGAATTCCCGTGTCCGGCGGGCGGCGCGCCAGGATGTATACTGGCCTGAGGCCAGAAGACCGTCGAGATCGAACTGGAGATCAAAACAGAATGCCCGCCATCCTCTTCCCCGAGAACTTTCGTTCCAACGAGGGCAAGTGCCAAGTAGTGGGCAAGGAGATGCCTTCGGGCATGACTTACACCATCGCGAACCTGGCGGATGTCATTATCGCAGCCAAAGCCCACAACTCCGATATTGCGGTGGCCGTGGGCGATAATCCCCCCATTGTCGATCTGGCGGCTCCTTTCTCGACGGCACTGAAAACGACCGGACTGCTGGTGTTAGCCAAGCCACTGCCTCACAATCCCGATTACCATCAGGCGGTCGGCAGGAAATCCGAGGCATTGAAAGACAAGTCCGCCTGGCACATCGAGGTTGTCGACTCGGTTCACATGAGCCTTTCCTGCACCGACCCACATCTCTCGATCTATATAAAAACAAATGCCGGGACCGCGCGCGGTCCGAAGATTCATATCTGCGTGATAGCGAACGGGGCTGCCTGGGCATTCGACAAAATTCATCAATAGAGCCGTACGGATGCCCATCTGGGCCGACGCCAACGCGGCAACGATGGACGCGCACACCAGTTTCGCAGGCATGCAGCCGTCTTTCGGCCGATTGATTAGATTTAATCACGATTTCCGGCGATCCGCTTGAGAGGCGCCCGCCGCGCCACTTACAATTGGAGCATGAGGAAAGTATTCGTCTCCGCCGTTTTGCTCTCGCTGGCCTCGCTGGCGGCCGGTCCCAAGTTCGACACGGACAAGATGATCGGCGGAGCCAACGCACCCATCACTCTCGAAGTGTTCAGCAGCTTCGATTGCCCGCACTGCAAGATTTTCAATGAGGAGATCGCGCCGCGCCTGATGAACGACTACGTGCTGCGCGGCAAGCTATGCCTGGTGAGCCGCGAGTTTCCGCTGCCGGCTCCGGCCCATCCCTACGCGCACAACGTCGCGGTCTACGCCACCGCGGCGGCGCGCCTGGGCAAGTACAAATTGGTGGCCGACACCATGTTCCGCACGCAAGGCAGTTGGGCGCTGACCGGCAAATGGTGGGAAGCTATGGCGACCGTGTTGACGGCGGAGGAGCAGAAAAAGGTCCAGGCGCTGGCCAAGGATCCCGGCGTTCTGGCCGAAGTGCAGAGCGACCTGGAGCAGGGCGAGCGGGACGGCGTGAACTCCACTCCCACCATCTTCATTACGGCCCACGGCCAGCGCACGGCGTTGCCTCCGGGATCGCCGAATTACGACCTGCTGAAGAGTCTGCTGGATAATTCGCTGTCGCGATAGGGCGCCTGGCGGCAGCTGTCGAAAATTATCGGTGCTTGGGCGCGGCAAGAAAAGCCGAGATGAATCTCCGAACTTCTGAGGTCGCCCCGGCGGTTTTCTGGTGCTGAGGAAAATAGGCTGACCCAACTGACGGGGGAGCCAGGTGGGACATCGGCTCAACTCAAATTCCACGACTTCAGGAGTTCGGAATCCCGGCTCAGCAGGCTGACAGCCGGCTGACAGCCTGCGCCACGGCTCAGGCGAACACGGTTGCGGTTAGAATGGGGAGAAGATGAAAGTTTGCATACTTGCCCTGGCGGCGTTGTGGATGGGCGGAGCGGCGGCGCCGGGCGTAGATCCGGGCAAAGCCGTCGGAACGCCTTCGGCCCCCATCACGGTGGAGGTCTTCAGCGATTTCGAGTGCCCCGCGTGCAAGGTGTTCCACGAAAACGTGCTGCCCGAGCTGATGCGGGATTACATAATTCCCGGCAAGGTATTTTTGGCGAGGTTCGAATTCCCGCTCCCGATGCACCGGTATTCCCGCCAAGCCGCGGATTACGCGGTGGCGGCAGCCCGGGTGGGAGAGTATTTGCCGGTAGCCGATGCGCTGTTTCGCGGCCAGCAATCCTGGTCGGCCAGCGGCAAAGTTTGGGAAGCGGTCGCCGGCGCGTTGAATCCGGCGCAGCAGAAGCGGGTGCAGGCGCTGGCCAGCGATCCGGGCGTGCTGGCCGAGGTACGGAACGAAATCGGCGTGGGGCAACGCGTGCCGATCGACGAGACTCCGACCATCGTGGTGATTCGCGGGTCGCGCAGCATCCCGATTTCGGGCCGCCTGATAAAATACGAATTGCTGAAACAACTCCTCGATGACCTCGCCAAGCGGTAATGTTTTGCGGGCCGGAGCGCTGTTGTTGCGCGTCCTGCTGGGCGGTATCTTCATTTATGCGGCCTGGATCAAGCTGCGCACGCCCTGGGAAGTGTTCGCGATTTCGATCGACTCCTACCGGATTCTTCCCTTGCGGGCGGTGGAACTGGTGGCCCGTACTCTGCCCTGGTTCGAGCTGTTGGTGGGCATCCTGCTGATCGCGGGGCTCTGGCTGCGCAGCGCGGCGATCGCGACCAGCCTGCTGCTGGGCGTATTTTTCGGATTGATGGTGCGCGCGTATGCCACTGGCCAGCAGATCAACTGCGGCTGTTTCGGACCGGGAGAGCTGATCTCGTGGAAGACTCTGCTGCGGGACGGTTCCCTATTGGCGGGATCGCTGGCGCTGACCTGGATGGCATTCGTCCGGCGGCGGGCGGCGGTCTGATGCCGCCACCCGAAAAAGAAGTCATCGGGCGCGAGTTGGCTTACCACGAGGAACTGTATTCGGGGTTTGCCCAGCGCCACTTCGCGCGGCCGGCGGTGCGCGCGCTGCGCGAACACATGGCCACCCGGATACTCAAGGCCACGGGCGCGTGGGGCCGGTCGCGGGTGCTGAGCCTGGGCTGCGGCATCGGCGATACCGAACTGCTGGTAGCGCGGCAGGTGACCGAGATCGTGGGGATCGATCTTTCGCCCGCGGCGATCCGCCAGGCGCGTGCCGATGCCGAACGTTTGGGAGTGGGAAACGCGCGCTTCGAAGAAGGCGAGACGCCGCCCGAGGGCGTGTTCGACGTTATTATCGCCATCTTTTTTCTGCACCATCTTTCGGATAGCGCGCTGGCCGGCCTGCCGGACCGCTTGCGCCAGTGGCTGCGCCCGGGCGGCGTGTTTTATTCGCTCGACCCCAGCCGCTACCGGCTTTCCGGCGCGGTGGGCCGGCGCTTGATGCCGGGTCTGATGAAGCGTTATCAGACGCCCGATGAAAGGGAACTGGAACCGGAGGAGACTGCCGCGCTATTTCGAGACGCGGGCTTCCAGGTGCAAGTGGACATGTACGATTTCGGGTCCACGCCTCTGGCGGGCCTGCTGCCCGGGTGGCGGGCCGGGTACCGCGCCGCCCGCGCGCTCGACAACTGGCTGTTGCGCATCGGCTCGCTCCGCCGGCGCGGCAGCAATTTTGAGTTGGTGGCGAAGGCGGTTTGATTCGTTAGCGGGACTAATCGTGGAGCGGTCCGGCGCTACGAAGCGAGACCGCGCGGGCCTCCCCGCCATGGCTCACGGAGTTTCCGGCAGTCTCGGCGCAAAACTAAAGCCGACGCTGCAGGCCAGAGGCCCGCGCCACGAGAAGGACCTTACAGGCTAAAGCCTGTGTCACCAGGATGCTACACTGAATCCAGATGCGGATCTGTCTGGTTTTGTTGGCTCTCGCCGGCCTGGCGCTGGCGGATGCCCTGCCCAAGAGCGAAACCCTGCGCGGCACTCTGCAGGTGCCCGAGAGCGGGCCGGCAACCGTGACGACCGCCGACCATGGCAAAATCGTGCTCGATGGCGATGAGCCAACAAGCAAGGTACTGGCCGATCCGCGGCTGAACGGATTTTCGATTGAAGCCAGAGGCCATTTCACCTCCGCGGACCGGTTCCGGCTGGACCCTTCTCACCTGCGCAGCCTGATGGTGCGCCAGGACGGCAAGCTCAAATTAATCACTTACTTTTGCGGCGTTTGCAATATCCGCGCCTATATTCCGGGACCGTGCGCGTGCTGCCAGCGGGAAACCGCGCTCGAACTGCGCGACCCGGACGCAAAATGAGTTCTCATAATCCGTACGCCGCGAACTGCCTGACGGTGGATGGGGTGGAGGTATTCTCGCTGGAGGATGCCCGCCGCGGCATCGAAGTCCGCGTCGTCCCCTCCATCGGCAACATGGCGTACCGGATCGAGGTACGCGGCCGGAACATCCTGTGGTTCCCGTACTCCAGCCCGGCGGAACTGCGCGAAAAACCGGTCCTGTGCGGCGTGCCGTTGCTGGCGCCATGGGCCAACCGCATGGATGGGGACGCCTACTGGGCCGGCGGAAGACGGTATGTGCTGAACCCGGGGCTGGACAATCTGCGGCGTGACGGCGATGGCAAACCGATCCACGGCCTGCTGAATTTCTCGCCGCTTTGGAGCGTGGTTGCGCTGGCGGCGGATTCGGATTCAGCCTCGCTCACCAGCCAATTGGAGTTCTGGAAGCACCCGGCGCTGATGGCGCAGTTCCCGTTCGCGCACACCATCCGGATGACGTACCGGCTGGCGGCGGGCTCGGTGGAGGTGGAAACCGTGGTCGAGAATCACGCTCTGGAAGCCATGCCCATGGCGATCGGTTTTCACCCTTTCTTCCGCCTGGACGACGCCGGGCGCGACCAATGGCGAGTGCACGTGGCGGCACGCGAGCGCCTGCTGCTCGATGCCGCCATGATTCCCACCGGCCGGAGCGAGGCTAACCCCTTCGCCGATCCCCAGCCGCTGGCTGGTACAGAGTTGGACGATGTGTTCGGCAGCCTGGTACGCGACGCCGACGGCATGGCCCGCTTTTGGTTCGAAGGAGTGCGCGAGCGGGTGACAGTAGCCTACGGCCCCCGCTACTCCACGGCCGTCGTGTTCGCTCCCAAGGGTCGCGATTTCCTGTGTCTCGAACCCATGTCGGCGATCACCAACGCCTTTAACCTGGCTCATGCGGGAATGTTTCCGGGCCTCGAAACGATTCCGCCCGGCGGCGAGTGGCGGGAGAGCTTCGGCATCGTGCCGAGCGGATTCTAAGTCCGCGAAGGGCCGCGTTCTACAGGTACTCTCCCAACTCCCAGTACGGCGATAAACGCGTAGCACTGTTCCGGACAGGCGCAAGGGTGAGATAACAGCCTTGTACGGAAGACGCCATGAGTTATCGTCATTTCTCACTTTCTTGCCGCTGTGGGCAGCCGCCCGCCAGAATCGACGAGGTCGGCGTGACCGACGATCACGAACTGGTGATCCACTGGTGGTGCGAAGATTGCCGTAAGCTGGTGTGGGCCTCCAAGCCACTCAGCGACTGCTGGGGCGAATGCCCGAAGACGGATGAGCGCCCGAATTTCGACGCCGAATTCCTGCACAGTATCGGCGTGCGGATGGCGTAAACGCTACCAGAGCGCGACGAGGGGGTCGCGCGCGGACGAGGGCGTCCGCCCCACCCTTCCATGCCGCGTCGGCAGGACTCCGGAAATTATTGACCGACGATGTTGAAGGTGGTGGTGCCTTCCACGCGGATTTTGGAATAGGCCTCGACCCAGGTCTTGTGATAGGGATCGTCGGCGTAGGCTTTCAGCACGCTTTCGTCGGTCATTTCCATGCACATGCCATATTCGCGCGCCACGCGGGTGATGGGGGCATTGACGGATTCACCCGCGCGGAAGCTCTTGACGGTAGCGTCGTCGATCTTGCCAACCCCTACCTGACTGAGGGGCGACACCAGCTTGCCGTACCAAACCTTGCCGATGCCCTTGATCTTCTTGGGAAGGGCATCGCTGGCCTTGTAGAAAGCCTCCCAATCGGCCGGAGTGGCATCTTTTACCGGCGTCCAGGCAAAACAATGCATCAGTTTCTTCTCGCCGGCGGCGCCCAGGGAAGGAAACACCAAAGGCAGCGCCGCGCAGGCCGTGAGGCAGATCATCCGGGACAGATTCATTTTCTAGTCTCCTGAAAAGTTTCGTTTGCAGACCGGATTCTAGCAGAGTGGCTCGGACCGGCGCAGGCTGGCCATGCTGCGAAGGTAGTCGGACATCAGTTCGAGATACCCTGGTACGCGAGCCATGCCAGCGCCCGGGAAACTGCGCCGTCGCGCTCTTTCATCGTCTTGCCATCGGAGCCGAAGTGCTGGCCGACGGCTCTCTCCAGAACGCCAACGGCGAAGTCGCAGTACCGCGTTTCGCCGGACACTACGCGGCGGTCGCGCAGCACAACGGCAAGCACCCGCACCTCGCGCGGGTTTCCGGCTTCGGTGGCGTACTGCCAGAGGACGCTATAGAACTCTTTGTCCTGTGTCTGGTACTTCCGCACCAAGGCTGCGAGTTGGTTCAGCTCCCGATCGCTCCCATAATCCCGCAGCAGCGCCGCCGCGCCCTGGAGATCGGTGAAGTCGGCATGCGGGCGATCCGCGACTTTTAGCGCGCGCACCAGAGCTTCCGGCAGAGTAGCCTGGTGTCCGTTGCGCGCCAGGGTCCAGGCAATATAGGAAGAGCCGGCAAGATCGTTCAGGAGCGCCTGCCGAAGTGACTCGGTAGTTACAGGATTGTCCGCGTATTCCAGCAGGGAATTTGCCGATCCCCACGCGTGCAGCGGGGCTTCCGCAATCCACGTTTCGATCAGAAGCGTGCCCGTCTCAGGAGACGCTTTCAGCTTTTGGAGAGCCGCCTGCGCCAGGAACAAGCTTCCGCGGAAAGGCCAGTTCTTCGGCTCGACCTTCCCCGCGAGGAGGTCCGCAACGCCGGGCCGGGGAATGCCTTGCGCCGCCAGGAGATTTGTGGCAACTTCCGCCCAGCGCCGCCGTTCGAGGCCGATGGCGGGCGCGAGCAGCGGCATGAGTTCGCCAGTCAGGTCCTCATCCTGCCTCGCCAGGTAATCGGCAACCGCGGAGACTTCCGGCGGCGTTCCCCGGCTAAGCGCATTGGCGATCTCGATATCGAGAAAAGCGCGCGCAGTGGCCGGCGGCGGGCCGGTATCCACGGTTTCGGCTCGCGCGGGGATGGTCAGGTTCATTCCGGAGTCGGCCATAAGTTGCCACAAATCCAAAGCCGGACTTGAATTCTCTTGCAGCGGGAGAATCAGTACGTGGCCGGGTTTCAGATTGGGAAGAGGCGGCGGGTAGCCATTGACGAAGGTCGTCACACTCGGGCCGTACGCCAGGAAATGCACATGAAGCCGGTCCACTGCGACGGGCTCTCCGGAGCCGGTATAGGAGCGCAGCACCTGAACATCGGCCGTCATCGCCAGCGTCTCGGCTTTCCAGGGCAGCGAACCATCCGGAACGCGCTCACCCTTTCGGACTCCGAGGACCCGGCCGACCACCAGCACGGGGGCAGCCGCGGTTTCTTTCCACTGCCAGGATTTGATGAATCCCGCTTCAAGGCCAGCCGGCACGCTCAGCAGAAGAAGAAACGGCGCGAGACGGCGCGGAAATCGCATCATTCGATTTCAGCTTAGCAGCGGGCGCGGCAACCGCTCCCCGAGGAGTTGTGAAAAATCAAATCGCAGGCCGAAGGCCTACTCCACGTCGAGCATTTTCGGTTTAGGCCGATTTCTTCACAGCTTCTGACGGTCGCGAAACTGGCTGCCGCATTTCCGCGACCATCAGGAAACGGTTCAACCTTCAGCGCAGGACTTCTTCCAGAAACGCCTCGGCGCGCTCGTCGTGTGCGTGGCCCAGGGCACGCACGGCTTCCTTGCGGACGTCGGCGTTCTTCGAGCTTTTCGCCAGGCGGATCAACTCCGGAACGCCGGTGCCGTCGGACAAAGATGCCAGCGAGCTTACGGCCCGTTTGCAAACCTCGCTATCGGCGTCGTTTTCGGCGATGCCGCCCAACACGCCGGCCAGGTTGGGCAGACGCTCGCGCGACAGTTGCGAGACGGCCTCGGCACGCACGCGGGTGTCGCGGTCGCCGCGGGCGGTCGCGAGCATCAGTTGTTGCGCTTCGGGTTCGCGGCTGGCGCCGATGGCAGCGATGGCGTGGCGCCGCACGTCGGGAGCGGTCTCGTTGGCCAACAGAGTTTTCAAAGTATCGAGGCCGTGGCGGCCGCGAGCCGAACCGAGCCATCGCATGGCGCGATTGCGCAGGGCCTCGGGCTGCGAGGGAGCGGCGAAACGGTCGAGGACCGGGTCGGCGGCGGGATCGGCGTCGATGGCAATCGCCGCCACGGCGCTGTTCTCGGCGAGGTTGCGGTCGTTGGCGTAACCGGCCAAAAGCGCGATGCTCTGGGCGGGCGATACGTCGGTGAGCCAGTGGACACTCACTCCGCCGGCGTCGATTTCGCAATCCGGTGACAGCAGGCGAATCCGCTCGACCGCATTGGCGGCCACGCGGAAGAGCACGATGGCGCGATCGGGCGGTTCCAGGTGGACCACGCCCGCGCCGGACCAGCCGTCGCGGCTCACGAACTCGCAGCCCAGGCGCGGCCCGCGCACGGCCGGCACCGACCAGGCGATCCACGCGGCCTCGGACTGATGCGAAACCAGGCCGCGAAACACCGGTTCCAAGCCCGCGGCCGCCGATTGGCTCTGCAGGTTGGCGTTGGTGAACGGCAGCGCGGCCGCCATCCAGAACAGCACCGGAATCATTTCAGGATCTCCTCGAGAAAGGCGGTGGCATCGGGCGACTTCATGTCGACCAGGCGGCGCACGATTTCCTTCTTCATCTCCGGGTCCTTCTCGCGCCGGCCAATGTCCACCATGGCCTTGGCATCGCGCCGGTTCGACAGCGCGCTGACGACGGCCTTTTTCACGTGCGCATCGGCGGCGCTGGCGTAGATTTCGACCAGCAACTGGGAGCCGTTCGGCTGTTTGACCCGCAGCTCGCCGATATACTTGATGGCCTTCACCTGCAAATCGGGGTTGGCATTGCCGCGGGCGACTTTTTCCAGCAGTTGCTGGGCGCGCGGCGAGTTGTTTTCCGCCAGCACGAACAGGGCGCGGTCTTTCAGCTTGGGCGATTGCGCGCTCCTGAGCAAATTTTCCAGGATGGGGAAGGCGCGGTCGGGATCGCTTTGCATCAATCCGTTCAGCGCCAGCAATTTGAGCTCGTCGTCGTTCTGAGTTTCCGGCGAGACATTGGAGCCGGCGGCCTGCTTCACCTCCACCTCCAGCGCTTTGGCATCTTCCAGCCAACGGCTGTTGGGGTAATTCTTGCGCAGGGTGGCGATGGCGGCGCTGGCCTCGTCGCGCCGCGCCATTTTGTTCAGCGTGTAAGCTTCCCAATACAGGGCGCCCTCGGTGTGATTGCCGGCGCGGGCGGCCACCTCCTTGAAATCGTTCAGCGCCTCGTCGTAGCGCTGGCCATCGAGCGCACGCTGCCCGGAATCGTAGAGGCCGTCTTCGGAGTCCGACCGCCCGCCAAAAGACTTGGCCCAGTTTTGGGCAAAGTCCACGTGCAGGTCTTTGAGATCGATCCGCGACTGCTGGCGCGCCATATCGGCGAGCGCGCGGGCGTGTTCACGCAGTTGCTCATCGAGGCCGCGCGTCTGTTCCCGTGCTTGCTCGCGAGCCTCTTCAGCCAGTTCGCGCGCTTGCGCAGCCTGGTCTTGGGCCATCGCGCGGGCTTCCTCGATCTGCTCTCGCACCTCCGGGCGCATATCCGGCGCCATCGGAGGCAGCGGTGCCACGGGCGCCATGGGAGTAAGCGGCGCCTGCGCCGGTTGCGGTAGCGGGGCGGGCTGCGCTTCCGGCGTCTGCGCGCAGGCCAGCACGCCGGCCGCGGCGAAAGCGCCGGCGGCAAGAAGACCTTTCCATCCATCCATAAGTCGATTTCCTTTCGTCATAACGCTTGTCTCTGCATATTCGAGCTCAGTACACGGATCTTGAACAGAATTCCCTGGGAGTCCAGACGCTGTTGGAAACGGTCGAGATCGTGCGGCGAAAGCTGGTCGGGCCCGTGCGCGATATCGAGCAGCACGCGGTCCAGATCGTCCAGCACATGGGCCACGGCCAGGTCGCCGGTATGCTCGGCGGTCTGGCGATAGAGCCGGCTCTCGCTCACGAGGTCGGAGGCGCGATCGCGCGTCACCGACCAGGGGATCTGGCGGGTGCGGGTGCTATCCGTATTGGCGATCTCCAGCAACACCATTTGCGACCGGTCCAGATAATCGCCCACGGCGATTCGCAGAACCCGCTCGCCAGCCTGGCTATCGGCGAGCGGCGAGGGCTCGGCCGGACGGCGGTTGGGCGCCAGGCGGCCCGTAAACAAAGCAACCGCGAGCAGCGCCGCACAAGCCGCGGCCGCTGCCAGGCGCCAGCCCCATAACGGCAGCCAGCCGGGCACGGGCGGCTGGAGCCGGGGCTCGATCCCGCTCCACAGCGCGGCTTCGTAATTCTCAGCCGGCTCAGGCACGTCGAGTGCCTGCATGGAACCCAGCACGCGCTCGATGGCCCGGTAGGACTCCAGGCAGGGCGGACACTCGCCGAGATGGACGGCGGCATCGGCGGCGTTGCCCGCGTCGTCGCCGTAATAGTGCAAAATCAATTGCGATTGGCTCAAGTGCTTCATGGCTGGGACCTACGACCTCACCGGAGTAACCAGCGGCTCGAGCGCCCGCCGCAGCTTTTGCACGGCACGGAAAACGCTGTGCTTGGCGGCGCCGGGCCGACACTGGAGCGCGCGACCGACTTCTTCGATACGCATGCCCTCGAAATGGCGCAGCACGAAAGCGGCGCGCTCGGTCGGGCTAAGCTCGTTCATGGCATCCTCCACCGCGCCGCGCAATTGGGCGCTCCAGGCCGAGCGTTCGGGGCTCGGATCGTGGGCTGGCAGTTGGGCCAGCGGGTCCAGCGCGTCCGGCTCGGCCGCGCCCAGGTTTTCGCTCCGCCGGCGCCGCGCGCGAATGGTATCGAGCGCGCAGTTGGTCGAGATGCGATAGAGCCAGGTACCGAACCCGGCCCGTTCGTCGAAGCGGCCGAGCTGGCGGTAGGCCCGCAGAAATGCTTCCTGCACCACGTCTTCCGCGTCCTGCCGATTGCCCGTCATACGAAAAGCCAGGCGGAACACAACTCGGCTGTGGCGCTCCACCAGCGCACGAAAGGCGTCGGGATCGCCTAGCCGTGCCTGCGCTACCAACGCCCGATCGCTGAGCTCCATCCGGCTGATGGTTAGACTATAGGGAGCGTGGGTGGTTAGCAACGAAGTTCGGGGGGAGGGCTGGATTCGAGAGCGGGAGGTCGGAAGACAGGGATAGGCGGGTCGCCCGCACATCCGGATTTCTGTGGCCCTTTTTCCCGGCAAATACGTCCGCAGGGCGAGCGACTTCGGTCAGGTCGGCTTGCTTTCACTGATATTACCCGAACGCGCAATCCCCGAAGTTCGCGGTTTCGACCGATTCGTGTCCGAGCCAGAGGGCGATCGGGACTTCGTGAGTGCCGGCCGCCTGCGATAGACATCGGGTCCCTCTCCGCGTTAAAACGGGTAGATCTATGTCCGACGAAAAGACCGGCATGACCCGCCGCGGCTTTCTGCCCGCCACGGCGGCCGCTTTCACCATCGTTCCGCGCCACGTGCTCGGGGCCGGATACACCGCGCCTAGCGACAAGCTGAACATCGCCGCCGTGGGTGTGGGCGGAATGGGACAGAATTATGTGAAAGGGTGCGCCAGCGAGAACATCGTGGCCATTGCCGATGTGGACCACGTCTTCGCGGCGCCAGTCTTCAAGACCTATCCCGGCGCAAAGGTCTACAAGGACTTCCGCGTGATGTTCGAGAAGGAAAAGGGCATCGACGCGGTGATCGTGGGCACGCCCGATCACAGCCACGCGGTAGTGGCCTCTGCCGCGATAGCGCTGAAGAAGGGCGTTTACGTGGCCAAGCCAATGACGCGCACGGTGTTCGAGGCACGCGAGCTGGCCAAGGCGGCCCGGGAGCAGAAGGTGGCCACGCAAATGAGCGTGCAATCCACCTCCACGGATCCGGCGGTGACCACCGAGGAATGGGTGAAATCGGGTGCTATCGGCAAGGTTCGCGAGGTACACGTGTGGACCGACCGTCCGGTTTGGCCGCAGGGCCTGGTACGGCCCGTCGACAAAGCGACGGCGCCCGGGTCGCTCGATTGGGATATCTGGCTGGGGCCCGCGCCGGTGCGGCCCTATCACCCGCTGTACCATCCGTTTAACTTCCGGGGCTGGTACGATTTCGGCACCGGCGCCCTGGGCGACATGGCCTGCCACACGTTCCACATCATCGTGAAGGCGCTCGGGCTAAGCGCGCCGCTCAGCGTGAGCGCGGAAAGGACCGTGATCCGCGAGCCGCTCCATAGAGGCGAAAAACCCGACCCCGACTGGACCCGATCGAAGCGCGGGAGCTATCCCGAAACGTTTCCGAGTTCCTCGGTCGTCACCTGGGACTTCCCCGCGCGAGCCGAGCAGCCGCCGGTCCGAATGAGCTGGTACGACGGCGGCCTGCGCCCGCCGCGCCCGCCGGAGTTGGCGGCGGACCGCGACCTGGGCGCCGACGGCCTGCTGTTCGTGGGCGAGAAAGGGACGCTGCTGAGCGGCTTCAGCGGCGGCATCCGCTTTCTCTCCGACCAGCAGGAGAAAACTCTCGCCGCGCCTCCCAAGACCCTGCCGCGCACCACGGGCCATTACATGGAATGGGTGAACGCCTGCAAAGGCGGCGCGCCGGCCAACTGCAATTTCGAGTTCGCCGCGCCGCTCACCGAAATCGCCCTGCTGGGCGTGGTGGCGCAGCGCACCGGCAAGTTTCTGCTGTGGGACGCCGAGGGGATGCGCTTCCTCAACGATGCGGCGGCGACACAACTGCTCAAACCGGAGTACCGCAAGGGATGGTCGTTGTAGCGTGGGCGGGAGGCGAATCGACATGAAAAAGTGGCTTGCGATTCTGGCGCTGGCGGCGGCCCCGGCGTGGGCGGCCGAGAAGAAGCTTTTCGACGGAAAGGACATCACCGGCTGGGCGCGTATGCCGCGGCACGAAGGCGCGCCGGCCAACCAGAAACCTGGCTTCGTGGTGCAGGAGGGCCTGCTGGTGACCGTGCCGGACGCTCCGGAAGACGACCTTTGGTACACCGTCGGGAAGATCGGCAACTCCACCCTGCGGGTAGTCTACAAGTTCTCCGCACCGGACGCGAACTCGGGCGTGTTCATCCGCATCCCCTACCAGCCCAAGTCTGAGGACGACGCCATCAACAAGGGCATCGAGGTGCAGATCCAGGATACCGGCGACGATTACCACTGCACGGGAGTTTTATACTCGATGACAAAGGCCAAGGCGCGGCCTTACAAGCCCGCGGGAGACTGGAATACGCTGGAGATCGAGATACGGGGACCGCGTACCATCGTCAAGCTGAACGGCATGGTGGTGACCGATTACGACGGCGTGGCGCCCGTGCCGCCCAAGAAGGGACAGTACGAGCCCGACCGCGGGCCGCGGCCGGACGAAGGCTACATCGCCATTCAGCACCACGGTGGCGCACCGACGCTGTGGTTCAAGGAAATCACGCTGATTAAGTAGGGCGCGCATCGGGTCGCCGCAGGTCGCTCAGGCGATTATGACGGAGCCGGTCGAAGCTGCCCGTGCCGAGGCGATCGAGCCGGCACAACGCGGAGGCACGTGTCACCTTTCGGCACTTCACCACCAGCACCCGCTTGGGTACGGCGGCTTGGGAGAATGGGTTTGTGCACAAGAACGGATTTTCCCGACGTAGTCTGATGGCGCTCTCAGGCGGGCTCCCGATTGTGGCGGCGGGCCAGGCCCGGCGTCCCGATGGGTACGTCGATATTTTGCGTCCCCCGGACCTTGCAACCGCGTTCTTGGAAAACGAGACCCTCACGCTGGCCCGAGACGGGCGCCGATGGACGACGAAAGGCATCTCAATTGAAGCCGAGCCGAACGGGTCTGGCTTGCCGATCCGAATTGAGGCGCCTGAAGCCGCGCTGATGCGCGTTCGTCTGCGCTGGAAGACGAATGTGCCCGAACGGTGGCGAATTCTGAACGACCAGTGGGAGCGGAGTTACGGCGATCTGGAATGGCGCGGCATCCTCGGCGAGCGCATCCTGCCTTGGTACTTTCTAGCATTCGACGGCCAGGCGACTCACGGTTATGGCGTCGCTACTGGCGGTTCGTCTTTCGCGTTCTGGCAGGTGGATCCGGTGGGGATTTCATTATGGATCGACCTGCGCAATGGCGGAGGAGCCGTTCGCCTCGGGAAGCGCACGCTGGAAGCCGCCAGTGTGCGGGTGCGGCGCGGCAGCCAAGACGAGACTGCGTTCGAATCCGCGCGCCGCTTCTGCCGTGTGCTATGCGACCAGCCCCGCCTCGCTTCGGCACCTGTTTATGGCGGCAACAACTGGTATTACGCGTATGGCCGGGACTGTTCGGCCAGTGATATTCAGCGCGATTCCAGTCTCATCGCCGAACTGGCGCCCGGGGGCCGGAATCGGCCCTTCATGGTGATCGACGACGGCTGGTCCATCACCAACACCGCGGGCCCCTGGGAACGTGGCAATGACAGGTTCCCCGATATGTCCGGCCTAGCCGCCGCCATGAAACAGCAGGGCGTTCGGCCGGGCATCTGGCTGCGCCCGCTCTTCACCACAGCCGAAGTCCCAGACCGCGCGCGGCTTCGGGATCGCGCCGGTCTCCGAAGCAGCATCATCGATCCCACCATCCCCGATATGATGGAGATCGTGCGCCAGGACATCCGCCGAATGGCGTCCTGGGGCTTCGAACTGATCAAGCACGACTACACAAGCTTCGATTTGCTGGGCCGCTGGGGCTCCGGTATGGGTGCAGATCTGACCGATCCCGGCTGGCATTTCGCCGACCGGAGCATGACCACGGCCGAAGTAACGCTCACCCTGTATCGCGCGATTCGCGAAGCAGCCGGCAGCGGATTGATCCTTGGCTGCAACACCTTCGGCCATCTGGCTGCCGGATTGTTCGAGCTGCAGCGTACGGGGGATGACACCAGCGGCCGCGAATTCCACCGCACGCGGCGCATGGGCGTCAATACATTGGCGTTCCGTGGACCTCAGCATCGAGCTTTTTTCGATTTAGACGCCGATTGTGCGCCAATCACGCCACAGCTCCCTTGGGACTTGAGTTCCAGGTGGCTGGACGTCGTAGCGCGCAGCGGAACCGCGCTGTTCGTCTCCCCCGATCCGAGAGCGCTGAACACCGAATCGAAACAGGCCATCAGGCGTGCGTTTGCGACGGCTGCAACGCCGCATAACATAGCCGAACCACTCGACTGGATGGAAACTACTACGCCAGGCCGCTGGCGCATTCAAGGGCAGACGGTGGCGTACGACTGGTACGGACCAGAGGGCGGGACTCCGTTTCCGCGGTAGTCGAGCTGCGGCATGCGCAAACGCACCGGTGACGAGTGGATCATCGGTGGGATGCTTAACGGCGCTTGGGGTTCCTTGCTGCCGGGCTGGCCCGAACGACCGCACGGAAAGCGAATCTGGCGATAAAAGCGGGCCCGCAAACCGCTGCCGATGGTAGTTAACGCTCCCGCCGGGGCCACTGCCGTTCTACTGCTATGCTGGTCCGTGAATGAGGGAGACTCGCAAGCCGCGGCGATTGCGCCGGGCCTCGCAGCCGGTCGCGCGGGAGGACCCCTCCGTCCAGGCGGCGCATCCCGCCTGGCGCCGACACGCATGGCGTATGCTGGCACTCTGGGCCCTGGTCCTGGCGGCGTATTCCAATTCCTTCCAGGCGGGCCTGGTTTTCGACAGTTCCCCATTGATTCTGCAGGATGCCCGTATCCGGGCGGTGACGCCGCAAAACCTCCGACTCATTCTGACCGAAGACTATTGGCACAACAGCACCGTCTCGGGCCTGTATCGCCCGCTCACTACTTTCTCCTACCTGCTGAATTACGCCGTCTTCGGCAATGAAACGCATTCGGCCGGCTATCATTGGGTGAATATTACCCTGCACGGGATGAATGTTTCGCTTGTGTACCTGCTGGGCATCCTGGTGTTGGGGGCGCCGGCGCCGGCCATGGCGCTGGCGGCGCTGTGGGGACTGCATCCGCTGCTCACCGAATCCGTCACCAACATTGTGGGCCGCGCCGACCTGCTGGCCGCCTTCGGCGTGCTGGCAGGCTTGCTGTGTTACGTGAAGAGCGCCTGTGCCGCCGGGCGGCACAAGTTGTTCTGGGTGGCGGCCATGCTGGCGGCCCAGGCGGTCGGGATCTTTTCCAAGGAGAATGCCGCCGTCCTGCCCGGTATCATGCTCCTATACGACCTGACGTGGCGCGGGCGCACGGCGTGGCGGGGGCGCGCGGCGGCTTACTCGGTTCTGGTGCTGCCATTTGCCGCGTTCTTCTATTTGCGCGGCACATTGCCGATGCATATTTCGGCTCGCTTTCTCGAAAATCCTCTGTTGAGCGCCGGCTTCTGGACGGCGCGGCTCACGGCCTTCAAAGTAATCGGCAAGTATCTGTGGCTGTTTGTTTGGCCGGCTCGCCTGTCGCCGGATTATTCCTATAATGCAGTGCCTCTGTTTGGCTGGCATCCGGCCCAGTGGGAGGACGCGAAGGCGCTGATCGCGTTGGCACTTTGCCTGGGCGCCGCGTTGCTGGCTGTCCGCTGGTACCGCACCCCGAAGCCGCTGTCCTTCTTTCTGGCTTTCTTTTTCGTGGCTCTCGCCCCCATGTCCAATCTGGCGATTCTCATCGGGAGCATCATGGCCGAGCGGTTCGTCTACCTGCCTTCGATCGGCTTGGCCGGGTGCGTGGTTGCGGCCATCTACGCGCTTGGCCGGCAAATCTCGCGCCGGCGGCTATTCGTCGTGCGAGCTGCGTGGATTGCGCTCGGGCTCCTGTGCCTCGCGTGTGCCGCGCGGACCTACGCCCGGAACTTCGACTGGCTCGACGAGCGCAGTCTCTGGACCAGCGCCGTAGACGTTTGTCCGGAAAGCGCTAAGACGCACAACAACCTGGGAAACGCCTTAGAGCAAGTGCCCGGCCGGCTGCCGGACGCCCTGATCGAGTATCAAGTAGCGTTGCGGATTGATCCCGATTACGCCGAGGCGCACAACAACCTGGGACTGGCGCTGGTGAATTCCGGCGGCCCTTTGCAGGAGGCGGTTGCCGAGTTCGAAGCAGCGCTGAGGATCAATCCCGATTACGCCGAGGCGCACAACAACCTGGGAACCGCCTTGTCGCAACAACCCGGCCGGCTGCCGGACGCCATTGCCCAGTATGAAGCGGCATTGCGCATCTATCCCGATTACGCCCAGGCGCACGCCAACCTGGGACTCGCGCTGGCGAATTCCGGCGGGCCTTTGCAGGAGGTGATTGCCGAGTATGAAGCAGCGCTGCGGATCGATCCCGACCTTGTCGAGGCGCACTACAACCTGGGAAACGCCCTATCGCAAATACCCGACCGGCTGCCGGAAGCGATCGCTCAGTATGAAGCAGCGCTGCGGATCAGGCCCGATCCGCAGCTACGGGAAATGGTGAACCGATTGCGAGAGGGCCGAAAGTGAACGCGGCCGAACATGAAACGCATTCGCATCTGACCTCACAGGCGGCTGGGGTGAGGACGCAGCCGAGGTCGATGGCGTCGGTGCAATTGAGCTGAGCCGGCGAACTGGTCCCAACATGGGCTGTTTTCGCCGATTACTCAACAGAGCTCGCGAAGCGGCCTGCTCCACCAAATGCGTGCCCGCACGGGCCGCCGAGCCCCGGACGAGCCGCCGTACAAGATGACTTCCAGGCCGTAAAATCAATCGCAGAGATTCAGTTCGCCGGGCCAGCGCCGTGGGCGCGTTAGCCGTGGACAACGCGACTCGGCCCGGAGGTAGAATCATGCAGATGATCCCGCAGAAGAATCCTAGGCCCGCGCGCGCCACCGCGGTTGTCACTGGACTGATGCTCGCAGCCGCTGTGCTGCCGGCCCAGACCAACATCGTGATGCTGTGGCCCAACGGCGGCCCCGGCTCCGAGAGCTGGACTCAGAAGGAGGCCGAGTACACGGTCGGCAATACCGGTCTCAAAGCCGTCCGCAACGTCGTCAACCCAAGTATCACGGTTTATCTCCCCCCGGCTGAGACCGCCACT
>JBKQIF010000009.1:0-21379 GCA_052148435.1 Bryobacteraceae bacterium
TATTTACGCGCCTGTTTTTGTGGCTCTGGACGGGATTGCGACCCGAGGAGCCAGCCCCGGCCACTTTGCATTGCAAAGTGAACTACCCGACGCCGACGATCTCGTGCCGTTCGGCACAATTCAGGTAACGCGTCGTCTCGCCATCTGAGAAAGACTGACTTCTGCCACGGGCTGCTAGTGCCGCTGATGCAACTCCGCAGGTCCAGTATCTCCGGCCAGGTCGCGCCATTGCTCAGACATCTCTGAGTATACACCCCAGCCGAGGAGCCCACGGCTCGATGAGCTGCGCTACCAGGCCCAGCTCTTCTCGCAGAAAGCGCAGATGGATTCCGCGCTCACGCCCGATAGTGACAGGTTGTTCTTAGATCCAGCTTCGTTGGCTTGAACTGCATTACTTGAAACGAAGGGCAGTTGGCCAGGTTAGCGGACGGATGGTCGACTCGGAAACTGGGCGGATTAGGAACGGCAAGCCGGCTTGCGACCGGGGATTTGGGGGTCGAATACCGAGGTTAGGCGCCCTGGCGGAGGGTGCGCGACATGGCGGGGGCAATCGCTCACGCCGGTGCTCTCGATGATCGTCAAGCTGACGGCTGTGGCGACAGCATCGGAGCGCGATGACGGCGTTGGCACCGCGAGCCGGTCCGGAACATGCCTGAGCGCTTGAGGCGAGGCGCGGCAGGCAAAAGTGCCCGATGCCACTTAGGTTTCCCGCAGTGCAGTTCTCTGCATGAGTTGTGGGGCGGGCAATCCTGCCCGCAGCCGCCTTTAAGGCGGCTTTTCGTGCCAGACACGAGCCTGGCGCTTGGGAAAAGCAGCCGCAGCTAAAGGCGCGGGCTATCTCCACGTTTGCGGGGAGCATGACAGGTTAGGCGAGACGAGCGCCGGGATGAGTCCCGGCGTGGCGGACTGAGAGTCTGCTCCACTAAGAAATCGTTGCAGCAGCAAAAGAATTCGACAGTAGTACGATTTGTGCAGAATCCCGCCTTTGCGAAAACCAAGTGGCATCGGGCAGAAGTGCCTGCGCTGCGTCGGGGTCATCGAGGCGCTTGGCGGTCGCCGTCTTCCCAAAGGAACACTTCTTCCACGTTTTTCCCGAAGGCTCGCGCAATCCTGAATGCGAGAGCGAGCCCGGGTTCATACTTGCCGTTCTCGACTGCGACGATGGCTTGCCGGGAGACCCCGATCAGGGACGCCAATTGCGCTTGCGTCCAGTCCTTTTCAGCCCGGAAGACCCGCGTGCGGTTCTTCATGTGTAATGGCTCATGGCGATGACGTATCCGGCGGCGTAGAAGACCAGCATAAAGGCCCAAACCAATCCCATGTTCCGGGGGCCTTACAAGGCCTTCACAGACTAAACCCCGTGCCACCAAGCTCTGTTTGATAACCGCTTGCTGCTGGCAGGCTGCGAATTCCCAATATTCCTGCCAATTCACTTGATTTTTGCAAATGAGTTGCATTAAAATCTTGTTTCAGTCGGGCGAGTCTTAATTTATGAAACGCAATTTTCTCAACGCGGCAGGCTTGATCGGAATGTCGCTGGCCGGTTTCGTAATGGCGCCGACGTGCGCTGGCGCGGCCGATAGAGGCGTCACCGGGATGGTCGCCGATCCGAGTGGTGCGCCGGTGCCGGGCGCGAGTGTAATAGTGGCAGGAAGTCTTGCTGTTGCAATACGGAGCAGATCAACTACGGATGCCGAAGGACAGTATTTAATCGACGGTTTGCCGGCCGGAACTTATCGGGTTAGCGTCGAGCATCCCGGGTTCCGGATGGAGCAACGGGAGGGCGTGGAAGTCCGCGAGGGCCAAACGGCGCGGGCCGATTTCAGGCTGGAGTTGCTTTCCCATAACGATACGGTGGTGGTGACCGAATCCCTGTCACGCGTTGATGCAACCCAGATGCAAATGGGAGAACCTGTCACCGCGGCCGCGGCTACTGCCGTGCCGGTTGCCAGCCGCAGCTACACCGACATGCTGGCGCTCGAGCCGGGCGTGGTTCCCGCCAGCTCGCAGCAGCCCAACGCCGTCGTCATGTCCGGCTGCACCAGCACGCCTCCTTCCGGCGATCTCAATCCCGGCAACCTGTCCGTCAACGGGCAGCGCGAGACCAGCAACGGGTTTTATATCAACGGCAGCCCGGCGCAGGAGGACTTCAACATGGGCGCCGCGGTAGTCCCCAATCTGGATTCCATTCAACAACTGCGAGTTCTGACCAACACGTTCGACGCCGAGTACGGTAACTTCAGCGGCGGCCAGGTGCTGGTCTCGACCAAATCCGGTACCGGCGATTGGCACGGCAGCTCATTCGAGTTTCTGCGCAATACGGATCTGGACTCCCGCAACTTTTTCGCGTCCGAGCGCGCCCGCTTTCAACGCAACGAGTTTGGTGGTACCCTGGGCGGACCTCTCCGTAAAGACGCTCTGTTTTTCTTCGCCGACTACCAAGGAACGCGCCTGAAGCAGGGTGTGGATACCGGCTTGATCTCCGTTCCCTCCCTGGCCAACCGGGCCGGCGATTTCTCCGACTCGGCCGGCGCCCTCACCGGAACGGTCAGCGGGCCGTATTGGGCCAACCAGCTTTCCCAAGAGTTGCACTACGGCGTGAGCGTGGGCGAGCGCTACTACTTCCCCGGCTGTTCTAATACCGGCGATTGCGTCTTGCCCAACGCACGCATACCGCAATCGGCATGGTCGGCGCCGGCGCAAGCTTTGCTGCCGTACGTGCCGGCGCCCAACGCCGGAACCAACGTTTTTGAAACCTCGGCCGCCGACGAAAGTCTGGGCGACGACAAAGGCGCCCTGCGCCTGGATGCCAATACCCGGCGCGGAACCGTCACTGCGTACTATTTCACCGACAATTACCGCCTGGACAATCCCTACCCCGTCGGACAGGGGGGCGCCAGCGTACCCGGATTCAACGCCACTTCGGCCGGCACCACGCAGATGGCGACTCTCGGCTGGACCAGCACGCTCGGAACCAACGCCATCAATGAGCTGCGCATCGGTTATTTGCGCGACGCCAACCACATCGGCCAACCGGTTGGGGGCGTCGGCCCGTCGCTGGCCTCGCAGGGGTTCACCGGCATCGTACCGCTGGCGCCCCGCATCGAAGGTGTCGAAAACGTAGCTTTCAATGATTTCACCATCGGCGTGGATACCACCGGCGTGGTCCAGGCCAACAATACCTACCAATTGTCCGATCAGTTCTCCAAATCCATGGGCAAGCACCTGGTCAAGTTCGGTGGCAGCATGCATTTCGACCAGGTGAACATCAATCCCGATGCGATCTACAACGGCTCGTTTCTATTTCAGGGCAGCGAAACGGGAGTGGACTTCGCCGATTTTCTGCTGGGCATCGCCAGCAGCTATTCGCAGGGCGATTCGCAGGCATTCTATCTGCGCAACCACTATGCGGGCCTGTTCGCCCAGGATAGTTGGCGGGTACGCACGGGCTTGACCATCGATTTAGGGTTGCGTTGGGACCTGTTGCCGCCGTGGCGAGAAAAATACAACCAGTTGCAGACGCTGGCGCCGGGCGAACAATCCCTGGTTTACCCCGGTGCGCCGGCCGGGCTGGTTTTTCCAGGGGATCCGGGAATTCCGAACACCCTGGCGCCGGCCAGCCGCACCAATTTCGCCCCCAGGCTGGGTCTGGCCTGGGCTCACGGAAAGACCACCCTACGCATGGGCTACGGACTCTTCTATACGGCGTTCGAAGGGCTCTCGGCGGGCATTATGAGCGCGAATCCGCCCTATGGCTACGATTACAATAGCCTGGCTCCGCCCCTGTTCACCAACCCCTTCCTCACCGCTTCGGACGGAACCAACGTGGGGCAGCGCTTCCCGGAGCCCATTCCGGCGGTCGGCGCTTCGGCGGGGCATCCCGATGACTCTGTCGATTGGTCCCAGTATTTGCCCATCACCGGAGTGCCCTCTTTCTTCCACGGCAACGTAACCCCGCGCAGCGAAAGCTACGTGATTTCACTCGATCGGGAGGTAGCACCCGGCACCGTGGCGAGCGTCCGCTACGCCGGCTCTCAGGCGCACCATCTGCTGGTGCTGATTTCCGCCAATCCGGGTGACCCCGCGCTCTGCCTGAGCCTGAGCCAATCGGGGGACGTGGCGCCGGGGACCTCTACCTGCGGTCCTTTCGGCGAAAGCGGCATATATACGCGGGCGGATGGGACCGTGGTGGAAGGCACGCGGACGGCGTTTTCCTCTCAGTTCGCCGCCGTGACCTACCAGAAGACCATCGGAAACTCCAACTACAACGCGATAGAAGCCACCGTGCGGCACGCGCGCGGGCCACTGGAACTGTTGGCAGGATACACGTATGGCAAGTCGCTCGACCAATCGTCGAGCCTGTCGGAGGCGGTGAATCCGCTCAATCCGAGCCTGAGCCGGGCGCTTTCCGCCTTCGATCTGCGCCACAACTTCGCGGCTAGTGGGGATTGGAAACTGCCGCTAGGTTTCAGCGTGTCCGGAATCGTCCGCTTCAGCACCGGCCTGCCAGTGACCCTGTACAACAATAACGATACTTCGCTGCTGGGGACCATCCCGAACGGAATTAACAACGACGGCGTGGATACACCGGCGGTCCGGCCCGGAAACCTGGGGGTAAACACCAACCCGCGCAACGGGCGGCCGGCATTCAAAACCGGTCTTTTCAGCCTGCCGGAACCGGGCCAGGTGGGAACGGCGGCAAGGCGATTCTTTTACGGACCGGGCATGGCCAATGTCGACCTGGCCGTTCACAAGACCGTGAGGCTTTCCGAAAGGCGCAGCCTGGAATTGCGGGCGGAGGCGTTCAACGCTTTCAACCACGCGCAGTTTTTCGGCGCCGCGGCGGTGGAAGGCAACATCGCCAGCTCCGGTTTTGGGAAGATCGTCAGCGCGCAACCACCCCGACTGGTGCAGTTGGCGGCGAAGTTCAGCTTCTGACCCGACTTTTTCCTTGCGGGTTTCCGGGGCGATGCGCCATATTAAAAATAGCGTTATCTGTAAAGCCGTGTAGAGCGCATTGGCAGTACCGACATTGAGCGTCCGAATGCGCGCCAGGGCTTTCTTATGACGCGCCGGGGACGTTCGATGGCGGATAACTTCCTATTCTTCACCGAGTTGATGGGAATGCCGGTGCTGGATCTCAAAGCCCGGCGCATCGGCCGCGTCAAAGATGCCGCCCTGGTGCCGCGCGAAAACGCCTCCCGCATCGCCCGTTTCCTGGTTGGCGGCGGGGATACGTGGCTCAGCGTGCGCTACGATCAGGTCCGCACGATTTCGCTCGACCGGGGCATTACCCTGGCCGACGAGCAGCTCACCCCCTATCACGAGGACGAAGTCCTGCTGCGCATCGGCCGCGACCTCCTCGACCAGCAGATTATCGACGTCACCGGGCGAAAAGTGGTGCGGGTGAACGACCTCACCATGGAAATCCGCCCCGAGGAAGGCCGCGACACCCTGATCGCGATGGATGTCGACATCGGCATCCGCGCCATCCTCCGCCGCCTGTTGCAGGGCTTCGTGCCGCCGCGCTGGATTCGCCGCCTGCAGCGGACTCTGACGCCCAATTCGATCCGCTGGGAATTCTGCAACGTGGTGGAACCGGACCCGCTGCGCCGGCTGCGCCTCAACATCTCCTATGCGCGCCTGGAAAGCCTCCACCCGGCCGACCTTGCCGATATCGTCGAGGAGTTAAGCCCCGCCGAGCGCGAAGCCATCTTCGAAACCCTGGACAGCGAAGTGGCCGCCGACGCGCTCTCCGAAGTGCATCCCAAGATGCAGGTCAGCATCCTGGAATCGCTGGAGCCCGAGAAGGCGGCCGATATCGTCGAAGAAATGGCGCCCGACCTGGCCGCCGACGTGCTTTCCGAACTCGAAGAGGAAACCAGCGAGGGGATCCTCGATGAAATGGACAACGAGCCGAAGACCGAGGTTCGGGAGTTGTTGGAATTCGAAGAGGACACGGCGGGCGGCATGATGAATACCGAATTCTTAGTCCTGCCGGAGAATGCCTCGGTGGCCGACGCGGTTGCCTCCCTGCGCTCCTCGGAAGATCTGCTGGAATCGCTCAATACTCTGTTCCTGGTGGATCCCGAGGAGCGGCTCACGGCCACCGTGCCGCTGGCGCGGCTGTTTGTGGCTGAAAGCGGCGCGCGCCTGAAGGATCTGGCCAGCGCGACCTTGATCCAGGCGCACGTGGATGAGCGGCAGGAGCGCGTCACGGAATTGTTCGACAAGTACAACCTGCTGGCCCTGCCCGTGGTGGATAACGACGGCAAGCTTTCCGGCGTCATCACCGCCGACGACATCATCTCCGTGCTAAGGCAGAAGTGACGGATGCGGAAACTCCTGGGGAAGTTCCGCTTCCAGATCGTGGTCTTCTTCGCCGTTGTCGGGCCCGGCTTCATTACGGCCATGGTCGACAACGACTCCGGCGGCATTTATACCTACTCCGCGGCGGGCGCCAAGTATGGCTACCTTCCGCTGTGGACGCTGGCGCCGATCACCGTGCTGCTGATCATCGCCCAGGAGATGTGCTCGCGCATGGGCGCGGTCACCGGCAAGGGGCTGTCGGATCTGATTCGCGAGGAATTCGGGCTGCGCATCACGTTTCTCACCATGGCGCTGCTGGTGGTCGTGAACATGACCAACGTGATGAGCGAATTCGCCGGCGTGGCGAGTTCGCTCGAACTGTTCCACGTGAGCCGGTATATCTCCGTGCCGCTGGCGGCGATCGGCGTATGGCTGCTGGTGGTGCGGGGGACGTACAAGAGCGTGGAGAAAATTTTCCTGTTTGCCTCCGTCTTCTACGTCACCTACATCATTTCCGGATTCCTGGTGAAGCCGGATTGGAAGGAAGCCGCTATCTACAGCGTGAAACCGGTGATGATGCTCGATTCCGGTTACATCTACATGCTGATCGGCATGGTGGGCACCACCATCGCGCCTTGGATGCAGTTCTACCTGCAATCGGCGGTGGTGGAAAAAGGCGTCTCGGCCCGGGAATACGCCGCCTCGCGGGTGGAAGTAGTGGTGGGATGCATCATGACCAACGTGATCGCGTTCTTCATCATCGTGGCTTGCGCCGGCGCCATCTACCGCGTCGCGCCCAGGGATATTCAAGACGCCAAGGAGGCTGCGCTGGGCTTGAAGCCGTTCGGGCAGTACGCGTTCCTGCTTTTCAGCGCGGGCCTGTTCAATGCGTCGATTTTCGCCGCCAGCATCCTGCCGCTCTCCACCGCCTATTCGGTGTGCGAAGGCCTGGGTTTTGAGGCCGGGGTGAACTTCCGGCTGCGCGAAGCGCCGGTTTTTTACTCCCTCTATACGGCGCTGATCGTGGTGGGAGCGGGCGTGGTGCTGATCCCGAATTTCCCCCTGGTGCGCATGATCCTGCTCTCCCAGGTGCTGAATGGCGCGCTGCTGCCGGTGGTGCTGATCTTCATGGTGCTGCTGATCAACCGCAAGGACCTGATGGGGGAATGGGTGAACCCGCCCTGGTACAACTTGGTGACGTGGATCAGCGTAGCCATCGTGGTTGGGTTGACCCTGGCGCTGACCGTCCTCAGCCTGCGCGGCGTGTGAGCCGGGCTATAATCGAGAACGCATACGCATTCGACAACGGCCTCCAGGAGAAACCGTGGGCTCCACTAATCGTCCCTCGCCAGCGCGCGGCGCGCCGATGCTCGCGAGCGCTCGGGGCGCCGACCGTTACTTCGAGCTGAAATCCGAAATTCATCGCAAGCTGCCTGGCGTCTTGAATTTCGAGCGTGTCTCGTCGCTGCCCACCGATCGCGTCCGCGCCGAAATCGGCCGCGTGGTGGAGCGCCTGCTGGAAGACGAGCGCGTCCCTATGACCACCGCTGAGCAGACCAAGATCGTGGAAGAGGTGCTCGACGAGACGCTGGGGCTGCGCCTCCGCCTCAGCGGGATCCAGTTGCCGCCCAACGTTTTCACCGAATCGGTTCCGGTCAACCTGTGAAGCCGCTGCGCACCGAGGTCGCATTCCGCACCCCCTGGTTCGACCTGCGGGCCAAAACCATGCGGGAAGGCGAGCCCCCTTACTATTCGCTCCATTTGCTGGATTACGCCGCGGCGATCGCGCTCACCGGGGACCGGAAGGTGGTGATGGTGCGGCAATACCGTCCGGCCGTGGAGCGCTATACGCTCGAGCTGCCCAGCGGCCTGGTGGATCCCGGCGAAATTCCCGAACAGGCGATGCGCCGCGAATTACTGGAGGAGACGGGGTATGAGGCCGGCGAACTGGAACCGCTCGGTTCCATGATCCCCGACGCCGGCCGCCTGGAAACCCGCATCTGGAATTTCTTCGCGCCGGAGGTGAAGCTCGCCGCCGGCCGCGATCCCGAGGAAGGCATTGAGGTCTGCCTGTTCCCCCTGCCCGATCTGGCGGACATGATTGTCACAGGCGAATTCGATCATGCTCTGCATGTCGCCCTTTTCCTCCCGGCACTGCTGGCCGGCAAGCTGAAACTGTAGAAGCCGGGCTCGGCAGGCAAAGGCTTCGCCCCCGAGATCCCTTCCGGATACGGAAGTCGAAAAGCCGGGAGCCGGCAGAAGACGGAATGGCGGCGGCGTACGGAACAGAAACGGAATTCTCGTCGGGCCCCTATAACGGCAGCGACTCCGCCGAGGTGGAGATCGGCGGCGTAGGGCTCGATTTCTCGGAGCGCATGTCGCCGGGGGTGTTGGCGCGCCGGATGCTCTTCAGCAGATAGGCGAGGCGTCTGCTGTCGCCATCGGCGGGCCCTGGCACAAATGCGGCGGAACGCGCCGCTTTAATCCTCAGATTGAGCAATTGAGACTCGAGTTCCGGAGGAAGCGGCACGGTTAGGTAAAAGTCGCCGGGGGAAAGCTGAAATTGACCCAGAGAGAGGCCGTTGGCGGAAATGCACACCTGTTGCCCTCGAAAGCCGTCGGAATTGGGCAACGAGCCCTCGAAGGTCAGATCGCCGGAGCCCGCCGGCAGCATGTAACGCAGTATCGGGCCAGCCCAGCCGTCGGCATACAGGCCCTGGGACTCCCTGACGGTGCGGGAAACGATCTTCCCCACCGTGTAACTAATGAGCCAGCGCAATTTTTCCGCGACGAAGGGCAGCCGCGGCAAGAACAGCCGGTCGACTTTGCGGCACAGAATCTGGTGGTAGGTGTCGAGCCCGTAGACCACATAACCTGGAGAGACCAGCATACCGGTATGCCGCGAGAGCATGCTGCGGATCTCGGACACGCGCCGCGACCCGCCCGCGAAAGTCTTCGCTTCCGGGTATTCGCGCAGGCATGCCATGTACTCCGGGATGTACACGAGCGGGTATTTCTTACCCAGGCGGATGAGAATATCCCAGTCCATGGTGTAGTGCAGGTTCTCATCCAGGTAGCCGACTTCGTCGAGGGCGTTGCGGCGAAAAAAGACGGTTTGCTGCAGAATATAGTCGGAGAGGTGGGTGAGGCGCCACAGGTCGAAGGCCTGGGTCCATGGAAACCGGGAAGGTGATTTCCCAGCGGAATCGATGAGGTAGCCTTCACCGTAGACCGCGCCAGCCGCGGGATTCCGCGTGAACGCTTCCACGGCGGCGGCAATGCTTCCGGGCAGGTACAGATCGTCGGAATTGAGCCAGGCAAGAACGCTGCCGCGGGCCATCTGAAAGCCCTTGTTGATGGCGTGAGATTGGCCCCGATCCTTCTCCGAAATAAAGGCAAGGCGGCTCGAATATTCCTTGACCACCGCGGCGGTCTCGTCGGTGGATCCGCCGTCCATGACGATGTATTCCAGGTGGGGATAATTCTGGCTGAGAACGCTCTCGATGGTGGCGCGGATAAAACGGCCCTGATTGTACGATGGCGTAATGACCGTAACCACGGGACCAGGCATGAGATCGACCAGGAGGCGGCAAGTCTCCAAACATGCTAACAGGAAACGTGGCGGGCGACAACGCTCGCGACCGCGAGCGGTGCCCAAAACGGGGACCGGCGACGCGCCACTTGTTGGGTTTTTGCGCACACCAGCCTCGCCTGATCGGCGCAGGCACCGGGTCGGAATCAATCTATGGCACGGCATGTTAAAATGCGGTTCCGACATTCCAGAGCCGAGAACGAGGGGATTGCGCTCCCGTCGCGAGACGAACCGCTCCACTTGTATCCGCAAGGGCGGAATCAGCGGGAGCGACTAAGCCCGTCCCCAGCAGAATCAATCTTTATCGATGCTAATCATTCCCACATACAACGAAGGCGCCGCGACGTGGGTCTCACGCGTGCGAATCTCGGCTGGCGACGAATCCATTCTCTTTGTCGACGACAATTCCCCGGACGGAACTGCGGACCGGATTCGCTCGATTCAGGGCAACGACCCCCATATCCATCTGATGGTGCGGCCAGGCAAGGCGGGGTACGGTTCGGCATGCCGTGAGGCGATGGAAAAGGTTCTTAGCGAAGGTCTCGCCGATCACATAACACAGTTTGATGCGGACCCGGTTCACGATATGACCGCCGGGTTTGTCGGTTACCAGGCAGCCGTGCTAAGAAAAATCGAACTGGACCAGATTTCTTCCGAAGGGGCTCACTCACTCGTGAGCCGTGAAAACCTGAAGTGCAGAGATATGCGCTGGGGCCGGTGGGCCTGGTGCGGTTAGAGGCGATCTGCGTGACTGAGGCAAGTGCTGGACCGAATCAATAATTATGACCTTCATCGCGCTTGTTTGCCTGATCGGGTTGATGTATTTGTGCGGCCTCGGCCCTACTTTGCTCTTGATGGGCCCTGACGAGTCGCCACGACGACTTGTGGTCTTGCCGGTGATCGGGCTGTGCAGTTACATCAGCGTCGCCATGTTCCTGGCGCAGTTCGACCTCACTGGTTCCCAGATCGCACCCGTTGTAATAGCTCTTTTCTCGGCTCTGGCGCTAGTCGGCTATCGCAAGGGCACACATTTCACGCGGAGTGAGCTAAGGGGCGCTGCCCCTGCGGTGCTGTTAGGGATGTTTTCAGTGGCTGTCATCGGATGGCCGCTCTTACGGACCGGATATGGCGATTATTGGGGACTGGCAAATCCGGACGCGGCAGTCCTAATGCCGCTTCTCGACTGGGTAAAATCGCACCGCTTGAGCATCCCGCCGTACTATGCTCAGGACCCAGCCGGATTTCGCGGCATCACGCTGAACGTGATTTTTGGCATCTACTACGTAACAGCGGCTGTCTCACAGGCGACCGCCATCCCCGCCGGACTTCTATTCACCGTGACGCTGCTTTCTCTTGTGTACCTGGTGCCCGGTTCGGTCTATGCCTTATCGGAAGCCTTGGGGCTGCCGGACACCCACTGTATTGCCAGTGCTGCACTCATTGCGTGCAGTTCGCTGGTGGCATACACCTTTTACTTGGATTCACTTGGTTCCTTCACCGTAATTGCCGTGATGCCCGTTGTGGTTGCGCTTGCCCTTCGGTTCGTCTCGCGGTCCACATCGCTCGCGGCTATCCCGCTCGTCATTGTCTGCGCCGGGATCTATTTCGGTTATCTCGCCAATATAGGATTTACCGGCATGTTGGTGGGTGTGGTTTTGATTCATGGCGTGGCGACCAGCGCCGTGCCGGCACGTCGCGCGTTCTTGCTGGGAACAGGGATCGCCGTGACTGTTTTGGCGGCATTTCCCGGGTTCGCCGTTAACCTCTTCAAACTGTTCCTGGTCGAGACGTTCCGGTCACGATTCGTTACGGGCGCACCCGACGAAATTGTGCTGGGCCTTTCGTCGGGCCTCACGGAGAGGATCTTTCCACTGTACTGGGGACTGGCAATCCCCGGCGCTTCGGCATGGCCGTTTTCGCATTTTGGCGCGCCAATACTCGCCTTAGGGGTTCTTCTATCAGCCTTCGTGGCCGCTGCGTTCTGGAGGCGGGTATCGAGATTGCCTTCGGTGTTTGGTGCCATACTTGGGGCGGTCCTGGCCGTAGTAATTGCTTACGTCCACACAAATAATGGCTACGGCGTTTTCAAGCTTGCCGCATGGGCACATCCTTTTCTCGTCGTCGGGTTCGTGGCGAGCGTTTTCGGCATCTTTCGGCTGCTAACCCTGCGGGGATCTCGGGGTTTGGCCTGGCTTCCGCTTGGAGCCCTGCTATTGTATGTGATTCCGAATTTCGCGATGATCGTCGCACTCGCACCGAACACATTAGAGCACACGCCGGAAGCAGGGTTAAGCAACGCGCCGATGATGTCGCTGCGGGAAACGCGCGAACTGGCCAGTGTCGGCGCCGGTTGGAAGCCGCGGGAGATAAGCGTATCCGTGCCGGATGCGGTCGCCCAGTATTGGATTGAGTCCGTCCTGGGGAGTGCGTACCCCGTTTTCCTGCCGGACGTCACCTTGGCGGTGCATGACAGTGCCGCCTGGAAAGAGGCGCCACGCTTAGGGCGGTACCTGCTCCGCTGGAACACCGCGTCGACTGACATCGTGGCGCCCAGCACCTGTCCGGCGATCTGGTCCAACAGATTGTTCGCTCTGTCGCCGTTGGATCGATGCAAGAATGTGCTGGTGTTTGGCCGGGGATGGTATCGCTTCGAACAGAGCACTACGCCCGGGCTGCGGCGATTCCGCTGGTTACGCAAACGTGGGGAACTGCTGTTGATTAACCCGGCAAGCGCTCCTCAACGGCTGGACTTGAGTTTGTTTGTCGGCCCAGGGAATGCTTCCGCCGACAGGACAGTATCGATCTTCCTGGATGGGGAACAGGTCGATTCGTTCAGGGTCGTTGGTGGGGCGAGGGTGCTTACAAAACCCTTTGTGGCGACCGGGCCTGTCGCTCAACTCGAGGTTGCGGTTGGGGAAGATGCCTATCCTTTGCCTCGCCATTGGGCGCTCTGGAACCGGTGGGTGCCGGATGAGCCGAGGTCCCTTAATCTGGCGGTCACGAGTGTCGGCCTAGCGGGGAGCGATGTTATACAGAGATTGCCGCCATCGGTGGATTTGACATCCTCCGGTGGCATCCAAGCGCCAGCAGTTGGGTTTTACGCCGACCGCTGGATTGGTGATGAGGCGAGGCTAACATTGCGTTCGGCGGCAGTGCCGGATGGGGTTCGGATTACGGGTGTGGCCCCTGGCGGCGTTGAACTCCCCTTCCCCTTCCATATCGGGATCGCATTAAATGGCGCGCCTTTGCCTTCTTGCACTGTCCCTGGCTCGGGACATTTCGATATTACCTGCGCTATTCCACTAGGTCTGCAACGGACCCTTGTGGCTGGCGTGGAGGTGCAGCTTCTGATCAGGGCCGAAGCTACGTTCACCACGCCCCGAGACAGGCGGCGCTTGTCCCTCCGCTTGGATAAGATTGCACTGTCGACGCGGATGCCACAGTAGGACAACGGCGCCGTGGCAGGACTTGCGACATGCACCTCCCTACGGAACGATCCAGTTGCCACGAGCCTGCATGCCGGTGTCGAGACCCTCGCTAGTGTTGGTCTGCATGTAGACGGTTTTGGTTCCGGCGAAAGAGGGACTAAAGGTAATGCCGAGGGTGATGGTCCGTGTGATCCCCGACACGGAAACCGAGGAACCGGAACCGCTCAGTGTGCACTGGCTGTTGGCAAGCGAGGAGGCACTGCCGGGGGCCATGGGGCCGAGCCAGCCAGAAGCGGAGTCGTTGAACAGATACAGCTTCGAGCCGTCATACTGAGGAAGGCAGGCGCTCGACAAGCCAGCGGAAGTGAAGAGAACGAACTGCTGGTTCAGATCGCTTGCGCCGCCGGTGTCGGAGAAGGCGAAGGTGAAGGTTTGGCTCAGGCCGCTGCCGGAAGAAGGAGAGACGGATACGGCAGAAGGTGTGCCACCTGCAGAAACGGCTACCGTCCAGGAGCCGCGGGCCAGCATGCCGGTATCAAGACCTTCATGGGTATCGGTCTGCATGTAGATGGTTTTGGCTCCGGCGAAAGCGGAATTGAAGGTGATGGCGAGGGTGAGGGTAAGCGTGGTTCCCGACGCGGAGGCCGAGGAGCCCGAAGCGCTCAGGGTACACTGGCTGTTGGCAAGCGAAGCGGAACTGCCGAGAGCGATAGGACCGAGCCAGGCGTTGGCAGAGTCGTTGAACAGATACAGGTTCGAGCCGTCATACTGAGGAAGGCAGGCACTCGATAAGCCAGCGGAAGTGAAGAGAATGAACTGCTGGTTCAGATCGCTTGCGCCGCCGGTATCGGAGAACACGAAGGTGAAAGTCTGGCTCAGGGCGCTGCCTGAGGAGGGGGAAACCGACACGGCAGAAGGCGTGCCGGCGGGAGAGTTGGGAACGGTCCAAGAGCCATGGGCCTGGAGGCCGGTATTGAGACCTTCATGGGTATTGGTCTGCATGTAGATGGTTTTGGCTCCGGCGAAAGCGGAACTGAAGGTGATGGCCACAGTGAGGGTAAGCGTATTCCCCGAGAGAGCGGCGCTGGAGCCGGAGCCGTTCAGGGTGCACTGACTGTTGGCAAGCGAAGAGGAACCACCGAGAGCGATAGGACCGAGCCAGGCGTTGGCAGAATCGTTGAACAGATACAGGTTCGAGCCGTCATACTGAGGAAGGCAGGCATTCGATAAGCCAGCGGAAGTGAAGAGAATGAACTGCTGGTTCAGGTCGCCGGCGCCGCCAGTATCGGAGAAGACGAAGGTGAAGGTTTGGCTCATGCCGCTGCCTGAGGAAGGAGATACGGACACGGCAGAAGGCGTGCCGGCAGACCAAGTGGGCGCCCCGGGCACCGTCCATGTGCCACGGGATTCGAAGCCGGTGTTGAGGCCTTCCAGGGTGGTGGTCTCGATGTAGACGTTCTTGGCGCCGGCGAAAGCGGAATTGAAAGTGATGGCGAGGCTGAGGGTAAGCGTGGTTCCCGACGCGGAGGCCGAGGAGCCCGTGGCGTTCAGGGTGCACTGGCTGTTGGATAGCGAAGAGGCGCTGCCGGGGGTCATGGGACCGAGCCAGGAGCCTCCCGAGTCGCTGAGCAGATACAGACTGGGGCCGTCATACTGGACCTCGCAGGCGCTGGCCGTACCGGTCGAGGAATTGAAGAGGACGAACTGCTGATAGAGGTCACCTGCACCGCCGGTATCGGAGAAGACGAAGGTGAAGGTTTGGCTCAGGCCGCTGCCGGAGGAAGGGGAGACGGACACCGCTGACGGCGTTTGTACGCCAGTGGACAACTTCACCAGGAAGCCGCTTTCGGCCGCATAGGTCGTCCAAAAGGCGCCGCTGGTGGTAGGAAAGTTGGGAGACAGCGTCCAGCCGGCGATATAGACGCCACCAGACGAATCGATGGCGATGCCGTTCGCCTGGTCATTTCCGGCGCCTCCGAGGTAGGTTGCCAAGGTCAGGGAGCCCCCGCCAGCGGCGATCGCCGCGGCAAAAGCGTCCTGGGCGCCGCCGGGAGAGGATTGAACGGCACTCAGCACGGGAAAATGGAGGGAATTTGTGAACCCCGCGATGTAGGCGACGTCGTTGCTGCCGACCGCGATAGCAGTCGCCTGGTCGGAACCCTCGCCGCCCACGTACGTCGAGTAGACAAGAGCGCTGCCTTGCGAATTCAGCTCGGCAGCAAAAGCATCGTAGGAACCGTTGTTGGCGGTTTGGAAAGCTCCGGCGGTAGCGGGAAAGTCGATCGAGAGCGTGGTTCCGGCTACGAATACATTGTCGGAAGAATCGATGGCAATGGCGTTGGCCTCATCGATTTGGCTGCCGCCAAGGTAGGTGGAAAAAACCAATTCCGTGCCCGACGGAGTCAGCTTCGCCACAAAAGCGTCGCCCTGTCCGGCGGGCGAGTTATACAAAGGGTTGGCGGTCGGAAAATTCAGCGAGTTGGTATAACCCGCGACGTAAGCGGACCCCAGCGAATCCACCGCGATACCGTTCGCAACGTCGTTGCCGGTGCCTCCCAAATACGTTGCGTAGAGGAGCGCTGCACCGGTTGAGCTAAGCTTGGCGACAAAAGCGTCCTGCACGCCACCGCCGTACGAGGGCTGAAATGCGTTGGTGACGGGAAATGCCAGCGAGGTTGTAGATCCGGAAATGTAAGCGTTCCCCGAACTGTCGATGGCAATACCGGTGGCGAAATCGTTCCCCGCGCCGCCTATCAGAGCGGAGTAAACCAAAGCGGTGCCAGCAGGATTGAGCTTCATCACGAAAGCGTCCGCCATTCCCAGCGACGGGCTGCGGTATGCGCCTGAAGTGGTGGGGAAATCCGAGGAATAAGCAAAGCCGGTGACGTAGGCGTTGCCGACAGAGTCGACGGCGACGCCCCGCGCCGAGGATCGTTGCGCGCCGCCGAAGTAATCGGCATAAACCACCGCCGTCCCGGCAGAGTTCATTTTCACCAGACAGGCATCGGTGCTGGCGGTTGAGTCCGAAACGTGGAAAGTTGCGCCGAAATTGACGGGTAAAGTCTCACCGGCGAGGTAGGCGAACCCCGCGGAATCGACCGCCACGGCCCAAGCCATGGTGCCGCTGCCCCCCACGTAAGTTGAGTATGTCAGTACCGGATCGATGACCAACGCGCTATCCGTCCAGCCAGGCGCCGTCTCAAAGCCCACTTCATTCCGACCGCGAAGCACGTATCGGCCGGCGATTTCCAGTCTTTTTCCGTTTTTCTCCCGATAAACGCGCGGATGGCGATGGCGAAATTCGCCGTGCACCGTCTTCAGGACAAGATCTTCGCGGTCGAGATTCATGGATTCAATGCCGCTGAATGCCAGACGGATGGCCGATACCTTTGCGCCCGGGGTAACCAGAAAATCGTATTCCAGATCGCCGACGTGTTCCGGACCGCTGGCACCTTCGGGAGAGCTGCCAGGCGAGTGGAAATCCACGCTGATTCCCGGATAGACCTCAACGTATCGGACACCCCGATACAGCGGGATTCCCCTGATCCAATCCGCTTCAGCGCCAATGAAGTAGTTCGCCCTGCCTCCGATAGGCTCCAGACCGCTGATGCGGGTTGCCGGATTGGCGTTGCGAAAAATGATGCGAATCACGTCGCCGCCGCGTCTGAGCGTTACCCCACGGCGATCGAATTGGGCGGCGCACTGCGGTGTCCGCGCCACGAATTCCGCCGCCGTGTTTGCCTGGCCTACATTGGGCTCGAACATCAAAGGCAGGGCGCGGGACTGCGCGGCAACCACCGAGGCAGCCAGCAGCAGGAGAGCCGGTACTACAGCAATACGTCTTCGCATAAGCAGGAGAATAATCGGCTGCTTCGGCGGAGGACTTTAGGGCTCACACTCTCGCGACCGCCGCCGCCCAACCCTGCTATTGCCCGTTGGTTATGGCTTCTTCCCGGCGGCGGCTGGCGCTGGTTGCTTGCGCACTTGCTCGAAATACTGAACGACGTAGGCTTGGAGCGCCACCGGCACCTCGTCGCGCGAAATCGAGGATCCGGTTTGGACGTGCTGTGCGCTGCGCTGGGCGTATTGGGTATGCAACTGCTGGGTGGTGGATTTTACTTCTACCGTGGCTTCTCCGGTCAGATTGGCGGAGCGCTTCCCAATGATCTCGGTGATCTTGCCCATCGCAACCAGTTGTTCGGCCAGTTTGATGCTCTTATCGCCTTCCTGGCTGCCCACACCGCTGCCCGGCTGCTTAACGGCCTGTGCCTGGCTCTTCCCGCTGCCTTTCCCCGATGGGTCGGGTACGTTTTGGGATTTTTCGGCGGTCTGGCTGTCTTCGGAGTCGCCCTGCCGATCGCCGGAAGGTTGTCCGTTCTGGGCGGACTGCGGTTTGGCGGCGTTCTGCTGCCCTTTACCCGGCTTCTGGGCGTCCTGATCGCGCGAACTCTGTTCCTGAGAGCCAGGGTTGCTCTGCTGAGGCTTCATTTTCGACAGCAGGTTTTCGAAGGCATCCTTGACCTTGCTGATGAGGCTGGAGCTTTCGCCATCGCCTCCGGCATTCTCTTTGGAGTCGCGGTTTTGCCCCTCATCTGCCTTGCGTTCGCTCTTCTGACTCGCATCGGCGGATTCACTCGGCGCGGCGGAACTCCGATCGGCGGAGGGCCCCTTCCGGCCATCCTCGCCCTTGGTGCCTCCGGTGCGGGCGGTGCCCTGTTGCCGGGCCGAGTCGCCCGGCTTCGAATCGGGATGGTTCCCCAGTGCCTGGGCGATTTCCTCGTCGATGTTGGCCTCTTGGGCGGCGCCGTCGCTCCGGTCGTTGCCCGGGTCGGCGTCCGACGGAGGTTCCGGCTCGACTGACGTGGCGCGGTTAGGCCGGCCACTGCGGGGCAATAGCCGGGGAGGGTTATGGATGCCCAGTTCCCGCTCGATCATGCGCGCCAGAGGTGGTCTCAGATCCAGACGCCGGCTCAATCCATAGCGCAAGGCAAACAATCCGGACGCTACGGCCACCAGCGCCACCAAAAGGAAGGTCGATCGCGGCACTACCCACGGGACGGCGCTTCTGGCATCCGCTGCCGCCGCCAGTCGCTCGGCTTGATCGAACTGCAGTTGCCGCAGCTCTTCGGATACAGGGGCATGATCCGGCTGGCTGAAGTGGAACGCCGTCGCAAGCGCATCGGCGAACGTGAGCCGCCGGTCGACAGTGCAGGCGGTGCGATATGCGGACGGTCGCCGCCGCCAAGCCCGGTAGAAACCCCAAGCCGCGGCCGCCAGCGGCACGGGGACCAGCCATTCCCACCGCAGCAGGCTCGTGCCCGCAACCAGAAGCAAGACCAGCGCACCCAGGCCTATGCTGGCCGCGCCCACTCCCTCGGCCAGTAACCCATTCCAAAACAGCCGTCGTCTCGCCAGGCCGATGAGTGCGCGCAACGCCATCTCGCGGGAGCTTCCGTTTTCATCCTATCACGCGCTTCGCCGGCGATCCCGACGGCTTACGCCGCGGGCTTCCGCTGCCAAGCTCTGGACAAGACGGCCGTCTTCCGCCGCGCTCAATCCGAAGCTGCGGGAGGAATGCGGGTAACCCATCGTACAATAAGGATGGAAGCTCACCTCCAGTGAGGTTTTGCCCTTGAACCAGTCGATCAAAGTTCTTATCGTAGACGACGAAAGCAGCCAGCGAAGCGGCCTCTCCGCCATGGTGTCCGCCTGGGGCATGCAACCCGAGACCGCCGCCGAAGGCAACGAGGCCCTCGCCAAGTTGGCGGATTTCCCCGCCGATGTCATCCTTACCGACCTGAACATGCCCGGCTTGGACGGCTTCGGGTTTCTGTCGCGGCTGCGGGAATCCGGTGACGTGCCGCCAGCCATCGTACTTACGGCCTACGGTAATATTGAAACCGCCGTCAAAACCGTACACGAGCTGGGCGCTTTTTGGTTTCTGGAAAAACCTATTCAGCCTCGCACGCTGGAGGTGCTGCTGCGGCGCGCCGCCGCCCATGCCGGTCTGCGGGAGGAGAAGCGCAACCTGGAGCGGCAGCTCAGCTATAAGGGCTCGCTGGGGCAATTGGTGGGAGCTTCGCCGCGCATGCAGGAGATTTTCGCCCTGCTGCAGCAGGCCGGTCCCAGCAAAGCCTGCGTCCTGGTTACCGGCGAAAGCGGCACCGGCAAAGAGATGGTGGCGCGTACCCTGCATGCGCTGAGCCCGCGCCGCCAGGGCCCGTTTGTCGCCATCAACTGCGCGGCGCTTCCCGAATCGCTCATCGAAAGCGAGCTGTTTGGCCACGAGAAGGGCTCGTTTACGGGGGCCAGCGAGCGCCGAGCGGGTTGTTTCGAAGTGGCCCAGAACGGCACCCTGCTGCTCGATGAGATCGGCGAAATGCCCCTGGGCACGCAGGCCAAGCTACTGCGTATTTTGGAAGATTCGAAAGTGCGGCGCCTGGGCGGCAAGCACGAATTCGAAGTGGACGTGCGCGTGGTGGCTGCCACCAACAAGTTGCCCGAAGACGCCGTCCGCGGCGGCCAGTTGCGCGAGGATCTCTTTTACCGCCTCAACGTTTTCCAGGTGCATCTGCCCCCGCTGCGCGAGCGCAAGCAGGACATCCAGCCGATCGCCGAAACCCTCCTGGTCGATCTGAACCGCAAACACGAGTGCCATGTAGCCGAGATCTCTCCCGCCGTGCTCGGAGTGTTGGAGCGGCATAACTGGCCAGGCAACGTCCGCGAGTTGCGCAATGTGCTTGAGCGGGCCGTCATTCTGGCCGGAGAAGGCGCCATCGAAATGCAGCACCTGCCGCCATTTCTGCAAAATCGGGCGTCCGCTGCCGAAGCCGACAATACGGCCGGCCGGGCGGCCGGAGCGCCCGCCGCGGCAGAATCGGGCGGAGTCCGTTTTCAGATCGGTACTACCGTGGAAGAAGCCGAGCGCGGGCTGATTCTGCGCACCCTGGAATTCACCCGCAACAACAAGACTCGGGCTGCCGAGATTCTCGGTATCAGCTTGAAAACGCTGCACAATAAGCTGAAAGAATACGGCTCGAGCCCGGACCAGGGTGCGGGAGCATAAAGCCGCGTAAAGCCCGTCGCAGCCGGTGCCGCCGGCTCGACTTCCGGGTTTTCCGCCGCTGGGAAAATGGTACGCTGTGGTTGCTATGGCGCTGACGCCTACCCCTCCGCTGCCGCCGGCTTGCGCGCAGTGCCTCACCTCGCTCCAGGCGCCGGGAGCCAGCATGCCGCAGGCGCCATCGGCTTCCGCCATGACGCGTTCGCTCGATGGCAAGATGCGCGTCGACATGGGGAACATCTCCGTCATCATCCACCCCGGCGCCATGAAGGCGATCGTGCTCGATCACGTCAAAATGGTGGCCCACACGCTCCCCATACCGCAAGGCGCGATGCCGCCGGTACCCGGTATGCCGGGGATGGCTATTCCAAAGCCGACAGCGCAGATGCCGCCCATGAACGTGCAGGAATTGGGTACCGGCTTCATCCAGGGGATTCAGGCCGTGGGTAAGCGATACACCATGCAACCGCCCACTATCCCCAAGCCGCCGGCAATGCCAGGTGCGCCAGCCATGCCCGGCGCGCCTTCCGTGCCGGGTGCGCCAGCCATGCCCGCCGCCCCTCCAATGCCCGTGGTGGCCGAAGTTTGGACCTGCGCCAAGACCCATCTTCCCGTGCTGACCAAAATCAGCGGCAGTTTCGGCACCCAAACCTCGGTCTGCAAGACCGCCCAGACCGCCGAGCCGCATCCCGCGACCTTTCAGATTCCGCCGGGATATAAACAGCTCAGTTGAACCGGGGTTGCCACCGTGGCGCGCGCACTCCTGCGTGCCGCGTCGAGTCTCTACTCGACGCTTCTGCGCCCTGGAGCGGCGGGCGCCGGCAGGAGTGCCGGTCGCAGCCGCGACAGAGATCTCCCAAAACGCCGTTTGAACTAAGCCGCTTGCGCGGCGGACGCTACGCGTAGTCGACGCTAGCGGCCGCAAACACAACCGGATAGTGTGGGTCACAAGGAGGTCCCTGTGACCCAACTTCGAAAAATGACGCT
>JBKQIF010000010.1:0-8270 GCA_052148435.1 Bryobacteraceae bacterium
CGGGACGATTTACCCCGAGCATCCGCGCGCGCTGGACACCGACAGGGACCGCGTCGCCCCCGGCGGCCGCATCGGCGGCTATCCCGGCGGCGGAGGCCCCACCGGAATTACATACAGCGTGGCGTACGCCAGGGCCATGATGCAAGCGGCCCTCGAGTCGGTGTAAGGCGGCGGAATTACGGCGAAATCGAATCCAAGCTTCCTCTCGTATTGGCAGGCCAACTGAACAGATGGAAGGTGGAGGTCCATCCGCCGGAAGAAAGGCCAACCGGTCCGGCGGCCCCGGTGGCGGCTATGCGATTGTCGTCACTCTGGTGGCGGCGGCCATTTTTCTCGCCTGCATCGTCAGCCCACCATCTTTGATGGACGACGTAGACGCGGTACAGGCGCAGATTGCGCGCACCATGCTGCAATCGGGCGATTGGGTGACCGCGCGGCTGGACGGCATCGCCTATCTCGAAAAAGCGCCGCTGAAGTACTGGATGATCGCGGTGTCGTTCCTGGTGTTCGGTGTGCACGATTGGGCTGCGCGGATACCAATCGCGCTGTCGGCGGTGCTGCTGTGCGGGGTGACGGCACGATTCGGGGCGTGGGCGTTCGGACGCCGCGCCGGCCTGTATGCGGGGCTGGCGCTGGGTACGTGCGTTGGAATGTTTCTCTTTACGCGCGTTTTGATTCCGGACGTGATTCTGACGCTGGCGATCGCGGTGGCGCTATTCAGTCTGCTGCGGGCGCTCGAAGCGGAGGAAACGCACCCGGGGCGATGGGCACTTTCGATGTGGGCGTCACTCGGCGCCGGACTGCTGTTGAAAGGACTGATTGCCGCCGTGTTTCCCGCCGCGGCGGGACTGCTCTATCTGGGGATCACCGGGCAGTTATGGACGCGGGACACGTGGAGGCGCTTGCGGCCCGTCCGGGGCATGGCACTTTTGTTGGCGATTGCGGCGCCGTGGCACGTGCTGGCAACCTTGCGGAACCCGCCGTACTTCGATTTCACGATGCACAGCGAACGGGGGTCCTATCACGGTTTTTTCTGGTTTTACTTTATCAACGAGCACTTACTGCGGTTTTTGAACCGGCGGTATCCGCGCGATTACAACACTGTGCCACGGCTCTATTTTTGGGTATTCCATCTGTTATGGCTTTTTCCGTGGAGCGTGTATCTTCCGGCGCTGGCGAAGCTGAAGTATCGCGGCGCGGACCGGGCGTCGCGGGCGCGGCTCATGGCGCTGTGTTGGGCGGGCTTCATTCTGGTGTTCTTCATCTTTTCGACCACGCAGGAGTATTATTCGATGCCCTGCTATCCGGCACTGGCGCTGCTGCTGGGATCGGGGCTGGCGGGCGCTACCGAGAGGACCCCGCGGTTGGCCGCTTACGGTACACGGGCGGTAGCGGCGGTGGCGACGCTTGCGGCCGTGACGGTGGCGGCGATTCTGTGGATGGTTCGGGGTCTGGCCACGCCCGGCGACATTGCCGCGGCCCTGAACCAGAGCGCCGATGTTTCCGTATACACGCTTTCGCTAGGGCATCTGTCCGATTTGACGCTTCCCTCATTCGCCTACTTGAGGCTGCCGCTGGCGGTGGCGGGTATCGCGTTCGCGATCGGGGCCGCGGGGGCGTGGCTGGCGGCGCGGCGCGGGGCGGTTCCGGTAGCGGCGCTGACGGCGATGATGATCCTGTTCTTCCATGCGGCACGGCTGGCGCTGGTGGTGTTCGATCCGTACATGTCGTCGCGGCCGCTGGCTGAAGCGCTGGTGGCGGCTCCGCCGGGACAACTGATTGTGGACGATCAATATTACACGTTCTCGTCGGTATTTTTCTATAGCGATCGGAGGGCGCTGCTGCTCAACGGCCGGGTGAACAATCTGGTCTACGGATCCTACGCGCCGGACGCGCCGCGGGAGGTGTTTATCGACGACCACGAATTTCAAGAACTGTGGACCGAGAGCTCGCGCTACTACATCGTGGTAGAGGGCCCGCAAGTACCTCGGCTAGCGAGGCTGGTAGGTAAACCGGCGCTGCACGCGGTGGCCGCAAGCGGCGGCAAATTTCTTTTTACGAATTTGTAAGAGCACTTCTTCCCCTGGGCTCCGCCATCACCATCTTCGCCACCGGCGCAGGCTCCTACACGCTCTCCGGCCAGTACGCGGTCACTGCCCAGGCGCCGTCAGTCTTCGTCGGTGGATTCTATGCCGACGGTATCGCCGCCATCGTGGGTCCCGTCGCCGGCCTGCCCGGCAATGTGTACCAACTCAGTGTATTCGTCCCTAACCCCGCCAGCTATAATCCGGACCTTCTCAATGACCCCATCCCTCCGCAAGAAGGCGTGGCGCTGGTTATGGGAACCGTGAACTCATCGAATTTCGCAAATTCCAGTATGACCAGCTAGCCCGGCCTCGTCCTCAACGTGAAGCAATGATCGTCGTGGGGCAGGCCCTCGGCCTGCTTCACAAATGCCTACCGGCAAAACCGGTACTAAGTACCGGTCTTGGCTCGTAAGTTATTGATTCTAGGTAAAGAACCGGGACTTTTGTCCCGGTTTTCCCTCAAATGCCGCGCGCTCCCGTCACACCTTCCAGCAGATCAGCTTCATCTCCGTCATCTCTTCGATGGCGTAGCGCGGCCCTTCCCTGCCGGTCCCGCTTTCCTTGACGCCGCCGTAGGGCATGTGGTCGGCCCGGTACATGGGGATGTCGTTGATCATCACGCCGCCCACCTCCAGCCGCCGCGCGGCACGGAAGGCGCGCTGGATATCGTTGGTGAAGATGCCCGCCTGGAGTCCATAAGGCGTGGCGTTGGCGCGATCGATGGCATCGTCCAGGTTTTCGTAAGTGTAGACCGCGACCACTGGGCCGAACGCTTCCTGGCAGGAGATGCGGCAAGCGGCCGGAACGTCGACCAGCACCGCCGGCCGGATGGTGGCGAATTGGCGCGTCCCGCCCGTAACGACCTTGGCTCCGCCCGCCCGCGCTTCGGCGATCCACTGTTCGATGCGAATGGCCTCGCCTTCGTCGATGAGCGACGAAATGTCGGTCGTCTCTTCGTAGGGGTGGCCGATCTTCAGCGCCTCGGCGGCCGCCTTCAGCCGTTCCACCAATTCGCCGGCGATGGAGCGGTGCGCGAACACCCGCTGCACCGAGATGCACACCTGGCCGCTGTGGGCGAAAGCGCCCTGGGTAGTGCGCGCCGCGACGGTAGCCAGGTCGGCTTCCGGCTCGACGATCACGGCGCCGTTGTTGCCGAGTTCCAGCGTCACCTTTTTGAATCCGGCGCGGGACTTGATGATTCGGCCCACCTCCGCGCTGCCGGTGAAGGTGAGCATGGCGATGCCCGGATGCTCCGCCATGGCCATGCCGAGGCGGGCGCCGCTGCCGGTAATCAGGTTGTAGGCGCCCTTGGGCGCGCCGGCCTCTTCCATGGTGCGGGCCAGGCGCGCCGCGCTGAGCGGCGTCTTGGTGGCGGGCTTGTGCACCACCGCGTTGCCCGCGGCCAGAGCGGGCGCCACTTTGTGCAGCGCCAGGTTTAGCGGGAAGTTGAACGGCGTGATGCAGCCGATGACGCCCAGCGGCTCGCGCACGGTCACAGCCATGCGGCCCTTGCCTGTGGGGGCAAAGTCCATGGGGACCACTTCCCCGTGCAACTGCCGCGCTTCGTGCGCCGCGGCGAGCAGGGTCGAATGCGAGCGCTCCGCCTCCACGCGCGCCTCCTTGGCGGGTTTGCCCGTCTCGGCGCAGATGAGCTGCGCGTATTCGGCGACATCGCGTTTGAGGAGATCGGCGATGCCGAGCAGCAGGTCGGCGCGGTCGCAATTGCCCATCTCGCGCATCTGGGCCAGCGCCTTGCGCGCGGCGGCAACGGCTCTGTCCACGGCGCCGGTATCGGCCTGCGGCACCGCGCCCACCGGCGTGCCGTCGTAGGGCAGCTTCACCGCCTCGTGGGCCGCGGCGTCGACCCACTCACCGCCGATGTAGTTCAGGCTCGGTTCTCGCAGTTTCAAGGAAGTCATAGGGATGGAACCTCGGTAACCTTTCGTTGCGCGGACAGGCCGAAACGAGTCCTGCTCTTATGTTAATAGCTTGCAACCCAGACGCGGAGAACCAGCGGCTCGGAGCTGAAATCCAGTCCCCCATCCGTCTGGTCGCCATTCAAGACCCGAAGGAACTTGAAGGCGCCGTTCTCGTATGTCCCCTCTTCGACGCGCAGAAACTGGCGGCGCTTATCCGGCGCGGCGGGACGGAAATCGACGCGGCAATAAAATCCAGCCACCAGAAACTGGTGGTCTTCCAGCTGGGCAACCAGGGCGCCTCCCATCGGTTGGGGATTGCCCGCCGGGCGGCCATTGCGTGCCCAAACCCCATAGGATACGGTAGCGCCCCACGCTCCGAACTGGAGCGTTTGCGTGACCTTCCCCTGTTCTTCGGCAACGGCCTGGAGCTTGCCTTCGAAATTCAGGCGGGCGATCTCACGAGCCATCGGAGCGATCAAGCCGTAGGTGGGCGCGAAGGGGGCGACGAACTCTCTGGTCCCGGTGCGCGCCCACGGGGGAAGCAACTCGTCCTTCGGCCGCGCGGCGTCCGGAATCGTCGCGTACATCTGGTTCATTTCGATCGCGGCGGCCATGGCTGGTTAAGCCTGAAGTCAAGAAGCTGGAAGCGGCACTATGGAAATTAGTGCCGTGGCAATTGGGGGAAGCGATGATGCGAACGAACATCGTGATCGTAGTGCTGCTACTCCTGTGTACCGGGTGCGCAAAGAAACTCCCGCCGCCACCGCCGCCGAACCCCGTCTTACCCTACAGCGCGCTCAACCGTTTGAGCCGCCTTCCGTCATTTTGGGAATCACGCCTCCCGCTTGCCCCTGGCCAGTCGCCGGTGATACGCTGATCCCGCACCATGCGCCTGAATCTTGTCACTCTTGCCGCCCTGTGCCTTGTACCGGGCGTTTTGCTGCCGGCAGCCACGACGCCGGTCGAAATGTCCCGGTATTCAGTGCGGTTCCTCGAAGACCCTGTCCCAGCTTTCGAGTTGGTCCGCGAAGGGGAGCCGATCTTCAGGCTGCCGGTCGTCTCCGGTTTGTCGGCGGCCGGGAAACCGGAAGTGCTGTCTGGCATCCGGCTGGGTGAACTGGAATCCCTCTCCGGAGGTGGGTATCGGCTGAAGGTCGCGGCCGACAGCTCGCTCTGGCGCGATCGCCGCTTTGAGTGGGGCTTTTACCCGGATCGGATCGAGTTCCAGCACTTTGCCTCCGGAAACTTGCCCATCGACCGTTGCTTCTTCTTCTCGAACGGGGTCTCCGAGCGCTGGACCAACGGCTCCTCTCCCGGCGTGGCGGCGAATACCACGATCTTCGCCGAGCGCTATTTTTCCCCGGCTCCCAATCACGCCGACGAGTTTTACCACCGAATCGCGGTGCCGCAGTCGGTCGGAGTCATGGCCGAGACGCCTGAGCCGGACCAGTATCTCCCCGAGTCGATGACCGGACTGTTCGCGCCTCCGCCGCTTTTCCTCAGTTTCGGCAAGGGCACATCGTGGACCAGTATCGGGCTTGGCGAAGTTCCCGGCCGGTATCTTTTCAACGGCCTCGAGTACACCGGTTCGAGGTACGCCGGCGCTTCCTTCTTTGTCGCCTATCACGGCTACGTGAGTGCCGCCGAGGGCTTCCGCTCGCCCAAAATCGCGATCCATTTTGGCTACGACGAATTCGACACCCTGCGGCAATACGTGGACTGGATAGACGCCAACGGGTACTCCACCAGGCGCCGGGTTGCCAACGCCCCGTGGCACTATCGGCCGATCTTCTGTGGCTGGGCCGAGCAGACCGTCCAGGGCGCCGAGACCGGGCAACCGGCTCACGACTATGCCACCCAGCGGGACTACGAGCGGTGGATTGCGGTTCTGGACCAGCGGCAGATCCCGTTCGGAACCATCGTCATCGACGACAAGTGGCAGAAGCACTACGGTACCTTTGACGTCGATGCCGATAAGTGGCCGGACTTGAAGGGTTTCATCGGCCGCCAGCACCGCCAGGGCAGGCACGTGCTGTTGTGGGTGCCGGCCTTCCACCCCGAGGGGTTGCCCAACGATCTGTGCCTCATGTCGGGAACCCGGTGTCTTGCGGGTGATGTCAGCAACCCCAGCTACGAAGAGTTTCTACGGGGACAAATCCGGCGCCTTGTGGCCGATCTCGGCGTCGATGGCTTCAAAGAGGATTGGATGGGCGGGGTATCGAGAGAGGCCGGATTGCCGATGCATGCGCCCTTGTTCGGCATCGAGTTCGTGCGCCGCTTTCAATTCATCCTCGCCGACGAGGCGCATAGGTGGAAACCCGACGCACTGGTCGAAACGCAGACTCCCAACCCGCTCTTCCGCGAGTCCTCCGACGTGCTGCGGCTGAACGATATCTGGTATGGCGCCCGCAACGTTCCGCAAATGATGAGACTGCGGGCGCGCATCTCGAAGATCGCCGGCTGGCCGCTGGTGGACTGCGACAATGCATCGTCGACGACTCTAAGTGAGTGGTGGAGTTACATGCGGCAGCAACCCTCCATCGGCATCCCGGCGCTGTATTTCGTCACTCGCACTGAGAGTACCAAGGAGGTAGTGCCTGAAACCATGTGGAAGCAACTGTCACAGTTGTGGATGGAGTATCTGGATCGTATCGGCCATTGACTTCACACGCGCAGGAAGATCTTGCGCCGGTACATCCAAAACAAGAAAAGCCAGTAGACCAGCAGCACGGCCATGCCGCGCACCAGCGGTTCGAGGCCGGTGCCGAAGACCTGGAAGAAGTGCGCGCCCAGATTGATGCGAAAGGAATCCACCAGAAAGCGCTCCCACAAGTGGGCAATCAGGTAGGCGGCGATGGAGTTTCTGCCGACGACCACCAGCGGGAAGGCCCATTTGCGGTAGCCTCGGACATCCAGAATCCAGCAGAAGGCGGCCAGAAACAGGAAGCAGATGCCGCCGCTGAACAGAGTCCAACTCGGCGTCCAGATGCGCTTCACCACCGGGCAGATGCCGGTGAAGTGCAACAGCAGCCCGGCGGCGATTCCGATGCCGCCGGCGATCGACAGGCGGCGAATGGGAATGCGCGGCGCCGAAGCGCGCAGCCACTGGCCGGCGAAAAGCCCGAGGATCATAGTGCCGAGCGTGGGAATGAAGCTGAGCGTCAGGTATCCGCCGCCATTGAATACGAAAGGCTGGGTGCGCGGGAAGAGATTGAGGAACCACTGGTCGAAGGCGTTGCCGAGGTTGGCGTTCTTGTTCCAGTGCGCGGCGAAACCGGTGTAGTGGTGCGCCCAGTTGGCGCCAACGCCGACGGATTGGTAGTCGAAACCCGGGCCGGGCGCCGGGTAGAGCGCCCATGCCAGCCAGTAGCCCACCAGGATCGCAGCCAGCGCCATGGCCTGCCATTTGGGCGGACGAAACGCGAGCAGGAAGAGCAACGGGTAACCGAGACCGATCTGCGTGAGCGTGTCTTCGAAGGTGAAGTTCGTCTGCGGGCTGGCGAGCGACCGCAGGAAAATGCCCAGCGCGACCAGCAGCAGCGACCGCCAGAGAGCGTGGACGAACATGCGGCCGAAGGCGCCCCCTTTGGCGAGCCGGCTCGCAATCGAGTAAGGCAGCGCCACACCCACCAGGAATGAGAAGCCGGGTTGAATGGTATCGTGCAGCGAGCAGCCGGCCCAATCGGTGTGGGTCTGGTGGTAGGCGAGGAAACCCCAGAAGCGGCTGGCGGGGAAGGCCTGCGCGACGCGAGAAAACTGGAGGACTTCGGCCATCATGAGGAGCATGACGAGCCCTCGATAGGCGTCGATGGCGAGATTGCGGGGCGGCGGTTGCTGGAAGGGTGGGGGAGCGGGCGCCGCGGCGACGGGTGAAGGTTGGAGAGCAGCCGGCACGATGAGCCTCCTGGGATTGCAGTATAGTCCCTGGCGGGGTGAAGCGGGTGACCCCTTCACGGACCGGGTGATACAATGGCGCGCGATCATGTCGAACTACCTGGCGGTGGATCTGGGAGCCGAGAGCGGGCGCGTGATGCGCGGCGAATTGACCGGCGGGCGGCTGACGCTGGAAGAGGTACGGCGCTTTCCGAACCAGCCGGTGGAGCTGCCTAGTGGGTTGTATTGGGACGCTTTTCGGCTATTTCACGAAATCGAGGAAGGCCTGGGGATTGCGGGGCGCGAGCGCAAGCTGGAAGTGGCGGGCATCGCGGTGGATACGTGGGGCGTGGATTTCGGTCTCGTGGCGGCCGATGGCGGGCTGATCGAT
>JBKQIF010000011.1:0-12145 GCA_052148435.1 Bryobacteraceae bacterium
CGCGCAGCCAGCGGCACGGCGTCGTGAATGTGATCGAAGTGCCCGTGCGAAATGCAAATGGTATCGATGCGATCGAAGTCGAACCCCGTGGGGAAGGCGGGGTTGCCCTCAGTCCACGGATCGAGTAGAAGCACTTCGCCGGAAGGAAGACGCAGCTGAACGGTGCCATGGCCAAGCCAGGTGATTTGCATGTAATCTCTATCCTCCAGATTATAAATGATTTTATTGCTAATTCCATGTGGCTGTGCAATAGGCGTGCAGTAAACATGCTACACTTGCGGCGTGTTGAGCCTTGAGCGACGCCATACCAAGAAGTGTAATGCAAAGTGGGCCAAGCGCCACCAGCAGAACTCGAAAGACCCGGCCAGACTAGACCCGAAGGAACTGAAAAGATGCGACTGCCCTATTCGTGTTATCGGCGTTGACATCAGGGGAAAACTGCACAGAGAATCCCTGGACACGAAAGACCTAATTGTCGCTGGTGAACGCCTCCGAAAGATGGAGCTTGGCGAACCCCTGATCGCCACTACGCCACAGCTAGCCATTGCGGACGCCTTCGACAACTACACCGGCATTATCCAATCGCAACGAGACGTAAAGGACACCAGCGTCTTTCAGACGTACAACACGGTCAAGAATCATCTCGTTCGCTTTTTCGGAGACTTGGGAATCACGTTGATGGAGCCGGTCAACGACAACCATCTGGACAACCTTGTGATGGGCTGAAAAGACCTTAGGGCGAATACCCGTCACCACTACATCCAAATCGTACAGGACTTTTTTGATGTTGCTGAATCACGTAAATGGATTTCGCACAATCCATCAAAGCAGTTGGTGAGACCAAAGCGGCCAGCCGGGAAATGCACACTGCCGTTTGACCTGGACACGGAAGACCAAAGAATCATTGACGCAATCCCACATTGGGCAGACGGCAAGCAACGGGGCGGTGCTTCACGGTGGTCCCAAACACCAACAAACGCATCAGCCCTACTTTATGTCTTGAGGTACACCGGATTGAGAATCAGCGATGGCTTCGCCTTCGAACCACGTGCGCTGGTGAAACGGGTTATTGAAACTCAGGAAGCCTATTGCTATTACCTACCGAACCAACAGAAGACTGGAGAGCCTGTCTTCATCGTGATTCCACCAGACGTAGCCGAATACGTAATCAGTGCTCCACGCCTAACGGAACCATGCGCCTTTTATGACCCGGAAGGGACCGATTTGAAACCGAAGAAGAGACAAATCGACCACAAGCACCAATGGGGGTCAAGGTTCCGCCAAAACGTCATTCGTTACCTGGAGATTGTCAGCGGCGTTCCCAACATCCACCCGCACAGATTCCGTGACACTTTCGCCGTATACCTCTTGCAACATGGCGTTGACATCCGGGCCGTCTCACGAATGTTGGGGCACACAGATATCGCCACAACGCTCAAGTACTACGAACATTGGGTTAAGGACGATCAGTTGAAGGCGATCCAGACCATGATGGGAACCTGGAAGTCAAACGCCGCAAATGTCATCCGATTTCCAGGAAAGAAGGTAGGCTAATGTTTAGAGTAGCGGGGATCGTCGCCAGACCGTAAGCGGCGTTCCATTCTTGCGACAGCGCTGGCAGTGTACCGTTCAGTCACGTAACGCCGCTTGTACTGGTTTGTAATATTGTTGCCAAGACGTATGATGCCCTTGGTCTCGTTCTTGAACAGATCCTTGATGGTGTCGGGATGTGGCTTCAATCGTGCCCCAACTTCCTCCGGTGTGAAGTACTCTTCGCCAACGGCTTCGAGTTGTGTTTCCGTTGATGGGCCAAATCTCGCCGCATCAATCCTTTGTCGTATTGCTGCTCTCATTCACGTCGTTCGCAAAATCGAACAAATGGAATTTTCCGGCTCATCTCGCAACTCCTTTCAGTTAAACTTTTTCAGCGCCAGAACACTAGCCGGGGCGCTGCATTCCGGGTTGCTGCGTGGGCCGTCCCACAGGCTACGCAGGGGTTGATATTTGGGATGCTGACGATCCTGGTCGTCCAGGTCGCCAGCGATCCGAAAACGTCATACGGCACACTTGAGCCTTCACACAAGTTGATTGCCGATCTTTTCCAATTCAACAGCCAGCCCGTCACCCATCCAGCGGCCAGAACTTTGCCACCCATTGCCTTTCTGCCACAAACCGTAACTCTTCAGCCGTAGAAGCATGGATGCGGACCTGCTTCCCGGCGGTATAACTTGGCGATACTATGCGCCCAGCGCGGGATCGATCTGGACCGCGCCCAATGCGATTCAGCATATCTGCCAGTCCACGGGTCCAGGGGGCGAGTGCGTGGGACCGGACTGGTCGGCAAACGTCGATCTAAAGCCGGCGGATGTGCTGAGCGATGTCGCGGCGTGTAACCTGCGGTCCATAAGCTGGGTGATACCCACGGGCGCCAATTCCGATCATGCGAAGGTCAACGACGGAGGTGGACCGTCGTGGGTGTCCGCGATCGTCAATGCCATCGGAAACAGCAGCACCTGCGACAACAACGCCGGCTACTGGCGGAATACCGCTATCGTGATTGCGTGGGACGATTGGGGAGGCTGGTACGACCACGATCGTCCCACCGTGCTAGCTCAACCGGAAGGCGACTACCAGTATGGCTTCCGCGCTCCTCTCGTGTTCGTTTCCGCGTACACGCCGGTTGGTTACATCAACAACGAGCGACACGATTTCGGCAGTGTCCTGAGGTTTCTGGAGCATAACTTCGGGATCCGCGAAGGTGCGCTCAATTTCGCCGACAGTCGGGCTGCCAATGACCTGACGGGATTCTACGATCTTACTCGTGCGCCGCGCGCCTACCAGAACATCAATGCGCCGAAGAGCGCGACATGTTTCCTAGACGACAAACGCAAGGCAACCGATCCGGATGACGACGGCGACGACCACTGAGCTGCGCGGCATCTTGTCCAACAGTCGAACCCAGAGCGGGGCGCGAGCGAGCATGGTCAAGATATGGCGGCTCCGGAGCATGTGGCGCCGGCGGAAGCGCTGAAGTGCGCGGCGCGAGGCCCGCGCTCGCCGTCGCAGCACGACGCGGTTTGGCTCGTCGGGGTCCGTCGCGCGGAAGCCGCGTTCAACCGCCCCGCCGGCACGCGCTCTTCGATCCGTCCACACTTGTCCCGCTCGAAAACAAAGTTGAAAAACAAACAGTTTCTGTCACCGGCAGACATGCCGCCGCTTCGCCGCGTGCCCGCGTCATCGCGCCGCCGGCCAGGGCGGCGGCGTGTTTTTTGCGGCCCACGCTACCACGCGCGACCGTCGATCTTCGCCGCGTCCACCGTGTCGACGGCGCGGCCCGCGGCGGCCTTCCCGCGTCAGGCGATACCGCGCGGGTTCGCGGCACGGATGGGCGCGCCGGCGCCTGCGTTCGCGGCGAGCGTGGCGGGCGTTGATCGTTCGCCATCGAGCCGCACCGGCGGTGGCCGAAGTCGAAACGGAGCACCGTTTTCAGACACCCTCGAAAACTAAGCGCATTGCGCAGGAGTGAGTGCGCCACGTCTTCACCAAGGTTCCCAGAAAAGCCGGTAGACTAGCCAAATGGAAGCCAAAATGATGAAGAACTTGCTCGCGCTTTTCTGGGTGGGCGCAGCTCTCCAGGGGGCGACCACGCCCCCATCCGCTTTACTGGTCCTCGAAAAGGCACAAAATACCCTGGTGGTTGTCGATCCTGGGAGCCTTACGATCGTGGCGCGCATTCCAGTAGGCAACGATCCGCACGAAGTCGCCGTTTCCGACGATGGCAGGACGGCATACATTTCGAACTATGGCGGTGGGAAGACGATTTCGGTGGTCGATCTGGCGGCACAGAAGCCGTTGCCGGCGATCGATCTTGGGGCATTAACCGCGCCCCACGGTCTCGAGTTTATTGGCGGAAAGCTGTACTTCACCGCCGAAGGAGCGAAGGTGGTGGGCCGTTACGATCCATCGAGCCAGAAGATCGACTGGGTGGTCGGCACGGGCCAGGACCGCACCCATATGGTAGTGGTTTCGAGAGACCTCAAGACGGTCTTCACCTCGAACGTCAGCTCGGCGACGGTCAGCATTATCGCGCAGCGTGCGGCGCAGATGGGTCCGGGTGGGCGCGGCGCGGGTGGACCTCCAGGCGGTCCTGGCGGAAGAGGCGGACCTCCAGGAGGACGGGGCAGAGGCGGACCGCCCGCGGCCGACTGGCAAGTGACCAACGTGGCGGTTGGGAGGGGATCGGAAGGTTTTGACTTGGCTCCCGACGGCAAGGAGCTTTGGGTCGCGAACGCGCAAGACGAAACGGTTTCCGTGATTGATGTGGCAAGCAGAAAAGTGGTGGCGACGCTGCCGTCCACGAAGGCCGCCAATCGCCTAAAATTTACGCTGGACGGCAAGTATGTTTTCATTTCGGACCTAAACGGGAGCGAGATGCTGGTTCTTGATGCGCAGGCACGCAAAGAGTACAAGCGGATCGCGCTGGCGGGGAACTCTGAAGGGATAGTAATGGCTCCGGATGGAGCGCATGCCTACACGACTTTGAACTCCCGCGATGCGGTGGCGGTGATCGATTTGAAGACGATGACCGCGACCGGCGAGGTCAAGACGGGCAAGGGACCGGATGGATTGGCCTGGGCGGCGAGGAATTGAACCCCGCGTCGATGGCGCGCGGTGCTAAAGCGCGCGGCACGCGCACAGTGCGGACGAAGTGCCCTCGCGCGCCCGCCTCGGCCTTTCCCGCGGCGCCGCACGATGCTGCGCGAGCGCGCGACACGGATGGCTGCGCCGGCGCCGGAGTTCGCGGCGAGCGCGGAGGGGAGTTGTCCCTGCCAAGACCCTGCGAGCCCCCTGCGACCATGGAGCCTGAGGCCAACCACCGCCCCACCGACGCTAACTTGAATTCTTCGAGAATCGCTTTCGAAAGTCGGCGATTTCTTCACTTGATGGAGGCCAGTTCGCGTCGCAGGTGTTACAGTGGAACACCAGCGCACCGGACTTCAAATCTTTTTCGAACTCTTCCTGACCAAATGTAACTGTCAGGTTGTGGTTGTTCGGACAGACAGTGTCGAAATCCAGGCGGTCGCTCATGAGCCCTCTCTCCTGATGGTATTGTAGACCAGCGTCTGCAACTGGGCCGTCGATCGTCGCCGTGCCCGCGGCGTCGATGGCGCGCCGTGCTCAAGAGTGTCATGGGTCGCGCCCTCGCTTTGACAAAGCGTCCGAGCGCGCACCGAGCGCGCACCGATGGGGACGTCAGTTGCCGGTAGCGGCAGGAATCTCCGATGGACCGGACGTGTACCCTACTCCGTCAAAAACCTGAGCGCAGATTTAGAATGCAGCAGCGCCGGCTTCGGCAACGGTATGGTCCTGATCCCCGCTTCCACCGCTAACGCCGATCGCGCCCACAACTTTTCCGTCTCGCTTCAGGGGGATGCCGCCTGCGAAGATCATGATCTTGCCGTCATTGGAGGCGTGGATGCCGAAGAACTGTCCGCCGGACTGCGAGTGTTCCGCGAGGTCCTTGGTGGAGATATCGAATGCGCGCGAAGTGTAAGCCTTCTTTTGCGAGATATCGATACTGCCGATCCAGGCTCCGTCCATGCGTATGTGCGCGACGATGTTGCCACCCTCGTCCGCTACCGCGATGTTCATCGGTTGTCCAATTTCAGCGGCCTTCTTTTCCGCCGCCGCCATCACTCTTCGTGCGTCTGCCAAGCTGACCATGTTGTCTCCTTGTTGAAGGATACCGAATGCGGTGTTCGAGCGCGCGGCGGCAGTGCACTTCGCGGACCCAGCGCCCGTGCGCGCCTGCGTCGGCCTTCCTGTGGCGCCAGGCGATGCCGAGCGTTCCGGACAGGGAGGCGCGGACGGGGCGTCGTCGCCCAGGGCTCCACTTGGGCCAACCGCAGGTGGCGCTCCACCGCTCTCGGCGATCATGGCAGAGTTCCACGATTTTCAATCAGGCCGAAGATGAGCTAAGAGTGCTGGACTAGAGGTTGCCAATCAAATCCCGCATCTTGACGTCCAGCGCATCGGCGATCAGCTTAAGCGTTCGCAGGGTCATGCTCTGCCGGCCGGTTTCGATCCGGTACAGATGTACGCGGTTCAGCCCGGCCAACTCTGCCAGTTGGTCCTGCGTCACGCCCTTCTTGCCGCGAACCACTTTGATCTTCCGACCAACGATTTTCTGAACGTCTTGCAACGCCTCCAGCCTAGGGCGTATGCTGTTTCCAAGCACCCTGCTTAAAAGCAGGTGCGAGAAGAGCTCTCGGCTGGTACCTTAGAGCCCGCAAGCGCATGGAGGTCCACTCCCCCGGCCAATCGACCCCTCGCCTGCCGTCCTCGATTGTGCCGAGCGGTGATCGGGATGAAAGAGCTCAGGTGACAGTGCGGGGCTCGCGGCGGATGCGTGTAAGGTGCCCGAATGGCTACGAATCCATCAATTTTTGACAGGATTGTTCAACTGGGGTCCAGCGTCGCAACTTTCGGCCATCGTGTTCCAAGGTGGCAGCCGTCGGTGGAACACTGCGTGGATTGGCTTGAAAAGGAAGACCTGACGCGGGCTGCGAGGCCATATCAGCCTGACCCCTCCCGAGATCCGGCTGGGTTGCTTGGCTCGGGCAACCCGGTGGCGTACGGCATCTCCCGCCGCCGAGCCGAGAGAAGACGAAAAGCAGAGCTGGATGACCTGAAGCAGCAGTCTAAGGAGCAAGGTCAAGGGCAACAGCCTTCGGCGGAGACGATGGACCGACTGTGGAGAGAATTAAAGGACCTGGGAGGCGCGGTCCGAACGCTGGACGTCGACCGATTACCCGCGGACGCATTGGCCTTCTACCGGCCATTCCATTTCTCGCCCCACGACGAGTGGGGAATCTACATCATGGTGGAGCATCTTCTGGACTACTGCCAGACACTCTACGGCGCCTTTAGCACCAAACTCGCTGCGTTCAACCTGCAAACCCTGATGGGCTGCTTATTGTTTGAGGTCTTTCATCACGAGTTTTTCCATCACTTGACTGAGTGCGCTGCGACGACCATCGAGATTGCTTCTGCCAGCTTCGGCAAGCCCAAACCGGTTTACAACGATTACTGGGACTGTACGTTCCAGAAAACTGCCGGCCTGGGTCCGCACCGAGATCATCCCCTTGAGGAGGCACTAGCGAATGCCTATGCCTACAATTCTTTTTCGTTCCTGTCGCGCACTCAAATTGGCTTCAAACTCGTGTGGGTGGAGGTTTACCAAAAGGTCTTGGAGAAGTGTTGGTCGCAGGAGCCCGCTGGATACCGGAGCGCGGGGAAGTATATCAATGCGGAGTACGTTAGCGGTGCAGCCCAACTGCTAGCCATGATCCTGTCCAGCCCCGACCTCGATCCAGCATCGCTGATGCTGTTAGCGAAGACCGTAATGCCCAACGGGAATAGCTCGTTCCTGCAAAAGCCCGACATCCCCACTTACCTGGTCGGAGACCGGAACGCGCTTACGGCCTTTGGGCGGTTAGTACCTGCCCCCAACGAGACCTACACGAGTCTATTCTGGCTTGGCGACACCTCAGCCATTGACCAATGCCTGCAGGACAGGAGGAAGAAGGAAGCAGAGGCCAAGAAGCTGCATAAGCTGCACAGCTAAAGGTAGCCTTCAACAAGAGCAAGCCGGACACCACCGTCGAGCTCAGGCTCAAGCGGCAGGCGCGCTGTCGCTCGTCGGCCCTCGCCGCGTGCGCCCGCGCCCGGCCTTCCGGCGGCGCCGCACGAGGCCGCGCGGGTTTGCGTCTGGCGTAACCCATTGTTAACACAGCAAGTTAACCTTGTTGCCAGTGCCGCCCAGACTGAGGGAGTCCGGCTCCACACGGAAATTAAGCTGCCCGATGGCGTAGACGGTCATGGAGCGTCTGCGAGCTGCGATATCATGAGCCATGCTGAACCGCAGACGCCTCCTTCTGTCGGCGCTCGCCCCTGCGATTCCCCTGCCTGCGGCGCCGGGGTCCATGCAACTTTGTATGCACCAAACCACCTCCGCGGCCGCCGGCTACCGCAAATCCCTCGAAGGGTACGCGCGCGCCGGTATCAAGTACGTTGAAGTGGTTCTCCCTCAACTGGAACCGTTCGTGAAGACCGACGGCATGCTCGCCGCGCGGAAGCTTCTATCCGATCTCGGGCTGACCGCCGTATCGTTCGGCAGCGGAGCACGCGGGCTTTGGGAGCCCAACCCCGACCGTTCCAAAGCGATCGAAACCATGAAGCGGGCTGGCGCGGTGGCCGCCGAACTCGGGATCGATCGCCTGGTTTGCCCCAGCGCCGCGGCCGAGAAATACACCGCGGACGATTACAAGCGCGGGGTGGACAACATGCGCGAAGCGGGCGAGATCGCCAGGCAAATCCCCATCACACTCATGGTCGAGTTCATGCGCGGATCCACCTTTCTCGGAACCCTGCCTACCTCTCTGCGCCTGACCCGTGAAGCCGCTCACCCCAACGTGAGACCGATGTTCGATTGCTATCACTTCTGGGCCGGCCTCAGCAAATTCGAGGACCTCGAGTCGATTCGCCCCGGCGAAATCTGGCACGTTCACTTTCAGGACGTGCCGGACATCCCCCGCGAAATCCTCGACAACACGACGCGCGAAGTGCCGGGAGAAGGCGTCTCTCCGCTACCCGGCATCCTGCGTGCCCTCGCCTCGAAAGGCTATTCCGGCCCGGTGTCCGTCGAGCTCTTCTACCCCCGTTATCAAAACGCGGACCCTTACGAAATGGCCAAGCGCATCCGCGAGAAGGCTGAACCCGTGATGCGGGCGGCGGGGCTGGCTTAGATAAAACCGATAACAATGACACAACGCCAACTCCTCCGGGCCGCCGCGCCCGCCTCGGCCTTCGAGCGACGCCGCACGCTGCCGCGCGTTCCACGAGAGCAGGCGGCGCGGACGGACGCGCTGGCGCCCTCGGCGAGCGTCGGTGGTTGACCGTACGGCGTCGAACCCGCGGAAGCGGCTGGAAGGACCAACGCTCCGAGCGTTGATCACAGGGCGCCGCGTGAACCGGCCGCCGGTCTGCCGGAGATGAGCGCCAAGGCAACGTTGCTACCGTTATCCGCGCGGCGGTATAACCTGAAAGGCAAAGGGGATGGCGTGACCTGCCGGAAATGCCGAGTTCCGATGAAAGAGCTGAAGGGTCACATCTTCCACAAGCAGCGAAAGTGGAAGTGCCCGAAGTGCGCAAGAATTCGGATGCAGCAGCAGAACTGACGCGCTGTTGGCAGCCGGTGAGGTTGGCCTAAACCAGAGCGCCAACCAGTACCTCAATGCACGCCTTGCAAAACGCTGGCCGATCCTCTGGCTTGCGGCTGATTTCAGCCAGAGCTGCATGCGCTATTGTTCGGCAGTGTTGCTGGTCGCCACCCCGCCGCCGGCTCCTTTCCAAGTGGACCGCTGCCGGAGATGCGCTACGGGGACGCCTCGGCCAAGTCCGGTGAAAAGTACACCTACGCCGTTATCGAAGTGAACAGCGTAAGGCTGGCGTCGAAGCCATCCGCGGCAACGTCCAGTCGATAAACTGATTACTGGTGGTAAGTGGAGTCCATATTATGAACAGGAACATCGAGAATTCGTCCGAAGTGCCGGCCGGCGCCGACGCCAGCCGGGTGGGGCCGTCGCGTCGCGCTCTATTCCAGGGCGTGGCGGTTTTGACGGCGAGCATCGCCCATGCGCAGGCCCCGGAACGCAAGGCGCCGGCCGCCAGCCAGCCGCAACCGGTCGCCGAGACTACCGCGGGAAAAGTACGCGGCTACACCATGAACGGGGTGTACGCCTTCAAGGGTATCCCGTACGGCGCGCCCACCGGCGGGGCGGCGCGTTTCCAGCGACCGTCCAAGCCGGCGCCCTGGGTCGGTGTGCGCAGTTCGGTGCATTACGGGCACATGTGCCCCGCCGCCGGCTACCCCTGGAATCAGCCCAGCGACAATGCGCCGCATTCCGACGAGGACGCCTACCTTCTCTATTGCGCCTACGATACGCCGGCCGGCGAGGACTGCCTGCGGCTGAACGTCTGGACTCCCGGCCTGGCGGCCTCCACACGCAAGCGGCCCGTCATGGTGTACATGCATGGCGGCGGGTTTTCCGGAGGAAGCGGGCACGATCTGCTGGCCTACGACGGAGAGAACCTGGCTCGCCGGGGCGATGTCGTGGTAGTCACCCATAACCATCGGCTCAATGTCTTCGGATACCTGAATCTCGCCGAGACCGATGGAGACCGGTACAGAGACTCGGGCAATGTGGGGATGCTGGACATCGTCGCGGTGCTCGAGTGGGTGCGCGACAACATCTCGAATTTCGGCGGCGACCCGGGCAGCGTGACCATCTTCGGGCAATCCGGCGGAGGCGGAAAGGTTGCCGCGCTGATGGCGATGCCCGAGGCAAAAGGGCTGTTCCACAAGGCAGTAAACCAGAGTGGGCCGTTCCTGCGATTTGCGACACCCGAGGATTCCGACAGGCTGGCTGCGGCCGTGCTCTCCGAACTGAACCTCACGAAGTCTCAATTGGCGCAGATCCACGATGTCCCCATCGAGCGCCTGGTAAGCGCTTCACAAGCGGCCCTGAGGAAGGTCGCGGTCCCTGCCGCTGCCGGGGCTGTGGTGGGGCGGATCGGGTGGGGACCGACGGTGGACCTGAAGGTCGTTCCCACGCACCCCTTCGACCCCGTGGCTCCGGCGATCTCGGCGGATGTGCCCTACCTGCTCGGAACAAACCTCAACGAAGGAGTGAGCGGGGTCGACAATCCGGAAGTGAACACGCTCACCAGAGAACAGCTTGGGGACCGTGCCGCCAAGCGGTGGGGCGCCAACGGGCGAGACATCGTTGAAGCGTATCGCCGGGAATATCCGAATGCGACTCCGTTCGAGCTTTGGGCGGCAATCTCGGCTGCGTCGTGGCGCCAGATACACATCACGCAGGCCGAGCGCAAAGCGGCGCTCGGCGGCGCGCCCGCCTACCAGTACATTTTCGGCTGGCGGACGCCGGTGTTGGACGGAAGGCCCGGCACTTTCCATGCCTGTGAAATCGCATTCGTTTTCGATAACGCCGACCGCTGCGTTCGCCAGACGGGCGGGGGGCCGGCGGCCTTGGCGCTTTCCACCAAAGTCAGTCAGGCCTGGATCCATTTTGCTCGGAATGGGAATCCGAACCATGCCAGCCTTCCACACTGGCCTGTTTATGACGCCGCCCAACGCGCGACCCTTTTCTTCGACAGCCCCTGTTTCGTCAAAAACAATCCGGAGGGGGAAGGTCTGCGGCTCATCCGCGCGGCGTCCTGACGCCACCGACAGATTTCCTCGATGGGCCCAGCTCCGGCGTGCTTGCGGTCGAAGAGGATCTGCGGCACGACGGTTTTGAGCCTTACCTCCGCTGCCCGATCAGCACCACGCCGTCTAGGGGAAGCCATTGGTCCCTTCGCTCAACGTTCACGACGTCCCATGTTGATCTGGTCCGTGGGTTCCGCGACTTCTTCTGGCTCGTACAGGTGGAAGCCCTTCCATCCCAGCGTAAAGGGGCGCAAGGTGATCGGCGGCCGACGACTCTCTTTGTCCCCGTTTTTTCTGTGGATAAGTCCCCCGAAAAAAGTCCCTGCCTGTTTAGCTTTTGACATTATCTTAATAGCAGCCGTTTGTGTTTTCTGCTTATCCAAGGCAGTCCGTGAAAAAACAGCCGGCGCCTCTATGTTCACAATAGGCGCGGGGCTATCGAGCTTGGCGCTGATTTGGGAGTTGCTACCCGACGATGCGCCTTCCCCTGACCAAGCCGCGGCGCCGTCCCCGCGGCGTCACGATGCCCTGCGGCCGGGGCTGCGGCAAGCGGCTCATGGCCAGCGAGATCCGCGCGCACTTCACGAGTTGTCTGAAGCGGCCCAAAAAATGAATGGCGACGAGACAACGTGCTGATGCGTGTGCGAGCTCAAGCTGCGCCTCCGCGACAGCCAGCAGCAGTTCGCCGCACACATGGGGCCCAGCGGCCTTCCGGCGGCACAGCACGACGCCGCGCGTTCCACGGGAGCAGGCGGCGCGGCTGGACGCGGCACTTATCCGGAAAGAAGCGCCAGCGCTTCGGCCGCTAGTTCATGATCACGGCGCACGCGCTGTGCCAGACGCCTATAGCCGAGT
>JBKQIF010000012.1:0-54905 GCA_052148435.1 Bryobacteraceae bacterium
GGCCTGGCGAGGGCCCGACAGACCACCAAAAACGATGGTCTGTCCCACAGCTGTCCGGTTAAAACTCGAACAGATTCAGTTGGTTAGAGCCCAGGTCTGCCTCCATTCGGGAGTTGGATGGATTGGACCGCTCAAATACCTGTAAAATGGGCACTTTTTCAAAAGCGGTGAGTCCGACGACCTGCAAAAAAGTGTAGAGACTCGCATCGACACCGAGGGTCTTTTGGGCGATCGCCACCAACACGTAAACGCTCACCGCAATCCAGATCTGCGTCTTAACCGCGTTGGGGGAATTGCCCAGGAAGCTCTTGATCCTGAGATGCTGCTTGATCCATTTGAAGAACACCTCGATGCTCCAGCGGTTCTGGTATAACTGCGCGATGGTGAGTGCGGGCAGCCGAAAGTGATTGCTGAGAAAGACGAATCTCTTGCTGCTGATCAGATCGCGGTACGAGACGCGACGGAGCGCGACCGGATAATGGTGCCGGGTCTTCACACCGGTCAGCAGCACGGTCTGATCGGAACGCAGGCCGGAGTCGCGCGCAACTTGTCGCGAACGCTGACGGCCCATCTGGGTGGTCCGCAGCGCCCGGGTGACGAAGAAGGCGCCGCTTTGATGGATACGAAACAGACGTTCGAAACTCAGGTAACCGCGATCCATCACGTAAAAGGCGCCGGGCTCGAAAGCGATCCGGTCCAACGCTAATACGTCGTGGGAGCGGCCGTGGGTAATGTCGATGAACGTCGGGATGCTGCCGCGCAGGTCGAGCAGTGTATGCATCTTGACGGCGCCGCGGGAACGCTCATAGGGAGCCCACGGACACAATGAGAGGCAGACATCGATGGTGGTGGATTCGAGCGCATAGACAGTGCTGTCGAGTTCCGCGATTAACGGATCATGGGCATACAACGGCCGTGCCATCGCGATGAGCACCTTGGCCAGATCGGCATAGACGCGCCAGTCGCGGCGTTCGTTTGCGTCTGCCAGAGTGGAGCGCGAGACCTCACCGCGAATTCCCAGATGATAGGGTTTGCCGGAAACGGCACGCAGACAGGATTCTATATCACGTAAGCTCTCGCGATGAGTCAGCTGAGCGAATGCCATACAGAGCCATTGATCCCAGCACGAGAAACGGCGCAAATGCCAGTCCGCTCGATGGCGTGCGACACACGCCTGGAACTCGCGTTGCGGAACGAAGTCCATCAACTGCGAGAAAACCATCCGACCTTGATTCACCCCTCAGGTCATCACAATTCAAATCGTTTTGCGCCGTTTTCCTCGCAAGCGAATGAAAACTAGCAAGTTGCCCCGATAGAGAAAAATTTAACCGGACAGCTGTGGGTCTGTCCCACCCTCTCGCCGCCGAAGCTGGCTCAACCCAAATTCCACGACATCAGGAGTTCCGACTCTCGACACAGCAGGCAAGACTGCCCGCGCCACGGCGGCTCGCGCCCGCCGCACGGCTGTTACCATGGAGCCATAGTGCGGCTGGACAATCTCCTGACGGAGCAACCAAACCAACACTCGGCGTCGATCGATTTGCTGTCGACCGAAGAGATGTTGCGCGTGATCAACGCCGAAGACCGCCTGGTTGCCGATGCCGTGGGGCGGGAGATCCCTGTTATCGCGCGCGCGGTGGACGCCATTGCCGCAGCTTTCGAAAGCGGCGGCCGGCTATTCTACATTGGCGCGGGAACCAGCGGGCGGCTGGGCGTGCTGGACGCATCCGAGTGCCCGCCCACCTTTTCCGCGCCGCCGGAACTGGTGCAGGGAATCATCGCGGGCGGCGAGGCCGCGCTCAGCCACGCCACCGAAACCACGGAGGACGATCCCGCCATCGGCGCGCGCGACCTTCTGGCGCGCGGTTTCAAGGCCGGGGACGTGCTGGTGGGCCTGGCCGCCAGCGGGCGCACGCCCTATGTGCTGGGCGCAATCGCCGAAGCGCGCCGGCTGGGCGCGGTCACGGTTGGCGTAAGCTGCACGCCGGATTCGGAACTGGCGTGCGCCGTGGATGTCGCCATCACCCCGCTGGTGGGTCCCGAGGCGATCACCGGCTCGACCCGCATGAAGGCCGGCACGGCTCAGAAAATGGTCCTCAACATGCTATCCACCGGGGTGTTCGTGCGCCGCGGCTATGTGTATGGCAATCTCATGGTGAACGTTCAGCCCAACAACCGGAAGCTGCTCGACCGGGCCGCGCGAATTGTGGCGCAGGCCGCCGGGGTAGAGTACGATCGCGCTTTGGCACTGCTGGCCGCCGCCGGCAAGAGCCCGCGCGTAGCGATCCTGATGGCCAAGACGGGTCTCGATCGCGGCGCGGCCGAACGGTTGCTGTCCGATGCGGGCGGGCGGGTCGCTATCGCGCTCGAAAGAAGCACCCATGGATAAGTTCGTAATCGCGGGCGGAACCGCCCTCAATGGATCGATCCCCATCAACGGATCGAAAAACTCGGCGCTGCCGGCACTGGCGGCGGCGTTGCTCACCGAAGAACCGGTCACGCTGCACCGCATTCCGCGGGTGCGGGATATTCGAACCATGCAGCGCCTGTTGGTGGATATCGGCGCCAGCGTTACGGGGGAAGGCGAGACCGTGCGCCTGGAGACGCCGCGCATATCGAGCCCCGAAGCTCCGTACGAGCTGGTGAAGACCATGCGGGCGTCCAGCCTGGTGCTGGGACCGTTGGTGGCCCGCTGCGGCCGCGCGCGGGTCTCGCTGCCGGGCGGGTGCGCCATCGGCGCGCGTCCCATCAACCTCCACATCCTGGGGCTGGAACAACTCGGCGCCACCATTCACCAGGCGCACGGCTATATCGAAGCCCAGGCGCCCGGCGGGCTGCGCGGCGCGAACGTGCATTTCGATCGCATCACCGTGACCGGCACCGAAGACCTGCTCATGGCCGCGGTTCTGGCCAAGGGCGAAACCGTGCTGCGCAATGCCGCGCGCGAGCCCGAGGTGGCGGACCTGGCCGATCTGCTGGTCAAGATGGGCGCCAGGATCGAAGGCGCGGGTACGTCCACGATCCGCATTCAGGGCGTCGAAAAGCTGGCCGGCGCCGAGCACACCATCATCCCCGACCGCATCGAAACCGGCACGTTTCTGGTGGCCGGCGCCATCACCGGCGGCGATTTGAGTGTGACCGGCTGTATTCCAGAGCACGTGAGCGCCCTCGTGTCCAAGCTGCAACAAGCCGGGGTCCGGGTGACACAGCCCGACGAGACCACGCTGCGCGTATGCCGGGGCGCTCAACTGCGTTCCGTCGATATGACCACCGAAGAATATCCCGGTTTCGCCACCGATCTGCAGGCGCAGTACATGGCACTCATGACCCAGGCCGAAGGGATTGCCATCGTGGTGGAGACCATCTTCGAGAACCGCTTCATGCACGCCCAGGAGCTGGCGCGCATGGGCGCCAACATCCGCATCGACGGCAAGCAGGCCATGGTGGCCGGCCCGCGCAAGCTGACCGGCGCGGGCGTGATTGCTTCCGACCTGCGCGCCAGCGCGTCGCTGGTGCTGGGCGCGCTGGTGGCGCAAGGGGAAACCGTCATCGACCGTGTTTACCATATCGACCGCGGCTACGAGAAGATCGAGGCCAAGCTGGCCGCGGCCGGCGCCCGCATCCGCCGGGTGGAGTAAACTGGGCAGCATGAAACATAACCCCGGGTTTCTGGCGCTGGTGGACGATGCCAAGTCGCGCATACGCCAGATCGATATCGCTGCGTACCAGACGCTGCGCCATGCCGGCGATCCGCACTTGCTGATCGACACGCGGGAGGAAAGCGAATGGGCCGCGGGCCACGTGGCCGGCGCGCTGCATCTGGGCAAAGGCATCATCGAGCGCGATATCGAAACCAGTGTGCCCGATAAGAACGCCACCCTGGTGCTCTATTGCGGCGGCGGCTTCCGCTCGGCGCTGGTGGCCGACAATCTGCGCAAGATGGGCTACGCCAACGCCATCTCGCTCGATGGCGGCTGGAGAGCGCTGAAGGAATCGGGCCTTCCGCTGGAGTGAGCAGGCCTGGAATACCCGCATTTTAGGGTGCCACCGGCCCGCATTGTTCGAGGCTGTCCGCGGGGCTTTTGGGCTAGCGTGAGAGCATGGGCAAGAAAGTCGTCTGTCAAACTTGCAAGAATGTCCGCTGCGTCGGCCAATGCAAGTTTTCCTCCGGCCCCAAGCCTCTCAAGCCTTCGCGCAAGGCGGTTTGAGCCCGGTCTCCGCCCGCTACAATCGCTTCAAAAAGAAGGGCGAGGGTTCACCTCGCCCGCAAAGGGGAGACCTATGGGGTGTTCTGCGCCCCCGCCTCGGCACTCGGCTCGGTAGTGATGGCTGCCGAGCCGGCGCCGGGACGAACATACCTCGACGCGTGAGGCACGCTATAGAATCGCGCTCCTGCGCTTCCATGACAGTATCGCCCTGCGATCGGCAGGCACAAGTTCGCATTGGTAATGATGCAGGAGGATAGCAGGTGTTACCGGGAGATCGGTCGCACGGAGCTGCCTAGTCGCCGTAGTTGATCTCGCCGTGGCGCGCGGTGATGGCGGTGTACGCCACCAGCAGGGCGGCGACGGCGAGAAGGCCGGGGACGGCGATCCAGGCGGGCGTGGGGTCGATATCCACTACGATCACGTTGAGCGGCGGCGGCAGCGGCACTTCGACGGGGCACAATCCCTTTAGGTAGGAGATGACGCTGACTTTTTGCAGCAGCGAGGGGAGGAACGGGTTCACGTTCTCCCACACGTAGACCGCGGCAGCGGGGATCATGGGATTGCGAAATAGCAGGCCGCACGCCAGGAAGACGGCGCCGTAGCCGACGCAAGCCAAGACGGTAACGAGCACGTACGATCCCAACTGACTCAAGCCCGGGCCATGCCAGATGTACTCGCTGTAAGCGCGGTCGTGGCTGCCGATGAGGAGGAGCGATGCGGCCACGCTGGGGACGAATATCGAGCAAGCCGCCAGCAATCCGGCCAGGTATTTACCCGCCACCAGGGATTCTCGGCGAAGCGGTGTGAGGTAGTAGTAGTGCAGGGTTTTTTCCAGCATTTCGCCGCGAAACAGGCTGGAGAAGATGCCCATGGAGCCAAAGAAGATGGCGCCCCTGAGGTAGAACAACTGAAACATGGTGGCAAAAGCGAGAACATCGTTTCCCAGGCTGTGGCGAGGGTGCGCTCTGCGGGATGTCATCAGCGCGTGGAGCAGGCAGATGACCACCGGACCCGCGGCGAGCAGGTAAATCCACCAGCCACGACGGGAGAGCAGCGTCTTGCGCCACTCCAGGCGGAACACGGCGGCGATTTGGCGGCGCCACACGGTAGTGTTCTGGCTCACGCGGTGCCTCCTTCGGCGCCGATCAAATACTGGTAGACCGAATTGACGTCGTCGTCGGCCGGGGCAACGGTTTCGATCTCGAGGCCGGTTTCGAGTACGACCTGGTTGAGCAGCAGATAGAGGCGGTCGGCGTCGGTGGTGCGGACCAGCAGGTTGTGGCCGTCGCCCTGGATTTTGGCCTCCATCAGATGGTCGTGGGAGAAGAGGCGGGCGGCGAGATCGCGGGGCCGGTCGCAGCGCACCAGGATCTGCATGGGCTGCTCGGTGACCTCGCTGCGGACGCCCTGAATTTCGCCCTCGGCGACGACATAGCCGTGGCTGAGCAGAATCACCCGATCGGAGATGCGGTCGACTTCGTGCAGGATGTGGCTGGAGAGGATGACGTGACGGCCCTGGTCACCCCACTCGCGAAACAGGGCGATGGTTTCGGCGCGGGCCATGGGGTCGAGCCCGTTGAGCGGCTCGTCGAGTACCAGCACGCCGGGCGAGTGGGCCATGGCCTGGGCCAGCTTGATGCGCTGGCGCATGCCTTTGCTGTAGGCGGCCACGGGGCGGCCGGCCGCGGCGCTCATGCCGACCCGTTCGATGGCGTCGCGCGCGCGCCGTGCGCACTCATCGCTTCCGAATCCATGCAGCAACAGGTAGGAATAAATAAACTGAAACCCGGTAAGACCCTTCGGCACGGCTTCGAACTGGGCGCAGTATCCCACCAGGCGGCAGAGCTGTTCGGGGTGGTCGGGCCGGGCGCCGCAGACGCGGATTTCGCCCTGGGTAGGGCGGATCAAGCCGGTCATCAAATTCATGAGCGTGCTCTTGCCGCTTCCGTTGGGGCCGACCAGGCTAGTGACGCCGGGAGGAATGACCAGGCTCACGCGATTGACGCCCAGCACTTCGCCGTAGAAGCGGGACACGTCGGAGAAGGTGATGAGAGTGTTGGTGGGGGCGGTGGGGGTCATTTGCGGCCTCTGGCGTAGTCACCTTTGTGGGGCAGATTGGTTAACCTGCCCCACAAGACGGCTGGCAATTTGCCGAATGCGTTCATCGGACCACATCCGCGCCGCGGATTTTCCGCGCCAGCATGTAGAGACAGGCCAAGGCCAACAGCGCCAGCATGGCGGCGCAGGCGGGCAGGGGCAGTTGCTCGCCGCTGGGGACGCGGAAGAAGACCGCTCCGTTGGTGGTGGGCTGGCTGCCTTCGAACAAATGTTGCCAGAGGGAGCCTACCAGGAAGCTGACGTTCAGCAGATGGCCCCAATTGGTGTCCTGGATGTTATTGACGACGGCGCCAAAGGCGGCGGCGACGAAGAAGACGCCGAACATCAATCCTCCCGCCACGGGTTTCCACTTCACCCAGGCCGACAGCGCCAGCGCCAGCAGAGCCAGCAACAGAATCCAGGCCCAGGCCCCGAAGAACAGGCCGGCGGCAATGCGCCAGTGATCGAACATCCAGGAGCCGCCTTCTAGGTTGGCCTCCAGGGCGAACAGCAACAGCCCCGGAACCCACGTCATGAGCGAGAGCAGAATCAACAGCACGGCCATCTTCGAGGCCACGTATTCCAGGCGCGAGAACGGGCGGGCCAGGTAAAGCGAAAGCGCGTTGTTGGCCAAGTCGGGCGAAATCTGGCCGGGACCCACAAAGGATGCCAGAAACAGCGCCAGCATGCTTTGCCAGCCGAGCAGGGATTGGAAGAAAACCAGGTTGATGGAGATGAGCCGCTCGGCGCCTTCGGCGTTGAACAGCTTGAGGACGCTGGCATTGTGTACGGCGTAGACGATCAGCGCCGCGACGAGCGGGTAGAGGAAGCTGGCGAGGTAGAAGACGTTGAGGAAGCGGGAGCGGTGCAGGTCCTCGAACGCGTATCGGGGAATCACCAGCAAGCGGCGCCAGCGCGGGGTCAAATCTCCCTGGTACGGCCGGTAAGTTTTCTTATAGACGGCCACCGGGCGCCTCCATGGCTTTCAGGAAAATATCTTCGAGCGAATCGCGCTTGTGGCTGAGGCGGCGGATCTGCACGTTCTCGCGGCCGGCGATTTCGTAGAGCCGGAGCACTTCCAGGTCCTCGGGCAGGACGAGCTTGATGCGCCCTTGGGCGCCGGCGGCGGTCTGGCAGCCGATTTGTTCCAGGGCGGCCAGAAAACCACCGTTGGCGCCGCCGCGGGTCTCCAGTTCCAGGAAACGGCGGTTGGCCTTGCGCTCCTCTTCCAGGTTGCAGAAGGCGGCCAGGCGGCCTTCCTTGAGGATGAGGGCCTGGTCGCAGCACTCTTCCACGTCGCGGAGGAGGTGGGAGCTGACGACAAGCTGGAGGTCGCCGCGAGCGCGGATATCCTGAATGAGCTGGATCATGCGCGAGCGGGCGGGCGGGTCGAGGCCATTGGTGGGCTCATCGAGAAGCAGCAGTTTGGGCCCGTGGGCGATGGCCTGCGCCAGCTTGGCCGCCTGCTTCATGCCCAGCGAATAGGTTCCGAGGGTGCGATAACGCACTTCGCCCAGACCGACGTAGAAGAACGCCTCGTGGGCGCGCTCCAGAGCCTGGGCCTTGGGGAGCCCGGCCAGTTCGGCCATCATGCGCACGAAGCGGACGCCGCTCATGGAGGCAATGAAGGCGTCGTTCTCCGGCATGTAGCCGATGAGGCCGCGAATTTCGCGCGCGGCGGTTCTGACGTCGCGGCCCAGCACGCGCACGGTCCCAGCCGAGGGGCGATGAAAACCGAGCAGGGTATTGAGGAGGGTCGATTTGCCGGCGCCGTTGGGTCCCAGCAAGCCGGTGGAGCGGCCGGTGAGCGAGGCGGTGAGCCGGTCGAGGATCACCCGCGTGCCAAAGCGCACTTCCAGCGCGTCGAGTTCAATGACCGCGTCCATTCAGCCTATTTATACGCTCTTTCGCGCTGGCGTGTTCCGCCCATCTGCAGCCCGAATAATTGACCCAGCGGTAAGGCGTGGCCGGCGATACCGGCGATGCTGCCGCTCAGCAGATCCTTCAAATTGCCGCCCAACAGCTCGCTCGAGCCGGCGACGGTGATCTCGTCCGGCGCCGCGTAAGCAGCCACCAGCGCGGGCTTCAAGCCGCTCCAGGAACGCGCCTGCTCCGGCGTAGAGAGGAGACTCGCCAGCGGGGCCACGGCCGGCCCCAGGTTTTCGTACAGGACGGCCGAGAAGTTGGCGAAGTGATCGCGCGGCGCGAGACTGAGAAAGCGGGCCGCGTGGGCGATCGACAGGTGCGTGGCCCTGGCTTCCAGCGCGCTGGCGATCAGCGCGCGGCTGGGTGCGGCGATGAGGTAGCCGTCGGCGAAGGTGTACTGCGCCTGAGTGAGCGGATTGGGGCGGCCGTTTTCGGGTGTGTAGGAAAGCGAGTAGAAGACGCGGCCATCCACCGTTTCCTGGGAAAGGCGCAGGGATTTTGCGGCGTGCCCTGCAAGCTTGGCGATAGCCGCCTGGCAGCGGGCGGGGTCGTACACCTCCGCCACCAGCTTCCAGGAGGGCACCGGCATGATCGGTCCATCCACGGCCAGGGCGAACTCTCCGCCCAGGCTGGCGGACAGGCCGGCCAGGGTTTCGGCATCGGCCGGGCCGGCATTCGTGTTGACGAACGACTGCACCTGGGCAGTGAGCGCCTGGGGATCGCGCACGACGAAGGCAGCCACGGCCGAAGCGTCCGGCGTGACGTAGTCGAGCGAGCCCATGGGCGCGGGGTCGGCCAGCCAGGCGGCAATTCCGGTGTTGGCGCCATCGAACCCCAGGGTGGCGCGGTCCTCCATCTTGTCTTCGACTTCTTTCTGTTCCACGATCAGGTAGTGCAACCCGGCCAGCGGCGTCTTTTCCACCCGAGCGCCGGCGAGGCGGGACAGATCGGCGCAGACCAGGAGGCCCGCGCCTTGCCGATAGGCTTGGGCGATGCGCGCCCGAAACGGCGTGCCGGTGAAACCGCCAGATGCCCGGTCGAGCGCCGGCGCGAGGGCGGCCACGGCTTCGGGCTGCAGCCCGAAAACTACGAAGCCGTTACGGGATTCCACCGCCATGCGGAGGCCCTGCGCCTTCAGGAACTCGGGGAAGCCAGCGCGCTTTATCTCGGCGAACAAAACCGGCGCGTGGGCTTGGCCATCGGCTCCGGCCACGCTCACCAGGGCGATTTCATCTCCCAGGTATTCGCTGGCGGCGCGCAGTTTTTGGAGCACCGGAGCGATCCGGTCGCCGCGCGCGGCCCACCAGGCGCGCAATTCCGGACTTTCGACCAGTTGGCGATCGAGCACCAACTGGGCTTCGCTCAAGTAGGGCCCCAGGTTGGGAATGGAGGCATAGAGCACGGTATCGGCCGGCAAGCGGTCCATCAGCCGGCTGGAATAACGCAGGGCCGGCAGGCGGACCTCGCGCAGGCCGGCGCGCAGGGCGTCCAGTCGGCGCAGCAAGGCTTCGCGGTTGCGGCTCCAGCCGATATCCTCTCGAACCGATTCGGGCTCGAGCGTCTGGCTCGAGACCGCCTGATCGCCGGGGTGCAGCACGGTGTCGATATTGTTGTGGGCCACGTGGACCTCGCCCTGAATCACCGAAATGCGCGTGCCTTTGACCCCCGAACTCACGCCGAAAACCGTGCCGGTGACCGCCACGCGGCAATCGTCGGTGTCCACATACAAATGGCCTTGGCGGCGTTTGGCGGCTTCCACGATGATGCTGCCGCGAGAGAGGCGGAGGGTGAGATCGCCGCCGGACGCGTAAGTGACGAGGCTGGAGCGCTCGCGCAACTCCACGCGCGAGCCGTCGCGCAGGCGAACAACGGCATCGGAGGCTTTGGCGGCGCGGATTTCCACGTTGTCGGGAAGGGCCTCGCCATTGGTCATGGGCTGGATGCCGGCGGCGGTCACTTCATACAGCGCGCCGTTAATGGATTCGACGCTGGCCGGGCCATCGGAACCGCCGTGCCGGCTAACCACAACCCAGAACACGACTTCCGCCGCGACTGCCGCGGCGACCGCGGCCCAGCGCCAATGGCCGCGCAGCCACCCTGATCGCTCGCCCGCCGGCGCGGCCGCGCGGGCGGATGCGATCGGCACGGCCCGGCCTTGGTAAACCTTGCGGCAGGCGACGCAGGTGTGAAGATGATCGCGTACCAGCAGCGACCGGGATTCCGGCAGGGTGCCGGCGCGAAACGCGGGGATGAGAGCTTGAAAAGCGGGGCAATCGCGGATGTGCTCGGCGGCCGGTACAAGCTGCGAGGCCAGGCGCAGCCAGACGCGCGAACGGACGGCTTCAATGGCGGCAGGATCGACGGCCTCATCGCGGATTTCCGCTACGGCACCATCGAGTTGCGGGTCCAGGAAACGGTCTTCGGGGGTCATGTCACTCCTCCCATGTAGGCGCGAAACTCCTTTTCCAGCCGGTCGCGAGTTCGGGATAACGTTACGGCCACGGTTCCGGGGGTGGTCTCCAGCAGTCGCGCGATTTCGGGATTGTCTTTTTCTTCGAAGAACCGCAGGATAAACATTTGTGCGATGCGCGGGTTGAGACGGGCGAGCGCGCCGCGCAGCCAGGCGCGGATTTCGCCCGACGACTGCTCCCGTTCCGGGGACCGATGGGCCGGTTCCGCCAGAATCGGCTCCAACTCGTCGAGCGGGATGTGCCGCACCTTTTGCCGGCTGCGCATCAGATCGAGCGCCGCATTGATGGCGGCGCGGTGCAGGAAACTGGCCATGTGGCCAACCGGTTCCGCCTCCGGCGCGCGCTTCAACAGCCGAAGGAATACGGTTTGCAATACGTCCTCGGCATCGCTGGCATTGCCCGTGATGCGATAGGCGGCGCGAAACACCAGCCCGTGGTGCTCGCCAAAAATACGTTCCAGATCGGCGGCCGGCAGGCCGGCAGAGTCTACCGTGGCAGCCATCGGCAATTTCATCCTGTCCGGTTCTTTCAATGAATAGGACGCACGCGCCGCCCTCTTCTTAGCATAGCGGGACCGTTCCCGGAGAAGCTGTGAAGAAATGCGGCCGCCGAGGTACCGGAGCGGCGCGGGGTCGAACCAAATAGGCGCCAAGTCAAGAATAGGACGGCGCCGGGCGGGTAGTAGTGTGACGGGTTTCTACGGTTCGAATCCATGGACTCATGGAAGCGCAGGCCCGAGGCCTACTCCACGGGCCACGAAAAAAAGCCCCATGCCGTTAAGACGTGGGGCTGAAAGTGCTTCAGTCTGTCTCGGAGGATGACAGACCGGTGACAATGTTATCATCCGGCTGCAAGAAAAATCAATCCAACAATCGGCAAATCGAATTCCTCACGGAAGTTTTCGCGGGAATTTCAAACTCTTGACACAGCCCGGCTGGCTAACGGAGCTCGTCCATGGCCTGCTCCAAAACGGCCGGGGCCGGTCGCAGCTTGGCATCCGGAAGCGTAGCCAGAGGCGAATCGTCAAGCTGCAGCATGTCGACAAATGTAGGCTTGCTGGTATTGACGTACAGCACACCCGTCAGCACTTCGCCGGCCGCATCGGCCTGATCCAGGGCGGTGAGGCCCGCGATGCGGTTGGTGGGGTCGAAGTCGCGCCCGAGTTTGCGGATGCGAAGGCGGGAACCGTCGTGCAACTCGACTTCGGTTGTTTCGCCTTCGGGGAGGTCGACGGAAATGTCCTCATAGAAGGGCACGTAGTCGAGCTGCTGCAGCGGTTCTTCGTGGTCCTTCATATAGGAGTAGCTCTTGGTGGAGCCTGCGTGGTCGTTAAAGGTGACGCAAGGCGAGATCACATCGATGACGGACAGCCCGCGATGGGAAATCGCCGCCTTGAGAATGGTCTGCAGTTGTTTCTTGTCGCCGCTGAAAGATCGGGCCACGAAGGTGGCGCCCCACTGCAGCGCCAGGGCGCAGCAATCGAAGGGCGGCAGTTCATTGGCGGTGCCGGTTTTGAGCGTGGAGCCGACATCGGCGGTGGCGGAGAACTGGCCCTTGGTGAGTCCGTAGACGCCGTTGTTTTCGATGAGGTAGATGAGCTGGACATTGCGGCGCAGCATGTGCATGAACTGGCCGATTCCAATGGAGGCGGTATCGCCGTCGCCGGTTACGCCCAGGCCCATCAGGTTGCGGTTGGCCATCAGGGCGCCGGTGGCAATCGCTGGCATGCGTCCGTGAACGCCGTTGAAGCCATGGGAGAGCCCCAGGAAATAGGCCGGCGACTTGGAGGAGCAGCCGATGCCGGAGAACTTGGCCACGTTCCAGGGATTCACGCCCAGCTCGAAAAAGCACTCGACGATGCGCTCGGAGATGGCATTGTGCCCGCAGCCGGCGCACAACGTGGTCTTGCTGCCCCTATAGCTGAGCACCTCCAGACCGAGACGGTTGGTTTTCTTGGGCGGCGGCGTAGCGGTGGTGCTCATTTCTTTCCCTCCTGGGCGACGATATCGTCGGTCACGGTGCGCGCATCGAGCGGCAGGCCGCCGTAGTAGCGCACGCTGCGAAGCTTGGAGATGAGGCCGGCAGCCAGTTCCAGGCGCATCAGCCCCAGCATCTGCCCGTCGCGATTCTGCTCCACCACGTAGACCCGCTGGTGACGCGCGATGAACTCCGCCAGATCGGCCGAGAACGGGTAGGCCTTCAGGCGGAAATAACTGGCGGAGATTCCGTATTCGGAGCGCAACTGGTCGCGGCTTTCGCGAACGGCGTAGTCGGAAGTGCCGAAAGCGATCAACCCGACCTCGGCCGCTTCCGCCAACTCCAGCACTGGCTGCGGCACGTGCCGGCGCATGACGTCGAACTTGTGCGCCAACCGGTCCATGTTGTGGATGTAATCGTCTTCGCGCTCGGTATATTGGGCTTTCTCGTTGTGGCCGCTGCCGCGGGTAAAGTAAGCCGCCAGGGGATGGTTGGTGCCGGGCAAAGTGCGCCAGCCGACGCCATCGCCATCCACATCTTTGTAGCGGGCAAAGCCGCCCGCCCGCTCCAGATCCTCCGCGGTGAAAACTTTGCCGTGGTCGATCGCCTTCGATGGATAAGGGAAGGCATCGGCCATCCAATTATTCATGCCGAGATCGAGGTCGCTCATCACAAAGACCGGAGTCTGGAAGCGCGCCGCCAGATCGAAGGCTTCGATGGTGAACTGGAAGCACTCTTCGGGCGAAGCCGGAAAGAACATGGGATGCTTGGTATCGCCGTGCGAAAGCGTGGCGGTGGTGAGCACATCGCCCTGCTGGGTGCGGGTGGGCAATCCGGTGGAGGGACCGACCCGTTCCACGTTGATGATTACGGCCGGGGTCTCGGCGTAATAACCGAGGCCGACGAATTCCGACATCAGCGAGACACCCGGGCCGGCGGTAGCGGTCATGGCGCGCGCCCCGGCCCAACCGGCGCCGAGACACATGCCGATGGAAGCCAGTTCGTCCTCGGCCTGCACGATGGCGTAGCTGGCTTTGCCGGTTTCCGGGTCCGTGCGGAAGCGGCGCATGTAGCCGATCAGAGTTTCGACCAGCGAGGAGGACGGCGTGATGGGATACCACGCCACAAACGATACGCCGGCGAACATGGCGCCCAGCGCGCAGGCCGCGTTGCCATCGATGACGATTTTGCCGGCGGTCTGATTGGAGCGCTCCACCCGATAGACGTCCGTCTTGGTGAGGTTGCTGGCGGCGTAATCGAAGCCGGTTTGCGCGGCGCGCCAGTTCAGATCGGCCGCCTTGGCCTTCTTAGGACCGAACTGTTTCACCAGGGCCTGGCGCACATCTTCCATTTCGATGGAGAGAAGATTTGCCACCACGCCGTCGTAGATCATGTTGCGCACCAGCTTGCGCAGCTTGGGCTCGGGGCACACCGGCCCCACCAGCTTGTCGAAGGGTACCGGATAAAAGTGCAGGTCGGAGCGGATCTGATTGAGCTTGAGCGGCTCGTCGTAAACCACGGCGGCGCCGGGTTCGAGCTTGCGCACGTCCTCCTCCGCCGTTTCCGGATTCATAGCCACCAGAAAATCGATCTCCTTGCGGCGGCCGATATAGCCACGCTTCGAAGCTCGTATGGTGAACCAGGTGGGCAGGCCGGCAATGTTCGAAGGGAACATATTCTTGCCGGAAACCGGAATTCCCATTTGAAGGATGGCGCGCATCAGGACGGTGTTCGCGGTCTGACTGCCGGAACCGTTGACTGTTGCGACCTGAAGGCTGAAATCGTTGACGACCGAAGGGCCGGTTGGCCTCGAAGAAGGCTCGACCGGAGAAACCTCTAGAGTTGACATGCGGAGTCCTCTGAGTGTATGGGAGCGCACTCCCAAATACACGTTCTACTTAATTATATGCAAAACGGGCCGAGGAGGGCGACAAGGCGATTCGGCGTCCGGGCGATGAGAGCTCCGGCGCACTTGTAATCGTGCTACGCTTCCAGTGGGAGCCAAACTATGATTGAAGATCTACTACAACCCAGGCATCTGATTGTAATCTTGGGTATCGCCATTCTGTTTTTCGGGCCGCAAAAGCTCCCCGAACTGGGCAAGGGGCTGGCCCAAGGCATCCGCAGCTTCAAGGATTCGTTGAAAGAAGTCAGTTCGAACACGCCAGCCCCGCCCAAGGACTAGCGTAAGACGGGCCGTCCCCTTAACTCAGCGCGGCGTAGCCGCGGCCACCGTAAAGCACGCCAACCGGCAGCAGGCCTAGGCTTGTCAGCGAAAAGGCTTGAGCATCGCGCCTTCGACTGATCTGCCTAAGCCGTTGATTCTATGGTGGGCGATATTCGAACCTGCTACCCCGGTCGAGGCCGGCCGCTTGGCCGGAGGCGGACCGAGGGTCCGCCTCAGCGCACGCCGCTGCCCCACTTCATCGAAATACGCTGCTGAACTTTCCGAAAGGCGGGTCCTAAGCCGGAGCGCTTGGGGCCGAAAGCGCGGGCAGGCCATTGGCGACCAGGGGGAGACAGCGAATGCGCTGGCCGGTGGCGTCAAAAATAGCGTTGGCGATGGCTGGGGCCACGCCTACGATGGGGGTTTCACCGGCGCCGGCGGAGGGGATGTCCTTACGATCGAGCAGCACGCTCTCGATCACCGGCATATCGGCAAAGCGCGGCACCGGGTAGCGGCCGAGGCGGTTGGTGAGAATTTGGCCATCGGCGAAATCGACGTGTTCGAACAAAGCGCCGCCGATGCCCATGGCCACGGCGCCTTCCACCTGGTTGGCCAGGTGTTCGGGATTGACGATGGCGCCGCATTCGAACGCCTCCACCACGCGCACCACCTTCACGGCGCTGCCTGTCACGGCGATTTCGGCGCAGGTGGCTACGTAGCCGCCTTTTTCCGTGCCGGCGGCGAGGCCGAAGCCGCGTCCGGGGCGGCGCTTGCGGTTGCTCCAGCCGAAACGCTCGGCAGCGGCGGTGAGCACGTTGCGCAGGCGCTGGTTGTCCAGGTTCTTCAGGCGGAACTCAAGCGGGTCCATGGAAACGCTGTGAGCCAGATCGTCCATCACGCTTTCGCGCACGAAGTGGTTGGCGGTGGAGGCGAGAGCGCGGTAGGAGCCCTGGCGCAGGGGCGATTGGGTGCGGTGATACTGCTCGTGCTTGTCGGCCACGCGATAGGGGGTTCCAAGACTGGAGGGGCCGGAGTTGTAATTGTGAAATTCCCAGGCCGCCAGGGTGCCGTCGGGGTTCACTTTTCCGCCGGCTTCCAGCAGGCCGCCGGGGCGGAAGTAGGCCCAGGTCATTTCTTCTTCGCGGGTCCAGTTGCGTTTCACGGGTCTGCCGGCGGCTTTGGCCAGGACGGCGGCTTCCACCGCGGCATCGCCCTGATGCTTGCCGCCGTAGCCTGAGCCGGTATCGGGCACGATGACGTGGACGCTGTCTTCGGGGATGCCGAATTCGGCGGCGAGCTCGCTGCGTACGCCGAAGGGGCGCTGGGAGCCGGTCCAGACCATCAGCTTGCCGTCGGCGGACCATTCGGCCACGGCGGCGCGAGGTTCCAGCGGAACGTGGGCGATATAGGCGACAGTATAGGCCGCGAGGTCCAGGCGCGGGGACGAGGCGTTTTGGGCCGTTTGCTTGAAGTAGGCGAAGACGTCCTTGGAAGAAGGCTGACCGTTGACCGGAGTCCATTCCGCCTTGAGCGCGGTCAAAGCTCTTTCGGCGGTGGAAGGATCGGGGGCGACGACGCCCACCAGGTCGGCGCCGGCTTCGCGCTGGCCGGAGATTTTCTGCCGCACCACCTTCACGCCGGGGATGGCCTCGGCGGCGGCGCTATCGAGCGCAGCCAGACGGGCGCCGAACGAGGGCGGATAGAGCACCTTGGCGTACAGCATGCTGGGGCGGTGGACATCGTAGGCATAGGGATGCGCGCCGGTGACGATGGCGCGGCCGTTCACCTTTTCCACCGGCTTGCCGGCGACTTGCCATTGGCCGGCAGGCGTTAGCGCGGCCCCGGCCGGAATGGTGCGGGCGAGTTTTTCGCCATGGGTGAGGTCGCCGAAGCCGGCCGAGCGCTCGCCGGCGCGGACCTTGCCGTCGGCTACGGTGATGGCGGCGCGGTCGACCGTCCACTTTTGCGAGGCCAGGTCGATGAGCATTTCGCGGGCAGCCGCGGAGGCTTTGCGGATTTGCGGCCACATGTTGGGGGTGGTCCCGCTGCCGGAGGTGCCCATGTCGAACGGGGTGAGAGCGGTATCCCCCATTACCAGTTGAATGGAAGCGATAGGCGCATGCAACTCTTCGGCGGCGGCCTGGGTGAGCGAGGTGCGGGCGTTTTGTCCCACTTCCACCTTGCCGGTGTAGACCGTCACCGAGCCGTCTTCGGCGATGTGCAGCCAGGCGCTCACCTGCTCCGGCATGCGCTGATTCATGCCGCGCCGGGCGCCGCCGCCGCTTTCCTGAGCATCGGAATCGTCGGGAATCAGGATGACGACGATGCCGCCGCCGACAATGGCGAAAAATTCGCGCCGTGTCATGCGTGCGCTCCTTTCTTCGCGGCTTTCTTCGAAGCGAGGCGAATGGCATGAACGATGCGCGGGTAGGTGCCGCAGCGACAGATGTGGCCGTTCATGCCGCTCGATATTTCGGCGTCGGTGGGGTTGGGCGAGCGGGCCAGCAGACCGACCGCGCCCAGAATCATTCCGGGGGTGCACCAGCCGCACTGCATGGCGTCGGCTTCGAGGAACGCCTCCTGCACCGGGTGCAGCTTGCCTTCCGGTTGGCCGGCCGGGTGAGCCGACGGGGCGAGTCCTTCGATGGTGAGGATGCGTTTGCCGGCCACCGCGCCGACTTTGGTCAGGCAGCTCTTGGTGGGCGTGCCATCCACCAGCACGGTGCAGGCGGCGCATTGCCCCTCGCCGCAGCCGTATTTGGCGCCGGTGAGAGCGAGGTCGTCGCGCAGCACGCTCAACAGGGTCCGGTCGGAATCGGCGTCCAGATGGCGCCGGGTGCCGTTGATCTCCAGTTCCGTGATGCGGGCCATGGTCCTATTGTGGCGCTTTACGGGGTGGTTAGGGAGGAGGCGAGACAGGTCCCGCAAGCGTCTCAAAAAAGGTGAGTTTTGAGACGCCGCACGAAGCTCGTGGAATTGGGCCTTCGAGCGTCGCAAAAGTCTGTCTCAAAACCGCTGACGAAATCCGGCTTTCTTGCGCGTGGCACCGACCCGCCTGGCGTCACAAAACTCGGTCTCGAATCGAGGCGACGGTCTGCCGTTCCTTTAATCGCAAGAGGGCTTGTGACTGGCAGGCCTTTTCGCCGGGACTCCGTGGAGCATGCCCTCTACGCTTATGTCTTCGTCAATCTCGGGCCAGCGCACCCCGGAGCCGCCGCCGATGATCTCGAATCTTGCACGTTGTTTGGGAGTTGCCTCGGAGAGCCGCCAGGACCATGCCAGCGGAACGCTAATCGTCCGGCCGTCCACCAACTGGGCAGTAATCACGTCCTCCGTGACCGAGACTGTTTGAATCCGCGCCTCGACGTTAGCCGCAATGCTCATGCCAAGCCTCCAAAATCGTCTCCAGGTTGAATATTATCTGGGCACGGATCTGATTCAATTCTCGCGCCGAAAAACCATCGTTGCGGCTCAGCGCCAGAGGCGCAAGCCAGTATTTGCAGACCCTGTCCTCACGTTGGACGTGTACGTGCTCGGGCTCATTGCAGTCGAAACTGTAAAAGAAAAAACGGTACGGCCCGGGAATGTGCTTGACGGTCGGCATTCTTGGGTCTTCATGACCGTGTAGATTTCATCGTATCCCAACCCGATGCCCTATAGTGTGGGGCAGACCATCGTCTTTTGTGGTCTGCCCACGGGCGGTCTATCCCCCGCGCAGGTTCGCGATCATAGCGTCCAGGGCGATGCTCTTCTGGATGTTGCGGCGGATCAGGCGCGCGATTTCGTCGGTGCGCCCGACGGCTTTCCGCAGCCAGGCGAAGGAGACTTTGGCGGCCAGCGCTTCCAGATCGGGGGCGATATCGGCGTTGCGGATGGCGCCGGCGCCTTCCTCCAGCAGCAGCAGGTCGCGCAGTAAGTCGTAGAGGACCTTCAGATAGAGCTCCAGCTTCTCGTTCCGGCTGCGTCCGATGGCTTCGGAGACCGGCAGCCAGGTGGCGAAGGGAGCGGCTCCGGCGGCCACTTTGAGCAGCGCCAGCATGGCCGCGCGGCGTTTGTCGTAAGCTTCCAGATCGAGCGTTACGGTTGCGCCCGGACTTCCCCCGGCCAGAGCCACACGCCGCTCCGGATGGTCCAGGGCGCGGCTGCGCACGAAGCGCTCCATCTGGTCCGGACTGAGCGGGGCGAAATGAAACGGCACCGACCGCGAGCGGATGGTGGGCAGCAGATCGTAGGCGTTTTCCGCGGTGAGGATCAGGATCAGGTGCTCGGGCGGTTCCTCCAGCGTCTTGAGCAGCGAATTGGCGGCCTGGTCGTTGGCGCGATCCACGTGGTCGATCAGAAACACCCGGCGTTTGCCTTTATTGGGCAGGAATTGGGAACGCTCCTTGAGCAGGCGCGTTTGCTGGATGGAGATCTGGCGCAGCGGGCCGTCGGGAGCGAAGGTGACGAAATCCGGATGGCTGGAAAACAGCAGCGGGTCTTCGTTGCGTTTCTCGGGAGCCAGCTTTTCGCGCGCGGCCACGATTTCCAGGTTAGCCGGCAGGCTCAAATCGTCCAGCTCGATACGCGCCGGATCGGGCAGGATGTGTTCGGCCAGGCGGCGGGCGAGGGTGGCTTTGCCGACGCCCTCGGCGCCCGAAAAGAGTAGGGTCTGCGCCAGGCGGCCGTGCGCCAGCATCCGTTCCAGCGCTTCGGTGACGTGCGCATTCCCGTAAAAGTCCGCAAACATGCCGCCTTCAAACATGAGCGCTCACCAGCGCCCAGACCGCCTGCTCGATGGCATCTATGCCGGCGGCGCCATCCACCAGCTTGACCCGCTCCGGCTCCTGGGCGGCCAGGCGGTGATAGGCATGATAGACGGTGCGATGGAAATCGAGCGACTGTTCATCCATGCGGTCGCGCGAGACCGCGGCGGCGTTGCGCGCGTGGGCGCGATCGATGCTGGTGGCGGCATCGATATCCACCAGCACGGTCAGGTCGGGCTTCAATCCGCGGCAGGCGATCCGGTCCAGGGCCAGCACGTTTTCCGCGCCGAGGCCGCGCCCATATCCCTGATACACCAGCGAAGAATCCGTGAACCGGTCGGCCAGCACGATCTCGCCGCGCGCGAGCGCGGGCACGATGCACTGGTCCACGTTTTGCGCCCGCGAGGCAAAATAGAGCAGCAATTCGGCGTTGGCGCACAATTCCCGATTGGCGCTGTCGAGCAGCACGCGGCGGATCTGAATTCCGATGGGCGTGCCGCCCGGCTCGGCCGTCTCCACCACGGTTCGCCCGCAGCCGCGCAGGCGTGCCGCCAAACGCCGCAACTGGGTCGTCTTGCCCGACCCGTCCATGCCTTCGAAAGTGATAAACGACCCGCGCTTCGCCATGGGAGATTTCATTGTAGCGGTGTGCGCGGCGGGAAAAGCCGAGATGACTCTCGGCTCAGCAGGCTCGACCGCCCGGCTCGACAGCCTGCGCCACGCTCTTACGCCACGCCGTTCTTGAAGCGGATGATTTTGGCCGGCGGAGCCCTTTCGATGCCGCGCAAGCAGCGGATCAACTCCGATTCCTGCAGCGGCTTGGCCAGCACGAAGCGCCCGTCGCCTTCGAAATCGGTTGCGAGTTCCGGGTCGTAGCGATCCGAGAGGAGAACGAAAACGCCGACGCGCGACTGCAGACGCTCCGATAGTTCCACCCAATTCAGACCGCTGGCGTGCACCGAGCACAGGGCTACATCGAAGCGCATGCGCTGCGCCAGTTCCAGCCCGTTATCGGCGTCTTGCGCCGGCACCACCCGGTAGCCGCGCGCCGCCAGCAGGCCCAGCAGATGGCGCAGCACCGCCTCGTCGGGCTCGATCGCCAACGCCGTCAGCCGCCGCACCGAATCGCTGTGCGGCGCAGCCGGCATGACGGTGGTTTGGGAGCGATCGGCGGCGGCGAGCGGCAGCTCGATTTCGAAGCGCGGATCTTCGTTCAGCGGTTCGATCAGGCGGACTTCGCCGCCGTGCCCCGCAATCACGCTGCGGGTGACGCCCAGCACGGCCGCGGTCTCTTCGGCATCGCGCGCTTCCCGGCCGGCGGAAAAAACGATCTCCACCAGAAGACGCCGCGCCAGCACGCTGGTGCGAATCGTCAGCACCTTGATTGGGGCGTCGGCCAGGGATTGTTCCACATGCACCAGCAGGTTCAAAAACACCTGCTCCAGTTGACCCTGCGAGCCGAGCACGCGGAGCGGCTCGCGCGAAGTCAGATCCCGTAAACGAATCCCGGAAGCCTTCCAATCGCCCTCGCGAAAATCGATCAGGCCGCGCAGCAGGCTGGTGATGGGCACCGGGCGAGCCTCGGCCGCGTCCTGTGAGGCGAACGACAGCAGCCGCGCCACCATGGAGGAAGCTTTCCGGGCTTCGCTGGCGATGGCCGAGACATCGCGTTCGAGATTTCCCCCGCGGGCGCGTTCCAGGGTTCCCTCGGCCAGTTCGCCGATGGAGGAGAGCGGCGATTCCAGGTCGTTGACGATACCGGAAATCAGGCGGCCCACGGCGGCCAGCTTCTCCGTCCGGAAGAGTTGCTCCTGCACCGAACGCCGGCTGAGCAGGCGCAGCGAGACGGCGATCTGGTTGCCTAGATGCTGCGCCAACGCCTGTTCATCCGCCGGGAAGTCGCGCGGGCGGTCGTCCTGGTCCAGTTCCAGCACGCCAACGACCTCTTTCTGCGCCAGCATGGGGACGAACAGCAGCGATTTCGGGCTGGCAACGCCCGCCGGACCCGACACCGGAAAAGGGCTGCGGTCAATGTCGGGGATGGCCAGCAGGGTGCGGTAGTGGAAACAAGCCACCGCGCCGGCGGGCGGCCCGTTGGGCGGGGTCGAAAGCGAAATGGATACCTCCTCCCCGATCTCGCCCGAAACGCTGTCCAGAGTCTTCGATCCCCGGTTGTACACATACAGGCGCACCTGAGTCACGTCCAGAATCGAGGGCAACGCGTCCTCGATGCGTTTGAATATGGCTTCCGCCGACGGCGCACCCAGAATTTCCTCGCCCAGTTGATAGATCTTGCGGAGCCGCTCCCGCTGAACTCGCAAGCGCCCCTCCCGCCGCCACAGGAACAACCCCACCAGCGCCATCAAAGCCAGGAATCCCAGCACGAAAACCGGGGATATCCCGTGCGCGCCCGTCATTTCGGTCAGCGGCGCCGACGATCCGACCATCACCTGATAACCGCGGTTAAACGGGGGATGCGTGCAGTACTCGAAACCAACTCCGGTCACTGCGATCTCGTCGCCCACCCGAACCGGGCCAAAACCGCCGCCAGATCCAACGGGACCGGTGGGCATGAAAATGTTAAACGTGCCTCCGGGCTGCTCCAATACCAGGTAATCTCCGGAAGCAGCCGAGGCGCTGTGACGAATCCGGCCCGAAACGCGCACCAACCGGCCCAGATGAGCCGCCCCCGGTATCGAAGACAGCTCGGTGGCCCGAGGCGGCGATTGCCGCGCCAGCAGAGTGACTTGGTCGGGCACCAGAACCACCATGCCATCCACCATCGACACCACTCCATGGGCTTCGATTTCGTCGCCCGGCTGCTGCACTTCGAGCCGCTGCCGGTCCTCCCCGAACGCCTGCAAAGCGGCGCCGCCGCCGGAATCTTCAATGGTGAGAATGCTGTAGCTGCGGAAGCGAAAAGCGCGTGAGTTTACGGTTCCACGGATGACCGCGCGCTCGCCGGCGTGGGCGGCTTCGAGGTCCGGAAGCCTTCGTTCGTTGACCTGGCGAATCGAAAGGACTGGATCTGTCTGCGCGCGGCTATCCGCTTCAGCGCCGGGCAGGTTGTGCGCCGCCACGAGCGCCAGGAATATTGCGGAAGTTAGGCGACAGCGGACTGGGCTTCCATCCATCCGAGTAACTCGTTGTCTAAGAAATTATCGGCACAAATTGCCGCATTCGGCAAGTTAGCATGGGTAGTTAATACGCCGACTACCCTCATTTTTGCCGCAAGCGCAGCGCTCAATCCGGAGTAAGAATCCTCGTACACTATACAATTGCGGGAAATCGCTCCCAAATGTGCCGCGGCCAGAAGATAAATCTCCGGATCGGGCTTGGGTTTCGACACCTGACTGCCGTCCACGACTACGGAAAAGTAAGGGCGAAGACCGGACTCCGCCAGAATGAAATCCGCGTTTTGATGCTCGGCATTGGTGGCCAGCGCTTTCGGAACAGCCTTATAGCGCTCCAGAAATTCACGAATGCCGGGAACTAACATTTGCTCCACGCGCCCCGAGGCTAACTGCCGGAACAGCGCTTCTTTGTCCGCGCCGCGGCGGCTCACTTCCGCGTCGGTCAGACGATCGCCGAAAAAGTCTCTCACAATCTGGTCGTTCCGCCTGCCGTACATGCGCTGCTGCATTTCTTCGGTGGTGGCCAGCCCGCAGCGCCGGTTGTACTCCGTCCAAGCGGTGCGGTGGAGCGGATTGGAATCCACCACTACGCCGTCCATGTCGAAAATCAGCGCCAGCCCGGGGGCAAGCGGGCGGCCGGTCACTGGGCGGACTCCTCGGGCCCGGCCCCAGAGTCCTCCAGGCTGGCGGCAAGCCATTCGAGATAATTCGGCGATCCGGCGATTACCGGTAACGCGAGCACCTCGGGCACCTGATAGGAATGGGCGGACTCGATCTCGCGGCGCAGCACGTCGAATTGGCCGCGCGACGTTTTGATCAGGAGCAAGCATTCCTCGGAGGACTCGATCGCTCCTTGCCAGCGGTAATAGCTGCGAGCCGCGGCAAGGATTGTCACGCATGCCGCCAGCCTCCGTTCCACCAGCCGCCGGGCCAGGCTACCCGCCTCCTCCTGGCTCGGACACGTACAAAAAACCACTATGGCATTGGTCATTTAGGAAAAATATTGCAGAGCAACGAAGGTCGGCAATGTTACTATTATCTTCCGGGTAGTCGTAGGATGAAAGTACCGTTCGGCAAGATTGCTTACGTAGTAGCGTTTTTCTTGGTCGCCGGATGTGCGGTGGAAACCCTCCGTGGCCCGCGGGGCGTCCACGCGCTGATGGAGAAGCAAGACCAGATCCAGAAGTTTGAGCAACATAACGCCGCCCTCGCCAAGGAAGTCGAACGGATGCGCGAGCGCATCAAGCGTATGGATGAAAGTCCGGCCCAGCAGGAACTGGAAATCCGCGATCGTCTGAAACTGGTCCGGCCCGGAGAAAAAGTGTTCATCACGGGAGATCCCGACAAGCCGGATTCGCCGCGATAACTGCAGCCGGCCACGGCGCTACAATGAAGTAAAGTATGGGTAAGCGCATCATGATAGCAGTGGCCGGAGCCGGAGCCGGGTCGCTGGCCGGGCTGTTATTTTCGTTCCTGGGCGCGGGTAACACGGCGCTGATTGCCTGCGCGGCGATCGGCGCGATCCTGCCCCTGGTGGTTTTGGGATCTCCAGGACGCTGATTTTTCTTGGCTTTCTACCCCCAGTCGATATAAGCTAGAACCTCGCTGGCGTGAATTTGGTAACATTTGCGCCCTGTCCAACCACGCGAGGTGACGATGATTTATTGCGCGAAATGCGGCGCGTCCATGAATGAAGGGACGGCCTTCTGTCCATCCTGCGGTTCCCCGCAAACTCCAGTTGCAACGCCCATGCAAGCGGCTGCCTGGCCGCAACCCCCGGCGCCCGGTGCGCGGCCGCCTTCAGTTTTCGACGCCGGCTATGCCACCTGGGGCAACCGGGTGGTAGGCTTTCTGATCGACGCACTGTTGATCGGCGCCGGCATGGCGGTTCTCTACCTTGTGCTCGGGACGGTGCTGGCTGGAATCGCCGGCTTGGGAGGGCACGGGGCAGCCAACGGCATGTGCTGCATGTTATTGCTTCTTTTCCCAGTTGCGACCCTGCTGGTGGGCTTCTATAACTCCGTCTACCTGATCGCCCAACGCGGCTTTTCCATCGGCCAGGGCGTGGTGAAAGTCAAGGTTGTGGATGCTTACGGCAACCTGTTAACGCAGGGCACGGCCTTTGTCCGCCTGTTAGCCAGGGTCGGATTGGGCTTTGTTCCATTCGGCTCTCTGCTGGACATGTTGTGGCCGCTCTGGGACGATCGCAGGCAGACGCTGCACGATAAGGCGGTGGGCTGCTACGTGGTGAACAACCCCTCGGGCGTATGACCCATTTGTCGTGCAAAGTGTGGGGCAGGTTGTTCAACCTGGTGGGGCGGACGCCCCCGTCCGCGCGCGACCCCCTGGCCGCGCATCGCCCGGGGCAAGGGCCGGACCAGGAGCGGCTCCAGGGGGATCTGCGCAGACTGCGGGGTCTGCCCCACGAGTTTCCTGCCCGCGTTCTGTCCGCCAAGACCGTGGTGGGGGCGCTGATTGCCGCCGATCTGTTGGTTTTGCGCCTGCTCGTTTCCGGCGATGAAAATGGAGTGACGGTGGCGGGCCGCCCGCTCGACTGGGTTTGCGCCTTTCGCCGCCAGACCGGGCTTCCCTGTCCGACCTGCGGCATAACCCGCTCCGTCGTACTGGCCTTGCACGGAGAATGGTGGCGTGCCTGGCGCATGTCCCCCGGCGGTGCGGTGCTCGTGGCGGGTCTGGTAGCGGCTGCGATGGTACTATTGGGCCTGGGCGTGGTCGAGTGGCTGGGGAAGGCGAAGACCGGCCGCGCGGAGAAATCCCTGCGGCTGGCGGCGTTGGTATATGCCGCGGGCGCGGCCGCGGTTTGGCTCGGCGGCTGGATCGCGCAACTGGTGGCGGCTTGGCCGGGCCATTGAAACCGGTACTGAATTTTCGGAAAGCTCTTGCAAACACAGGGGTTTTCACGCTAAAGTTCTCACAATAAGGAGATTTCATGGCATTTTGTGCGAGTTGTGGCGCTCCGATGGAAGGCCGTTTCTGCGCCAAGTGTGGCGCGACTGCGGGGGCCGCTGCGCCTCCGCCTCCAAGTCAATCCGCTCCGCCGCCCCCGGGAGCCTATGCGCCTCTGCCGGCGACCGCCGCCGCCCCCGGTTTGACGGATAATGCGGCCTCGGCCCTATGCTACCTGTTAGGCGTCATAACGGGCGTCGTTTTCCTCGTGCTGGCTCCTTACAACCAGAACAAGACGATCCGCTTTCATGCCTTTCAGTCCATCTTCCTGTGGGTCGCCAGCGTTGTCGTCTGGGTCGGCATATCGATCCTCCACGCCATCGTTCTCGGCGCTACTTATTACGGCGGCGGCCTTGGCTTTTTGTTCCTTATTACGTCGCTGATCAACCTGGCGATATTCCTCTTCTGGATTTTCATGATTGTGACGGCTTATCAGGGGAAGAAGATTGTGCTGCCGGTGATTGGGCAACTGGCGCAAAAGCAGGCGTAGAGCGGCCACAGGCGTGAAGAAATCGCCCGGCAACAAGTGTGGGCGGTAGAGCGTCTTATGCTCTAGTGAAGCGCATTCTTGCGGTAACTCTTTTGGCGTGCGGGGCTTGGGGGCAGGCCCCGCGCATCGGCGACATCAACGTCTACGGCCTGCGCAAAGTCTCGGCGGAAAAGGTAGTGGCGGCGGCCGGGCTCGCTCCCGGCCGGGGGCTGCCGGCATCCAAAGGCGACGCCGAAGATGCCATTGAAAAGCTCCCGGGCGTGGTTCTGGCTCGAATCGAAGCGGTGTGCTGCGACGGCTCCCAGGCGCAGGTGTTTGTCGGCGTTGAAGAAAAGGGGGCGCCCCATCCTTCCATGCGCTCGGTGCCGGATGGCGACGTGCACCTGCCCCAAGAGTTGATCGACACCTACCACGGATACCTGCTTGCGGTCGCCAAGGCGGCGGCCCGCGGCGAAGCGGCCGAAGACCTGACCGCCGGCCATCCCTTGATGGCCGACGCGGACGCGCGCAGTCTGCAGGGCCGGTTCCTGGACTTTGCCGGAGAGCATACTTCGTGGCTGCGCGACGTGCTGCGCAGCGACGCTTCCGGAGAGGATCGGGCCATCGCGGCAACCGTGATCGGCTATGCTCCGGACAAGAAAGAGATCCTCAGCGATCTGCAGTTCGCCTTGCAGGACCCGGACGATTCGGTGCGCGTCAACGCCATGCACGCCCTCGCGGCGGTGGGCGTTTACGGGCAGAAGCACCCCGATCGCAACCTACGCGTTTCGCCCACCTGGCTGGTGGAGCTGTTGCACTCGATCGTGCTTTCCGACCGGCTGGAATCCACCAAAGCGCTGCTGATTCTGACCGATTCGACCGACGACGCGACCCTCGGCCTGATTCGCGACCGCGCCCTGGGGGACCTGATCGAAATGGCGCGCTGGAAGACGCTGCGCTACGCCCTGCCGCCGTTTCTGCTGGTGGGCCGCCTGGCCGGTTTGAAGGATGCCGAAACCGAGCGCCTGTGGGAGAAAGGCGACCGTGAGACGGTGTTCGCGCGCGCCGGGGCGCCAACCCGGCGAAAGCCGTAAAGATCCCGCCCTGCCGCGCGCGGCGTACACTACGGATATGCTCGTCACCCGGCGGCAGGTGCTGGCGCTCACGGCGACCGCGCTGGCGGCGCAGGATCGCAACGCCAATGGGCCACGCCCGCGGGTGAAGCCGCCGATTTGCCTGGATTCGGAAGCGCTCCTCAAGATCGGCTACGACGAGATGGGCGGCGTGCTGGCGATGGTGGGATTCGACGGCGCCGCGATCGCCGTAGCGCCGGGTGCGCACGTCACGCCCGAACATGCCGACCTGGACCTGATGCGCTTCGTGGAAGCCCTGACCGGCGTGGGGCTGGAAGCGGCGGCGATCTCGACGCCGCAGTCCTTTTCGCCGCAGGACCGCAGCGTGCGCCTGGCGTTGGCCGTGGCCGGGATGATGGGCGTGCCGTTGTTCGTCCCCGGCCACTCGAAATCGCCGGCCGGCATGCCACGGGAACTGGCGCTGCTGGCGTCGATTGCGCGCCAAACGGGGACGGCGGTCGGCCTGGCGCCGGAAGCCGCCGCGGCCCTGGCGCCGCCGGGCGTCGACCCGCTACGCTTGTTCGATGCCAAAGTGGTGGGCTACGTATTCGATCCGGCTTATACCACCGTGCATACGGGCGGAGACGGATGTCTGGCGGCATTGCGCGCTGCGCTGCCCCGCCTGAAGATGATTGCGGCGCGGGACTACGCCAAGCCCGCCGATACCGATGCCGCGAAGCTGGGGCCGGCCAGGCTGGGCCAAGGCGTGGTGGATTGGCCGGGCGTGCTGGCGGTGCTGGCCCAAGCGAAATATAGCGGCCCGATCACGATCTACGTCGATGCGGCTTCCACCGATTCGCTCCCCGCGATCCGCGCCGACCTGGCGTTCCTGAAGCAGGCCGTGACCGGGGCGTATGGGTAGTGGCGCAGGCTGTCGAGCCTGAGTCCGAGACTAGACGGCGGCCAGTTCGTTCTGCGCGCGCCGCGTGATGGGGACGAAATCGCGCGCTTCGGGGCCGACATAGATCTGCCGCGGCCGGGCGATTTTCCTCTCCGGGTCCTGCAGCATCTCCTGCCACTGCGCCAGCCAGCCCACCGTGCGCGGAATGCCGAACAGTACCGTAAACTGGTCGGGCGTGAATCCCATGGCCTGGTAGATGATGCCGGAGTAGAAATCCACGTTGGGATACAGTTTGCGCTTGATGAAGTAGTCGTCGTTGAGTGCGATCTTTTCCAGTTCCAGAGCGATGTCGATTTTGGGATTGCGCCCGGTGACTTCGAATACTTCCTCGGCCACCCGCTTGATGATGCGGGCGCGCGGATCGTAGTTCTTATACACCCGGTGGCCGAAGCCCATCAGCTTGCGGTGCCCGGCTTTGACCTCGGCGATGTACGGCGGGATGTTTTCGATGATGCCAATCTCGCCGAGCATGCGCAGTACTTCTTCGTTGGCCCCGCCGTGAAGCGGGCCGGAGAGCGCGGCAATGGCGGCGGCGGTGGTCACGAACGGGTCGGCGTTCGAGCTGCCCACGACGCGCATGGTGCTGGTGCTGCAATTCTGTTCGTGGTCGGCGTGCAGAATGAACAGGACCTCCAGCGCTCGGGCCAGAACTTCATTGGCCACGTAGGTCGGCTCGGTGCGCCGCCACAACATGTTCATGTAGTTCTTGGTGTAGCTCAGCGTCGGGTCAGGATAAACATAAGGCAGGCCCAGGCGATGGCGGTACGCGCAGGCGGCCAGGGTGGGCATCTTGCCGATCAGGCGCACAATCTGTTTGCTGTTACACAAGGGGTTGGAAAGGATCCTCGAGTCCGGATAGAAGGTGGAAAGCGCCGCCACGGTGCTGATCAGGATGCCCATGGGATGCGCGTCGTGGTGGAATCCATCCATGAACTTTTTCACGTTCTCGTGGATCATGGTGCGCTGCATTACTTCGCAATTCCACTTTTCCAGCTCTTCCTGCGTGGGAAGTTCGCCGTTCAGCAGCAGGTAGGCGACTTCCAGAAAAGTGCAGTGCTGGGCCAGTTGCTCGATGGGATAGCCGCGATACCGCAGGATGCCGGCGTCGCCGTCCAGGTAGGTGATCGCACTGTGGCAAGACGCGGTGTTCATGAAGGCCGGATCGTAGGTCATCAGGCCGAAATCCTCCGGCCCCGACTTAATCTGGCGCAGGTCCAACGCGCGCACGGCGCCGTTGGCAATCGGAATGGTATAGGTCTTGTTGGTCCGGTTGTCGGTGATGGTTAAAGTTTCGTTCTCCATGGGAATCCTTCGGCACCGGCCGGCAGGCGGCCCGGCGCGCTCAGGTCGGCGCTGACTTCTTCAACTCGGCGCCGACTTCTCTATTGTGAAATGTAGCAAAAATGCACGCCTTGTGGGAATTTTCCGTTCCTGGGTTACCCCTCATGGCGGTACACCTCCCAACCCAGGTAGCCCGAAAAAGCTTCTTCCAGGGCTGCCGCCGAATGTGAAGCGTTCATGGCGGCATGGTGCTCGAAACCGTTGCGGCAAATGTATCGCATCAACTTCTGAAGCCCCGGGATAGCAACCACGGCGCGGTTGCCGAAGGTGGAAAGCGGATCGTCGGTAAAGCGCCCCTCCCCGACGTAGGCACGCACGCGGCCGCCGAGATCGTCGGTGCTGATGCGTCCGAAAGTCACCGGTCCGGCGGGGGTACGGCCCCAGAGCGCTCCGAAGGTGTTCTCCTCGCCCAGAACGCTGCCCAGAATCGGCGCCGTACCGATACGAATATCCGGCAGATAGCTCTTGGCCCAGTTGCCGCAGTGGAAGAAGACGCACTTGTCGGGCTGGTTGCCGTAGTTGTTGTTCCAATCCACCAGCGCGCTGGGGCGCTCGGAGGCCAGTTGCATGGCGTACATGGCGACCACGCCGGCGATATCCACTTCGCAGGCGCTGGGCAAAAACGCTTCGCTCATCATGCTCATCACGGTGCAGACGTTGACGCCGAAGTTCTGCTGCATCGAGTTCCAGCATTGGATGGCGGTGGCGCTAAGATCCAGACTGCGCATCCAGTCCGTCAATACAATGGCCAGACGCGCCATCTGCAACAGCGAGGCGTCCGGCACGCCGGCTGGGTCGGCGTAAGCGCCAATCTCTTCCAGCTTGGTTCTGAGACGCGGGTCTCCATCGCCGATCTTGCGGGTCAGGGCGAGCACTTCCGACAGGTCGATAGTGGAGATGCTGATGCCCGAAGCCTCCAGCAGTTTCTCGCTATAGCGGGTGGTATTGAAGGCGTTCGGGCGGGCGCCCACCGCGCCGATGCGCGCCCGGCGCAGGCCTCGCACGACGCGGCAGACCGCCAGGAAATCGCGCAAGTCGGTTTCGAAACTCTCCTCCGCCGGGGAAACCACGTGTTGGGTGGTGAGGCTGAACGGAATGCCATACTGGCGCAGGTTGTTGCAGACCGAGATCTTGCCGCAGAACGCGTCGCGGCGGCGGGCCGCCTGGAACTGGTCGAGATCGTCGGGATAGGCCTGCACCAGCACGGGGACGTTCAACTCGGCCAGCTTGAGCGTGTCCGCCACGCCCTTTTCATCGCCGAAGTTGGGCAGCGAAACCAGCACGCCGAGGATGCGGTCGCGCGCCGCGCGGAACAGTTCGGCGCAGCGTTTGGCGTGCTCCCAGGTTTCCACCGCGCCCAGTTTCGTGCTGTGTTGGTCCAGCACCACGGCTTCGATGCCGAGCCGTTCGAAAAGCCGCAGCAGGTCCGCGCGGGCTTCGCCGACGAGCGCGTCGGGGAAGAAATCGCGATTGCCGAGAATGATGCCGATACTTGGCTTAGAGATGCTTGGCTGGGACAAGACGTACCTCCTATTTTCGTCCAAACAGGCCGAACTCGGCGGCGTTCGCGGGCGTGACCAGTTCGCAATCGATGGACTGCTTTTCCGGCGCGCCGGTGGCGCCGGTGGCCACGAACTTGTCGACCTCGTCAACGGCCAGGCGGGCAATCACGCTGGCGGGCTGCAGCACGGTAGCTTTCAGAGCGCCGCGGCCGACCGCCGCAACGGCGTCGGGGCTGCCGTCGAAGCCGACCACGATCACTTTGTCCAGGCCGGCGGCTTCGAGAGCGGCGCGGGCGCCCAGCGCCATGGTGTCGTTGCCGGCGATCACGCCCTTCACGCCGTGGTGGCCCTGAATCATGGTTTCCATTTTCTGGAAGCCTTCGGTCTGGCTCCAGTTGGCCGATTGCTGCCCCACCATGGTCAAGCCGGGATAGCGGTCGATCACGTCGTGAAAACCGCGCGTGCGGATCTGCCCGTTGTTATCCGATTCGCGCCCCAGCAGTTCCAGGTAAGAGCCCTTCTCGCCCATCAGGCGGACGAATTCCTGGGCGCCCAATTGCGCGCCCTGGTAATTATTGGAGACGATCTGGGCCACGGCCACGCCGGTAGCGTTGATTTCGCGATCGATCAGGAAGGAGGGGATGCCGGCGGCCTTGGCTTTGCGCAGGGCGGCGACGGTGGCGTCGGCGCCGGCGTTATCCAGCACGATGGCGGAAGCGCGATTGGCCACCGCCACGTCGATCAGCTCATCCTGCCGATGGGCGTCGTCGTCGTGGGAATTCACGGTCGCCTGGTAGCCCAGTTCGCGGGCGCGGGCCGCGGCGGCTTCTGCCTCGGCTTTGAAGAAGGGATTGTCGTGGGAGGGCGTAATAATGGCGATGGTCTTGTGGGCCGGCGGAGCGGGCGAGCAGGCGCTGAAAGACCAGGCCAAAGCCAGCAGGAGCAATTGTGGCGCACGCACTCCTGCGTGCCGCGTCGACACTCCTGTCGACGCCCGCAGCCATAGGAGGCAGAAGCGTCGAGTAGAGACTCGACGCGGCACGCAGGAGTGCGTGCGCCACGGTGGCCTCCGGTAACGGAACTGAGCGAACACGGTTCAACTCCTCCTGGGTTGCAACTGATCAACCACCACGGCCAGCACGATCACCAGACCGCGGATGACGAATTGCCAGAATTCGGAAACGCCGACCAGCACCAGCCCGTCCGCCAGTTCGCCGATCACCAGCGCGCCGATGATGGTACCGCCGATCGACCCGCGTCCGCCGGAGAGCGACGTACCGCCCAGCACCACCGCGGCAATCGCGTTCAGCTCGAAGGTTTCGCCGGTGGCGGGATGGGCCGCGCCCAGCTCGGCCGCGATGATCAGGCCTACCGCCGCCGCGCAGAAACCGGAAATCATGTAAACGGCGGTCTTGATGCCGCGCACGCGCACGCCGGACAGCTCCGCCGCGCGTTCGTTGCCGCCCACGGCGTAGACGCGCCGCCCGAAGGGGGTGCGCGCGGCCACCACCGCGGCCACCACGGCAAACGCCAGCATGATCCAGATTGGAAACGGGACGCCGGCGAAGGTGCCGGCCAGCACCGGAAGCCCGGTGTTGCCCAACTCGGGCCGTCCGCCGAGATCGGGGAAGGTGGCCCCGCCGGACGAGAGCAGCGCCGCGCCGCGCGCCATGTAGAGCGTGCCCAGGGTAGCGATGAAGGGGGCTACGGAAAGACGCGAGACCAGCAGGCCGTTCAGGAGCCCGACCGCCAGACCAGCGGCCAGCGCGGCGGTAACCACGAGCCAGATATGCGGGTAGACCATCACGCCCCAGCCGCGAAATACCAGGCCGTGATGGATCAATCCGCCGGCCACCATGCCCGCCAGGCCCACGATGGCGCCCACCGAAAGATCGATGCCGCCGCTCAGAATCACGAAGGTCATGCCGATCCCGAGAATGGCGTTGATGGCGACGTGCTTCACCAGAATGGTCAGATTGGCGGAGGTGAGAAACGCCGGCGAGAGCCAGGCAAAAATGCCCCCCACCAGAACGACCGCCAGCAGCGCGCGGGACAGTTCCCCGATTCGGCCCGGCATTCCCGGCGAGCCGTTACTGTTCCGCTTCATGCCGCGCCGCCTCCGGCAGCGGTAACCAGCGCTTCATCGGTAGCCTGGGCGGCGGGAACGGCAGCGGCAATGCGCCCGCGCGCCATCACCAGAATCCGGTCGGCTATGGCGCGCACCTCGGCAATTTCCGAGGAAGCGAACAGAATCGCCATGCCCTGCGTGGCCAAGCGGCGCATCAGGCGGTAGATCTCTTCTTTGGCTCCCACGTCGATGCCGCGGGTCGGTTGATCCATTAAGAGCACCTTGGGCGAAGTCAGCAGGCAGCGCGCGATCACGGCTTTCTGCTGATTGCCGCCGCTGAGCGCGGTAATCGGCACGCGCGGGCCGGTGGCGCGGATTCCGAGATCGGCGATCTGAGCGGCGGCGGCGCGATCTTCGGTTCGCGCCGAAAGATATCCCGCGCGGGCCAGACGGCGCAGAGCGGCCAGGGTAATGTTGGCGCCGAGCGGCAGGGTGGCCACCAGGCCCGTGCGCTGGCGATCTTCCGAAACCATGGCCAGGCCGCGGCGAATGCGGCTGCCGATATCGAGCCGGTCGATGCGCGCGGCGTCGAGCCAGACGGGATTTTTGGGAGGCCTCAGCCCGATCAGGCTTTCGAGCAACTCGGTGCGCCCGGCGCCCATCAATCCGTACAAGCCCACGATTTCGCCCGCGCGCAGCTCGATTTCACCGGCGCGGAGGACGGGTGGGCTGGCCGGGAATGGCGCCGTGATTTCCGGTTGCCGGGCTGCCGCCGCGTGCCCGGTCATTCGCTCCACGATCCAGCCTGCGCCGATTTCGCCGGCCGCGGCGCGGCCCACCACGCGGCCGTCGCGCAGCACGGTGACGTCGTCGGCCAGGCGAAGCAGCTCCTGCAGCCGATGCGAAATATAAACCACGGCAACGCCCGCGGCGGTTAGCTCTCGCACCACGCGGAAGAGGACTTCCACTTCGGCCGCGCTCAGGGCGGAGGTGGGTTCATCCATCATCAGGACGCGCACGCGGCGCGCCAGCGCCTTGGCGATTTCGACCAGTTGCCGCCGCCCCAGCGGCAGGCTGCCTACCAGCGTATCGGGCGGAATGGGATGGTCCAGGCGGGCCATCAACTCGCGCGTGACGCGCTGCTGGCCGCGCCGGTCCACCAATACCCCGTAGCGGCACAATTCGCGGCCGGCAAAGATGTTTTCGGCCACGCTCAGGTTGAGCAGCAGGTTAAGCTCCTGGTGAATGATGCCGATGCCGAAACGGTCGGCATCGCGGGCCGATTCGAGGCGAATGGGGCGGCCGCTTTCGAGAAGCGTGCCCGCCGTGGGTGTTTCAATGCCCGCCAGAATTTTGACGAGCGTGGATTTGCCGGCGCCATTCTCGCCGACCAGGGCGTGCACCTTGCCGGGATAAATCGCGAAATCGACCGAATCCAGGGCTTGGGTGCCGGGAAAGGTTTTGCCGACGCCGCGGGCTTCGAGGATCGGGGTATCGGTCACGGCCGCTCCTCAATAATGATAAGGCGCACGGGTACGATGGATTGGCCCGGGGGGGCGCCCGGGTTCCAGGCGCAGGCGCCGGCGAATTCCACCAGCTTGCCGCCGAGCGAGGCGGAGCCGCCTGCGGCGCGAGCGGCACGGGCGGCGCGCTCGTTCAGGGCGTTACCGGCGTCGGCAAATTGCAACTGATTGACGAAGTCGCTGAAACGGATGACGCCAGTAGCGTCGCGCAAGGCGCTGCTGAAAATGACGGGGCCTAATTGCAGCGTCAGGTCGGCGCGGCCGTCGAAGGGCGGAACGTCGAGCGAGGCCGGATGGGAAAGGGAGGCCGCATCCACGGCCAACACGCGGCCGCGGCCCTTGAGGAGGAGATAGCCGTGGTTCGGCCCACGCCCGAATTGCGCGCGGGCCCGCTCGGGGTTGGACGCCGCGGCATCGAGAACCACGCGGGCGTCGACGGCGGAATCGAGTACGGCGGGCACGATCCGGCTGTCCCAGAGGCGATCGACGAGCGCTTTGGGATCGGCCGGAGCGCCGGCGGAATCGGAAAGCGGGACTACGGTCCAGGGCGAGCAAGCGGTGAGGAGCAGGAGGGAGAGGAGGAGACTCCAAACTCCCGCTGTCGCTATGCTGCATTGTGGGGCAGGTCGTTCAACCTGCCGCACAGTTCCTTCAGTGGGCAACATGGGTTTCGGATTTCGGGGAGAGCGCGCGGCCGACGGCTTCGCGCCACTGGTCGAGCAGGCGCTGGCGGGCGCCGGCGGCAAGCCGCGGCTCGAAGCGATCGCAGCTGGCGGGAGCGGGGACGAGTTCGGCGAGCTCGTCAAGATTGCGCCACACGCCGGTGGCGAGACCGGCCATCCAGGCAGCTCCGCGGGCGGCCAGGTCCGGCGAATCGCTGCGCAGCACGGGCCGGCCCAGAATGTCGGCCTGAAATTGCATCAGGCGGTGGTTGCGGCAGGCGCCGCCATCGGCCCGCAGTTCGGGCAGCGGGATGCCGGCTTCGCGCTCCATCAGAAAGAAGACGTCGGCAACTTGAAAGGCAATGGAATCCACCGCGGCGCGCGCCACCTGGGCCGCGGTGGAGCCGCGAGTCAGGCCGCAAATCAAAGCGCGGGCATTTTCGTCCCAGTACGGCGCACCCAAGCCGGCGAAGGCGGGGACCACGCTGACGCCGCCGGCGGTCTCGACGCCATCGGCCAGGCCGGCGATCTGGGCGGCGGGATCGGCGAACCCCAGCAAGCGGCCCAGCCATTCCACGGTGGCCCCGGTACTGGTGATATTGCCCTCCAGCGCAAATTGCGGCGCGGCGGAAACCCACCAGGCGACGGTCGCCGAAAGTCCGCCCTGGGAAAGCGGCAGACCGGGCGTGGCCGTCATGAGCGAGGAGCCGGTACCGTAGGTGGCTTTCACCGTGCCGGGCGCAAAGGCGCCGTGTCCGAACAGCGCGGCGTGCGAATCGCCGGCCATGGCTGCGACCGGAATTCCGGCGGGCAGACCGCTAGCGGCGGCCGTTACCGCGAAACGATGGCTGGACGGATGGATAGCGGCAAGACAGGCGGGGGGAATGCCGAACAGGCGCAGCATTTCTTCATCCCAGTCGAGACCGGCCAGGTTCATCAATTGGGTGCGGGAAGCGTTGGTGGCATCGGTCGAGTGCGCCGCGCCGCCGGTGAGGTTCCACAGCAGCCAGGTGTCCACCGTGCCGGCGCACAACTCGCCGCGTTCGGCGCGGCGCCGGCCGTCGCTTGCCTGTTCGATGAGCCAGCGCAGTTTACCGGCGGAAAACAGCGGGTCGAGGCCCAGACCGGTGCGGGCGCGGACCAGCGGTTCCGCGCCTTGGAGGCGCAGCCCGGCGCAGAATGGCGCGGAGCGGCGGCACTGCCACACCACCGAAGGGCCGGCGGGCGTGGAGGTGGCGCGCTCCCAGAGAGCGACCGATTCGCGCTGGTTGGCGATCCCGATGGCGGCGATTTCTCCGCCCCCGTTAGTGGAGACGGCGGAGACGCAATCGGCGGCAGCCTCCGCGGCTGTGCGCCAGAGATCCGCCAGGTCCTGTTCCACCCAGGCGGGCCGCGGAAACCGGATCGGCACCGGTCGCGAGGCGCGGGCTACCACCGCACCGCGCTGGTCGAAGACGAGCGCCTTGGTGTTGGTGGTTCCCTGATCAATTGCCAGTACGAGCGGGCGTGCCATGGGACACTCTTTGTTCCACCAGTTGCAGGGCCGCGGCGCGAATCCCGGCGGCAGTGATGCCGAAGTGTTCCATCAGCCATTCGGCCGAGCCCGTAGGGGCGAACACGCCCGGAACTCCGATCAGGCGCATGGGCACCGGTCTCGAGCCGACCACCACCTCGGCGATGGCGCTGCCCAATCCGCCGTGAACGGTGTGCTCTTCGGCGGCGACGATGCCGCCGGTTTCTTCCGCGGCGCGCAGGATAGCTTCGCGATCGATGGGCTGCACGGTGGAGAAGTTTAGCACACGCGCGGAAATGCCCTCGGCGGCAAGCTGGCGGGCCGCTTCCAGCGCGCGCCAGACCACCGTGCCATTGGCCGCCAGGGTCACATCCGAGCCCTGACGCAGGCAAACCGCGCGGCCGATCCGGAAGCGGTAGTCGTCGGGATGGACGGCCGGCACCTTCATCCGGCTGATGCGCAGGAAGACGGGGCCGTCGAAGGCGGCCGCGGCGCGCACGGCCAGATCGGTCTCGATGGGATCGGCGGGCACCAGCACCGTCAGGCCGGCGATGGCGCGCAGCCATGCCAGGTCTTCGATGGAGTGGTGGGTGGGGCCGAGCTCGCCATAGGCCATGCCGCTAGCCATGCCGCACAGCTTGACGTTGCGGCGCGAATAGGCGCAATCGACCTTGATCTGCTCGAGCGCGCGCGCCGTCAGAAAACAGGCCGCCGCGCACACGAACGGAATCTTGCCGCCATTGGCGAGACCGGCCGCCACGCCGACCAGGTTCTGTTCGGCGATGCCCACGTCGATCAACCGTTCCGGGAAGCGCCGGCGAAAGTCCTTCAGATTGGACGACCCGACCGAATCGTTGGCCACCGCCACGATGCGAGGATCGGCGGCGGCCACGTCCATCAGAGCGGCGGAAAAGGCCACCCGGCAATCGGCGGGCGCGGTCATGGCGTAGCCGCCTCCAGCTCGCGGATGGCGGCGGCGACCTCCGCGGCAGTGGGCACGCGGTGATGCCACTCGGCGCGATCTTCGATAAAGCTGACGCCCTTGCCTTTGTGCGTGCGCGCAATCACGCAGTTGGGCTTGGCGGGCTCGAACGGCAGGGCGTGGAAAACCGAGAGCAGTTGCGCATGGTCGTGCCCGTCCACCTCGCGCACGGCCCAGCCGAAAGCGCGAAACTTTTCCGCCAGCGGGTGGAGACGCATGGTGCTCTCGGTGGCGCCGCCTTGCTGAAAGCCGTTGCGATCCACGACCAGGGTGAGGTTGTCGAGCCCATAATGCGCCGCCGCCATGGCCGCCTCCCAGTTGCTGCCTTCCTGCAACTCGCCGTCTCCGGTGAGCACAAACGTCCGCCAGGCGGCATGGTCGATCCTGGCCGCCATGGCCGCGCCCACGGCGATGGGCAAGCCATGGCCGAGCGCGCCGGTGTTGGCTTCCACCCCCGGCACCTTATTGCGATCCGGATGGCCGTTGAGCATCGACAGCGGCTGCATATAGGTGTCGAGCCCGGATTCCGGCAGAAAGCCGGCTATCGCCAGCACGCCGTAGTAGGCGGCCGACGAGTGGCCTTTACTCATGATGAAGCGGTCGCGGTTGGGCGCGGAGGGCTGGAGGGGATCGATGCCGAGGACACCCAGAAAAAGAGTCACCAGGATATCGGCCGCGGACAAATCTCCGCCGGGGTGCCCGAGTCCGGCGCGGTGGACCATCTCGAGGCTGCGCCGGCGCAGTCGGTTTGCGAGGGAGGCCAGCTCGGCGATATCGGTGACCACGCGCTAACTATATTCGATATCGCATAAACATGCAACAGGCAACGATCGGTCTTCGGCTGGCTGAGAGCTTGACCGCTGATGGCCGACAGCTTTAGTGCATGTACCAGCCGGCATCCACATTCAAGGACTGGCCGGTGAGGCCGTCGCTCCATTCGGTTGCGAGGAAGAGGGCGACGCGGGCCACGTCGAGCGGACCCAAGCGGCGCTTGAGGCTCTGCGATTCGATGAATCCGCGGGCTTCGTCATCGCTAAGGAAGCGCGGCTCCGATTCCGTTTTGATGGCGCCGGGGGTGATGCAGTTGATGTGAACATTGTGCTCGCCGAATTCCCGTGCGAGGGAGCGGGTAAGGCCGATGACCCCGCCCTTGGAAGCTACATAGTGGCTCAGCTTCGCCGTGCCCTGGTGAAACGTGACGGAGGAGATGTTGACGATCTTGCCCGAGCGCCGTTCGATCATGTGGGGAATGACGGCCTTAATGGCGTGGAACATGCTTTTCAGGTTCACATCGTGCATGTGGTCCCATTCGGCTTCGGTCATATCGACGAAGAGGCGACGGGGATAAATGCCGGCGTTGTTCACCAGGGCGTCGATACGGCCATGGCGGTCGATGGCGGCACGCGCAACGGCGGCCAGTGCCGGCCCATCGGTGACGTCGACGGCGAAAGCGTCGGCGCGTCCCGATTGTGCGCGGATGGAAGCGGCAACGGCTTCATTGCGCGCGGCATCGATGTCCAGCAGAAAGACCTGTGCGCCGTGTTCGGCGAACAGGCGGGCGGTGGCTTCGCCAATTCCGGTGGCGGCGCCGGTGACCAGAGCGACTCGATCGTGGAGCATGTTCTTATTGTCCAACAAGTGGTGGCACAGGCTTTAGCCTGTGATTCACAGACGAACGCTCAATGGGCGAAGGCAATGCCGAATCCGGTGGTATAGAGCAGATCGTTGGTCTTGCGGCCCGGTACCGGATCGCTCAGGTAATGGTCGCTGAAGGCCACGGTCCAGGTCAGCCATTTCTTGATTTTGGTATTGAATGCCAGATCGAAGCTGATGCGGCTATGGGAGGCGCTCAAATCGTCGAACATGCGAAAGCTCTGGGTCAAGCTGCTGGCTCCACTCAACTTGTAAGTAAAGTCGTCTCCCCAGAAAGCGTTGGCCAGCGAGCGGGTGCTGGCGGGAGTGATGATCTCTGCAGGGCTGGTGGTGGTGGTTACTTCACCGAAGCTGTCGTGCTCGTAAGCGATTCCGCCCACCAGGTCCAACCGGCCCCGGTCCTTCTTCCACACGCTGTATCCCAAGCCTCCCCCGGCCGAAAAGCGCAGGTCCAGATCCTGGAACTTATCGTTCTGATAATCGTTATTTACAAGCACGAACGCGCGCGGCGTGAAGTTCCGGCTATAAGCCCAACCTCCGCTTACCGCCTGGGCTGTATCCGAGTTAGTGCCATTTACGGTTGCCGACGCCTTTACCGCATTGAAATACACCATGGTCTTGTCGGAATTGGTGGCACGGGTCGCGGTTACCGCGGTGGTGAACGTGGAGGTGTCGGAGTTGCCGCTGGTTCCGGCCAGACCCACGGTGGCCGTTCCAGCCCACAATTGGCCAAAGCCGGGGTGCAGCATCTTTTCGTAAGCGGCTTCCTCGTCGCCGTTGCGGATGGTGACGATATCCGTAAACGCCACGCTCTGGTTCTGTTCCTTCAGGTCCACTTTGCCATCGCTGGTGGCGAGGGTCGACTGCAAGGTTTTGTCTCTTAATACGACGTTGAGCTTGGCATCGGACTGGATGGAGACGATCTGGTCCCATGGAACCGTGATCGGGCCCGTTGCGGCGCCTTTAACGGTGAGGTTGTTCTTGTCTTTTTTTACGATGCTTCCAGTGATGCGGTCGCCGTTCTTGAGCGTAATTTGATCGGCCCAAATGAGGCAAAACGGAACCAGGAGCAAGCTGAGGAATTTCATTCGCCGATAGTCCTTTCACAACGTAGCTTTTTCGCAACATGTCTTTCCGCACGTCCTCGGCGGAAACAGCGCAATTTCTTATTATGCAGCCTGCACGGCCGATCTCCAATAGCGAAAAAACACAATATCGAAGGATGCGACAAACCGGGGCCGGGTATGGTAGAGTGGCGGAAATCATGAGTCGGAGTATTCCGGGCTGGGACCAATATTATCTGGACATCTGCAAAGTGGTGGCCCAACGAAGCAAGGACCCCAATACGCAGATCGGGAGCGTCATCGTGGGGCCCAATCACGAGATCCGCTCCACCGGTTACAATTCGTTTCCGCGCGGCATTCGCGACGACGTGCCGGAGCGCCTGGCGCGGCCCGCGAAATACTTATGGATCGAGCACGCGGAGCGCAACGCGATCTGCAACGCGGCGCGGGCCGGCACGGCGACGGAGGGCTGCACCGTCTACGTGGAGATCATGCCGTGCATGGATTGCGCGCGCGCCGTGGTGCAGGCGGGGATTGTGCAGGTGGTGGTTTCAGCCGAACGGATGTCGCAATACTCGAGCCAGTATTACGACGAACATTTCGGCATGGTGGAAACCCTGTTTGCGGAAGCGAAGGTGGTGGTGCGGCGGGTGTAGCGCGACGGCCTCGCCTTTGTCCCGGTTCAGCCTTCCGGGTTGGTGCGGGAAGGAATCTCGCACCGGTCCGGCGTGTAGCAGTGAAAACGGCGGCCGCAGGCCCGGCAGCGGTACGGTTTCTTTCGGAGGGCTGCCAGGATGCGGTCCAGCATCCCCTTGGTGTGAGACGGCCGTACGTCGCGTCCGCCGCAGTTCGGGCATCGCAGTATGTGGTCGGGTTCCGGTGTCACCGCAGCACTCGTGTTCAGGTTAGCAGGGAATCCTCTCGCGCCGGGAGCCGGTTAGAGTACGTCGAAGTCCGGCGCTTCCCCGCTTTTCGAGACCGCAATGGCTGGCGAGACGGCGCGAACTAATCCGGCCAATACATTGCCGGCTCCAACTTCGAAAGCCCGCGCTACGCCGTGTTCGGTAAGGTAGCGCACGGTTTCCACCCAGCGCACGGGATTGGGCACCTGGTGGTAGAGGCCCTCGCGCGCTTCGGCGCCGCTGCGGATTTCGCGCGCCTGCCAGTTATTCACCAGCGGGAGAGCAAGGTCGGCGAAAGGCGTGGCGTCCAGGTTCACGCCCAGCCGCCGCTGCGCCGGCTGCATGAGGGCGCAGTGAAACGGTGCGCTGACGGGGAGCAGCACGGCGCGGCGCGCACCGGCGGCTTTCGCCAGGGCGATGGCGCGGTTGACGGCGCCGGCGTGGCCGGCAATCACCACCTGCTCCGGCGAATTCAAATTGGCGGCGGACACCACTTCTCCCTGGGCCGCCTGGGCCAGAATATCGTCCAGCTTTCCTTCCGGCAGGCGCAGCAAGGCGGCCATGGCGCCCACGCCGGGCGGGACGGCTTCCTGCATGTAGCGCCCCCGGTCGCGCACCAGGCGCAAGGCCACGGCGAACCCCAAGCTGCCGGCCGCGACCAGGGCGGAGTATTCGCCCAGACTGTGGCCGGCCACGTAGTCCGCCGTCACACCCCGCTCCCGTAACACGGCCAGCGCCGCGACGGAAGTAGCCAACAGGGCGGGCTGGGTATTTTCAGTCAGCTTGAGCTGGTCTTCGGGGCCTTCGAAACAGAGCCGCGAAATCGAAAAGCCGAGCGCCTGGTCGGCCTCTTCAAAAATCCGGCGGGCCACGGCGAACCGCTCGGCGAGCGATTTTCCCATGCCGGTGTACTGGGACCCCTGGCCAGGGAACAGGAACGCTGTTTTAGTGCTCAAGCTGAGGATTATAACCGGATTGAAGCAAACCAAGGATGAGGAGAGCCGGCTGGCGCGGTGGCGTTCAGAGGAGTTCGCGGAATTGCTGCGTCGTAAGGCCGGCGTCCCGGACGATTCCACCCATGGTGACCGCGTCGACTGGGTCGTGCCTTGGGATGGTCACGATTCGCCGACCGTCGGTCATGACGATGTGCTTGCCTTGCCTGGCGACCTGGAAGCCTGCTTTTTCTAGAGCCTTGGCGGCGCGAAGGTGCGGAATTCCAGGAATCTTCGGCATCCATTACGCCGGAACTTCCACTTCCCTCAGATTATCTTCACCAGCCAGCTGTCTGGCAATATCGAGGTATTCGCGGATAGCGTCGCGGATATTCTCAAGAGCCTCCTCTTCGGTGGCGCCTTGCGACCAGCAGCCTGGGAGCCCTGGGCAGGAGACGGAGTATCCTTCTTCAGTGGCCAGAAGGGATACGGGGTACTTCATACCTTCCACTGTACACCCCGCAACCCTGCTGAACCCGATTCCCCCTAATGCACCGTCCGCGTCTTCCGATTCATGTAATCCATCAGCAGATACTGGCCCAGGTTATAAGGCGTGGTGAAGTACGCCTTGCCGCGGCAGATTTCGGTGATCTTCTGCACGAAGTTCACCAGGCCGTAGTCGCTCGCCAGCATGAACGTATTGATCAAAATGCCTTGTTTCTTGCAGCGGTTGACTTCTTCCAGGGTGCGGCTGATGACCAGCGGATCGAGGCCGAAGGAGTTCTTGTACAGCCGCCCGTCGTCGAGCGTGAGGCAACTGGGCTTGCCGTCGGTGATCATCACGATCTGGCGCATGTCCTTGCGCTCCTGGTTCAGCAGGCGCTGCGCCAGGATCAGGCCGTCGCGCGTATTGGTGTAGTACGGGCCTACCTGGACGCGCGCCAGTTGGCTGATGGCCAGCTCCTCCGCCGTATCGTGAAACAGCACGCAGCGCAGACTGTCGCCGGGGTATTGGGTGCGGATGAGATGGGCCAGAGCCAGCGCCACCTTTTTGGCTGGGGTGAAGCGGTCCTCGCCGTACAGGATCATGCTGTGGCTGCAATCGAGCATCAGCACGGTGGCGCAGGAGCTTTGGTACTCGCACTGGCTCACCTGCAGGTCGCTGTATTCCAGATTGAGCGGCACCCGCGCGCCTTCTCGCCGAATGGCCGAAAACAGAGTAGCGCTGACGTCCAGATTCAGCACGTCGCCGAACTCGTAGGGCCGGGCGCAGCCGGAGGTCTCGATGCCGGTAGCCAGATCGCGCGTATCGTGGCGTCCGAAGCTCGACTTGCCCAGCGAGCCCAGCAGGTCCTTCAGGGTTTTGAAGCCGAGAAAGTCCAGCGACTTGTCGGTGAGCTCGAACTTGACGCTGCTCTCTTTCCCCTGGCCCTGGCCGGCGCCGGGCTGGGCCTCATCCGGCTGCTCCGGCATGGTGATCTGGCCTTCGTCGATCATTTTCTGAACCAGGCGGTCGAGCAGTTGCTCTACCTGCTCGGGCGTCATCGATGCCAGCCGCTCCATCATCTGTTCCAGGCGGTCGTCGTCGAACAGGCGGCCTTCTTCCAAGGCCTGGCGCAGCGCTTCCTTCAGCTCTTCGAGGGTGTTTTGATCCCACTCGTTGAATTGCGAGTCCTGAGTGTTGAAGCCGCTTTGCAACAGGAAGTCGGCGAGAGCGCGCAGCAGGTCCTCGGCGGCGATATCGAGATCTTCGCCGGTGTAGCGGGAATAGCGAATCGATTTCACCGGTGCGGCCTCCTCAGTTGTACTGCTTGCGGAAGTTGGGGCGCTCGCCCCTGGGTTCCCCCTTGGACTCGTCGCGCGGCTCGCGGCGGCGCTCCCCGGCGGCGAATCCCCGCTCTTCGTTGCGGCTGATGCGCCGGTGGGCGTGCAGTCCTTCGAGGATAAACTCGGCGGCGGAAACCCGCAGCGCATCCGGCTCATTGGCGCCCAGACCCAGTGCTTTCACCTTTTCCATCAAGCCCTGGATGCCACCCAACTGGCGAACCATGGTGGCGGAATCGGCCGCCTCGTCCACCTTCAGCGTGCCGCCCAGATCGAACCACTGAATAATCTGCGCCACGTTGACGCCTTCCAGGTACTGATCGTAAATCTTGCCCACGGCGGCGCGGATGATCTCCCGGGCTACCGTATCGCCGCCCTTCAGCTCGCCTTCGTATTCCAGCTCCAGCTTGCCCGTGACGGCCGGCAGGGCGGAGTAGAGATCGAGAATGCGCGGCACGGCCAGGGTTTCCTGGGCGCGCAAGGCGCGGCTCTCGGCGTTCGAGATCACGTTTTCGAGCGCCGAGATCGGCAGGCGCTGGGAAACCCCGGAGCGCTTGTCGACGCGCTTATCCTCGCGCGCCAGAAACGCGAGCTGCTCCACTACCTCGCGGATGAACTGGGGCACGCGAATTTCTACCGGAGAGTCGCGCCGCGTCCAGGCTTCCTGAGCGGTGATGGCGATACCCTGCTCCAAAGTTGCCGGATAGTGGGTGCGGATCTCGCTCCCGATGCGGTCCTTGAGCGGGGTAATGATCTTGCCGCGAGCGGTGTAGTCTTCCGGGTTGGCGGTAAAAACCAGCATCACGTCGAGAGGCAGGCGGACCGGGTAGCCTTTAATTTGCACGTCGCCTTCCTGCATGATGTTGAACAGGCCCACCTGGATTTTGCCGGCCAGATCGGGCAACTCGTTGATGGCGAAGATTCCGCGGTTGGCGCGCGGAAGCAGGCCGAAGTGCACTGTCAGTTCATCGGAAATATCCTGCCCCCGGCGGGCGGCCTTGATCGGGTCGATGTCGCCGATCATGTCGGCGATGGTCACGTCGGGCGTGGCCAGTTTTTCCACGTAGCGGTGGTCGCGGGTGAGCCAGGCGACGGGCGTGGCTTCGCCGGCTTCTTCGATCAAGTCGCGGCAGCGGCGGCAAATCGGGCGATACGGATTGTCGTGGATCTCGCAGCCTTCGACGTAGGGCGCGGCCTCGTCGAGCAGTAACGTCAGCAGGCGGATCAGGCGCGTTTTGGCCTGGCCGCGCAGGCCGAGAAGAATGAAATTGTGGCGCGACAACAGCGCGTTGGCGATCTGCGGCGCCACCGTATCGTCATACCCCAGCACGCCCGGAAACAGCGGCTGGCGGCATTTCATCTTGGCAATCAGGTTTTCGCGAAGCTCGTCCTTTACCGTGCGGCGGGCGAGTTTGGCTTCTGAGTATGGGCTCTGGCGAAGCTCCCCGAGGGTGCGGGGCGGTTCCTGTTGGATTCTAGGCAAGCGATCCCCCCTCTAGCCCGCAATTCTCGCACACTTTTCGACGCCGTGCGCGGCGCCGGGTGGCGCCGTCCGGCGCGGTGCGTCTCATCCGGTACACTGGAGGAAAGTGGAGAAGACACAAGAGACCGCCGAGAAGCCCGGCCTGTGGAGCCGGTACCGCGATATTTCGCGAGAAGTGCACCGCGGCTTCATTGCCGAGTGGACCGTCACCGTGATCCTGCTGCTGTTCGCTACCGCCAGCCTGGTGCAGGCCTTCGTCATCCCCAGCGCGTCCATGGAGTCCTCGCTGCTGGTGGGCGATCACGTCCTGGTGGATAAGCTGTGTTTTGCGCCCTCGGGCCCCGTTTCCGAGCACATATTGCCCTATCGGCAGGTGCGCCGCGGCGATATCATCGTGTTCCGCTATCCGGTGGATATCAAGCAGGATTACGTGAAGCGGGCCATCGGCCTGCCGGGCGATCGCATCCGGGTCGTCAACAAACAGTTGATGCTCAACGGCCATCTCCCCCAGGAGCCGTACGTGCAGCACGTGAGCGGCTACATCGATTCCTATCGCGACAACTTTCCTTCCCCGCCCAATACCATCGTGGCCCCGCGGGCGCAGGAAATGCTGGAGAACCACGTGGTCAACGGCGAGGTGGTGGTCCCGCCGGATTGTGTTTTCGCCATGGGCGACAACCGCGACGACTCGCTCGACAGCCGCTACTGGGGCTTCGTGCCGCGCGAGAATATCGAGGGAACCCCGCTGATCATTTACTGGTCGTACGAAGCCTCGACCGCCGATCTTACCAATGGCAATATCGGCATCGACCACATTTTCGACGTCATCACCCACTTCTTCACCAAGACCCGCTGGGGCAGGACCTTCAAGCTGATCCGCGGGTATCCGCTGCAGTAAGGCGGTGGGATGCCCCAAGCGGTAGCTGCCCGAATTGCACCTGTCCGGGCCGCAAGCTGAGCGAATGCATCGCGCTGGCTAAGGCGTATGAATAGAGGCTCGGCTACTCGCCGGTGCCGGACTAGACCCAAACCGTGGCGCAGGCTTGACGGCCTGGCTTGACAGCCTGCGCCACGGCCTCACTCCGGATTAAACTCGAACACGTCGGTATTCGTGCGCACCACCAGCTTCCCTCCGGTTAGCGGTTTGCCCTCATTAGCGAAAAACACCGCGCCATCGGTGGATTCGGTAGGCGCCAGTTTGGTCTGCACCATCGCCAGGGCGCTGGCCGCGGCCGCGGCTTTAAGCCTGCTGCCGCTGAACGCCAGCGCGGCCTGGCGCCGCGATTCGTAACCGTTGGTCGAGCGCAGGTGGGGATTGCCATAGATCGACGTCTCGTACTGGGTCACCAGCCTGACCACGTCGCCGCCATTGCCCTTCTGCATCAGCATCTCGATCACGGCTCGGGCGGGGACGGCGTGCAGGGTGCCGATGTCGTCGCCGCGCTCATAGAAGAAATCTTCCGGGCGGATCACGTACGGGCCGTGCGAGCCGTTCGAAACCGCTACCTGGACGATGGCATACTCATGCAGATGGTTCCCCAGGTGGGCGTACATGACGGTGACGCCGGCCTTGGTCAACGTCTGATACTTCAGGCCATTGGATTGAAACTCGATCACCTGCGCCATGGCGGCGTCGCCGGCCAGGCCGAGACACACTGCCACCAACCCCAGAAACCGCGGCATGAGACCATATTAAACGATAGCGACAGCCGATTTTATGATGAAGTTTGCGTGCAACGTGTGTGGCGCCTCCAACCGGCTCCCTGCCGGTCCGATGGACCGCGAAGCCCCCACCTGCGCCGGCTGCAAGTCCAACGTGCGCGTGCGCGGGCTGCTGCGGGCGCTGTCCCGGGAGCTTTTCGGACTCAACCTGGCGCTGCCCGATTTTCCCCGCGTGCGCAGCCTGCGCGGCCTCGGCTGCAGCGATGCCGCCCCCTACGCCGGCCGGCTGCGCGATAAGTTCGATTACCGCAACACCTTCTACGACCGCGAGCCGCGCCTGGACCTGACCAGAATCCCGCCCACCGAACTTGGACTTTACGATTTCGTGCTGGCCAGCGAGGTCTTCGAGCACGTGCCGCCGCCGGTGGAGGCTGCTTTTGACCAGGTGTGTCGGTTGCTGAAGCCCAACGGCGTGCTGCTGCTGACGGTGCCGTACTCGCTCGATCCGGCCACCGTGGAACATTTCCCACAACTGAACCAATTCGGCCTGGCGCAGGTGGGCGGCCAAACGGTGCTGGTGAACCGCACGGCGGAGGGCAAGTTGGAGGCCACCGGCGACCTGGTATTTCACGTCGGCTGCGCCGGGCCGGCCGCTGAGATGCGCCTGTTTTCCGAAAGCGGCCTGCGCGCGTCGCTGGAGGGCGCCGGCTTCCCCGACGTGCGCTTCTATGGCGACGACTACCCGCCTTTCGGGATTGTGCGCGCGGAAAACTGGTCGCTGCCCGTGGTGGCCCGCCGCGGGCCGTTCGCCCTCAGCTCGGAGGCGGCGCGGGAGGTGGTGGAACAATGGCGCGACGCGCACTACGAGCTCAAGCGCCTGGGCAAAACCACGTGGCATCGGGTGGGCCGCAAGCTGTTTCGGACCGGGCGGAAGCTGGGCGTACTCGGGCAACCACCGCCGCCCCAAAAACTGCCACAATAAGGCATGGCGTCGGCACTTCGAGCACCTCTCCGGTGGTTCGCGGCGGCCCTGGCGGCTGCGGCGGTTTTGACCGCCCAGTCGCAGAAACCGGCGGATTTGGGCATCGGTAAGCTTCTGGTGTCGCCGCGCAAGTCTCCCGATCCTTCCTTCGCCGAATCGGTGATTCTGTTGCTGCACTACAATCGGGAGGCGGCGCTGGGCCTCATCATCAACCGCCGCACCACGGTGCCGATCGCGCGCGTACTGCGCGACTTCAGCGGCTTGGCGCAACGCCCCGACGTGATCTACCTGGGCGGCCCGGTGGAGCGGGCCAGCGCCATGGCGCTGGTGCGAACCGGCGCCAAACCGGACGGCGCCACCGCGGTCACCGGCAGGGTCTATCTGCTGGTCGCACGCCAGGCTTTAGAGAAAGCGCTGGCCACGGGGAAAAGCTCGGGAGATCTCCGGATCTATGCCGGATACTGCGGTTGGGGCCCCGGACAGCTCGACACCGAAACGCGGCTGGGAGGCTGGTTCATTTTCAACCGCGGCGCGGAACTGGCGTTCGATGGCAATCCAGACACTGTCTGGTCGCGGCTCATCGCGGAGACCGAAGCCGGCATTGCGATGCTGCACTGACGCCGACGGCTGCCTACCGCCCAGTGGGGCTCAAACCCATTCGAACGCGCCCTTCTTGTAAGCCCAGACGTAACCCACCGCAAGAATGGCGAGGAAGACCGCGACTTCGGCCACCCCAAACCACTGCAAATTGCCATAGCGGACCGCCCAGGGAAACAGGAAGATGGTTTCCACGTCGAAGATGACGAACAGGATGGCGATGATATAAAAGCGCACGGTGTAGCGGCCGCGCGAATCGGAGGCCGCTTTGATGCCGCACTCGTAAGCTTCCAGTTTGGTCACGAACGGCGTCGCGGGACGAATCAGCTTGGCAGCCAGGATGGCCACGATCGGAAACAGGGTAGCCAGCACCAGGAAAATCAGGATCGGGAGATAACCGCCCGGCATGACCACACTGTAACATGTGTGCCCGATCACCGTGGCGCGGCCTCTCAGGCTGCCGTCTCCGCTCTCCCGCGGAGACGTTTTCAGCGCAGTTGCCGAAAGCGCAATCCCTGTCGCCGCAGTGGGTTACCCCATCTCGGCCCCCGGCTCCATTTCCGCGCCGTGCTAGATCTTGGACCGTCAGGCTGCCACGCCCGACACCTAAAGATGCACAAAAGCGAACCAAACCGCCGTTACCGAAGGAACCCATCCCGGCCAGCTATGGCCAACCACTTGCACGCCTGAGCCGCCCGCATCGTCATAGAATAGAGATGCATACGCGCGAAGGGTTACACCATGCTTGTTCCTAGAAGTCGCCGCGGCTTTTCGCTGATCGAGCTGCTGATCGTCATCGCGATCATTCTGTTGATCATCACCATCGCCGTTCCCAAGTTCAACAGCGTGCAGAAGCACGCCCGCGAGGTGGCTGCGCTGCAGGCCATCAAGACCATTCATACGGGGCAGGTGCAGTTTTACTCGGAGTATGGCCGTTATGCCACCTCGCTCACCGAGCTGGGACCGCCCGCCAGCGGGCATGCCACCGCCTCCGCGGCGGACTTGATCGGCAACGACCTGGCGTCCGGAGAGAAACAGGGGTACCGATTCACCGTCACCGGTAATGCGGGCGGATACGTTGTCAACGCCAATCCCGTGGTCTACGGCACCAGTGGCGACAAGAGTTTCTTCTCCGACCAGACCATGACGATACACGAAAACGACGGTCCCGAGCCGGCCACGGCGCAAAGCAAGGAAATGCGCTAGCGGTGACGACGCCGTAAACTGGCAGGTTGTGGACAAAGGGCCGGGAGGCCCGTCCCACCGCTCCTCAAATGTTCTTTTACTCCAACCAGGATCTTTATTGCGAACAAGTGGCTCTGGCCGACGTGGCGGCCCAGGCGGGCACGCCGGCCTACGTGTACTCCAGCCGGAGCATCATCGATAACTATCGCGCTTACGACCAGGCGTTCGGCGGCCTGCCGCACCAGGTTTGCTACGCGGTGAAGGCCAACTCTTCCCTCGCCGTACTGGGGCTGCTGGCGAAGGCCGGCGCGGGTTTCGATATCGTCTCCGGCGGCGAGCTGTTTCGCGTGCTCGAGGCGGGCGGCGATCCTTCCAAAGTGGTGTTTTCCGGCGTCGGCAAGACGGCCGCCGAGGTGGAATATGCGCTGGAGCATGGCATCCTGAGCTTCCATTGCGAGTCCGAAGCCGAGTTGGCGCTGATCGATGCGATGGCGGCACGCAGGGGCGTGAAGGCGGCTTTTGCGGTTCGCGTCAACCCGGATGTGGACGCCGCCACGCACCCCTACATTTCCACCGGATTGAGCCAGCACAAATTCGGCATTGCCATCGCCGAAGCGCCGGCCGTGTACGACCGCGCGCGCAGCTTCCCGAACCTGGTGGCGAGCGGGGTGAGCTGCCACATCGGCTCGCAGATTCTGGATGCGAGCCCGATCCTGGAAGCGGTCGACAAAGTTCTAGCCCTGGCTAACGCCCTGCGCGCCCAAGGGCACCCGATTCGCCACCTGGACCTGGGCGGAGGCCTGGGCGTGGCCTATCGGCCGGGAGAGAAAACGCCGGCAATCCGCGGCTTCGTCGAAACGCTCGAGGGACGCCTCCGCGAAGCCGGGCTGACGGTGCTGGTGGAACCGGGCCGTTCCATCGTGGGCGCGGCCGGCGTGCTGCTGACGCGGGTGCTGTATCGCAAGAAAAACGGCGACCGGGAGTTCGTAATCGTGGATGCCGCCATGAACGATTTGATCCGGCCGTCGCTCTACCGGGCGCACCACGAGATCATTCCGGTGCGCCGTAATTCCCTGCCTCCCATCGTCGCCGACGTGGTGGGCCCGGTCTGCGAGACGGGCGATTTTCTGGCCCGTGAGCGGCACATGGCCAATGTGATGCCCGGGGATTTTCTGGCGGTTTCGACGGCTGGCGCGTACGGATTCGTTCAGTCCTCCAATTACAACTCCCGCCCGCGCGCGCCCGAGATTCTGGTGGAAGGGGACCGCTTCCGCGTGGTCCGCCAGCGGGAGAGCTACCGGGACATGGTTCGCGGAGAAAGCCTCTAAATTCAGAGACCATGCCATGATCGAGCCCGCCCGCTATACCTGTTACCGCGCCGCCGGTCCAATTGCGGTTGATGGTAAACTGGACGAGCCATCCTGGCAACTGGCGGCGCCATCGACGCCCTTCGTGGACATCGTGACCGGCGAGCCGGCCTGGTTCGACACCCGCGTGGCGCTGTTGTGGGACGACGATTACCTTTACTTCGGTTTCCGGGCGGAAGAGACCGATGTGTGGGGAATGCTCACCCAACGCGACTCGAAAATCTGGGAAGAGAACGACCTGGAGCTGTTCATCGCCGCGCGCGACGCCTATTACGAATTCGAAATCAATGCCCTGAACACGGTCTACGAGGTGTTCTGGATCTGGAAGGACATTCACCTCCCGGGCGGACCTTACTGGGGCCGGCCGGAGTTCGATTCCGCCAGCCGGCGAACCCTGGTGCTCGATGGAGTGGGCGGCCACGTTCACCAGCGTGGCGAACGGTGGGGTTTCCTCGATTGGGATTTCGCCGGCCTGAAGACGGCCGTTCACGTGGACGGGGTGCTGAACAGGCGGACCCATGCCGACCGCGGCTGGACGGCCGAGGTGGCGCTGCCTTGGAAGGGGCTGGAATTGCTCGCTGACGGCCGCTCGCTTCCCCCGAAAGACGGCGACGTCTGGCGCATCGATTGCTCGCGATTCGAGAAGACCGGCCGCCATGGCGAAGTGCTCGACCCCTCCGCCGGCTGGTCCTGGAACCGGCATGGCCACTACGATTCGCATATCCCCGAAGTGTTCCCGTACGTCACGTTTTCGGCCGAGACGGTGAACCGGAACGCTGCCGGCGAGAATCACGACGGCCAGGCGCTTTGACGCCCGGCCCGTTGGTCGTCTATCCTGAATGGAGCACGCCCACAAACCTCGATGTCTGCATTAAAATCCGGAATTCGTCCCACCGCGCGCCTGGCGATTGGTGTCGCCGCGGCGATTTTTTTCAGCCTGTTGCTTTCCGGCTGTGAACAGCGCACTGCCGAAAGTAAGGCGGCGGCGCAAGAGAAAAGCTCGCCGCACGATGCGTTTCCCAACGATACGGCTCTCTTCCTGGCCGGCCTGAAAGGTCCGCCGGACGGGCCCTATCGCGACCTGGAACAGACCGAGGCGTGGAAGAGTTACGCCGCCCGTTTCGACCAGACCTGGCAGAAAGCGTTGCGCGACCAGTTCGCGCCGGTGGACGCGTTTCAGAAGCGCGTGCTGGCCAGTATCCATACGGGCAGTCCCTACCTGTTCTATCCCTTCAGCGGACCGGACGTCCTCTACCAGGCGCACTTTTTTCCGGACGCGACCCGGATGGTGTACGTGGGCCTGGAGCCAGTGGGCAATTTGAAGCGGCCGGAAATGTACAAGACCAAGACCTTGGGCCGGGAACTGGGCGCCTGGAGCGAAGCGCTGAAATCCATTTTCGTGCGCAGCTTTTTCGTGACCAGCGAAATGGATCAGGATTTCCGCGGCCAGGTGTCGGACGGCAACGCGCAGATCATTCTGCTGTTATTGGCGCGCTCGGGCGATACCATCGACGAGGTCCGGTTTGGGCGCCTGGAGGCCGACGGCCAGTTCAGCGTGGACGACGCGGCGCTGAAAAAGCACAAGGTGGTGAAGATCGAGTTTCATCGCGGCGGCGAAAATACCGAGCGCACGCTCTATTACTTCTCGGCCGACCTTTCCGACAGCAACAAGACACATACCGCCGGGTTTGTCGAGGACCCATCCTTCGAGCATTTTCTGGAAAAGCAGGGCACGGCGGATACGCTGGTGAAGTCGGCCTCGTTCCTGCTGCACTGGAAGATGTGCGACGGCATCCGCAGCTTCATCCTGGCGCACTCGAACCTGATCCTGCAGGACGACACCGGCATCCCCTACCGTTTCTTCAAGGCCGGGGAATGGAAGGTGGACCTGTTCGGCGAATATAGCCATCCCGACAAGCCGTTCACCAACGAATGGCAGACCGATCTGGCCAAAGCGTTCGAGGAACCGGGCCGCGCGCAGGAGCTTGGCTTCCAGTTGGGATACGGAGCGCAGCGCCGGCCATCGAGCCTGATGCTGGCGGTCCACACTCCCAATACCCAGGCCGCCGCCGGTACGCCGAAGTAAACGGTTTCCGGTTTTCAGTCAAAACAGACGGCTCAGCCTACGTCCGCGGGAGCAGTTTCCGGAGAGCGACCGTCCCGCGCGGGACTTCCGGGTCTCCCGGCTTGAGATTCCGAGGAGTTTGGGTTGAGGCAGGTTTTTGGGCGGTTTCAGGCTGCCTGACGGAATGTTTTCGAGGGCGCGGAGGACTGTTTTCTGGCTTCGGCGAGGCGGCGGTGGTGGGCTGCCAGGCGGGCAATTTCCGGTTTTGAAAAAACAAATTGGGGAGGCAGGGATTCGACGGGAAAGTCGCGCTCGGCGTCGTAGGTTTCTCCTTTGTTTTCGGCAAGCTGGGTGAGGAGGGCCAAGTCTTCGGCAGCTTGTTTGAGGGCGGCTTTGCGCTCCTGCTGCAGTTCGCGGAGCATTTTCATGTTCTTATCCACGCGGCTCTGGATGCGGTGCTCGTAGAGGCCGAGAAGCTGGAGGTTGGTTCCTTCGTCGAGCCAGGTGCGGGCCTGGGCGAAGGAGGCTTCGACTTCGGGATTGCCGTTGGGGTCTACTTCGTCGCGGCCGAGGCCCATGGCGAAGATGGTGTTTTCGACGGCGACGGCGCGTTTGAGGCGCCAGCGGTTGTCGGCGATGGACTGGGCCAGGTCGGTTTCCATGGCGCCGACGGGTGCGAGGGATTCGAGGTAGCCGCGGCAGTGTTTTTCATAGGCCACCTGTTCGGCTGGGGTCACGAGGTGGATCTGGCCGGTCAATCCATGGCGATAGGCATTGAGGGCGCGCGGGTCACGGGGTTTGGATGCGTTCGATTGGTCGATCATAGGGGTCTTCTCCAACCTGAGGGTTAGCACGCGAGTTGGAGGATGCCGGGCGGGAGGGGGTGTAAGTGGTTGGTGGGGCTGGGCGAATTTTTCTTAAGATGCTGTGACCGGCGAAATCCCGACGTAGGATTTTCGCGAGGGATGGGCGTAAGCGGCGCCGTGTTTATCTCCGGGCTGCGTGTTACGCGAGTGAAGCTTCCCAGATCGGGACTTCCGGGGTCGTGATGGGCTCTTTCCGAGTGGCCGACGATCCACCCGGTGGCGACGGTCCAGAGCATCGATGGTCGTGTTTCCCAAGAAGGACCGCCCGAGCCTCATAGGAAGGGGCCATTCGCTAAAATCGAGCAATGACATCCAGGGATACAACTGGGCACAGCGCGGGTGATCCAGGTTCGTTCGAATCGTGGCTGGTCTCGGCAGGACGGGACCGGCGCCCGGGCTCGCCGCTAAACGTGCCGCCATGCCCGGCGTCGAACTTCGTGCTGGGCGAGCGCCGTGCGTACTCTCGCGACGACGGCACGCCGGGCTGGGAGGCACTGGAAGAAATCGTCGGCGGCCTCGAAGGTGGCTCTTCGGTAT
>JBKQIF010000013.1:0-3290 GCA_052148435.1 Bryobacteraceae bacterium
CTTGAGGCGCTCCAGCCCGCTCCGCGTTATGTAGTTCTTGACTGGCGCGCCGGGGGCGTCCGGTTGTGGTTGTCTCGTAAACCCTTTTCGCATCTCGTAGTCTTTCGTCCTTCTAGCGCGAATCCAAAAGCCCCTGCCTCGGATGCCATAGCTTACACTCAAACTACATGCTCAACAGGGGCTATGCCTACACCACCAAGATCGGCAGCAAATACCATGGGCAAACCCTGCTCTCCCATTTGGCAAGCCTTTACTCCCACTCAACCACACAAGCCTGGCAACAAAGGCTGAACAACGGCGAAGTCGCCCTCAACGGCGTCACCGCCTCCGGAAGCGAATCGGTCACTTCAGGCCAAACGCTTGTCTGGAACCGTCCACCCTGGATCGAACCAGACTCCCCTTTGCACTTCGAAGTGCTCTTTGAAGATCCCCATCTGTTGGCTGTCAACAAACCCAGCGGGATGCCCACTCTCCCCGGCGCCGGCTTTATGGAAAACACCCTCCTGCGCCTGGTGCAAAAGCAAACCCCGAACGCAAACCCTGTCCACCGGTTGGGCCGAGGCACTTCCGGCATCGTCCTCTTCGCCAAAACACCGCAGGCGGCCGCGAAACTATCCGCGAACTGGAACACCTCCAGAATTCAAAAAATCTACCGAGCGCTGGCTCAAGGCATTGCCCAGCAAGACGCCTACGAAATTCTCACACCCATCGGCCTCGTACCGCACCCGCGCATCGGCTCCGTGTGGGCCGCCAACCCAAATGGCAAACCGTCAAAGTCATGGGCAAAGGTGATCTCACGCACCACAAACACCACAACCTTTGAGGTTAGCCTCGATTCGGGCCGCCCGCATCAAATCAGAATCCATCTGGCATCCATCGGCCATCCCCTGGGGGGAGATCCTCTGTACGGCTTAACCGGCCTGCCTCTTGAAAATCTCCCCGGCCTCCCCGGCGATGGAGGATATTTCCTGCACGCCCAATTTCTGAAATTCCACCACCCCATCACCGGAGAACAAATCAATCTTGAGGCAGCCTTGCCGTCCGGATTCTCATTGCATCAGTAGGTTCACGGCGGGAATCAAATCAGGGTGGCCGTTGAAACCTGCGCGATCCCGCCATTCCTAACGAAGTGAGTTTAATTACACTCCGACAATGGTGGTTAAGGGAACACACGCGCCAATCTTTTCATGCTGGCAGCCCGGATTGTTTACTAGACGAAAGCGTATGTTATCGACCAACAACGGCCTCACTTTGACCGCGTAACACCCTACTGATAGAAAGTGGAGCCTCCCGGATAGCTCCCGGATTGTCGGCATTACCGGCCAATCTCTGCCCGATTTGCTGTGGAGGCGCGAAGAGTCACTAAAGGCGGCACCAAATCATTCTGCACAATGAGGACGCGGACTACAAGAGGTTTTTGTGTAACCTGGCCGCCCCACTTCGGCAGCCCGCCACAAGCGGGCTTCGGGGCTCTATCAAGTAAGACAGTTTCGAACGAAAAGAGAAATGAGTGCCTGCCGATAGGGTCTTGAGTGCCGCATCGACCAAACGCCGCAATGAAACATTGGCCGGTAATCTTCGGCAAACCGGAAGTTGTCGATAGGTACCGACAAGTCGGCTAGTCACCTCGATCGCGCGCCATCCTTGTACCAGGTGCAGGCGAATCTGCCACCGTCAATATTGATATACAGGCCGACCTGGTCTTGGTAGCGCCTGCTGGGAGCAGTCAGAAGTTCGAGCTTCCGCTTATCGCAGGTGTCCTCTTCCTCGTTTTTCTTATGCTCAACGACCAGGAGGTTGTGATCTTGCCCTTGGCCGCGGCGATGGTGGACGATGATGTCGGGTAATATCCCGTCAGTCGCTTTCCGCGAGTTGCACTGGGCGATGCCCATGAGGCTCTTCTGAAGCTGCCCGTCACGGTCGTACTCGCAATCCACATTCCATGTTTTGAAATGCGGCTCCAACTGCACAGCGAGGCGGTGGGCGGTCGACCGCTCGTGGACAGATTGGAAGTCCAGCGCAGGGGCTTCTCCCTTCAGGGACTCGATTGCAATCGCGACACCGTTTTGCACCTGGTCATCAGTCATGATTGCCAATTCTACGCCCAGTAGTGGCCTGACGTCCCGGCGGTCAGCGGCCGGTGTTACCAACAGGATTAGGAACAGCAAGTCGGCATCGCGTCCTCGACGTGCCTCGCCCGCTTTTCGAAAGGCGCCACACGATGCCAGCATCGGCGCTGCCGCTAGATGCGCCGCGACCGCACTTCTCGGCGCACGTCGCGGGAGTTGACCATTCGCCGTTGAGCCTGCGGGGAAGCGGCCGAAGTGGCTCGGCGTCCTGTCGCTCCTCGCCGCGCCACCCCACCGATGGCGCGCGGGACCGAAGGGTGCGGCGGCGCGCGGGCGGCACGGACGGACGCGCCAGCGCCAGCGTTCTCGGCGAGCGTGGCGGCAGTTGACCGTACGCCGTCGAACCGCAGCGGAAGCGGCGGCGCGCCGTGGCTCGACGATCCTCGCCGCGCCTGCCGCGTCGATGGCGCGCGGTTATTGAGGGCGCTCGCCTTCCGGCCGCTGGCGAAGGGTCGGCAGCTCGCCGCAACTGTGACGCTTTCCTACTGGCTATGCGGTAGCCGCTTTGGCGGCACGGACTGCGGCCCACCTTTTCTTGGTGGCGGCGATGATTGCCCGTCTGCCAGCCGCAGACAGCCTCCGTTTGGGCCGGGGAGCTTTTTCTGAGTCCGTGGGTCCAGACACCTTTCTGGACTCGGCCCATCGCTTTCTCTGCGCTTCGGCAATCGCTTTCCTGCCAGCGGCGCTCATCTTGCGCCGTTTGCGCTCTGGCGACTCCGGTGTGGTGGCTGATTCAGTGGGGCCACCGGACAGCGTGGCCCGGAGTTCGCTGATCTTTGAGTCGATATGGCGCTTCTGTGCCTCGAATCCGAGGATGGCGGCAGTGAGTATTTCGTTGGTGAGTCTCGTGGGCATACGGTTTAGTGCTCGGGGTTGACGTCCAACTCCCACAGTAACCGATTTCTTGCTAAAGCGAAGGAGTCCGAAGAATCAGAGTTGTGACGTGACTAATGCCGCTTGGCTCCACAAATCATTGTCAGCGCGCGCCGGAACGCGCCTCGCGCCCGAGCGCGCCGGCGGCGGCCTTCCCGCGGCGCCGCGCGTTCCACGGGAGCAGGCGGCGCGGCTGGACGCGGCACTTATCCGGAAAGAAGCGCCAGCGCTTCGGCCGCTAGTTCATGATCACGGCGCACGCGCTGTGCCAGACGCCTATAGCCGAGT
>JBKQIF010000014.1:0-10738 GCA_052148435.1 Bryobacteraceae bacterium
GGGAACTGCTGACCCTCGACAACCAGATCGACACCACGACGGGAACAGTAAAGGCGCGATCCACCTTAGCTAATAAGAATGATGCGCTTTTCCCTAACCAGTTTGTGAACACGCGGCTGCTCGTAAACACGTTGCAGGGAGTGACGCTGATTCCGGCTTCAACCATTCAACAAAATGGCCAGGCATCGTTCGTGTACGTGATTCAAAACAATTTCGCGCATCTGCGGAGCGTAAAGCCGGGAGTTACGGATGGCGGTTTCACGCAGATTGACGGCATCAATCCTGGAGACGTTGTCGCCAACAGCAGCTTCGATAAGTTGCAGGACAACGTTGCCGTGGTCGTTTCGAACACGCCTGTCCCGGCCGGCGCCAGCGGGAGCAAAGCGCATTGAGTCCGTCTCGTCCATTCATCTTGCGGCCGGTAGCCACCTCTCTGCTGATGGCTGCCATCCTCCTGATCGGTCTTGTCGGCTATACGCAACTGCCTGTCTCCGCACTGCCGGAAGTCGATTATCCGACCATTCAGATACTGACGTTTTATCCGGGGGCGAGCCCGTCCGTGATGGCGACGACTGTCACGGCGCCACTGGAGCGCCAATTCGGCGAACTGCAGGGCTTGAGCCAGATGACCTCCACCAGTTCCGGAGGCACCTCGGTCATCGTGCTGCAGTTTAATCTCACCTTGGCTATCGATGTAGCCGAGGAAGAGGTGCAGTCCGGCATAAGCTCGGCGCAGAGTTTGTTGCCATCCATCCTGCCCGCGCCGCCGATCTACAGCAAGACGAATCCAGCCGACGCCCCTGTGCTCACCTTGGCCATCACCTCGAATTCCATGCCGCTTTCCCAGGTGGAAGACCTTGTGGACACCCGCTTTGCGCCTAAGATTTCGCAGCTCAACGGGGTGGGTCTTGTAACCATCAGCGGCGGCCAAAAACCCGCCGTGCGCATTCAAGCCAACCCTACGGCTCTGTCATCCTATGGCATCAACCTGGAAGACCTTCGCACGGCGCTGACAGGGGCCAGCGTGAACGCCGCCAAAGGGAACTTCGATGGGCCGCGCCAGGATTACCAAATCGACGCCAACGATCAACTGGTCACCAGCAACGACTATCGGAAGGTTGTAGTCGCCTACCGCAACGGCGCGCCGGTGATGCTGACCGACGTAGCGCGCATCGTAAATGGCGTAGAGAACAATAATCAGGCGGCGTGGATGAATCAGACCCCCGCCGTGATCCTGAATGTGCAACGCCAGCCCGGGGCCAACACCATCAGCGTCGTCAAGAGTATTAAAGGACTAATGCCGCAACTGGAGGCCAACCTGCCTACGGGCATCCTGGTGACCACGCTTACCGATCTTACCACCGCGATCGAGGCATCGGTTTCCGACGTTGAGTTCGAATTGTTGTTGACGGTGGGACTCGTCGTGCTGGTCATCTTCCTCTTCCTGAGGAGTCTCTACGCCACCATTATCCCGAGCGTGGCCGTGCCCCTGTCGCTGGTGGGCACCTTCGGGGCGATGTACCTCCTTGGTTACAGCCTGGATAACTTATCGATGATGGCGCTGACCATCTCCACCGGGTTTGTCGTGGACGACGCCATCGTGATGATCGAGAACATCTCGCGGTACATCGAAGCGGGCGATCCACCCATGGAAGCGGCGCTCAAGGGTGCGGAGCAAATCGGCTTCACCATTCTGTCGCTGTCCGTGTCACTCATCGCCGTATTGATTCCGCTGTTATTTATGGGTGACGTGGTGGGGCGCCTGTTCCGCGAGTTTGCCGTAACTCTTGCCGTTACCATCGTCCTTTCGGCGGTGGTCTCCCTTACTCTCACGCCCATGATGAGCGCGCGCATCTTGCGGCGCCAGCCAAAAGAGGAGCAGGGGCGCGTCTATAGGGCCACGGAGCGCGCTTTCGACGGCATGATCGCGTTCTATGGCCGGACGCTGAAGTTCGTTCTTCGGTTCCAGACGATTACCCTGTTGGTCGCGGTGGCGACACTGGTGCTTACGGTGTTTCTTTACATCGTCATCCCCAAAGGATTCTTCCCGATACAGGACACGGGTGTCATCCAGGGCATATCGCAGGCGCCGCCGGCGATCGGTTCATCGGCCATGGCAGAGAAGCAGCAGGAGCTTACAAAGGCGGTTTTGAGCGACCCGGCGGTGGAAAGCGTCTCCTCGTTTATCGGCGCGGATGGAACCAATACAACCCTGAACAGCGGTAGGATGTCGATCAATTTAAAGCCGCTCGATCAGCGCAAGATCAGTGCGTCGGACCTGATCCGCAGGCTCAACTCCAGAGTGAGCCAGGTTCAGGGAATCCAGTTGTTCATGGAACCCGTGCAGGATATTACCGTGGACGACCGCGTGAGCCGAACGCAATACCAGTACACGCTCGAAGACCCCGATGCGAACGAGTTGAGTGACTGGACCAACCGCTTCGTCAACCGGCTGAAGCAGTTGCCGGAACTGGAAGACGTGGCCACCGATCAACAACTGGGCGGCCTGGCCGTATCTCTGGCGATCGACCGGGTCACCGCTTCGCGACTGGGCATCGCGCCCTCGACCATCGACAACACCCTCTATGACGCCTTCGGTCAGCGGCAGATCAGCACGATGTATACCCAGGTAAACCAGTACCATGTCGTTCTCGAGAGTCAGCCGGAGTTTCAGAAAGACCCTAACAAGCTGAACCAACTCTACATTCAGTCCAATGCGTCCGCGGGCGCCAGCGGCACCGGAGCCTCTTCCTCTTTTGCGTCTTCCGGATCGTCCTCCGCGGGCTCCAATGCGCTGACGACTTCCGCCCTGTACACTCCGGCGGCAAATACCCTTGCTCCTCCCGCGAACGCGCTTTCGGCGAGCACCTCGACGGCGGCGTCCAGCAAGGGAGCCACTTCGGCGGGCACTACCAGTTCGGCCGTGAGCAGCGCCGTTCCGCTGAGCGCTTTCGCCCACTTCGAGAAGACCACGGAGCCGCTCGCCATTACCCACCAGGGCCAGTTTCCGGCGATCACGGTGTCGTTCAATCTGGCGGCGAATGCCGCCCTGGGCAACGCCATTACAAGCGTTGGCAAAGTGCAGCAAGACATGCACATGCCTCCCAGCCTCCAGGCGGGTTTTCAAGGCACCGCGGCATCCTTCACGAATTCGCTGGCCGGTGTGCCGTTGCTCATTCTTGCCGCTCTGGTCACGGTGTACATCGTGCTTGGTGTGTTGTATGAGAGCTTTGTCCACCCCATTACGATTCTGTCCACGCTACCGTCGGCGAGCGTCGGCGCTTTCCTCGCACTGCTTCTCTTTCACCAGGATTTGAGCATGGTGGCGATCATCGGCATTGTGCTGCTGATCGGCATCGTGAAAAAAAACGGCATTATGATGGTCGACTTCGCCCTGGAGGGCGAGCGGAAGCACGGCAAGAACGCGACGGATGCCATTTACGAGGCCTGTCTGCTCCGCTTCCGCCCCATTATGATGACCACCATGGCGGCGCTGCTGGCTGGGCTGCCGCTGGCGCTGGGAACGGGTTTCGGCTCCGAGTTGCGCAAGCCGCTGGGCATCGCCATGGTAGGTGGACTGCTGCTAAGCCAGGTGCTCACGCTTTACACTACTCCCGTCATCTATATCTTTTTTGACAATCTGGGGCACCGGTTTGCGCACAAATCGAACCAGCCGGAAACCGGAGGCGCGGAATTGGCAGGGCCGGCATGAACATCTCCGCGCCCTTCATCCACCGGCCGGTGGCTACGACCCTGCTCACGGTGGCGATTGCCCTTGCCGGGGCGGTTGCGTTTGAGGTGCTGCCCGTATCGCCCCTGCCGGAAGTCGACTTTCCGACGATTTCGGTCAGTACCAGTTTGCCTGGGGCCAGCGCCGACATTATGGCGTCGTCCGTCGCCACTCCCCTGGAGCGGCAGTTCGGTCATATTGCGGGTGTGACGGAGATGACCTCCGCCAGCACGCTCGGCAGCACATCGCTCACCATCCAGTTCGACCTCAGCCGCGACATCGATGGCGCGGCCCGCGATGTCGAGGCCGCCATCAATGCGGCCCGAACCTATCTGCCCGCCAACCTGCCCGCCAATCCGACTTATCGCAAGGTCAATCCCTCCGATGCGCCGATCATGATCCTCGGTCTTACATCGGACAAATACGGTCCCGCGACGCTGTATGACGAAGCTTCCACCGTCATCGAGCAGAAGTTGTCGCAGATTCAGGGCGTAGGGCAGGTCAGTGTCGGAGGCGGCGCGTTGCCCTCCGTGCGCGTGGACGCAAATCCCACCCAATTGGCCAGCTACGGACTTACCCTTGCGAATTTGAAGTCCGTGCTGAGCCTGCAGAACGCCGACCTGGCCAAAGGCCAAATCTCCGATGGCGTTGTGACCGCGGACATCCTTGCCAACGACCAGATCTCGAAGGCGGACGACTATAAGCCGATTGTCGTCGGTTATCACCACGGCGCGGCTATCCGCCTGTCCGATGTCGCCCAGGTGACGGACTCCGTGCAAAACGTCCGTGCCGCCGGCTATCTGAACGGCAAGCGCTCGATTTCCGTCATCATCTTCCGCCAGCCCGGCGCCAACATCATTAATACGGTCGACCGCATACGCGCGCAACTTCCATTGATCCAGGCATCCATTCCGCTCGGCATCGATACCACCATCGTTCTCGATCGGACCACAACCATCCGCGCCTCCGTCAGCGACGTCGAGAGGACGCTGCTGATTTCCATCGGCCTCGTCATCATGGTGGTTTTTGTCTTCCTGCGCAACGGCCGTGCTACGCTGGTTCCCGCCGTTGCGGTGCCGGTCTCGCTGATCGGCACGCTCGCAGTGATGTATCTGTTCGGATATAGCCTTGACAACCTCTCGCTGATGGCCCTGACCATTTCAACGGGATTTGTGGTGGACGATGCCATCGTGGTCATGGAAAATATCACGCGCCATCTGGAAAATGGCATGCAACCCTTTGCCGCGGCGCTGAAGGGCGCGGAAGAGATCGGTTTCACCGTCTTCACTATCAGCATCTCGCTCATCGCCGTCTTTATTCCTCTGTTGTTGATGGGCGGAATCGTTGGCCGTCTCTTCCGCGAATTTGCCGTCACTCTCTCGACGGCCATTCTTGTGTCCATGATCATCTCCCTGACTACCACGCCGATGATGTGCGCTTATCTGTTAAAGAACGAACGCACGGAAAAACACGGCCGTATTTTCACCGCCAGCGAAAGGTTTTTCGACTGGGTGCTGTCGTTGTATCGCGGCAGCCTGCGGTGGGTGCTTCGCCATCCGGCTCCCACCCTCGTCGTACTCTTCCTCACCATTGCGCTCAATGGGGTGCTCATCGTCAAGATACCCAAGGGCTTTTTCCCGCAGGAGGACACCGGAGCGATCACCGGCGCGGTGCGAGGGCCGCAGGATTCGTCCTTCCCGGCGATGAACGACTCCATTCAGCGGATCGGCGCCGTGATTAAGAGCGATCCCGCCGTCGCGAATGTGATCGCGTTTACCGGCGGCAATGGGGCCACCAACACCGGCTCCCTCTATGTTGCGCTCAAGCCACTGGCGGCGCGGCGGAACGTCGGTGCCGCCCAGATCATCAACCGCCTGCGCCCCCAATTGAACCGTCTGCCGGTGGCTTCCGCCTTCCTTCAAGCCGTGCAGGATCTGCGCATCGGCGGCCGGTCCAGTAATGCGATGTACCAGTACACGAGCCAATCCGACAATATACAGGAGCTTTCCAAGTGGGGACCGACGCTACTGAGCGCAATGAAGGGCCTGCCCGGTCTCCAGGACGTGAGTTCGGACCAGCAGAATGGCGGCCTCGATGAGCTGATGACCTACGATCGGGTCACGGCGGCAAAGCTCGGACTTACCGTGCAGTCGCTGGACTCGGAGTTATACGGCGCATTCGGCCAATCGGAAGTGTCGATCATCTACACGCAGTTGAATCAATATTACGTCGTGCTGGAAGTCGCTCCCCAGTATGGGCAAAGCCCGGAAGGGCTGAGAGACATCTACCTCCCGGCGTCCAGCGGCGGTAGCATTCCGCTGCTCGCGGTGGCCAGGGGCCAGTCCAACACCATCCCGCTAGCCGTCAACCACACCGGCTTATTCCCTTCCGTCACCGTGTCGTTTAACCTCGCCCCGAACTTGTCTTTGAGCGACGCCACATCGAGCATCGGCGAGCTTCAAAAGCGGCTTGGCAAGCCTTCCACGATTCAAGGGTTTTTTGCAGGCACGCTGCTGGCGTACCAGCAGTCCCTGAGCACCGAGCCCGTGCTGATTCTGACGGCGCTGCTGGCGGTGTACATCGTTCTCGGTATTTTGTATGAGAGCCTGGTCCATCCACTGACGATCATCTCCACTTTGCCGTCGGCGAGCGTAGGCGCCATGCTCGCACTGATGCTCTTTAAGGTGGATCTGAACGTCATTTCCATCATCGGCATCGTGCTGCTGATCGGGATCGTAAAAAAGAACGCCATCATGATGATCGATTTCGCTCTTCAGGCGGAGCGCCAGGATGGAAAGAGCACGGCCGACGCGATTTTCGAAGCGTGCATGTTGCGCTTCCGCCCGATCCTGATGACCACGATGGCTGCGTTATTGGGAGCTCTGCCGTTGGCGCTCGGGACGGGTATGGGGTTTGAGCTCCGCCGGCCCCTTGGCATCACGATTGTGGGAGGGCTAATCTTGAGTCAGTTGCTCACGTTCTATACGACGCCGGTGCTCTACCTGGCATTCGATCGGCTGCGGCTGCGGATGCTGGGAAAGCAGCACGACATGCTTGGCCATGGGGCCGGTCCGGCCCCCAGCGCCGCGGTTTAAGTGGATAGGATCTATGACCGAGAAGCCGCCCAGTCCGACTGAAAAGCGTAGAAGAGCCGGTAGCGCGGCCTGTGCCGCGGCGATCTGGATCTCTCTACTGAGCGGGTGCAATGTTGGCCCCAGATATGCCGCGCCCGTCACTCCCACTCCGCCGGCTTTCAAGGAGGCGTCTCCAGCGGCGTACAGCGCCGCGCCGCCGGGCACATGGCAGGCCGCGCAGCCGCAGGACGCGGCCCTCAAGGGAAAGTGGTGGGAGATCTTCAAGGAGCCCGAACTCAACGCGCTCGAAGATCGGTTGAACATCGATAATCAGAACATTGCGCAATACTTTCAGAACTTCATGGCGGCCCGTGCGCAGGTGCGTGAGGCCCATGCGGGCTACTTCCCCACCGTGATGGTGAACCCTGCGTACACCAGGACCGGAGCGGGCGCGGCGGCCGCAGGCGCCGGAAAAGGGACTGGCGGGACGACGGCCGCCCCGTCGACGAGCGGACGCACCACCTTTAGTGATTTTTCCCTGCCGTTCGATGTGTCGTGGGAGCCGGACCTATGGGGCCGCATCCGCAACACGGTCAGCGAATTCAGGTACGCCGCCCAGGTGAGCGCCGCGGACCTCGAAAACGAGCGCCTGACGGAACAGGCCGCCCTGGCGGAGTATTACTTCGAACTCCGCGGGCAAGATGCGCTCCAGGATTTGTATAACCGCACCATCGAGGCCGACCGGCAGTCGCTCGAGCTGACGCGCGCTCTGGTGGAAACCGGGATCGACAGCCCGGAGGCCGTCGCTCAGGCAGAGGTAACGCTCGCGAACGCGGAAGCCGCGGGAATCGGCATTGCCACCAACCGCGCCTTGTACGAACATGCCATGGCAACGCTGATTGGGAGGCCCGCTTCAAGCTTTTCGATGCCCGTGAAAAACCTGACGACGCCGATTCCCGCGATCCCTGTCGGCGTTCCTTCCCAACTGCTCGAGCGGCGCCCGGATATCGCCGCGGCGGAACGAACCATGGCCGAGGCAAATGCGATCATCGGTGTCCAGAAGGCGGCGTACTACCCGACGGTAAGCCTCACGGGGAGCGGCGGGCTTCAGTCGTCTACCATCGCGAAGTTGTTTTCGCTTCCGGCGCTGGTCTGGTCGCTCGGGGCTTCGGCCTCCGAGACGATCTTCGACGCCGGTCTGCGCCGAGCGGCGGTGGCTCAGTACACCGCGACTTATAATGCCGACGTCGCCGCTTACAGGCAGACCGTGCTGACGGCGTTTCAACAGGTGGAGGACTACATTGCGACGCTCCGTGTGACATCGCAGCAGATCGCCAAGCAGGATGCGGCGGTGCACGCGGCCGAGCGATACGTCGACATCGCCACGGCGCGGTACCAGACCGGTCTCGATCCCTACCTTGACGTGATCGTTGCGCAGAATATTCTGTTGAGCGATCGGCAGACCCAGTTGACTCTGCGCGTGAGCGAGATGGCAGCGGCGGTTCAGTTGATCCAGGCCCTTGGAGGCGGATGGGACGTGACGCAGCTTCCCGCGGCATCGCAGATCACGTCCAAAGAGACGCCGCGCCAGACCGCGAACACTCCCTAGAGCCACCGTGTCGCATAAAGCGAAACTTCCTGATTAGAGAACAATCTTCCCATGCCTCTCGATGAGTTAAGATCGGACCCGCGGCCGCGGGCGGCTGTCGTCGTCGCCCATCCGGACGACGAGACGCTCTGGTGTGGCGGCTACATACTGACCCATCCCGAGTTTCTTTGGCGCATCCTGACCTTGTGCAGAGCGGCGGATCCGGACCGCGCGCCAAGGTTCCGCCGGGTCTTGCGGCGACTGGGGGCGGAGGGTGACATGGCCGATCTCGACGATGGACCGGACCAGGCGCCGCTGCCGGCCGGGCAGGTTCAAGAAACCACCGCGAGGCTGCTGGCTGGAACCAGCTACAGCCTGATTTTGACCCACGGCCCAATGGGCGAGTACACGCGGCATCGCCGGCATTCGGAGTGCTGCCACGGCGTGGTTGCGCTTTGGCGGTCGGGCAACATCGACACCGGGCGATTGTGGTTGTTTGCTTACGAAGACGGGGGCCGGGCGTACTTCCCTCGGGTTCGCGACGATGCGGATCGGCGGGACGTGTTGACGGACGATGTCTGGCTCGAAAAACGCCGGCTGATTACGGATCTTTACGGGTTCGGGGCCGGCAGTTGGGAAGCGCAAACCACTCCGAGAGAAGAAGGGTTCTGGTGCTTTGACTCGCCGCAAGAGGCGGTAAAGCGTACAACACCCAGGGAGCCGCAATCGTGAAAGTGCTTGTGCTTACCGAATACCCGCCATCGGCGGCCGGCCTGGCGACGCAGGGCCAGTTGTTCTGCAGGGGCCTCGCCGAGATCGGCGTCGACGTCTACCCGGTGCATTTCGAATCGCCCCAGGAAAAGGAATGGTATTACCGGTGGTTCCAGCCGGACGTGGTGGTTGGGATTGGGTTCTGGGGCCATGTTCCACACCTGGTCCTGCACCCGCAACAGTTTGGCATGAAGACCGTGCCGTGGCTCCTGGCCGATGGGTATGTCGCGGCACACCAACAGGTGTTGAACGCTCTGCCGCTGATCCTGGTCACTTCCAACTGGGTGAAGGAGACGTATATCAGGGACGGCATCAGGGGAGACAATATCGAGGTGCTGCCGGTAGGTTGCGACACGGACCGCTTCACGCCGCACAGCCGCGACGACCTGAAAATCCGATCCATCCGCGAGGCTTTGGGAGTGTCCGACGAGCGGATCATGATCCTGACCGTCGGCGGCGACGCGGCGTCCAAGGGCGCCCAGGAGGTCATGCGGGCGCTGGCGCTGGTCGACGCCGAGGCTCCCGGCTGGAGGTATGTCTGCAAGGTCTGGCCTCAGCCGCGCACGGTCCAACAGAACCTGATCGACCTCCAACTGGCGGCGGACTTGGGCATTGACAAGAAGATCGTCTTCTCCACCAACGTGGTCTCGCAGAATTTCATGCCGTACTTGCTGGCCGCCTGCGATATCTACGCTGCACCGTCGCGGCTGGAAGGTTTCGGTATGATTCAGGTGGAGGCTAACGCTTGCGCAAAGCCGGTGATCGCGATTCGCGCGATGGCGTTTTTGGACACGATGGTCCACGGTGAAACGGCATTCCTGGCGGAAGTAGCCGAGGAGAGGAAGATCAGTGAGGCGGTATTCGGGGAAGGCCACGGAATAGACGCTAGCCATCGCATAGTGTTTCCAAGCCCTCGGACAGCGGAGTTCCGGGCCAGCGTGCCCGACATCGCCAGGTACCTCCTGACACTCATGGAGGACAGCGGTCTGCGGCGGAGGATGGGCGAAGCGGGCCGAAAACGCGCGGTCGAGTTGTTCGATTATCGCCAGGTGGCCAGACGTTTCCTGAAGATCGTGTCCGACCGATTGGGAATTCAGTAGAGAGCAACGCGGCGAGTGCGAGTCCTCGTCGATCTGGCGCCGCACGCCATCGAGGTGGCCATATTTATGGACGAAAAGCCGATTGCCTCCATTGACCAGGCCAAAGAGGCGGCCCTCCGTGTCCTGCTCTCTAACGCGCGCGGGCCGTTTCAAGGGTTGCCACGAACCGCCGGGTGGGGATACCCGGAACCTTACACGCGGGACCTCATGATTTCAGCCCTGGGCTTTCTGGTCACCGGCAACGAGGAGCTTGCGGACGCGCTACGACGCACACTGGTGGCGCTGGCAACCAATCAGACGCCGCGCGGCCTGGTCCCATCACTCGCGCACGATCCTGTTGACCGTGGCTCCAGCGATACGACGCCGCTGTTCCTCTTGGGCCTGGCATTGTACAGGAAATCGGCAAACGAGCTGGATTTCCTCGAAGGGGCAGCTCAGAACGCCCTGAAGTGGATGCAATACCAGAGCCCTGACG
>JBKQIF010000015.1:0-37766 GCA_052148435.1 Bryobacteraceae bacterium
TCGCGGCTCGGACTCGCGCATTTCCGAGCCGCGACCGCGAGGGAGCGGTTGCCCGAAGAAACTCACTGACCATGGCCATCACCCGCAGTACCGCCGCCGACCGGCCCCAATTGCGGCGAGGCGCCCCTGCGCTGCGCTGGCGCGTGCGGGAACTCGCCTGGACTTTCGCCGCCTGCGCCCTGGTCGCCGCCGGGCTCTACCTGGTTTGGACCGCCAAGACGGCGGGCCTCGCGGCGATCGGCCAGGACCTCGCCGCCCATCGCATCGTCGATCTGAACGACCTCTCGGCCCGCGAAGACCTGCTGCCCGCGTTGACTATCGTCGCCGATGGCCGCCTGCGCACTGAGCTGGCGCGCCGGATCTACGACGCTTCGGGCGATCTCCCCAACGTGGGCCGCATCCGCCCGCTGGTTTCAGCCGACCAGTTTCACCTGCTCAAACCGTTGTTCGTGGTCCGCACTCCGGCCGAACTCCGCGCCAGGTTTCGGGAATGGATCGCGGTTTTCTTCGCGGTATTCCTGCTGGTGAACATCTTCTGGAGCCTGCGCGGATTCGCCGGCGACGAATCCCTGCTGCCCGTGGTGGTGCTGCTCTCGGGAACCGGGTTGATCCTGATGCTGTCGCTGCGCGACCCGGTGCGCGACACTTTGCTGTTCGCCGATTTCGCCCAGGGCGCGGCCATGGGAGCGCTGCTCATGGCCGCCGCCGCGCTGCTCGATTACGAGCGCCTGATGGGACGGTTGAGCTTTGTCCCGCTGATCGCGAGCTTCACCCTCTCCGCCCTGCTGATCGCTTTCGGCCGCGGCCCGGGCTCGAGCGACGCCAAGGTGAATCTGCTGGGCTTTCAGCCGGTCGAAATCATTCGCTTGTTGCTGGTGTTTTTCCTGGCCGGTTATTTTGCGCACCGCTGGGACCTGCTGCGCCACGCGCGTGAAACCCGCCCCAAGCTGGCCGCGCTCACCAGCCGCATCGCGATTCCGCCGCTAGAGGCCACCCTGCCGGTTGCCGTGTGCGTCGCGCTTTCCATCGTCTTTTTCTTCCTGCAGAGAGACATGGGGCCGGCGTTGGTGTTCGCCTGCCTGTTTCTTTCGCTCTACGGCGTAGCCCGCGCCAGCGCCCTGGTGCCCGCCATCGGCCTGGCGCTGGTGGTGTGCGGATTCGTGGCCGGCTTTTACCTGGGCGTGCCGCATACCGTCGGCGAGCGCGTCTCCATGTGGCTTTCGCCCTGGGACAATCTGGTTCATGGCGGCGATCAACTGGCGCACTCGCTCTGGGCTTTTGCCACCGGCGGCGTTTCCGGCATGGGCCTGGGCATGGGCGACCCACAACTGGTCCCGGCCGCCCACACCGATCTGATTCTTTCCGCCCTGGGCGAAGAGATGGGCTTCTGCGGCGTCGCCGCCGTGTTCGCGCTGTACGCGTTCCTCGTCTGGCGGGCGCTCCGCATCGGCTTGCGGGCCCGTTCCGATTACGAGTTCTTTCTGGCCGCCGGCCTCGCCGCCGCCACGGCCCTGGAGCTGCTGCTCATCGCCGCCGGCGCCTTGGGCGTGGCGCCGCTCTCGGGCGTGGTGACCCCGTTCCTCAGCTACGGCCGCACCGCCATGCTCGCCAATTTCGTGGTGGTCGGAATTCTGCTGGCCATCTCCGCCCGCGGCGGCCGGGAACCCAGGGTTGCCTTTCGCGTTCCCGCCAAGCGCCTGGCGGCGGTATTCGCCGTCGCATTCGCCGCCGTCGTCGCCAAGGCCGCCTATGTGCAGGTGGCCGAATCCGGCCCCATCATGGGCCACGGCACGCTGGTTTTGCAGGCCGATGGCATGCGCCGCTTCCAGTACAATCCCCGCTTCCAAGACGCGATCGAGCGCATTCCCAAAGGCTCGATTTACGACCGCAACGGCTTGCCTCTGGCCACCAGCGATTGGAACGAACTCGAAAAGCACCGCGCCGAGTATCGCGAGCTGGGCATCGATATCGACGCCGCTTGTTCCCGCACCGAATTTCGCCATTATCCTTTCGGCGGCCTGCTGTTCGACCTGCTCGGCGACCTTCGCACGCGCATCCGCTGGGCCGCCTCCAACACCGCCTTCATCGAGCGCGATCAGGCCCGCCGCCTGCGCGGTTTCGACGACCGTCCCACCGTGGTGGACGTGAAGGAACCCTCGGGCGCCATGGAGCGCGTCATCCGCTACGACTATCGCGAGTTGGTGCCGCTCATCCGCCATCACTTCGATCCGCAGGACCCGGCCGTGCGCCGCGTGCTCGACCGCCCGCGCGATGTGCACGCCTCCGTCGACGCGCGCTTCGAGGTCCGTGTTGCCGCCATCCTCCGCCACGCGCTCGAAACGTCCGGCCAGCAGAAGGGCGCCGCCGTGGTGCTCGATCCCGCCAATGGAGATTTACTCGCCGCGGTGAGCCTGCCGCTCGCTCCCGGCCAGGGCCCGGCCAACCAGGCGAATGCGGCGTCGAATCCGGAAGCCAATCCGTATCTCGACCGCGCCCGTTTCGGCCTTTATCCGCCCGGCTCGACATTCAAAGTGGTGACGGCCATGGCGGCGCTGCGCAAAGATCCCTCGCTGATTCACAAAACCTATCAGTGCATCCGCCTGCCGGACGGCCGCGTCGGCAACTATATAAAGGGTTCGAAGCGCCCCATCCGCGACGACGTCCAGGATCAGTCGCCGCACGGCACGCTCGACCTGGAACGCGGCATCGTGGTCTCCTGCAACGCCTACTTCGCCCAGCTCGGAGCCTACGACGTGGGCGCCGACGCGCTCTTCGACGCAGCCGGCATCCTCGGTATCGCCACCGGCGCGCCCAACACCGCCGCGCAGTTGAAGAAGTCGCTGCCGCAATCGGCGTACGGACAGGGACAGGTGGTGGCGTCGCCGTTCCAACTGGCGCGCGTGGCGGCAACCGTGGCCGCCGGCGGCGCCATGCCGCAAGGCCGCTGGATCACCGATGAAACCAACCTTCGCACCGATGCGCCCAAGACCGCGCTCAGCGCCGATGCCGCTCAGACTCTGGCGCGATTCCTGCGCGAGGTGGTGACCTCCGGAACCGGCCGGCGCGCCGCCGGCGCCACGGTCCCCATCGCCGGCAAGACCGGCACGGCGGAACTCGCCGATGCTCCTTCGCACGCCTGGTTCATCGGCTTCGCCCCGTACGGGGGAACGGCGCCGGGGGAAACGCAGCGCAAAATCGCGTTTTCCGTTCTGGTGGAAAATGGAGTGTACGGCGGCACCGCGGCCGCTCCCGCCGCGGCCGAAATCGTCAATGCAGCCGTCAAACTGGGGCTGATTCATCCATGAACCTGTTTTCGGAAATTGAAAAAACCATCGAGCGCGGCTTTCGAAGCGCGACCGAGCGTCTCTTCGGGCAGGCCGAATCGGGCGACTTGGTCACCCTGCACCATGCCCTGCTGGAATCCGTCGAAGAGCAGGTGCAGGTGCTGGCGCACGGCCGGCGCGTGTTTCCGTTTCCACGCGTCAAAGTGACCCTGGTTGCCGCCGACCAGGCGCGGCGCAATCTGCTGGCGGCGGCCTTCGGCGAAGACCGGCGCCTGGAAAACGACATCCGCGAGGCTCTAGAGGGCGCCGGCTGCCAGATCCCGCGCGCCTTCGCGGTCGAGATTCTGACTTCCGCCGCCGGCGATCGGCCGTTCTTCATCGACTACCAACGCGAGCCCGCCAGGGCCGCCGCCGAGACGCCCATCGGCCGCCTGGTCGTGGTGAAGGGCAAGGCCGCCTGCGACGAGTACGTTCTCGATAAGCCTTGCACCAACATCGGCCGCTTGAGTGAGCTCACCGATAGCGAACAGCGCGTGGTGCGCCGCAACGATGTAGTTTTCGAAGAGAACGCTCACCAGGCCAACGGCACGGTCTCGCGCCAGCACGCCCACATCCGCCGCGAAGACGGCCAGTATCGCCTGGCCGACGACGGCAGCGAATTCGGCACCCGCGTTTTCCGCGACGGCCGCTCTATCGAAGTTCCCCCCGGCAACCGCCGCGGTGAGCGCCTCCGCCCCGGTGACGAAATCTATCTGGGCCGCGCCTGCCTGCGCTTCGAGGCGTAAAGCCCGCGCCACTTAGGAACAGCGCAAAATTAACCTCACGGTTGCCGCCGTGGCGCACGCACTCCTGGGTACCGCGTCGAAGCTCTTAGCGTTAAGCTCATCCAAATCGGGCCAGGTCATCCTTCGCTTCTGCCGCGCTCCTCGCCCTACAGCATCGCCTTGGCGCAGTTATATCCCGGCGCGCCCATCACGCCGCCGCCGGGGTGCGCGCCGGAGCCGCACAGACAGAGGCCGGGAATAGGCGTCCGGTAGCGGGCCCAGCCGGCCACCGGGCGCATGGAGAACATCTGGTCCAGGCTCATTTCTCCATGGAAGATATTGCCCCCGGTAATGCCGAAGCGGCGTTCCAGGTCGAGCGGCGTCAGCACCTGCCGATGGTCCACGATGGAGCGGATATTGGGGATGTACTCTTCCACGAGCGAGATGACGCGGTCGGCGAAGGGCTCGCGCCACTCGTCCCAGGTGCCCTCGCGCAGGGTGTAGGGAGCGTACTGCAGGAAGATGCCCATGATGTGTTTGCCGGCGGGGGCGAGCGACGGATCGTACATGGTGGGGATGGTCAGTTCCAGCAGCGGGCGCGCCGAAGGGCGGCCGTACTTGGCGTCGTCCCAGGCGCGCTCCACGTAGTCGATATCCGGACAGATGTGCATGGTGGCGCGGTGGTGCGGGCCGTGCGCGCCGGGGTGGGCTTTGAATTGGGGCAGGCCGTTCAGCGCCAGGTTGATTTTGGCGCTGGTGCCTTCGCTGCGAAAGTTGCGGATCGCGGCCAGGAATTCCGGATTGAGATCGCGCTCTTCCACCAGGCTCAGGAAAGTCCGCTTGGGGTCGAGATTGCTCGCCACCGCGGGCGCGCCGATTTCCTCGCCGTCTTCGAGTACCACTCCCGCGGCCCGGCCTTCCCGCACCAGCAGCCTGGCCACCTCGGCGTTGACGCGAATTTCGGCCCCGGCGGCGCGCGCGGCCGAGGCGATGGCCTCCGATAGGGCGCCCATGCCGCCACGCACGAATCCCCATAAGCCGCGATGGCCGGCCACGCCGCCCATGCAATGGTGCAGCAGGATGTAGGCCGTGCCGGGCGATCGCGGCCCTCCATTGGCGCCGATCACGCCATCCGTGGCCAGCGTGACTTTCACCTGCTTGGACTTGAACCACTCGTCCAGGAACTCGGCGGCCGATTGGGTGAAGATTTTCACCAGCGCCGCCAGATCGCGCGCCGCCATCCCCCGCAACTTCGCCGCCAGCTTCAGGTAATCCAGGAAATCTCTGGCGCCGCGGGGCGGGAATTGGGGAGGGGCCGTGAGCAGCAGGCCTTCCACGAAGCTTGCCAGCCGCTCGATTAACTCTTCATAGGCGGGAAAAACCTCGGCATCGTGAGCGGAAAACTTGCGGATCTCTTCCAGCGTGCGGGCGCGGTCCTGCCACATGAAGAAATGCCGCCCGTCCGGAAAGGCGGAGAAAAATGCCGGATCCTTGGCATCCACCTGGTAGCCATGGCTTTCCAGATCGAGCTCGCGCACGATCCGCTCCTGCAGCAGGCTGGTAAGATAAGCGCCGGTGGAAACGCGGTAGCCCGGCCAGACTTCTTCGGTGACGGCGCAACCGCCCACCATTTCGCGGCGCTCCAGCACCAGCACCTTGCGGCCGGCGCGGGCCAGGTACGCCGCCGTCACCAGGCCGTTGTGCCCGCCTCCCACGATCAGGACGTCGTAGCCGCGCATTTTCGATCTTACCGTTTGCGGAACGCTACCACCGCCAGCGGCGGCAGCGTGATGGAAATGCTGTTGGGGCGGTTGTGGCGGGCGATCGGCCGCGAAGATACCAGCCCCCCGTTGCCCAGGTTCGAACCCCCGAAAAGCTCGGAATCGGTGTTCAGAATTTCTTCGTAGAAGCCCGCTTCCGGGACTCCGAACTCGTATAGTTTGCGCTCCACGGGAGTGAAGTTGCAGCAGAACAAGAGAAAATCCTTGGGGTCTTCGGCGCGCCGCAGAAAAGCGATCACCGAATTTTCCCAATCGTGAAAATCCACCCATTCGAAGCCGCTATGGTGGAAATCCACCTGGTACAGCGCCGGGCTGGCGCGATACAGTCGGTTCAACTCGCGCACCAACGCCTGCAGCTTGGCGTGAAAGGCGAATTCCAGCACGTCCCAGCGGACGCCGACGTCGTGATTCCACTCCTCGCGCTGGCCGATATCCTGGCCCATGAACAACAGCTTCTTGCCTGGATGGGCCCACATATAAGCCAGGAAGGCGCGCACGTTGGCGAACTGGCGCCATTCGTCGCCCGGCATTTTGCCCAGCAGCGAGCCCTTGCCGTGCACTACTTCGTCGTGCGAGATCGGCAGCACGAAATTCTCGGTGAAGGCGTACAGCAGGCTGAAGGTAATGGCATTGTGGTGATACTTGCGGTACACCGGATCCTGGTGGAAGTAGTCCAGCATGTCGTGCATCCAGCCCATGTTCCACTTCATGGTGAAGCCCAGCCCGTTCAGGTAGACCGGCTTCGAGACGCCCGGGAACGCCGTGGACTCCTCGGCCGCGGTGAAGGCCCCGGGCACGTTGTGCGCCACCTCGTTGAAGCGCCGCAAAAAGTCGATCGCTTCCAGGTTCTCGTTGCCGCCGTACTGGTTGGGAATCCACTCTCCGGCCTCGCGCGAGTAATCCAGGTACAACATGGAAGCCACCGCGTCCACCCTCAGGCCGTCGATGTGATACTCCTTCAGCCAGAACAGCGCGTTGGAAATCAGGAAGGAGCGGACTTCGTTGCGGCCGTAGTTGAAGATCTTGGTGCCCCAGTCGGGTTGCTCGCCCTTGCGCGGATCGGCGTGCTCGTAAAGCGCGGTGCCATCGAAGAACGCCAGGCCGTGCGCGTCCTTGGGAAAGTGCCCCGGCACCCAGTCCACAATTACCCCGATGTCCGCCTGGTGGCAGGCGTCCACCAGGAACTTGAAATCGTCCGGCGTGCCGAAGCGCGAGGTAGGCGCGAAGTAGCCGATCACCTGGTAGCCCCAGGAACCGGAAAACGGGTACTCCATGATGGGCAGAAACTCGATGTGCGTATAGCCCATCCGCTTCACGTACTCCACTAACTGCACCGCCAACTCCCGGTAGGAGAGCGATTCGCCGCGCGGCGTCCGCAGCCAGCTTTCGATGTGAACTTCGTAGGCGCTCACCGGCGACTTGAGCAGATCGACCTTGGTCCGCGCTTCCATCCACTGGGCATCGTTCCACTGGTGCTTGCTCGTGTCCCAGACCACCGACGCCGATTTAGGCGGCGTTTCGCAAGCGAAGGCAAAGGGGTCGGCTTTCATCTGCTGGTAGCCGGCAAGGCGCGAGCGAATGTAATACTTGTAGGTGTTGCCCTCGCCCAGCCCGGGAACGAACAGCTCCCAGACGCCGTTATTGCGACGCCGCATGGGATGCCGCCGGCTGTCCCAATCGTTGAATTCGCCCACCAGGGTCACGACCAGGGCATTGGGCGCCCATACCGCGAAGCGCACGCCGCGCACTCCGTCCACTTCCGCCAGGTGCGCGCCCAGCGTGAGGTAGGCTTCGTGCAGCGTGCCCTCCCCGTACAGATACAGATCCGTATCGGAAATCTGCGGGCCGAAACGATAGGGGTCTTCCATTTCGACTTCGCGCCCGTCCGCCAGCCGCGCGATCAGCGTATACCGCCGGGGCTCTCCGTCGAGCAGCCCCGCATAGAAGCCTCGTGCGTGTTTCCGCGCCAGGGGGCAGCGCCGGCCGTCCAGGGCCACCCAGGCCGCTTCCGCCTGGGGCAGGAATGCCCGCACTTCCCACCTGGGCAGGTCGTTCTTCGCACGAACCATGTGCGGACCCAGAATCCGAAAGGCATCGCCGTGGTACCCGCCGGCTATCGATTCAATCTCTGCAGCAGTCATGAGAGCCTAATAGACAAGTATGGACGATTTTGCCCGCGCGTGGCCTAAAACGGAACTGCATTTGCACCTGGAAGGCTCGGTCGAGCCCGAAACCCTCCACGAGCTCGATCCGGCCACCGACATTTCCGCCTTTCGCGCGCTCTACCAGTACGCCGATTTCGACGCCTTTCTGAAAGCCTTCGGCGCGGTGAGCAAATTGCTGCGCACGCCCGCCGATTATGCCCTGGTCACCCGCCGGCTGCTGGAACGGCTGGCCGCACAGAACGTGCAATACGCCGAGATCACGCTTGCCGCCGGCGTGGTCTTGTGGAAGCAGCAAGCGTTTGCGCCGATCTTCGATGCCATCGCGGACGCTGCGGCCGATTCGCCGGTGAAGGTGCGGTGGATTCTGGACGCCGTGCGCCAGTTTGGCCCGGAAGCGGCCATGACCGTGGCCGGCTGGGCCGCCGAGCGCCGCCATCGCGGCGTGGTGGCCATCGGCATCGGCGGCAGCGAAGCCCGCGGACCGGCCGAATGGTTCGACGATATGTTCTCCTATGCCCGCGAAGCCGGTCTGCGCCTGACCGCTCACGCCGGCGAAAGCATGGGCCCGGAATCCATCTGGGCAGCCCTGAAATTAGGCGCCGAGCGTATCGGCCACGGCATCGCCGCAGTCCAGGACGAACGCTTGCTGGCGCACCTCCGCGATCGCGACATCCCGCTCGAAATCTGCCTGACGAGCAATGTGGTGACTGGGGTGGTAGCGCGCCTGGAAGATCATCCCATCCGCCGCCTGTACGACGCCGGCGTCCCCATCGTGCTGGCCACCGACGATCCGGCGATGTTCCGCTGCACGCTGACCGGGGAATACAAGCTGGCTGCCGAGCGGTTCGGGTTCAGCGAAGGGGAGTTGAAGGGGATTGCGGAGAATGGGTTTCGGTATGGGTTTGGGTGGGAGGGAGGGCGAAAACTGGACGCCTGACGGCGGCGCGTAAGGACGTTGGGTTGCGCTACTTCGAGAAACAGCCCAATTCTCTCGCCGCCTTTATTACCCCGCGAGCCCAGTCGTCGGCGCGGCTCACCCGGGGCGCGTCGGGGCGGACGACAAAAAGCGCGCTAGCGTCTGGACCCGCCGCCGACACCTTGCTCGTCGCAAGCACGGGCCACTCCCCGGTGGGGCTGATATCTGTAACTCCCAACTTCTCGTGAAATGGTCTTGACCATTCTAGATCTCCCAAATCCTCTGGTCGGTCGATCTCGGTGACGAAAAGCGCGGCGCACGGCTTCCAAGCCCGCAGGGCAAGGGCAAGCAGCTTGGCAGATCCTGCAAACTGGGCCCTTTCGAGCTTAGTGCCCGGATTCCCACCGCATGCGTAGCTGACCGGGTATAAGTTCGTCCAGGCTATCGTCTCCTCCCACTTGTCGTTCCCACCCGGTCCAAGCCCTTGTACGACGTCAGCGACACTGCGCCAAAATTTTCCCAGCTTGTCGTTACTCGTCCTGCGACCGCGGTACCAGTAAGGGTGCCTAACCCAGTGCATGGGCCCACACTCACACTCGGGCAGGGGGATAATCATCCTCTTGTCGGTGGTGCAAACGTGCACGTTGACAATTCGGTTCACGAGATCGTCCTGCCTGCCGCGGCCATCAATTTCCTCCCTTGTGAAGTCGAATGGCCCCCCGTTTGGGGCACGTCCGATGACCGCAACAGACCGCTTGTCGCGGGGCTTGTAGTTTGAGCCCTCAATGCTCGGGACCGCGCAGTACCGTTCGCCGGGATCGAGGGACGATGCAACATCGTTGAGGAGGCTCGCCCAGAGTTGCTTTTTTTACTGGTCGCCGTCGGCTATGGCGATGAAATCGCGGCTCATAGCTTCGTCCATTGCGTCAGGCGGTCAGCTTCTCCTTGGGCACCAGCGATACAACCTTGCGTTTGGAGCGTCGCTGCCGCCTTCTCGATGCGGCGAGGATTGCCTTGACGTCGAAACCGTACTTGGCGGCTTCGTCCTCGCGAACGCGCCGGACTTCGTCGACGATGGGATCCCTCGGCATGAGCTACTCTCCCATTAGTGCTTCCGGTGTGCAGATGACCGGGCATTCACATCCATGCTCCCGGCAGATCAAGGCAAGTGCCTTGGCAATCGTTGCATTGGCAATGTGCACGCAATTCCAGGTTACCAGGAAATCCATCCCGTGCACGGCGGCGATCGCGATGTGCGCGGCGTCGGTAGCTGCCTTGCGAGGGATTCTGCCGGAGGCCAGAATGCTGGACGCCAATTCCGCAACCTCAGGCGTGATGTCCAGCAGTTGAAGATCCTGTACCGCCTTCAGCCGTTCCCGCGCTGCGGTGGGGTCTCCCGCGCTTGCTTCGTCAACGACGAGTTGCGAGATATAAAGCTGGAAAGTGTCCCTCCGCCTTTCCCACCACTCTCTTGTGAGCGCTTGGCGGCCTGCAATGATCAGGTCCCGGCTCGGCCGCGAGGTCAGATAGCTGGGAACGGTTGTCTCTAAGTACACGCAGGACTTCATCTCTCGATCTTCCAACTTCAAGCGGTCGCGTGTCTTCGGCCCGTGGGCTTCGACCTCGAACCGTCCTCCGCGATGCCGGTCAGTACGACCGGCTCACGGTCGGGGAACTCGGCCACGAGCGACAGATTCCCTCCCATGGCCTCCACGGTCTTCCGGAGCGTGGACAGCAAGAGATCGCTCCGCTTTTCGAGGCGCGAAACGCTGTCCTGTGTGATGCCAAGCTTCTTGGCCATCCTGACCTGCGTGAGCTTGCGTGCGTGCCGCAGTTCGCGCAAGGTCATTTCCTCGGCGATCAGTTCGGCGGCGCGGGTCTCAACCTTCTTGCGCTGGGCGCGGCTCAGTTTCCTGACTATGTCGTCCACATTCGTCGGCATGATTATCGACTTTCCTTTCTCAGCCGGGCCTTGTCAACGCCAGAATCTCCGTCCGCACTTCTTCCTGTAACGCAAAGAACTCCGGTTCGAACTCATCGCCAATCTCTATGACCCACGCCTTATAATATGGCATATACTCCATATGATGTCAAATCCATATAAGAGTGAAACAGGGTCTCAGTCTGAACGCTGACAGCTGACCTCCTACCGGTGCCGCCCCAGCACTGCCAGCAGAATAATGACGATCAGAACCGCCATCGCCAGCAGGACGATCTTGCCGACGCTATACGGCCGCTCGCCTTGCACTTCTCCGGTGCGGGCGTTCACCACCACCTGGAAAACCTTGCTCTGGAAGCGATAAGCGCCGATCCACACCGGCAGCAGCAGATGCTGGAAGGTGCTGTTCTGGTACTGGGTTTCCACCGAAAGCACTTGCTGTTGCGCGCCGCCGATGTCGCGCCGCACGTCGGTCTGAATGGTGGGCGCCATCAGCTCCTTGGCATGATCGAAGCCGGGGGCCAGCTCAATCTGGTAGCGCTGGGCTTTGTAGCCGGCCAGGTAAGTTGGATCGTAGGCGCAGAGCTTCTCCAGGTCCCAGGGTTCGAGCGCTTCCAGCTTATTGCGCGCTACGGCTTTGGAGGCGGCCACCAGCACGTCGGCAAAGCGGTGCGAAACCTGGCCGGCAGCCGGATACCAGGCGACGCGCTGCACCTGGCGGGTGCGCTCCACGCTATTGCCGTTGCTGTCGGTTTCAGTGTAGGTTTCCGTATCCCAATAGTATTCGCCGCGCTCGCCCGTGTATTGGCTGAAGGTATCGGCGGCGTAGCTCCAGAAGGGCAGGTAGACGCCGGAGACGCTGTCCTGGCGGGCCAGCCGCTTCAGGCCGCCCGGAGCGAACCAGCGCGATTCGATCCATCGGCGCACTTCGGCCTGGGCATCGGCCTTGCCGACCTTGGCCGGCAGCACGCCATCCGGCGCGATCAGCGGGTCGGCGGCCTTGGGCTGCGCCACGATGTTGCTGCCGCAGAAGGGACAGGCGCCCGCTACCTCCGGCGGCTGAAAGGTCACCACGCTGCCGCAGCCCTCGCAATTCACTTGCAGCGCCTGCTGGCTCATGGTGGAAAGATGACCGGTGCCGGTTTGGGCCAGGAACTCGTCGAGAGAATGCGCGGCAGCCACGGCCGCGGTCTGCGGCGGCGCTTCCGTGTGCCCGCAACGGGGGCATTTCAGGAGGCCGGCGGCGGGGTCGAACTGCATGTCGCCCGCGCAGCCGGGACAGCGGTACGTTTCCATTTATTGCTGGGCGCTGCCACAGTCGGCGCAGAAACGCGCCGCGCGCGGAATCGAATGGCCGCAGTTGATGCAGAACTTGGTGCCCGCCCCGGCCGCCGCGGGCGCCTGCGGGCCGGCTTGCGGAATGGGCCCCGGAGCACTCGGAGCGCCCGGAGGAGGCGGAGGTGAGTATGGCTGCTGCGGATTCATCGTCTGCTGGGCGTTCATCATCTGCTGGCCCATCATCATGCCGGCGCCCAGCCCCACCCCCGCGCCCGCAAAACCGCCGCCTTCATTTCCCGCGGCGATGGGAATCGATTGCGCCACCTGGTACTGCGTGTAACGGCCCATGTCGCCGATCATGTTCATGCCGATCCGCTGGTCCAGCACCTTCTGCAGTTCGTCGGGCAGCGAAACGTTCTCCACTATGAAGCTTTCCAGACTCAGGCCCAGGCCGGCGAATATCGGCTTGAGCGTCGCCAGCAGGGTCTCCGCCAATTGCAACTGGCTGGCCGCCATGTCCAGGAAACTCACGCTCGAACTGGCGAACGCCCCCGTCATGTGTCCGATGATCGTGTCGCGCAGTTGCCCTTCCAGGTCCGTCGTGCGATACATATCCACCGTGCCGGCGATCTTCTGGTAGAACACCTTCGGGTCGGCAACCTTGTACGCATAGATGCCGTAGGCGCGAATCCGCACCGCCCCGAATTCCTTGTCGCGAATGGTGATGGGCGTGGCCGTGCCCCACTTCTGGTCGGTCTGCAGCCGCGTGGAGAAGTAAAAGACGTCGGACTTGAACGGCGACTTGAAGGCTTTGTCCCAGTTGCGCAGGTAGGTCAGAATCGGCAGCGTTTGCGTGCTCAACGTGTACAGGCCAGGCCCGAACACGTCGGCCACCTGCCCTTCGTTGATGAAGACCGCCATCTGCGAGTCCCGCACGGTCAGCTTGCCGCCGTTCTGGATTTCGTTGTCCTCCATTGGGTAGTGGTAGGACAGAATGCCCTCGCCCGGCTCGGTCCACTGGATGACGTCGATGAACTGTTTGGAAAAGAAACTCATAAAAGTCGCCGCCTTTTGAGAGTATACGCTGCCTGGGTTTCCACCCGCTCAACCGTTAACCAAAGGTAGTACCAGAGCCCCGTTCAGTCCTTCCGATTCCGATCCGCGGAATAGTGCCGCTGGATGCTGGTATAGGCCACCCGCGTGAACACCGCGGGCGCCATCATTCCCTTGCCCCACTTGTCGTCGAAACCCTTGGTGGGCGCCGCCGCAATCGCTTCGTCCACCGTCCGGCCCTGCTTGTAAAACGGCTCCAGACGTTGGTGAACGGCTTCCAGCATGTCGCGCGCGGCTTTCAAATCGTCTTTGGACGCGAGTGGACCGTGACCGGGAATGATCCGCGTCCTGGCATCGCCCACTTTGAGCATCGCGTCCGCGCCGGCCACCATGCCGCCGATCCAGCCTCCGGTGGAATAATCGATCACCGGATAGAAGCCGTTGAAAAACAGGTCGCCGGTGTGAATCGCGTTGTGGCTGGGAAAGAACAGAAATGCGTCACTATCGGTATGGGCCGGATCCACGTGGGTATACTGCACAATCGTCTTGCCGAACATCAGGCGGCCGCCCTTGGTGAAAGAAACCGTCGGCAAGCCTTCCGGCGGCAGCGGATCGATAGTGCGGTTGAACGCCTCCATAGTGACCTTTTGGCTCAGCCATTTCTTCACATTCTCGTTAGCCATGATCTTGACGCCGGCCTTGCCGAGAGCCACATTCGCTCCCACGTGATCCACGTGCCAATGGGTGTTGAACAGGAGGCGGATGGGGTGCGAATCGAGGTCCGAAACCGCCCGCAGCAGCTCGCCCGAGCGCTCCGCAAAGCCGCCATCGACCATGAAAAGGCCGTCGTCGCCGATCAGCACGGCCACGTTGCCGCCGTCGCCGCTGATGAGCGCCAGCTTTTCGGTCAGTTTGGTGGCTTCGATCGGGCTGGCCGGAGCCTGCCCGAATACCGGCCAGGAAAGGGACAGCCCTGCCGCGCCCCCCACCAGTGCCCGGGAGAATTCGCGACGATCGGAATTGAGGTTGCGCACAGAGGTAGCCTACCACGGCCGCCGCTCTGGTGGGACAGACCATCGCCCTTCGTGGTCTGTCATCCCTCGCCGAGGCGCGCCGCGGCCGGTTTCAGCCGCCGTAGGGCATCGGGGGCAGGGACAGGAGCCGGATTCGAACATTCAGATTCTGGACGTGGCCGTTTGAAATCGATCACCGGTCCAGAAATGTGCCGGTTGATTGAGTTGAACGGCTGGTCACTCCGGCGCGTTAAAGGGAGCCATCATATCTATTCCGAGTCCGGGGAGCGCAAAGTAATTTCGATTCCCGTGCTCCCGCGACTTCCGCGACGCAAGAACTGCCGGGATCTTCAGTCACAACCAATTCTTGACTGAAACTGAATCACTTAACACTTCCCGCCTCCAGTCCTGGTTGTAAAGTGTGGGCGGGATGCTGATGTCATCGCCACACACGCGTTTTTCGCCGGCCAACATCGGCTCATTGTGCTGCGGGCTCGCGAGCCGAACCCAACATATTAACACCGAGCGAACCCAAGAAGTCATTGAAAACAAAGGAGCAGATCAGATAAACGAACCCGGCTCGAACCCAAACCCCATTCTTGGCCATTCTTGGCCCGGTGCTAGAATTACGTATCCCATGTCGCGACGCCCCCCTCGCCGTGCAGCCGCGCAAGCGGTTCAGCGCCCGACCGCGGCTGCGGTCCCCGCTGCTCGGCCTCATTGGCTGCACCCGCTGGTATTGATCCTGACCGGCTTCGCGCTCCTGAGCTGCTTCTCGGCGTCTTTTCAGTCCAACGACGGCTGGTGGCATCTCGAACTGGGCAAATACATTCTGGAGCATCACCGCCTGCCGGTGCCCGATCCGTTCGGTTTCGCCACCTATCTTCGCGGGCCGGCGTATCCCGGCGAGGAGGTTGTCCGGCACTTCAACCTCACCCAGGAGTGGCTGACCGAAGTCGTCTTCTATCCGATTTACCGGCTCGGCGGCTACGGCGCGCTGGTGCTATTCCGCGCGCTGATTCTGATGGCCGCATGCGCCGCCATCGGCCTCCTCGTTTGGCGCCGCGCCGGGCGGTTCTACCTGTCTATTGCGGCGGCGCTGGCTCCGGCCACCGTGCTCTACCTGAGCGCTACCGACCGGCCGCACATCTTCACCATCTTCTTTACGGCGGTGTTCCTGCTCATCCTGGACGCGCGGCGTCCGCTCTGGCTGCTGCCTCCGCTGGCGCTCATCTGGGCGAATTTCCACGGCGGTTTCATCATGAGCTGGATCCTGGTCGGAGCGTTTTGCGTCGAAGCGCTCTACCAGCGCCTGCGCGGCCAGCCTCCCACCGGCGAAGCCCGCCTGTGGCTCGCGGCAGGGGCCACGATTCTGGCCTCCCTGGCCAACCCCAACGGCTGGAACGCCATCGCCACCATTCTTTATTTCCGCCAGAGCCACATGCTCTCGGTGATCGCCGAGTGGCGGCCCACCGTGCTCTGGCCTCCGGGCGGTTTCGTGCTGCTGCTGGCGGCCGGCGCGCTGGTTTTGCTGTGGACGCGCGGCAAAGCCCGCTTCGTCGACGTGCTCCTGTTCGCCCTGTTCGGCCTGGCCGGCATCTACGCCATCCGCAATGTGGTCTTCATCGGCCTGTTCGCGCCGGTGGTGATCGCCACTTACTTTCCATGGAAGACGCGCCCGCTGCCGGCAGCCGCCGAGTTCGCCATCGCCGCGGCGATCTTAGCCATTGGGGTGGTGCGGATCGCGGAAGGCAAGGCCCTCCAGTTCCATGCCCAGTTGGCCACGCGCCCCGCCGGCGCTGCCGATTTTCTGCTCGCGCACCACCTCGGCGGACGCATCTACAACCACCTGGAAGATGGCGGTTATCTGATGTGGCGTCTCTGGCCGAACGACCTGGTCTTCGTCGATGGCCGCCTGCTGAATGAGACCGTCTATCGCGATTACCGCCTGCTGACCTATAATATCGACGCCGGCAAGCCGCCCTTGCGGATTCTGGACGATTACGGCATCGAAACCATCGTCGTCAACGCTTTCGAATATGCGGCCGGCGAACCGCACATGCTCATGGCGGCGCTGGCGAACCCCAACCAGACCGTCTGGAAACTGGTCTATAAGGACGGCGTGTCGGTTGTTTTCATGCGCCAACCACCGCCGGGCGTCGCCCCGCTCGCCAATACGGAGGTGATCCCGGCCATGGCGGAGGAGTGCGCCGAACACATCCGCGTGGTGCCCTCCGAACCGAATTGCGCGCGCGGCATGGCCAAGCTGTTCCTGTACCTTCACGACACCGCCGACGCTCGCCGCTGGATGGCGTTTTACCTGGAGCGCAAGCTGGAACCCGATCCCGAAGCCGAGCGGCAGTATCGAATGATGCTGGCCGGCGGCCGGTAGACGGATCACCGGTGGGACAGACGATCGCATTTCGTCGTCTGTCACGCCTTGCCAGGGTGTGGCCGCCCGACAGACGACAAAAAACGATCGTCTGTCCCACGCAGCGGCGTAGCCGCAACCAAAGAGCACCGGCGCTACGAAGGAAAGCAAACGTCGGCTTGAAAGCCGACGCTGCGGGCCAGAGGCCCGCGCCACCGCTCTTGCGCCAAGCGCTGGGATGTTAGCCTGTGAGATATGGCGGGCCACAATCATCTGGTGGAACTGGCGCAGGACGTAGTCAGGCTTTCGTTGGCTGCGGGCGCTACCGGCGCGGAGTGCACGATTTCGGAAGGCGACGAGTTTTCCGCCAATATCCGCATGCGCGAAATCGAAAGCGTGAAGGAAGCCGGCTCGCGCGGCATGGGGTTGCGGATTTTGCGCGGACGCTATACGGGATCGTCCCACACGTCGGACTTGTCTCGGGAAGGCATTGCGAAGCTGGTGGATTCGGCCATCGAGCTGGCCGCCATCACTACCGAAGACCCGCACGCCGGCCTGCCCGATCCGGAAGAGTTGGGGTCGCTGGCCGGCGATCTGAAGTTAAGCTCGCCGGAGGTGGGGGCGCTCGAGACCAGCTACAAAATCGATGCCGCCAGGCGGGCCGAGGCCGCCGCTCTGGACGCCGATCCGCGCATCTTCAATTCCGAGGGCGCCGGCTTTGAAACCTATCTGGGCCGTCACGTCTTTGCCAACTCCCGCGGTTTCGCCGGCGACTACGATACCAGTTACTGTTCCATCTCCGCCGTTCCGGTGGCGCGCGATGGCGACTCCATGGAGCGCGACTACTGGTCCAGTGCGGCGCGCTCGCTCGACCGGCTGGAATCGCCCGAGCAGGTCGGCAAAACCGCCGCGGCCCGCGCGCTACGGCGTCTGAAGCCGGTGAAGGTTCCGACCCAAAAGGTGCCGGTGGTATTCGAGCCGCGCGTAGCCGCCTCCCTGGTCGGGAACCTGTTCGAGGCCGTTCACGGAATGCTGATCTACCGGCAGGAATCGTTTCTGGCGGGCAAGCTTGGCCAAAAAGTGGCCAGCGAAAGTCTGACGCTCATAGACGATGCCACCATGCCGGGCCTTTTCGGATCCTCACCGTTCGACGATGAGGGGGTGCCGTCGCGGCGGACCGTGGTCATCGAGCGCGGCGTGCTGAAGAGCTATCTCCTGAATACGTATGCGGCGCGCAAGCTGGGCATGAAGACCACCGGCAACGCCTCCCGCGGGCTCACCGGTAACGCCGGCATCGGCCACGGGAACTTTTACGTGGAAAACGGCGTCCAATCGCCGGAACGGATCGTCGCGCAGATTGCCGACGGCTTTTACGTGACCGAGCTGATCGGCCAGGGCGTGAATGTCACCACCGGCGATTACTCGCGCGGCGCGGCCGGCCTTTGGATCCGTAACGGCGAGCTGGCGTTTGCGGTGTCGGAAGTGACCATCGCCGGTAACCTGCGGGAAATGCTAATGGGCTTGGAGGCCATCGGGTCGGACCTGGAATTCCGCGGCTCCATGGTGGCTCCCACGCTCAAGATCGGAGAAATGACCGTTGGTGGAAAATAAATCCGAACTCAAGCGAAGGCGGAAGCTTTCCATTTCCCCCGCCGCCATCGTCATCGTCCTCGCGTTGGCGCTGGGGCTGGGCGGTTTCTACTACCTGAATCGCGCCGCCGGCAAGCCTCCCGCTCCTCCTCCGCCGCTTACCGGCGATGCCCGGACGTACGTGAAAAATGGCTTTCTGCCCATTTCGAACGTCGAGATGCAGGCGCATGAGAGCTACCTGAAGCAGTCCATCGTGGAGATCACCGGCAACGTGGGCAATACCGGCAGTCGCGTGATCGCTTCCGCCGTCATCTATTGCGTTTTCTACGACGAGTACAGGCAGGTGGTGCTGCGCGAACGGGTGGCCATCGTAAAGGGCCGCCTGGCGCCCGCTGAAACCAAACCCTTCCGCCTGGCTTTCGACAACGTGCCGGAAAGTTGGGACCAGGCCTTGCCGCAGATCGTGATCGCGGCCATCGATTTTTCGTAGTCTGAAATTATGCCTAAAGGTGATGCGAAGTGGTGGCGGCGGCTCGGCCGCGTCGAGCGCACCTTTCTGGTTTTACTGGCGCTCTACCTGCTGCTCTACCTGACCCGCGTGACCCCAGCCCTCGTCTGGCTGGCCGGAATCGCGACGTTCCTGATGGGCATTGCGGCAGCGTTCCAACTGGGCCGGCGCCTGATGCGCCGGGCGATCTGGCGGCTGCGCAACCGGCTGATCGCCGCCTATCTGTTCATCGCGGTGGTGCCCGTCGTGCTATTGGCGTCGCTGGCGGGCATCGCCGGCTGGATGGTCATCGGCCAGATGGCGGTCTACCTGGTGAATACCGAGCTGCGTCATCGGGAGATGAATCTGCTGCGGCCGGCCGAAGCGCTGCTCCGCGTGCCCATTCAGGACACCGACGCCGCCCTGACGCGCTTTGGCATGATGAGCCACGAAGCCTTTCCCAACGCCGAGCTGCTGATCACCGGCGACCGGGAGATTCGCTACCCCGCCCATTCCAAGGTCGCTCACCCTCCTTCGGGATGGGGCCGGGCTTACGGCCTGATCGTGAAACGCGAAGGTGGTCAGGACCGCCTCTACGCCTGGGCGCACCTGGTGGAGGGCAAATCGGAAATTACCGTCCTGGCGCCGGTCACGCACGATGTTCTTTCCCAACTGGTGCCCGGCCTGGGCGACGTGGCGTTGCTGCCGCTGATCCGCCACAGCACGCGCGTGCCGGAACCGCGCAGCCTCTTCGACGCTTCCCTGACCGGCTTCTACCAGCCGGACGTGTTCCGCTGGGAGACGCCCCGTAAGCGGGTCGAATTTCCGCCCATCCTGGCCGTGGCCACGCGTGCCTCGGCGGTCCTCGCCGCTGTTTTTCAACAGCCCGATTGGGCCGAAGGCTGGCTGGTGGCGTTCGCGGCGATCACGGTGCTGTACCTGCTGGTGGAAATGGCGTCGCTGGCGGCCGGCGTACAGCTTAGCCGCAGCATTACCGGCGCGGTGCATGAGTTGTACCTGGGCACCGAGCACATCAAGCGGGGCGATTTCTCCTACCGCATTCGGGTGAAGGGCCGGGACCAGCTTGCCGATCTGGCGTCGTCGTTCAACGCCATGACCGCCAACCTGGGCCGCTTGATTCTGGTGGCCAAGGAGAAGGAGCGCATGGAATCGGAGTTGGCCATCGCGCGCGAGGTGCAGGACCAGCTCTTCCCCAAAGACGTTCCCGCCAGCCGCACGCTGGAGCTGAAGGGACTGTGCAACCCGGCGCGTATGGTTTCGGGCGATTACTACGATTTCATGCCCCTGTCGGAAAACGCGCTGGCCTTCGCCATCGGCGACGTCGCCGGCAAGGGCATTTCCGCCGCGCTGCTGATGGCGGCGATTCAATCCATCATGCGCACCCAATTGAGCGCCAGCTTCGGAGGCCCGTTTTCCGCCGCGGCGCTGGTGAGCCGCCTCAACCGCCAGCTCTACGCCAATACGGCGCCGGAAAAGTACGCCACCTTCTTTTTCACGCTCTATGACGAGACTTCGCACGCGCTGACCTATACCAACGCGGGCCATCTCTCCCCGCTGCTGCTGCACGGCGGCGAGTTCTTCCCCCTGGAGCCCACCGGAACCGTGGTGGGCGCTTTCCCTTCCGCGCGCTACCAGGAGCGTAGCGTGAATCTGGAGCCGGGGGATCTACTGGTCGCCTATACCGACGGCATTGTCGAGCCGGAAAACGCCTACGGCGAAATGTTCGGCGACGATCGCCTGAAGGAGCTGATGGTGAAGTACTCGGCGGCGGATTCCTCCGAGCTCATCGCGCGTACCATGGAGGCCGTAAACCAGTGGACAGGCTCCTCCGAGTTGCAGGACGATATGACCATGGTGGTTGCCAGGCGATTATGAAGGTTCTCACGGCGGCCGAAATGCGCGAAGTGGATCGCCGCACCGGCGAGCGCGGCATTCCCGGCCTGGTGCTGATGGAGAACGCCGCGCACCGCGTGGTGGAGTTTCTTGCCGGACGTTACGCCCCGCTTTCCGCGCAACGCATCCTGGTGCTGTGCGGCAAGGGAAATAATGGCGGCGACGGTTTGGCCATCGCGCGCCAGTTGCACGTTCGCTTTCAGCCCGCGGATTTATGGGTGGTGTTGCTGGCGGACCCCTCGGAGCTGGCCGGTGACGCGGCCGCCAACTACCGCATGCTGCTGGCCGCCGGTGGGTCCCTGCAGCGCGCCATCCCGCCCGCGGCGCGCTTTGCCACCCTCATCGTCGACGCGGTTCTGGGCACGGGGATGACCGGGCCGGCTCGCGGGGCCGCGCTCGATGCCATCCGCGAGATCAATTCCGGATTCCCGTTGGCCAAAGTTGTGGCCGTGGACATTCCATCCGGAATGCCGAGCGATTCCGGCGAGCCGGCGGGCGTTTGCGCGCGCGCCGATGCAACCGTCACTTTTACCGCGCCGAAAGTGGCGCACGCACTGGCGCCCAATTGCGACCGCATGGGAGAGCTCGTCGTTGCGCCCATCGGCAGCGCTCCCGATCTGTTGGAAAGCTATCGGCTGGAGCTGGTGGAACCGGCGCTGTTCCCGAAGGTGCTGGAGCCGCGGCCGCGCGGGGGAAACAAAGGCACCTTCGGCCACGCCCTGGTGGTTGCCGGCAGCCCGGGCAAGAGCGGAGCCGCGGTGTTGTGCGGGTTGGCCGCGTTGCGCGTGGGCGCCGGCCTGGTCACGGTGGCATCTCACGCCGCGCCGGGTTTTGCCGCCCAAGTGCCGGAGCTGATGACGGAGCAACTGACCAACGAAAGCTTCCCGGCATTGGCTCGCGGCAAGACCGTGATTGCGATGGGCCCCGGTCTGGGCCGATCCCAGCAAACCGAAAGCCTGGTCGCCGCCGCTCTGGCCGATTGCGAGCAGCCGGTGGTGCTCGATGCCGACGCACTGGCGCCAGGGATTCGCGGCGATTCGGCGCGCGTGCGGGTGCTCACGCCGCACCCCGGGGAAATGGCCCGCCTGACGGGGAAATCTATCGCCGGGATTCAATCCAGCCGCGTGGATTCCGCCCGATCCTTCGCCTGCGAAAGCCAGGTCACGCTGGTGCTCAAGGGCCAGCGAACCCTCATCGCCTTCGCCGACGGCCGGGTTTGGATCAATCCCACCGGCACGCCGGCCATGGGCAAGGGCGGCTCGGGCGACGTCCTCACCGGTTTCCTCGCCGGCCTCGTGGCGCAGTTTCCCGAACATCCCGATCAGGCCGTGGCCGCGGCCGTGTACCTTCACGGATTGGCCGGCGAACTGGCCGCCCGCGCGCTCGGCGAAAAAGGTCTCATCGCCCGCGACCTGGTGGGCTATCTGTCCGCGGCATGGGAGAAGTGTGCCGGTCTACCGCACCGCGTCTGACGCCGAAACCATCGCCCTCGGCGCGCGCCTGGCCCCCGACCTGCCGCGCGGCGTGGTGCTGCTCATTGGCAACCTGGGCGCCGGCAAGACCACGCTCGCCAAGGGCATCGCCAGCGGCTTGGGCGCGGCCGCTCCGGAGGAAGTCTCCAGTCCCACTTTCACCCTGATTCACGAATACGGCGGCCTGGTTTACCACGTCGACCTGTATCGCCTGGAGGAAGAGCGCGAGCTGGCCACGTTGGGACTGGAAGAAATATTCGATCGCGACGCCATGGTGCTGATCGAATGGGGCGAGCGATTCCCGCGCCTGATGCCCGCGCGCCGCACCGAAATCCACCTGCGCACCCTGGGCGAAGACGAGCGGGAAATCGAGGTCCGCTTCGTATCTGGAGAAGCCGCTCCACCAGCGTTCGGGAACGTGTAAGCTAGTCCGAGAGAGGGGAAATCGATGGCTGCACCTGCACAGATTCCTGTTACGCCTGTCCGCCTCATGCAATTTGCCTGGGGCTATTCTGTTCCACTCGTGATCGAGGCCGCCGTCCGGCACCATTTGTTCGACGCGCTCGAAAGCGGACCGAAAAGCGCCGCTGAGCTTGCCGCCGAAGCGGCAGTCTCCGAGCGGGGCGCGCGCGCCGTGCTCAATGCCCTGACCGGGCTCGAACTGCTGAGCAAAGACGCGGAGGGACGTTACTCCCTGACGGCGGAGAGCGCCGCCTTTCTGCTGAGCGCCAGGCCCTCGTTCCTGGGCGGTCTCTTCAAGCACGTCAGCACGCAATTAATTCCCGGCTGGCTGAACCTCAACACCGTGGTCCAAACCGGCAAACCTGCCGCGGCTGTGAACGCCGAAGCCGCCGGCACGGCGTTCTTTCACGAGTTCGTGGAAGACATTTTTCCCATGAGCTATCCCTCCGCGCAGGTGCTGGCGGACGCCCTGGGCATCGCCGAGGCAGCCGCGCCGGTGCGGGTGCTCGATATCGCGGCCGGCTCGGGAGTGTGGGGCATCGCGCTGGCCCAGCGCTCCCCACAAGTCCGGGTGACGGCGGTGGACTGGCCGGGAGTGCTGGATGTCACCCGCCGCACCGCCGCGCGCTGCGGGGTGGGCGAACGGGTGGAGACGCTGGCCGGAGATTTGTCGCAAGTCGAGTTCGGCACCGGCTACCAGGTGGCCACGCTGGGTCACATCCTGCACAGCGAGGGCGAGAGCCGCGGCCGAAAGCTGCTGGACAAGGTTTACCATGCGCTGGCGCCCGGCGGCACCATCGCCATCGCCGAGTTTCTGGTAGACGATGCCCGCGCCACCGCCAGCGGCGGATTGCTCTTCGCCGTCAACATGCTGGTCAACACCGACGAAGGCGACACCTTCAGCTTTTCCGAAATCGCGGCATGGCTCCGCGACTCCGGTTTTGAGAATCCGCGCACGGTGGAGGCTCCGGGACCGTCGCCGCTGATTCTGGCGAATCGGGCCAAGGCCTGAAGGGCGACCCCTACACGCTGTGCTTCAATGATTGCCAAAGGGATAATCGGTCGGGGCGAGTGGATTCGAACCACCGACCTCCGGGAATTGACATCGCTGAGAGAAAAAGGAGTCCCTGAATGTTCCGTCTTCTGAGCATCGCGTTCCTGATCAGCCTGATGACTGGATTAGATCCGGCAATGGCCCAAGCTCCGTCCGCGGCCGCACGCCCAGCGCGCCCCACGCCGCCGACCCGCGATCCCAACACGCCCGGTTATGTCACGGCGAAAGACTTGCCTGACGGCGCCAACGCTCCGGCAAAGGCCGACGGAAACTACATCCTGGGCCCCACCCACAACCCCGCACCGGAGATGACCGCGCAGGAGGGCGTGCCGCAAGGAACGGTCTTCACCTTTACCATGGACTCAGCCGACAGCAAGATCTATCCCGGCATCGCGCGCGAGGCCAACACCTTTGGCAATGCAGACCCCACCGACCCTGCCAAGATGGTAGTCACCACCAGCCACCCCGCTCCCTACACTCGCCGAATGGCTGTCTATGTCCCCAAACAATACGTCCCCGGCACGTCCGCGCCGTTCATCGTCGCGGCGGACGGACCTGCCCCGGCGTTGTTCACGGCCCTGGACAATTTGATCGCCCGGCATCGGGTGCCGGTGATGATTGCCATCTCCATCGGCAATGGCGGGGGCGACGCCCAGGGAAGCGAGCGCGGCCTGGAATACGACACGATGTCAGGCCTGTACGCCGAGTTCGTCGAGAAAGAAGTGCTGCCTCTCGTGGAGAAGCAATACCAGGTGAAATTGACCAAAGATCCCGAGGGTCGGGCGACGATGGGCGGCAGTTCCGGCGGCTCGTGCGCCTTGATCATGGCGTGGTATCACCCGGAGCTATACCACCGCGTTCTCACCTACTCAGGCACCTACGTGAACCAGCAGTGGCCGTCGAACTCCCAGACCCCTCACGGCGCATGGGAGTTCCATGAACACCTCATCCCCAACACCCCGGCCAAGCCGCTACGCATCTGGATGGAAGTTGGCGACAGGGACAATCTCAATGCGAATAGCATGCGCGACAACATGCACGACTGGGTCGTCGCCAATGAGAACATGGCCAAAGTGCTGGGAGCCAAGGGCTATCATTATCAGTTTGTATTTGCGCGCAACGCCGGGCACACCGACCGCACCGTGAAACAACAAACCCTGCCCGAGGCTCTGGAATATGTATGGCAGGGGTATCCTGTCACGGAGCCGAGGAATTGATTTGAGCGGTGTCGCGTTGACCGTCGAGCGGCGCCAGACGCTGCCGCGCGGGCTCGCAATGCGGATCGACGCGCCAGTTTCAGGTCCTTCAAATGCCTTACTTTTTCGCCGGCGGTCCCGCGGTGGTCTGAATACTGCCCGGCGGAGGCACATAGCCGTCGTTCGAGGGGCCGTTCTGGAAGAGGTACGTCGTGCTGCTCACCGGATTGGCTTTTGCGAATAACGGATTGGCACAGCCGAAGATCTTCCCCGCCTTGAGCGTGGCATCGTGAATCTTGGTGAGCAGATCCTGATACTGCGGAGACCCGAGTTCGAAACCGGAGAACGAACTCAAATCGTTGTTCCCCACCAGGATGGCGTCAACGCCCGGCACCGAGACGATATCGGAGGCATTGGCGACACCCGTAGGCGTCTCGATCATCAGCACCAGCATGATGTTGTCGTTGATGGAGTTCCTGTAATCCGGACCCCAGATCCTCGAGGCTTGGTTCTGGCCCAGACTGCGGCGCGCCACCGGCGGATACCGAACCCACTTGGCCGCCTCGCGGGCCCTCTCCACGTCGTCCACAGTCGGAACGATGACGCCCAGCGCCCCTATATCGGTGGCTTGCTGAATGTGCCATTCCTGCGCGTCCGGCAGCCTCACGAACGGAATCGCGCCGTTGTAGGGGCACGCCGCGATCATCTTCTCGACATCGGAAAACCACATCGTGCTGTGCTGCATATCGAAAAAGGCCCAGTCGTAGTGTTTGGCCTTTTCGCAATACAGGGCCACATCTAAGTGGTTTACCGTGAAGCTGAAGACCTGCTTGTGTTGGGCCAGCTTCAGCTTGACCGTGTTGTAGATCTTAGCCTTGGCCCACTCCGGCTTGTCGGCTTGCCCCTGCTGGGCTTGCCCCTGCGCCAATGCGTAGCCGCCGAGCAGGGCCGCCCACGCTAATCCACCAGCCATAATTGCTAACCGTCTCATTCCGAGATTTACCTCCTGAATACCACTGTACAGAAAAATGCCCCAAACATCAGAGTTTAACTGAAAGGCGACGGCTTTGCCGAAAAAGAGCCGGCGCGAGGCGCCGAAAGGCGCGGATCTCGAAGGCTGGCGGTAGCGGGGCCCCGCGCGCAAACCGCGAATGGCACTCCGTGTCACGCCTGGTACGAACGGCGTCCGCGGCGGCGCCGCAAGCTCTGGACGAAGCTTGGAGTTGGTCATTCGCCGCCGAGCCCTCGCGCAAGCGTCTGAAGCAGCCCGGCGCGGCCACTCGGCGAGTTTTGGCCGCGTGAGCTGCGTACGCGTGCCTTCATGTTCTAAAGTGGACTATCATGGCCAAAGGCGTGTTGGCGCCATTTCGAGGGAATTATGGCAGATGAACAAAAGGCTAAAGGTAGCAAGAAGAAGCCGGTCGAAGCGGAAGCGAAAAGCAGCGCAATACGCACCTCTCCAGGCAAAATAGCACCGTCGGCGGAAATCGCCGAACCTGCTCCAACGCCACCACAGACGAAGTCCACGAAACAGCCGAAACTCGAGAAAAAGAACAGATCCCGCTTGCCGCGCCGGCAAAAGAAAGCCCACCAGAAGGCCGCTGCCCAAAGCGAGGTCTGAGGAACACGGAAGCCGCGAGCACAATGTGCTGAGGATTATGGTGGAGCAGATGGGCCAGCCACCACTCGGCTGAAGCGAAGCCCGTTACTGGTCCCCTGCTGCTACCAGGACGGCGTGTGGCGCGGAAAGGTCAATCTCAATCTCGATCGGTCTTAGAATAAGAGCTGCGGAGGTCTGCATCTTGCGAGCATCGTTTGTGATTTTCTGTTGCGCGGTGACGCTCGAACCTTGCTTTGGCCAGGCCGCGGAGCAGATCCTAGAGGACCGACGGGCAGAACTTAATAATCTGCTCGCCGATGAGTGGGAGTACTCGCTCCGCACGCAGCCTGAATTTGCTACGCAGGTCGGGGATGATCGCTACAACGATCGGCTGAGCGATATTTCGGACAAGGCGATTGCCGAGAAACTCAAGCACGCTCGTCAATCGCTGGAGCGCTTCGAAGCCATCGATGTCGCGGGATTTCCGGAGCCGGAGAAGCTCAACCGCTCACTCATGTTACGCAGCTTGCGGGAAGCGATCGAGCGCGCTCAATTCAAGGACTGGGAGATGCCGGCGACGCAGTTCGACGGCATTCACCTGGGCTACGCTTCTTTACCGAAGGGTGGGCGTTCTACTCTGAGCGGCTGGGAAAAGAGGTGGGCTTTTATCAGGATCCGTACAGCGACTACGGCCGCCTGCAGAATGAAATGTGGCGCTCCGTGCGCTGGGTAGTGGACACGGGCGTACACGCCAGGCACTGGACCCGCCAGCAGATGGTCGACTTCTTCCACCAACACACGGCGATGGACGACCAGAATATCGAAACCGAAGTGGATCGCTACATAGCTTGGCCGGCGCAGGCCCTCTCTTACAAGATGGGACAGATGAAGATTCTCGAACTGCGCGAACGCGCGCAGCGGGAGTTGGGAGCGAGATTCGATCTGCGTGCCTTTCACGACGCTGTGCTCGATCAGGGCCCACTTCCGCTCGACATGCTGGATGCGTTGATCGACGAGTGGATCGCGGGTCAGAGATAGCACGAGGTAAGGCCCAAGTTAGGCGAGCTTCCGCGTGCCGGTTTATGTAGATTCCATCGAAGACAACTTGCGCGGGGTGCCCTTCGATGGTCAATGAGACCGGCAAAATCGGCTTCGGCAGGTTTCAGCCCGCGTACTATGATCGTAAACGGATGACGCCCCACCCCGCCCGCGCGCTGTTCGTTCTCGCCCTGCTCGCCCCCGCCTTCGCGGCTGGGCTCACTCCCTACGCCCTCGAAACGGAAGCCCGTGCCGCGCCCATCGGCATCGACGCACCGCGCCCTCGCCTTTCCTGGAAGCTCGCATCGCCCGGCCGCGACCAGCAGCAGACAGCCTACCAGATACTGGCTGCTGCTTCCGCAGAGAATCTGGCGCGCGATCGAGGCGACATCTGGGACTCCGGCCGTGTCGCTTCCCCGGAGACTTCCTGGATTGCGTTTGACGGCGCGCCTCTGCGCTCGTTCCAGAGTGTCTGGTGGAAGGTTCGCGTCTGGGATACCGTGGGCACGGAGTCCGCCTGGAGCGGTCCCGCCGAATTCACCATGGCCGTGATGGATCGAAAGGATTGGCACGCTTCCTGGATCGCGTATCCGGAATCCAAGCTCTCTTCCGGCCCGCTGCCCATTTTCCGCAAGGAATTCTCCGTGCCAGCGGCGCCCACGCGCGCGCTGGTTTTCATCAGCGGATTGGGCTTTCACGAACTTCGTATCAACGGAGCCAAAGTGGGGGATCACGTGCTCGCACCCGCGTGGACCAACTACCGTGACTCGGTCCTCTACGAGACCTACGACGTCCGCGCTTTGCTCAACGCCGGCCCCAATGCGCTGGGCGTGCTGCTTGGCAACGGTTTCTACAACGTGGCAGGCGGCCGCTATGCCAAGTTCACCGGTTCCTTCGGCCAGCCCAGGCTATTCCTGCAGTTGCACCTGGAGTTCGCCAACGGCACCAGCAGCGATGTGGGAACCGACGGTTCCTGGCGCACCCACTACGGACCATTGACCTTCTCCTGCATCTACGGCGGGGAAGATTTCGACGCCCGGCTGGAGCCGCAAGGCTGGGATTCGCCGGGCTTCGACGCCACCGGTTGGCGCGCCGCAGCCGGTGTAGAAGCGCCTGGCGGCGTACTCAGCGCGCAAGCGAGCCCACCCCTGCGCGTGCAGCGGACTTTCCCTTCCGTAAGCCGGAACGAGGTCAAACCCGGCATCGCAGTCTATGACTTGGGCCAGAATTTCGCGGGGTGGCCCAGGATCGAAGTCAGCGGTGCGGCGGGCGATCAGGTGAAACTCACTCCCGGTGAACTCCTCGACGCCAATGGCCTGGTCACGCAACGATCTTCCGGCGGCCCACAGTACTTTACTTATACCCTGAAAGGCGTCGGCGTAGAGGTGTGGTCGCCGCGCTTTTCCTATTACGGCTTCCGCTATGTCCAGGTGGAAACCACCGGCGCACCCGTGATCCGCAGTCTCACCGGCCAGTTCGTTCACCTCGACGCGCCTCGCATCGGCAGCTTTCGCTGCTCCAACGACCTGCTGAACCGCATCCACGCGCTCATCGACGCCGCGATCCGCAGCAACCTGCAGCACGTCCTCACCGATTGTCCGCATCGCGAAAAGCTCGGCTGGCTGGAGGAGTCGCATCTGATGGGCCCGTCGCTGCTCTACAACTGGGATCTTCGCACCTTCCTGCCGAAGATCATTCGCGACACGCGTGAGGCCCAGACCATCGATGGCCTGATTCCCGATATCGCTCCCGAGTACGTGACCTTCGGTTCCGGATTCCGCGATTCGCCCGAATGGGGCAGTGCGGCCGTAGCACTGCCCTGGCTCGCCTGGACGTGGTACGGCGACCGGCAGCCACTGGCCGATTCGTATCTCACCATGAGCCGTTACATGGACTATCTGCAGTCACGGAGCGCCGGCCATCTGCTCCTTTACGGTTTGGGCGATTGGTACGACATCGGGCCCCACCGTCCCGGCGTATCGCAACTCACTCCGCAAGGCTTCACCGCTACGGCTTACTGGTTGACCGACCTGCGCATTCTGGAACGGATCGCGCGCCTGATGGGCCGCGATCGCGAGGCGGCGAAATCTGCCGAGCAGGCCGCAAGCGTTCAGGCCGCCTTCGACCAGGCCCATTTTGCAACCACCAGCCAGACCGCTCTCGCTATGAGTTCCGTTCTGGGGTTGTCGCCCTCCGCCGATGCCATCGCCGAACTCGTGGCCGATATCCGCCGGCGCAACAACCATACCAGCGCGGGGGACATCGGCTATCACTACGTGGTCCAGGCCCTCCTGGACGCGGGCCGGAGCGATGTGCTTTTCGATATGGCTACCCGCGCCGACGCACCCAGCTATGGCGCACAACTCGCTGCCGGCGCCACCAGTCTCACCGAAGCCTGGGACGCCGGTCGCGATAGCTCACAAAACCACCTCATGCTCGGCCACATCGAAGAATGGTTCTACGCCGGTCTGGCCGGTATCCGCCCCGACGTTGCCAGCCCCGGCTTGCGCCGCATTCGCATCCAACCGGAACCTGTGGGCGACCTTACCAGCGTGGATGCCAGATGGGATACCTTCCGCGGTCCGGTGGTGGTTCATTGGCGCTTGACGGAGGGCGTGTTTCACTTAACCGTGGAGATCCCGCCGGGCGTGGACGCCGAAGTTTCGCTACCCGGCAAGAACGCCCGCACCGTGAGTAAAGTCGGCTCCGGCCGGTACGAGTTCGAAGTCAAGGGAATACGGTAAGTCAGACTGACTTATTGCAAGCGCATCAGGTCGTGGGTCTGCATGCTGATCTGTGTGGCCCACCGCGAGGCCTTCCATAACCGGTTCAGGTCTGCATCGCTGGTTTCGAACGATCCCACATAGCTCACCGGATAAGAAATGAAACTGGCCCGAACGTCTTCGATCGCCAACGGCGCGGTGACATTGCTCACCTGGATGTTGATCGTCGAAAAGCTGTCCATGACGGGGAACTCGCAGTAGGTGATGCCCTCGCGCAGTACGACTGACGTCATGCGGTGGAATCCCGCTTGGTTCAGTTCGTTCGGCTGAAGCACAACCACCGTTCCCGCCGCCCCGCGAGCCTTCAGGCTCAGGTAGGCACTCAGAATTCGGTTGAAGCGGACGGCGAAGCTTGCATCCTTGCTGACCGTGACGGTGCCTCCGCTCACGGTCACGCCCTCACTCGCCCGAACCACTCCGGCCGAGGGATAGATAACTTCCATTCGCGGCGGGATTTCGCTGGCGGCCAGGCTGCCCCATACGGAATCGGCCTTCACCGCTCGCGGCCATCGCGAGTCGTCGAAGCCAGCCAACCGCCATCCCTGCGTTTCCCTGGACGCGTCAAAACGAATGTGGCGAGCTGGTTTGGCGCCCGGCGTGGAAGCCGTCCATTCCGCCAGTGAGTATGCCTCGGACGGAATACCACCCCAATCAGGCCCTGTGGTCACCTGGAGGGGCGGACGGTCCACAAACGTAAAATCCGCGGCGAAAGCGAATCCCGGGCGGCCCAGCGAGTAGTTCGGTTGCTCCTTGGTGAACACTTCCGCCGCAACGATATTGTCCCCCTGTTTGAAGAACGGCGCTAAGTCGCGCACGTCATACAACCACTGGTGCGACCATCGCGTACGCGGGCTGTAATCGTTGCCAGGGTCCGCAGGACCGCGGGAGACGAGTTGCCCGTTAATCCAGAGGCGGTAAACGATATCGGCGCTGATCCGTGCGCGAACCGCCTTCGGGGTCGCCGGAAGGGTGACCGTCTTCCGAAAGCAGGCGTGCGGCGGCACATAACGGGAGCACTGGGCTCCTCTCGTCAGGTGAGAATCGAGGCTCTGATGAAGCGCACAACTGTGGCCGGGCGCGGTCCGGGTGCTCCGCCTGCCGCCTCGGTAAGCGATCGCGGGCCGGCCTCGGGCTTGCTTGGCCCGGTCCACCTGGTGGCGCGCTAAGAGGAAAGACAATTAGAGCTACAATCGACGCTCTCCGGAGTGGCAAGGAGCAATCGCCATGAAGAATGTCGTAGTCCTGCCGGGCACATTATGTGTGCTCATGGGCATCGCCGTTGGCCAGACGCCCAATCCAAATCAGTATCAGTATCCATTTCAGAATCCCAGCCTCTCGATTGAGGAAAGGGTCAGCAACATCATTTCCCTGTTAACCCTGTTGGGACGCTGGCAAGCACAGCTTCGTGGTGGAACCCGGAAGAGTCAGCATCATGTTGGGCGCCTCTTCCGCGGACGTGCGGTTGGAGAAAACGATTGAGGTGAAGGAAAAATGAGAATTCAGCATGCTATCACTCGTACATTACGCTGGGCGGCGGCCGCGTCAGTCGCGCTGTTAGTCAGCGGCGACGCGCGCGCTCAGAGACCGCAGATCGTACTGGACCGGGATGGCGGCACCATCGTCATCGAGCCCTATGCCCCCAATATCGTCCGGGTCACTCTGAGTCTTCTGAAGGAACCGGCCACGTCCGCGCCGGGCTACGGGTTTGTCGCAAGCCCGTCCCCTGAGGGCTGGAGCCGGCAGCAGGATGCCCAGGGCGACGTGTACCGGTCGCAGCGCCTGGTGGTCACGGTGGCGGCGAACCGCCCGCATAAGCCCTTGGCGACGGAATTGGATATTGCCAGGTTCTTCAACGGCTCCGCTCCTCCCGCGCACATCGTCATTACCACCCCCGCCGGCAAGAAGCTGGCGGAGATGACGGACTGGTCGATGTCCGTGCCCAATCACAAGGACGGCAACGCCAGCGTATTGAATGACAAGCGTCCTTCGGACCCGCCCTTTTACCAGGTGGGCGCGACCTTCGTTTCGCCCGACGACGAACACTACTACGGCCTGGGTCAGAACCAAGAGGGGTTTCTCGATCACCGCGGCCGCAGAATTGAATGCTGGCACAACTACACCGCCACCGCTGCCCCCAGCATCGGCGTACCGTTTCTGGTCACCAACAAAGGCTATGGCATTGTCTGGGACAATCCATCCAAGACAGTCATCGAGCCAGGCTTTAACGAGCAGACCCGCTGGACTTCCGAAGTGGGCGACCGGGTATCGTTCTTCGTGATCGCCGGCAACACCACTGACGAAATCTACGCCGGGTATCGGTTGCTTACCGGGACCACGCCGATGCTCCCGAAAGCCGCTTACGGATTTATTCAGTGCAAGCAGCGATACAGTTCGCAGGATGAAGTGCTGGCGGTCGCTAAAGGCTATCGCGACCGGCATCTCCCGCTCGACGTAGTCGTGGTCGACTGGTTCTATTGGACCAAGATGGGCCAAATCGACATGGACCCCGTGAAATGGCCCGATCCGGCGGCGATGAACCGCCAGCTCCACGAAATGGGATTGCAGACCATGATCAGCGTGTGGCCGCGCTTCGTCCCCGAAGACCGCTATTACGACCTGTTGCTCAAGAATGGCTGGTTGATACACCTTGCCGACGGAACACCCATTAGCGGGCTGCCGTACGACCGCGCCGGTTCCGACATCGACACCACCAATCCGGAAGCGGCCCGCTGGTATTGGGAAACCATCCGCGACAACATCTTGAGCAAGGGCTTCGACTCGCTTTGGTCGGATGAAACCGAACCCGATCTGCCCCCCAACGGCGCCTATTTTCATGTCGGCCCCGGCACGCGCTATTTCAACATCTACCCGCTATTTCACACGGCCGCTCTCTACGACGGCTTCCGCCGGGATTTGAAGCGGCGCGCGCTGATCCTCTCCCGAGATTCCTACCTTGGCGCACAACGTAATGGCGCCATGTTCTGGTCCTCGGATATCTACCCCACCTGGGACACGCTGAAGCGCCAGGTCCCCACCGGGCTCGATTTCACCGCCTCCGGCATGGCGTACTGGAGCAACGACATCGGCGGATGGCAATATCTGCCGGCCGAACATCATCCCGCACACCCGCCGCTGCTGGATGGCTCCGATGCGCGCGACAATATCGGCGGCTATGAAGACTACCCCGAGCTCTACACCCGCTGGTTCGAGTACGGCTCCTTTCTGCCCATCTTCCGCACTCACGGCAGCCGCTTGTACAACGAGGTCTGGACCTATGGAAAAGCGGCCGAGCCGATTCTGGAAAAGTATCTGAAGCTGCGCTACCAGCTCATGCCCTACATTTATTCGCTCGGCTACCGGACGTACGAATCCGGCGCTCCCTACATGCGAGCTCTGTTCATGGATTTCCCCGACGACCCCAACGTGGCCGGGATGGGCGACGAGTACATGTTCGGTCCCGCGTTTCTGGTGGCCCCAGTTACGGAACAGGGCGCCACCAGCCGTTCGGTCTACTTGCCGGCCGGCGCGGACTGGTACAACTATTGGACGAACCAGCGTATCCGAGGCGGCCAGATGATCAAAGTGAGCGCTCCTATCGACACGCTGCCGCTATTCGTTCGAGACGGCTCCATTGTGCCCCTCGGAGAGCCCGTCGAGAGCACCAGCGAAACGCAGAAACTGGCCCGCGTGCGGGTGTATCGCGGCGCCGACGGCGACTTCGCGCTTTACGACGATGATGGCAAGACCTACGCCTACGAAGGCGGCGATCGAAAAATCACGCACCTGCACTGGAACAACGCAGCCGGCCGCCTCAGCCACGAAGGGTTCCAGGCGTGGACTGGTCCCGACAGCGGGATTCTGGAAATTATCGGACGCTAGAACTCCACAATTCCGCGGTGCAGGGCCGCCACTGCCGCCTGGGTGCGATCGGTGACGGGAAGAGATGCAGACTGGAAGGTTTTTTTCTAAACCCCTCTATCCTTCGCGGGGACATACAATACTGCCGTGCCAGGGAAAAACCGGTGGTAATCCGGTTCATTCTATTTGCCGTCTTATCGACAACCATCGCCGCGGGACAAACCGTGGCGATCGACGCCGCTCGCGGCGGCCGAGTCTTCGATGGCGTCTGGTGCGATCAGCGGCGGAGGGGGCAACTCCAGACTTCTCATCGAGCGGGAAGATGCCCTCGCTCTGTTGACGCCGCCGTTTCCGCCGGTGCGCCTGGTCCGCCGGACGGGCGGCATCCGGAAAGGTGCCCGCGTGGAACTTCGGCGTTGGGGTCTTCCAGTGGATCGCGCTCCATACGGCTCCTGATCCATCGGAGAATCGGTAATTGAAATACTGAAACTGGCGTCAGATGCCTTATCGTTTCCTGATGCTCTCCAGCGCCGCCAGAGCCCGCTCGCGGGCCTCGCCGTGGTCGACGATCGGAAGGGGATGCTGCGACTCCGGAACCCAGCGCCGGATATAGCCGCCGCCGGGATCGAACTTTTCTGCCTGAATGGCCGGGTTGAAGATTCGAAAGTACGGTGCCGCATCGGCGCCGCAGCCCGCAACCCATTGCCAGCCCAGCGTGTTGTTCGCCAGATCCGCGTCTACCAGAGTGTCCCAGAACCACGCTGCGCCTGCCTGCCAATCGATCAGCAGGTGCTTGACCAGGAACGACGCGACGACCATCCGCACCCGGTTGTGCATCCAGCCGGTGTGCGACAATTCGCGCATACCGGCGTCCACCAGCGGGTAGCCGGTCTTTCCGCGCTTCCACGCCTGGAAGTTTGCTGGGTGCATCCGCCAGGGGAAGGCGGCGAATTCCGGCCGGAGCGCCTGGTGCGGTGATTCAGGATTGTGATACAGCAGATGGTACGCGAATTCGCGCCAGCCAAGCTGCCTGAGGTAGGTCTCGCAAGCGGCGCGGTTGCCGTTCGCCACGCCGAGGATCGCGCGCTGAACCTCGCCGGGACTGATCTCGCCGAAGTGCAGGTGTGGAGACAGCCGCGATGTGCCCACCAGGGCCGGCCTGTCGCGATTCACAGGATACTCCACGAGGGCTTCCCGCAGGAAGCGCTGCAGTTGGCTCCTGGCCCCCGATTCGCCAGGCTGCCAAACCTGACGGAATCCGCCTGCCCAATCGACTGCCGGTTCCAACGAAAGTTCCGCGAGGTCCAGCGATTGCGGCCACTGGTCAGGCGGGGGCACACGCTTGGGCGCGTCCTCGCAGACGGGCGCCAAGGGCTTGCTTTGGCAGGCTCGCCAGAAGGGCGTGAAAATCCGAAAAGGCCGTTCGCTGCTGTTGCGAATGGTCCACGGTTCGAAGAGCAGGCTGCCATTGAAGCTCTCGGCGATCACGCCGCTCTCGCCTAGCTTTGACTTCACCTCGCGGTCGCGGGCTACGGCCGCGGGCTCGTAACGGCGATTCCACAAAACGGCCGACGCGCCCGACTCCACCGCCATGCGGCTCAGCGCGGCCGCCGCCGGCCCACGGCGGACAATCAGCCGCGAGCCTCGCTTCTCCAATCCAGCGCTGAGGCTGGCCAGCGAATGGTGCAACCACCAGCGCGAGGCAGCGCCCGGCGGCCAGTCCCCTTCTTCCTCGGGCGCCCAGATGAACACCGGAATCACCGGCGAACGGCGCTCCAAAGCTGCGGTCAGGGCTGGGTTGTCCGATAGGCGCAGATCCTGCCGAAACCAGAGCAAGACCGGTGCAGCGCGCGCGCCGGTCACTTTGGCTCTTCTACCGCGGCGGCGGCGAACAGTTCGCCGATCCGCTGGAACCGGTAGTCGAAAATCTGTTTCACGTCGCGCCGAACCTGGAACGTATGGACTGCTCTATCGCAAACTGATGGCTTGGTTCGCATTTCGCGAGCCTTCTATATTGTTTATTTTGAAAGAATTAGGCAGGAAGGAAGAAGTTATGGTCGGGGCGAGTGGATTCGAACCACCGGCCTCCTGGTCCCGCACCAGGCGCTCTAGCCAGGCTGAGCCACGCCCCGATTGTGCTCGCCGGATCTCGCCGCAGCCATGGGTAGCCCCGGACGACGTTTCCGCATCTGCAGTATAGCATGGTTAAGTTCTTGGCTGCGTTCTGGCGGAACGGGTGAGATTCGAACTCACGATACCCTTTAGAGGTATGGCGGTTTTCAAGACCGCTGCCTTCAACCGCTCGGCCACCGTTCCGCTTCTTATTCAATTGTACGCCAGCCGGCGGAACCACTTCCTACCGCGCCAGCAGCAGGATGCCGGCCAGCACCAGCAGGTTGCCGGCGGCGCGGCGGCCTCCGATGCGCTCGTGCAGCACCAGGCGCGCCAGGACCGTTTCGAGAAGGAAGCTTCCGGCCGACGCCGGCACGGCGAAACTGAGCGGAGCGCTCTGCACCAGCGCCATAAAAGCGAAGAACGAGACGGCCAGGAAGACGATCGAAAGGATCAGGTAGCGGCGCGCAGCGATGATCCGCACCAGACGCACCAGCCCTCGCGCATCCACCGACTGCGCACCGGCCTGCTTCAACTCGTGACTCTGCAGCAGGTCGCTCACCACCGTTGACACGATGTTAATGCCGACCAGAGTCCACTTCATTTCGAGGACTCCGCGCCGGGGGACCCGGCAGGCGTGGTGCTGCGCGGGGTGGTGCCGACCAGAGCGGTGCCGGCGAAGATCAGCAGAGTGGCGATCCAATGCCCGGTGGAAACCCGCTCCTTCAGAAAGAACCAGCCGATCACGGCAGCGAGCGGATATCCCACCGCGGTGGTGGGCAGAACGAAGCTCAGGTCCGCCACGCTGAGCAACGCCATGCGAGTGAACAAGGAGAGAATCAGGAGCACGATGCCGGCTGCCACAAAGGGGTCGAGCATGGACCACAGATAGGCGGCGGCGTGGACCGATAGAGTTTGCGGCAGACGCCTGGTGCCCCAGGCCAGCGCGAGGTTGCCGAAACTCCGCAGAGCGACGAACAGCAAGACCAGCAAATAAGTACGAAGAAGATGCTCGCGGCGAAGGTTCACGCCCTATTCTAACCAAAAGAGCTTTCCGCACCCGGCCGAGACACGTAGCGCGCCCGAAGGCTGGGGTGGTTTCGGGTTGTGATGTGTTTCCCCTATATTCGGCAGCTTTCAGCGGTCAGCTTTCAGCTTTGAGCCGGGTCCGCGGGTGCGGCGGTGGGTTGCTGGAGCGTTTGGCCGGCGGGGGAATTGTCTTTAGTTTCAGTTGGTTCGGCGGCCGCGATGGGTTCGTTCGGTAACGGGGGATTGGGTTTGAGCGGGAATTGGACCGGGCTCAGTTCGTAGGGGGTGAGGAGGGGGTCGGGATCGGCGGGCGGCTGCTCGCAGACCACTTGGGGGACTGCTAATTGGTCGCGCATGGACATGAGCCTTTGGAGGTCTTCGATACCGCGGCGGTAGTTTCTTTCGGCCTGAGCCTGGTAGCGGAGGAAGAGCGGCCAGGTGTCGGCCCTTTGGATGAAACGGTGGAAACCTTCGCCGAGTCCGTAGTTGCGGTTCTGGGCACGGGTGATGTTGCAGCGTTCGACGTTGCTGTACTTGTCGGTGGTGTCGATCATGTCGGGGACCAGGGTGACGAGGACGCGGTCGGAGCGGCGGTCGAAGGCTTCGT
>JBKQIF010000016.1:0-4906 GCA_052148435.1 Bryobacteraceae bacterium
CATTGCGAAATCGGACAGTGGAATCGAGACGCCGCAACGGGGACTATGGTTGCTTGCTCTGAAGGATATGCAGAATCTTCTGGATTGCGTCGCTAGTGGACTTCTCGTAGCCGTCCATACGCTGCTCGAGAACCGCAGCCCTGGTATTGGCTTGAGCAGCATTCGCACAAGCGTAGCCGATGCTGATGATGACGGCTAAGCTTACGAAACTGAGAAACCACCAGACACGCCCGATCTTGCAATCCACATTCTTGTGCTTCTCAAGACACAGCTTCTCGTCGTATGCCATTCTCTAGCTCCTGGGTCCTGTCTAAAGTTTGACAGGAAACCTAGTCGGCAGTGATTGCATACCGAATGATGATAGCTTGGCTGCTCGTCGGATGAATCGTATAGTGACGGCGGCGGCCGGGCGTTGAGCAAGTGCGGCGGCCAGAAGTGAGCCCGTTACCTGCCGGGATGATGGTCGATGCTGGTTACAGGCAAGTACGGGACCGGGATGCCGAGACGGTGACAGAGATCCCCAGCGGCTGCGGAGATGCGCAGATTGTGGACGGCGGCCCACAGGTCGAGCTGCGTTCCGGCAGAGTGGCAGTAGAAGCAGCGGTAACGATGGCAGCCGAGGTGGACGGAGAAGACCCGGCTTTGCGGACGGCAGTCGCCATGAATCGGACACGGGCCACGCAGACGAGGACCACAGCGGGCCGTAGGTACGAAGCCCAGCAAGTCCAATACTTGCCGGATGGTGATCTCACGGCGAACCTGCCTCAGATCAATTCCCGGCATGGATCACCTGGTAGCAAGGATATCGCCCGCGTCGGTTTCTCGCCCGAACAGAGAAGAGGCCCAGGTAATCACGCCTTCGGTATGGGAAGCCGCTTCGCTGCTTTGAGGTCTTTATCGGGGACGGGCCGCTGAACACGGCTGGCTCGGTAAGAAAGGCCCTCGATTTTCAGCACGATTGCGCCATCCACGATGCGGTCGAGGATCGCCATGGCCAAAGGGGCATCGCCGAGGTACTCGGCCCAAGCCTCGAAGCTGATGTTGGTTACCATGGCGGTGGATCGCTTGGGGCCGCGGCTGTCAATCACTTTGTACAGCAGGCTGGCTGCCTGGCCCGACTCGGCCCGTTCGATGCGATCGAACCCGAATTCGTCAATTGCCAGGAGATCGAAGTTGCTGTAGTACCGCAACCGCTCGGGGAGACTGTGATCGGCCAACGAAGCGGTCAAGTCGTGCAGCAACTCGGCGCTGGTGGTGTAACGGACACGGTATCCGTGGGCGCAAGCAGCCCTTCCCACCGATTGAATAATCCGGCTCTTGCCCACGCCGCTTTGGCCCGCGATGACGAGGTTGTCTCCGCGGCGAATGAACTCGCCAGTGGCCAGGGTCTCGATCACCTTACGGTCGATTGTGGGGGCATTGAAGTCCCAGTCGAAACCCTCCAGCGTCACCGGCTCGCGGAAGCGGGCCTCACGAATCCGGCGGTCGATGGCCCGCTGGCGGCGGAGATCAGCCTGGGGGCCGAGCACGTGCGAAAGAAGTTCCAGCGAATTCCACTGCTGTTTCTCCGCCTCGGCCAGCACGGCGTCGAGTTCATCTTCCGCCATGGGGATGCGCAAGGTCTGGAAGTATTCGAGGATGCGCTGCCGCAGATCATGGCTTGGGTTGGTCGGGGTCGGGCGTTTCCGGCGGCGGGTCATCGTGGGGTGGCTCCTGGGGATAGAGATAGAGTTGTTCGTAATCGGCAGTGGGACGGGGCGGAACCGGCCGGTCGTCGAGCAGCTTCCGCAGGTGTTGCTGCTGTTGGTCGCCCAGGGATTCCAGGGGTGTTTTCGGTTGGGCCTGGGCTGCCAGGATGCGTTCTACCGCCCGCAGGGAGAAGGCCCCGAAGCGTACCGCCCGCTCCATGGCGATGGTCACGTCCGGTTTCCGGTAGGTCTCCAAGAGCGCCAGCACCCGACTTGCCTGGTCCTTGCCCATGCGGTGCGCTTTCAACAGCCCTTCCAGGAAGCGGCTGGCTGCCGCTCCCAATTCGGCGAAACGCTCACGAAGATGGGCTTCCCTCTGCTTCGAGTCTTCCTGTGGGTGGTGCTCCGGCAGTTCGCTCCGCTGGCCCGCCGTGGTACGAGGTAACACCCGATGCCGGGCAAGCACCTCCAGATCCTGGCCGTAGACGATCAGTTCCTCCTCGGTGATCCGCAAGGGCAGCACCTGCCCCAGGTAGCGCCAGGGCACCGAGTAGAAGTTCTGCCGGTAGGCCACCATGCCTTCCGCGTTGACCGTGCGATACACCACCTCCGCCGTGTCGAAAGGCTTTTCAGGAAGCGGGATCAGGTAGGGCAGCTCCTCGGCGTGCAGGTCGATGGGCCGACGCTTCGTCTCGCGATGTATCCGTACGTCGGCCGTTTCTGCCAGCCACTGGGCCAGGCATTCGTTGAGATGCTCGAAGTTACGGAAGCCGCGGCCGTTGAGGAAGCTGGTCTCTATAAAATGGAATGGCCTCTCCACCTTGCCCTTCGTTTGAGGGCGTCTGCGTCTGCAGGCCCATACCTTGTACCCGTAGTGCGTGGCGAAGGCCAGGAAGCGGGTGTTGTAGATCGGCTCGTCGCCTTCGTAACGGGCCACCACGACCTTCATGTTGTCGTAGAGGCAGGTGGTGGCCACGCCGCCCAGGTGTTGGAAGGCCCGTACGTGTTCGCGGATCGTGGTCTCGAAGTCCTGCGACTCCGTGAAGTGCAGGTATTGCCGCCGTGAATAACCCAGGACGTAACTGAACAGGTTGACTCGCCGCCGGCCCTCCTCGGTGAAGTCGATCTCGTAGGTGGCATAATCCATTTGCGCTTGCGCGCCCTTGGATGTCTCGAATCGCAACACCGGCTGACGACGCCGCTGCGGACGGAGCCGACGCACCAAGTCCTTGACGATCGTGTACTTGCCCGTGAAGCCCCGCTTGCCCAACTCTTCAAAGACACGCAGTGCCGTGATGGATGGCCAGCGCGTGAGGAGATCCTGGATGAAAGGGATCTGCCCGTCCAGAATGCTGCCCCGCGACTCCGGCTGCCGCGGCAGATCGGGATGCGTCATTCCCTTCGCCCTTCCGTTCTGATGGTCTTGGATGATCCGCTTCACGAGGTAGCGTGAAATCCGTAACTCCGCCGCGATTCGTCGCATCGGCATCTGCTCTTGCCAACGCCGGATCACTTCGTTCTCGATCACTCGGTCGCTCATGGCAGGTCAATCTCCGTCAACAGGTCCTCGCTCAGTTCAGCCACGTTCCGGGCGTCTCGCGTGAGCCGCCCAAAGCCGGGTGATAACACGCCCTGGTCACATGGCGCCAAGTCGGCACGCCCCTTGTGCCGCAGCCAGTTCTCCATCCGCCCCAGTCCGTCCAGCAGGTGTCCCAATTGTCGCAGCACGCGGTTTCCTGCAGCGCTCAAGCGCGGGTCCCATGCCGGCAAGCTCTCGATCTGCGCCTGCCGTAGCGCCCGCCGCGGCTCGTGAAGAATGAACTCCACGTCGGGGCGGCCCGTGCAGCCCACGATCAGGTCTACCACGCCGTGCATCTCCACCGCCGTGAGGTGTTCACGCCGCGCGGCCGCCACGACCTCCATCTGGTTGCCCGCGGGCAACCGCGTTAACTGCCGCGCCATCGTCGGCGACAACAGGCCCAGACGCAGATCCTCGCGGCATTCCTCCGAAAGCCGTTCCAGAAGCGCCAGCCGACGACAGACCCAACTCTTGTGCCGCTGCAAGAGTTCTGCCACCTGAAGCTGCGAAAGCCCGTCCTCACGCACCAGGGCTTGCACGATCCACGCTTCCTCCAACTCTTTCATCCGACCGCCGATGCCGTTCAATCCCAAGATGATCGCCTTCGCCGTCGGTTCGTCCACCTCCACAAGCCGCGCCTGGAGCGACACTACCGCGGGCAACGTCCCGGCTGCCGCCACGCGCTTGAAACCGTCCAAGACCTCCGGCTTCTCCTCCCGCAAGCAGACCGCCACGGGCGAAAGTTGGCCGTAGCGTGCCAACGAACCCGCCATCGCCGCCTCGCCTGCCGCGTCGGGCAACCGATACCGCCGATACCGCTCGCCGATCGCTTCCAACGCGATCCAGCGGATCTCCCCTTCAGGCCAGTCCTTCATCGTTCTTTCCCGCTTGCACGTAATCCTGACATCATTCGTTTTGGAGAATTGCTGCCGCAAAGCGTCGCAGCAGTAGAACAACGATAGGCCCACATGGCAGGGTCTAAAATATGCGACGACGTACTTTTTTGCGCCAGGGCGGAATCCGGCGACGACTCCGCGGCGTCCCTTTACGCCGCTGTCCCCATCGCGCCTCACGCTGCAGGACTCGCCGTAAAGCCTTGCGGCATAAGCACGAACAGAACCGTTGACGAGGCGAACGCCGCGAAGGAACGAACAGCACGTAGCAACCCGGACGGGCACAAGAAGATTTCTCCGCAGCGTCGGCTGGGCGCTCACCCTCGCACTCCACCTGCGCGGCTTCTTCGGCAGCGACCTGCTCCGCCTCCCCTCGCTCGCGGACCCGTTGCCGATAGCGACAACTCTGCTGACGGCGGCGCTCCCGGCCACCCTCCGTCTTCCGCCAGGTCTGGTCGGCGCTCCAACGCCGCCAACGGTCTGCCGCATCCTGACACGCCGTACCGCAATACCGCGCCTGGTGATAGTCGGGCTTGAAGAACTGCTCGCAGCCCTTCAATAGACAGCGCCGCTGCCGCGGCGCCTGGCTGGAGCCTTGCCCTGAAGAAGATCCTGGATCATTATGAATTTGACCCAAGGGAGCGCCAACTCCCGAAAGGTCAAGTCCCGGAGAGGACTTCTACTCCTCTCCGGGACACCTTGTATCCGCTGCCTTATCCTTCGGCCTCCCTCTCCTCCAGGCTAAT
>JBKQIF010000017.1:0-64770 GCA_052148435.1 Bryobacteraceae bacterium
ATCAAGACCCTGTCCGGCCTGGTGGCGCGCTTCCACGTGCAGGCCATCGCTATCGGCAACGGCACGGCTTCGCGCGAAACCGCCGCGCTGGTGGAGGATTTTCTGCGCCAGGCCAAGCTCACCCAGATTTTCAGCGTCTCAGTGAGCGAATCCGGCGCTTCCGTCTACTCGGCCTCGGATATCGCCCGCCAGGAATTTCCCGATCTCGATCTGACCGTGCGCGGCGCCATTTCCATCGCCCGGCGCCTGCAAGATCCTCTCTCGGAGCTGGTAAAGGTCGACCCTAAGTCGATCGGCGTGGGCCAGTACCAGCACGACGTGGACCAGCGCCGCTTGAAGCAAAGCCTGGAGGCCACCGTCGAATCCTGCGTCAACCGCGTGGGCGTGGACCTCAACACAGCCTCCTGGGCGCTGATGCGCTACGTGGCCGGCATCAACGAGCGCACCGCGCAGAAGATCGTCGAATACCGCAACGAACACGGCCGTTTCCGCTCGCGCGTGGCGCTGCTGGCGGTGCCCGGATTCGGCCCAAAGACCTTCGAACAGGCGGCCGGCTTTCTGCGCATTCGCGGCGGCGAGAACCCGCTCGACATGACGGCCGTTCACCCGGAATCGTACGCCGTGGTGGGACGCATGGCGGCATCGCTGGGCGTGAACGTGGCGGAACTGATCGCCCGGCCGGAGCTGGTCGACAAGGTGAAGCTCGAAGGCTTCGCCAGCGAAACCGTCGGCCTGTACACGCTGGGCGATATTCGGGAAGAGCTGCGCAAGCCCGGCCGCGACCCGCGCGAGAAGTTCGTCGCCCCGCACTGGCGCGAAGACGTCCGCGAGATCGGCGATCTGAAGCCTGGCATGACCCTCGAAGGCGTGGTCACCAACGTCACCCGTTTCGGCGCGTTCGTCGACATCGGCGTGCACCAGGACGGCCTGGTGCATATCAGCGAGCTTTCGAACCGATATATAAAGGACGCCAGCGAAGTGGTGAAGGCGGGCCAGATCGTCAAAGTTCAGGTGCTCTCCGCCGATCCTAAAGCCAAACGCGTGGCGCTCTCCATGAAGGCTCTGGCCCCCGCCGCGCCGGCACCCACGGCCAAGAAACCTTCGCTGGACGATCAACTGGCAGCGCTTTCGACCAGGTTCAAGGTGCGCTGAGACTCTCAACAGGGCGGACCCCTGGTCCGAAGCCGACTTCTCGGTCGGCTTTTTTCTTTGAGATCTTCCGCGCGTCTACGAGGCCGGATGGCGTGCGCAGTTATTTCACCCGTCTGAGATGGGTCGGAAGAGCTTGGTGGATCACGCGCGTTCGCGCTTTAGTTAGTAGTACGATGGTCGTGATGAAAGTCGATCTTGCCTTTGGGAAGACTGGGATTGGCGTGGACCTGCCAGAGGGCTTCCGTTACCGTGTTCTCGAGGCCCGATCGGCCAGGCCGCTGGCCGACTGGCGAACTTCCCTGGAATCGGCTCTCAACGGGCCGATTGGAGCGCTGTCGCTGGTCGAGCTGGCGCGCGGCAAACGCAGCGCCGCTGTCTCCATTTGCGATATCACCAGGCCGGCTCCGAATCGTCTCACTCTCCCTCCCGTGTTGCGCCGGCTGGAGGAGGCTGGAATCCGGCGGGAGAACGTCAAGATTCTGATCGCCACCGGTCTGCACCGGCCCGCGACCGCGGGCGAAATCGGCGAAATCTGCGGAGAGGAGATCGCGGCGGCATATCGGGTCGTGAATCACGACGCCCGCGATCTCGCGTCCCATTGCCATCTCGGGTCAACCAGGTCCGGCACTCCGGTGTATATCGACGAGCGGTTCGCCGCGGCCGACTTACACATCACATTGGGTTTCATCGAACCGCATCTGATGCTCGGCTACTCGGGCGGGCGCAAGCTGATTGCCCCGGGGCTAGCCGCTCAAGAGACCATCAAGGTGCTGCACAGCCCGAAGTTTATGCGGGATGCGCGGGCTGTCGAGGGCATGATCGAGGACAACCCGCTGCACCGTGAGTTGCTCGAGATTGCGCGACTGGCGCGGCACGATTTCCTGGTGGATGTCGCCCTGGCGCGCGACCGTTCGATTGCCGGCATTTTCGCCGGAGACCCGGAGCTGGCGCATCGAGCCGGGGTCGACTTCGTGTCGAACCTAATGCTGGAAAAGCTGGAGGAACCCGTCGATGCCGCGATTACGACATCGGCGGGATACCCGCTCGATCTCACGTTCTACCAAAGCATCAAGGGCGTGACGGCCGCATCCCACATCGTGAAGCCGGGCGGGCAGATCCTGCTGGCGGCCGCCTGCCCGGAAGGCGCGGGTGCGCCGGAGTTTCGACGAATGCTGCTGGAGGCCACATCGGCCGAAGAATTCCTGGAGAGCATCAAGATCGCGCCCGTAATTGTCGATCAGTGGCAGCTCGAGAAACTGGCGATCGTCGCCACGCGCCAACGCGTTCTGTGGTATACGCCTGGACTTCCGCCTGAGTACCACAACGGGCTGTGGGGCCGGTCGTACGCCACGATCGAATCCGCAATCGAAGCGCTTACTTCGAGCGTGACGCCTGGCGGGACGATCGCGGTTATTCCGGAGGGCCCCTACGTTCTCGCCAAAGCGCACGCGCACGAAGCGGTGGTTTGCTGACCTTTCGCAACTTCAGCCGGAGGATGACGCGAGGATCACGCGCAGAGTTTCGCCGGCCGCGGAAAGACTCGCCAACCACGTCTGCGCGGGTACGTCAGGAAAAACACCGCGATGACAGTTTAGTGGGATATTAGCTGAATGAAGTTCACGCTTCTGTTTCTCGTCCCGTTGAGCCTGTTCGCCCAGAACTATGACCTCGTTATCCGTAACGGGCAGATCATCGATGGTACGGGTTCACCGTGGTACGGAGCCGATATTGCGGTCCGCGACGGCCACATTGCGGCCATTGGACATCTGGATTCGGTCACCGCCCGAGAAACCATCGATGCCGCCGGCATGGTGGTCGCTCCGGGCTTTATCGACATGTTGGGGCAGTCGGAAGAATCGATCCTCGTCAATCCGCACCTCCCATCGAAAATCTATCAGGGCATCACCACCGAGATTACCGGCGAAGGCGGATCGGCCGCACCCCTCACTGACGCCATACGCGCGGCCGACCGGGCCGGATATGAACACTACAAAATCGACCCCTCCTGGAATACCTTCCGCGAGTTCTTCGCCCTCCTTGAAAAGCAGGGCATAGGCATTAACCTCGCGAGTTACGTGGGCGCGACGCAGGTGCGCAGGGCAGTCATCGGTGATGGCGATCGTGCGCCCACTTCCGCCGAACTCGACCGGATGAAAGCGCTCGTGCGCGAGGCTATGCGTGACGGTGCCGTTGGCGTATCCACTTCACTGCAATACGCACCCGCGCCATACGCCACCACGGAAGAGCTGGTCACGCTAGCGGCCGAGGGAGCAAAGCTGGGTGGCATCTACGCGACGCATATGCGCAGCGAAGGCGATGCGATCATCCCCGCTATCGACGAAGCCGTCCGGATTGGCCGCGAAGCTCATGTGCCCGTCGAAATCTGGCATCTTAAAGCGGCGGGCCGCCGGAATTGGGGGCGCATGGAGGAGATCGTCGCACATATCGATCGGGCCCGCCGTTCCGGCATCGAAGTCGGCGCCGACACATACGCGTATCCCGCCTGGTTCAACAGCTTCTCGGCGTTCATTCCGCCATGGGCGCACGACGGCGGCGACGCGAAACTCATCGAACGTCTCAAAGATCCTGTCACTCGCGCCCGCATCCGCAAAGACATCGAGACCCCCAGCACCTCGTGGGACAACGAATGGGACGAGATCGCGGGCCCCGAGGCAATCCTGATCTGCGTCGTCCAGAACCCCCAATTACTGTCTCTGCAGGGCAAGACCATCGCGGAAATCGCGAGGCTCTGGAAGAAAGACCCCGTCGATACCATATTCGACATCCTGATCGACGACAATGCCGCCACCGAGGTCGCCGTCTTTGGCATGTCCGAACCCGATGTTCGGCTCGCGCTGCAGCAGCCCTGGGTCAGCGTATGCAACGATTCTCAAGGCACGGCGCCAGACGGCTTGCTGGGCCAGGAACATCCTCACCCGCGCGCTTATGGAACATTCCCGCGCATCCTGCGCAAGTATGTCCGTGAGGACGGCGCGCTCACGCTGCCCGGCGCCATTCGCAAGTTTAGTGCGTTGCCAGCCTCCCGTCTGCGGCTCGCCGACCGAGGAGTCATCAAGGCCGGCATGTGGGCCGACATCGTAGTTTTCAATGCCGACAAGATCGCGGACCTCGCCACATTCGAAAAACCTAACCAGCTAGCCGAAGGAATGCAGTATGTGCTGGTGAACGGCGTGCCTGTCATCGAACACGGGAGCATGACCAACGCACTGCCGGGAAGAGTGGTCCGCGGGCCGGCATGGAAACCGTGACCACAGATTTTCCGAGTCTCAAAACGAGCCCGTCCAAACTGCGCTACCGGCTCTCGTGCGCCCAACAGAGTCGAAGTGTAAGGGAGCCAACTCTCTGGGTTTGACGGCACGTGGTCAATTCGCTCCACGGTCGCCGAAAACTCGGGCGCCGCTGGCAGGCCGACGCGGGCGCTCGCGAGCCTCTTCGGCGAAATGCGCCGGACTCGTTCAGCCTTTCCGCCGGGCCGAAAGGGGCGGCACCGCGGCGTCGCCTTCGCCCACGCAGCCAAGGGGCTGCTGCCGAGGACGCATATTCGTCCGCCTTACGAACCTGGTCGCTAACGGCGAGACGACGCAACAAACCTGTTCCAGGTGCGGGCATCCTCGAGCGGAGGAAACCACTCAAAACCAGTTGACACCGCGCCGGCAAGTATCCGACCATTGAGCTGTCGGTAGTCTACATGTCGAAACAGCAATCAGAGGTGCCTTACGGAACGCTGGATCTACTGATACTGAAGGCGCTCGAAGCAATCCGCGGGCCGACCGATCGCGCTCGGGATTCCAGTTGACGTGCTCTCACACGTGCTGCGGAACGCGCTGAGTATGGTCATGGCGGGGCTTGCGCTCGGAATGCTGGGAGCTTTCACGCTGACGAGAGTCATAAAAAGCCTGTTGTTTGAGGTGTCGCCACTCGATCCTGTCGCGCTCACTGTTGCGTGCGTCTCGATGACGCTTATCGGCCTGCTTGCAGGATTCCTCCCAGCCAACCGCGCGGCGCGCGTCGACCCTGTCACAACGCTTCGCGATGAAGGCTGATCCCTCACTGCGTGGGTGTCAACTTGTGTCACTTTTTGCGCCACGAAAATCAAGCAAATGAGGGCAGATGGCGGCATCCAGTGCTCAAAGCGAGCGTGTAAACAAGAAGGGGGAACCGAATCATGAATGCAAAATCCGCAGCGCGAGAGTGTTTCGACTCCTCGTGGCTCTGTGGGCCTAATAGACCTCGGCCATGACCACGATTCCTGCATCGCGCGATCCGGTTTCGGCGATTGCGCGCTGGGTGTGACACAGCAAAAAAGAACCGCGCCTGACTGAATCGATGTCTTGGTAATCACGCCGATCGGCTTGCCAGGCGCGGCTTTCAGTTACGCGCTATTCTATCGGGACTTCAGAAGGAGAATCGCGCCGAGAGTTGGATGTAACGGCCGTTCACGGTGAGACTCGTGATCTGGCCGACAGCCGGGTTAGCTACGCCCGATGCAAGGGCCGCGGCGGACAACTGAGAGTTCGGTTCACCAAAGCCTGGATGGTTGAAAATGTTGGTGCCGTCCATCCTGACCTGCAAACCGGTCCTTTCCCATTTGGGGAATTTGAACGTCTTGCCCAGCGACAGGTCGCAAGTCACCAGGTCCGGGCCCCGCAGGGTATTCCTTCCGTCTGTCCCGAAGGTATTGTTCGCCGGCGTCGTATAAGCCAACTGATTGAACCAGTCGTTGATGCTCTGATTCGACGCCTTGGGATTTCCGGTGAGGTTCGGATACCACGAGCCATCCAGCGCGCCATCGTTGGTAGCCGAGTTCATAATCACCGTGAACGGGTTGCCGGACTGCATCATGAACTCCGTGGACACCTGCCACCCGCCAAGGATTGCATCGCCAATGCCGTTGTTCAGGATCGAGTGTCCCTTCCCAAGCGGTATCTGATACACCACCATGCCTTTTAGTGCTTGCGGCACGTCGAAATTCGATATCGCGTAGTTGGCAGCCGGGTTGAACGCATCCTGGTAGACGGCGTTGCCGTAGTGGCTGCCCCAACCAGACGTATCCTGCTCGTCCATCATCTTGGAGTAAACGTAGCTGAACTGCGCGCTTAGACCGTGAGTAAACCGTTTCCGGAGCGTGAGCTGCAGGGCGTTGTAGTTCGAATAGTTGTTGAAAAGCCCTGTCAAGCCGCCGGGAACGCTAGGGCCGATGCCCTGGTATTGCGGATAGGGCCGCCCAGCCTGTCCCTGTCCCAGTTTGTTGGCGGGTACCTGATTGATGTCCTCCTGGAACTCCAAACCGGTCCCGTGGCTGCCCACGTACGCCGCCTCCGCCACGATACCGCTGCCAAGTTGCCGCTCAACGCTGCCCGTCCATTGGTAGACCCTCCCCACCGGCGTATTATAAGGCATGTAAGGTATATTTCCGCCTCCTTGCCCGTTGTAGTTGCCGGCGCCAGTTAATGCAGACAGATACGGCAGGTTGGCTCCGTTGCCCGATAGTTGCATGACCGGGGGTTGGCCCGGATTGGCCGAGGTACTTCCGCCGTAACCGGTGCCGAAGCCCACTGGCGAGCCGTCGACGTCCATGCTCCACAACGTGGTATAGATGCCGAATCCGCCACGGACCGACCATTGGCTCTTCGGCGACCAGGCAAAACCAGCGCGAGGCAAGAAACTCTTGTAGTTGTTGGCCATGAAATTGCTTTGGTGGTTATTGACTCCAAACAAAATGGCTCCTGGAGTATTCGTCACCGGGTTGGTCAAAGTCGGATCGAAGGTGCCCCAGTGATCGTAAATCACGCTGAAGCCGCCATGCCCCTCCCAGCGGAGACCAAGGTTGACAGTGAGATTAGGAAGAACCTTGATGTCGTCCTGGACGAACACCGACGGATTCTTGGACCGCATGCCCGACTCACCCTCGACGAGAGAGCTCCACGCCTGCACGTCTCCCAGCAAGAAATCGGCGTAGCCGACACTGCTGCCGGCCGCGCCAGCGGTGAACTGGCCGTTGAACGTGTAGGTTCCGGCATTCAGATTACCCCAGGGAGTGGAGTTGTCCTGTTCCATCAGAATTTCGCCGCCAAAATGCAAGATGTGCTTGCCGTGGATCAGCGTCACCACATCCGACGGGTTCCAGGAGTTCTCGATGTAGATCGCGGAGGTGGCATTATCCGCTGGGTTCAGGCTACTGTTGCCGCCCGTTCCACCGATTTGGATGTTCGGAAAGACATCCGCCTTCAGGGACGTCATACCGAGTTTTGCCGGGTATCCCAAACCCTCGCTTCCGGGCGTAAACCAGTTGCCCTGCCTGACAAACCCCAGCCGGAACTCGTTCACGACGTTTGGGCCGAACATGTGCACGTCCGAAAATTGCGCGTCATAGCCGTCGCCCGTGCTGTGCTGGCAATTGATCGGACAAATTGTGCCGGCGCCAAGGCTGGTGTTACCGTGCTCCGAGATGGAGAAGGTCGCCCGGTTCTTAGCGCTGACGTTGTAGTCCCAGCGCCCAAACTCCTTCGCACTAGGGCTGGTGCTTACACCCAGGGTCCGGTAGTTGTTGGCGATCAGGTTCCCGGGAAGGTTCGGCGCGAGGAAGTAGGACTGGATCTTCGCCGCTATAGGATCGAACCTGGCTGACGGGATCGAGTTGTTCGGGAACGGGAGACCCGTGGAAGGGTCGCTAATGATTCCGAACACGGTCGGATCGAAGACGCCCTGCTGCATCGCCGCCGTCGGCATGGATGCAGTCAAGGTGGACTGACTGGGGTTTGCGATACGGTCCACATTGAAGTAAAAGAACATCTTGTTCTTGATGATCGGCCCGGACACGGACCCGCCATAGTTGTTGTACCGTTGTCTCGGTTTTTGTGTGTCGAAGAAGCTTCTGGCATTCAGGTCGTCGTTCTGCAGGTAGTCGTAGGCGGACCCGTGCCATTGATTCGCACCGGATTTGCTGATCAGGTTGAACACGTCGCCGCCGCCGCCATATTGGGCGGTGAAGGCCGAGGTGGTGATCTGGACTTCGGCTATGGACTCGAAGATCTGATCGTCGCCGATGTTGGCGCTGTGCGGCAGCCGGATTGAAGCTCCGTCAGCCAGGTAGCTGGAGTAGAACGGCATGGTACCGTTGATGGACATGGCAACGCCAGGGTTCGCGGTTCCGCCGCTGCCTTGACCCGCGGCAGGCGTGCCTGTGGCGCCGGGAATCATTTTTACGACGTTCTGCCAGTCCGGAGTCACGTTCGGCAATGCTTCCATGGTTGCCGCTGCTATAGTGCTCGACTGCTCGGCGGTTTCAGTCTTCAGCAGGGCTGCGTCGGCGGTCACTTCGACTTGCTGTTGAGCGGCTCCAACAGCCAACTGCGCATCTACGCTGATGGCGCCGATTTCCAAAGTGATGCCTTCGCGGACAACCTTGCCAAAACCTGCTTTTGAGAAGGTGATCTTGTAGTGCCCCGGCAGGATTGAAACGGCGTCGTAAAGGCCGACCGAGTTTGTGACGAGTTCCTTCGCCACGCCGGTGTCGGTGTCGAGGAGCGTTACGCTCACACCTGGGACCACCGCGCCCGTGGCATCGGTAACAGTGCCGCGGATATCGCCGGAATTGGTGTTCTGTGCAAGGCCGAAACCGGCCACGCATATAATGAGGAGAGCGACCGGCAGGACGCGGGCCAGTGCTGGCCAGAATCCGATCAGGCGCGGACGCGAAGTACTCGTTTCAAGCCCTGCGGCTCCCGCCACAAAGCATTCACCCTGCATGATGGAACCTCCTACGCATTTCTGGTTGCGAACATCCGAATCACGAACGAACAGGACGACGTACCTCCGGAATCGGCGCGCCGCCGGTGGACCGACTAACGTCAAAGCTGCACAATATTGATATCGCACCTTGGCTGCCTTGTTAAGGTTCGATTCGGAAGCGACACAAGCGGCGCCCAGGGGTATAGTTCGGTATAGTTCGTCGCATGCAGAGGTACTAAGCGAACTGTCGGTGGCACTTATCTTATTGCAACGCTTGAGGATAGCCGTCGAAGCCATCCGCAGCGTCCTTGAGAGTTTCTGAGCAGCGGCCGTACGGAAAGGAGGCGCGGATGGTTCCTTCGCCGCGCATAGAGCGCCCCTCAAGCATCAGAAAAACTCTGGTGGAACCTAAGTGGATCGATCGACTCAGGTGGCAGCGTAACACTAAATCCGCCGCGACGTGGCCAAAGTTGTCCAGGAACTCCGCGCGGCTCTCAAAGCCGATCGTGAAGCAGTGGACCGCATCTCTGGTCACCGCGAGTCGCCAGGCCTCGGTGTCCATCTCCCGCCGGAAGCGATCCAGATCGGCCTTCATTTGTTCGGCGCTGCGGGCGGTGGTCTTGGTCAGGATGCTGACCCTTTCCCTCGGGACTTGGTAAAACCGGGTCCCCATTGGCCGTGGCTGGTTCGCTGGCGGAAGCCGAACCAGCGGCGGGTACGGCTCGCACGGGGTCAGGCCCAGGTCAGGTTGGTAATGGAGTTGGCCGGCAGGGAAACCTCGGTCATCAGATGTCCCAGCCGCAACTGCGTCTTGCGTGCGGCACCGACGTTGCTCAGGACCAATGTCTTGGTATCGTTCGGGCCGACGAACGCTACGTGCGCAAGTCCTTCCAGATCGCCCTGTGTATCGAAACGCTTCGATCCGCGACGCCCCGCGTGGGTGTAGTGCTTCATCGCCCAATACTCGCCGGTGCGGGTGATTTCTTTAGTCTTGGAATTGATCGTGACCAAGCCGCGTGCGTGCAGGAACGGCCCAATATTCGGATTGCCGTTTTCGTCGAGCGCGATGTTCCACACGGTGATGCCTTTCAGCCAGTTGCGCGTGGCATTGGCGGCGCCCACGCCCGCCTGGGCCATGCCGGCGTTGGAGTCCTGGTCGGGGGGAGTCTCGGGTGCGGCCGCAGCGCCGGCTTCGGGGCCGGCGCCGCCGGGAGCACCGGCTCCAAACGTCATGGGGCCGACTAGCGAGAACGCGGCCTCAAAGTCCCCTTCGGTCCAGTACATGTTTTTGTTTGGGAACAGGTCGTGGACACGGCTGACGGCGGTGACCGAACCCACATAGGGATGCCACGCCACGCCGTCGACGTAGCGGCTGAGCATGGGGTTTTCCAGCTCATTCACGACGCGGCCCCAAAGGTTGAAGTTATGGTCCAGTACCCAGATTTTCGCCGGGATCTTGTTTTGCTCGAGGGCCGGGCCGAGGTGCTGGCTGACGAACACGATCTCATGTTCCTGGGCCCAAACGCAGGCCGGCATGCGCCCGTCCTGATCGGTGTCGGTCTCATTCTGGGGGGAGACGGCGTAGATCGGTACGCCCTCGGCTTGGTAGGCCTGCACGAACTTCACGAAATACTTGGCGTAAGCCGGAAAGTTCTTCGGCTTGAGCGAACCACCCAACATGCTTCCGCCGGCCTTCATCCAGCCGGGAGGGCTCCACGGCGAAGCGAACACACCCAGATTGGGGCAATACTTGAGCGCGGACCGCAACTGCGGCAGGATGTAGGCCTTGTCGTGCTCGATGGAAAACCGCTTCATGTCGGGGTCTGGCTCACCCTCGTCGTAGCTGTACATCGAGTGGGCGAAGTCGGCGGAACCGATGCAAATACGCGTCATCTCCAGGCCAAGTTCGGAGGGATGATACAACTCGCGCAGGAACTTTTCGCGCGTGGAGGCGTCGAGTTCGTTGATCATGTAGGCGGCCGCGTCTGTGAGGGCGGCGCCGAAGCCGAGCATCTCCTGGTAGGTCCTCGATGGGTCGAGCACGATGGGGTCGTGCGACGGTCCTTGCGCCGGCTGCCATTTCAGGGCCGGCTCCTCCGCGAACCTCTTCGCGTCCGCCGTCTGTCGAACGGCAATAGTCCCCGGCACTTCGGCAAAAGCCGGGACCGCCTGGGACAGTGCCGCAGCCCCGGCAACTGTCAAGCCGAAAAAGTCGCGACGATTAACTCCCTTAGGCACGATCGAACCTCACTTTCCGTACTTGCGAGTGTGAAAACCCGAGCCGGGCTGGTAATCCCGGCTGGGAGCGATTCACGAGTCTTCTTGGTGGCCCAACAGGGTGCTGAAAAAGGCATTTCGGGCTCCCTCCGCTTGCGCACGCGGCTCAGTGGCTCCCTTCGAATTATCGAGTGGTGATCCGAACTCCGACCCTGAGGGAGCGGTCAGGAGCCTGTTTTCAGCAACCCCCTCGGGAACAAATCGTCCGGGCACCGTCTCGACTTGCTTGGGCGGGCGTCTCCTTTGTATCCCACTTTGGCTGGCTTGTTAAGGTTCGATTCGGAAGCGACACACGCGTCGCCCAGGGGTATAGTTCGGTATAGTTCATCGCATGCGGAGGCACTAACAGGTCTGCCGGTGCAACTTATCCTCTTGTCGCGCTTGCAGATAGCCGTCGGAGCGGAAGCGGAGGCGCAGACGGGTTCTTCGCCCCGTATAGAACGCCCCAAGCACCCAAAGAAAGCCTGTGGTGTGCCCGTCCGGGCACTGTGATACAGTAAACGGCGAGGTTGGTCGTGGGCAAAGAGACGAGCGGCGAGAGCTGGCACGCCCAGGAATCTCAGGTCTCGGGTTGGTTGCCCGAAACCGAAGGGGAACGCGCCGCTGTTCTGGCGCAGTTGGAACGGATCCTGGCCAGCCCCTGCTTCCGAAACAGCAGGAAGTACCCGGCGTTTCTGCGCTACATCGTCGAGCACACCCTGAACGCACAGGCGGAGCGCCTCAAGGAACGAACCTTGGGTATTGAGGTGTTCGGACGCGACCCCGATTACGACACGAGTGCTGATCCTGTTGTGCGAATCGTGGCAGCCGAGGTTCGGAAAAGGATCGGCCAGTACTATCACGAGTTAGCTGCCCCGGGGGAAGTGCTGCTTGACTTGCATTCCGGGTCGTATGTCCCGAAGTTCGGCATTCCAGAGCGAGCGGACGCACCGCATCCGGCGGGGGAGCCCGCAACACTCGAACCTGTGAGCACACCGGAGGGGGTGGCGCAGCTTGCCCTGGTGACCCAACCGGTCGGCTGGCTCCGATTCTGGCGGGTTAATCGTCGGGCTTGGGTTGCCGGCGCTGCACTCTCGCTGATCCTATTAATTGGTGCAACGGTCTGGCTCACCCAGCCGCAGACCACGGTCATGGATCAGTTCTGGAGGCCGGTCGTGGACTCGCCCGGCGCCGTGCTGCTTGTGATGGGGGGCGGTGCTTCCTGGATACCCCAGTCAAGTGGCACCCCGGCGGAGCCGCCGCCCAGCACCGCTCCGGTTTCGATTGACGACCAACAGTCTCGCGACGTTATTGCGCTTTCGGATGCGTCCACCCTTGCCGGCGTGGCTGGGATCCTTCGCTCTTACCGCAAGGCCTATCTGATCCGCCCGTTCATACTGATGGACCTGCCGCAATTGAGGACCGAACCGGCCGTGCTGATCGGCGCTTACAACAATCCGTGGACCCTCCGGCTGACGGCCAACCTGCGATTTCACTTCATTGGCGGCCTTTCGACCACCGCCAGATGGATAGCCGACCGCAAGAATCCGGACATGAAGAACTGGAAGGTCGACAGCAGCAAGCCTTATGCGTTCGTAACCGATGACTGGGCTATGATTTCGCGCTTCAGGGATCCGGAAACCGAACACTGGATCGTAGCGGCTGCCGGCCTGTCCAGATTTGGAACGATCGCGGCAGGTGAGTTTCTGACCAACCCGATCCACCTGGAAGAACTAGCAAGGCGAGCGCCCGCGAATTGGGGGCGCAAGAATCTGCAGGTCATCATTGCCACTACGGTCATCAACGGCCAACCCGCCCCCCCGCGCATCCTGGCCACCGAATTCTGGTAGCGGAACCGTCTGAGGCCGTCAGCCGCACTCGAGTGCAGGCAGGCGAAGCACGAGAACGTCTCCTCCATCATCCGGCCGCGCTTGGGCCGAAGACTGCCGTGACGGCCGAAAATGCGGCAAAACCCAGAGTCTTACAGATTCCTGCTGAGAGCCGTATAGCTTGGATCGTTCATCGCATCATCGCATGCAGAGGTACTAAACGCGGTGTACAATGGCGGATGACGCTTTGCGGTGGAGCGCCGGAATCGGCAAACGGTCGGGACTCAGAATGCGGCGCACCTCAGTGTGCGCGTGGGTTCCAGTCGCACCTCCGGCGTCAATCTCTTTTCTCGCAATGAAGCTAAGCCGGCGAAGCTTTCTTCCGCTACTCGGTGGCGGCCCGTTGTTGTTCAGCCCGGCGCCTCTGGGGGCGCAGGGGATGGCCACGCGAAACGTGAAGGCCTCGCCGCGCGGTAAACCCTCCGGCATCCCGTTTCTGGCTCGGTTTACGGACGTCGCGAAAGGGGCCGGCCTCACGGCACCCACGATTTACGGCGGCATAAGCCACAAGGACTACATCGTCGAGACGATGGGCTGCGGGTGCGCGTTTTTCGATTACGATAACGACGGTTGGCTGGACGTTCTGCTGCTTTGCGGGACACGCTTCGGGGAAGCTCCTAGGAGTGCCACGAACCGCCTGTATCACAACAATCGAGACGGCACATTCACGGATGTGACTGAGCGGGCGGGGCTCGTGCGCACGGGCTGGGCGTCGGGTGTTGCGGTCGGCGATTACGACAACGACGGGTACGAAGACCTGTTCATCACCTACTGGGGCGAGAACGCCTTGTACCACAATAACGGAGACGGCACTTTCAGCGACGTCACGAAGGCGGCCGGGGTATGCCTGAACCGGACCCGCTGGGGCACTGGCTGCACGTGGATCGACTACGACCGGGACGGCAAGCTCGACCTGTTTGTGAGCAACTATCTCGATTTCGATCTGAGCCGCGCGCCGAAGCCCGGAGACAATCAAAACTGCATGTTCAAGACCGTTCGGGTGAACTGCGGCCCGCGCGGGCTTCCCACGGGTTTGCACTCGCTGTTCCACAACAACGGCGACGGCACGTTCACCGATGTGACGGTGGCGGCGGGAATCGCCAACATCAAGGGGCGTTACGGACTGACCGCCGTGGCGGCCGACTTCGACGAGGATGGATGGCCGGATCTCTTTGTGGCATGCGACACGAGCGCCAGCCTGATGCTGATGAACAATCACGACGGCACGTTCCGCGAAGAGGGCGTCGAGCGCGGAGTGGCGCTGAGCGACGACGGCGTGGAACAGGCGGGGATGGGAGTGGGCATCGGCGATTACAACCTGGATGGCCGCCTGGACCTGTTCAAGGGACATTTCACGGAAGACACCAGCGCGCTTTACCGCAACGAGGGCAAGGGCAACTTCAGCGAAGTGACGCTGTTCGCGGGCTTGGGCGTCGAGACGAGGTTCACGGGTTGGGGCGCGGGGATCGTGGATCTCGACAACGACGGCTACCCGGACCTGTTTCTGGTGACCGGCAATATCTATCCCGAAATCGAAGGGAAACTGGCGGGTTACCCATACCGGACGCCACGGCTGGTGTTTCGCAATCTGGGGAACGGCAGATTCGAAGAATTGATTGAGGAAGCCGGGCCGGGCGTGGAGGCGCCTCATTCCAGCCGCGGGTGCGCCTTCGGCGACTTCGATAACGACGGCGACCTGGATATCCTGATTATCAACCTGGACGAGCCTCCTTCACTGCTGCGCAACGATGTGCGGGGGGGGAACCGGTGGCTGAAGGTGAAGCTCATCGGTACGCAATCGAACCGCAGCGCGATCGGCGCGCGGGTAACGGTGGAGTACGGAGGCAAGCGGCAGGCGCAGGACGTGGCCAGCCAGACGAGTTACCTGTCCTGTAACGACCGACGCCTGCATTTCGGCCTGGGGACGGCAGAGACGGCGGATGTCGAAGCTTGCTGGCCGAATGGTAAGAAACAGGTGTTCCCGAAAGTCGCGGCCAACCAACTGGTGGTGGTCCGTGAAGGCGCGGCGACGGTGGAGCGTGCCCCGTGGCCGGGACGCTGACGCGGCCTATTCCGGCACGGTTGGATCGGTCCGCTCCGGTTTGGGCTGAAGGCGCATCTCGTGGTAGGTCTGCTTGAGCTTCTCCTTCATGTCTTTGACTTTCTGGAATTCCGCAAGTTCGCGGCGAGAATCGGCCGTGCGGCCGAGGCGGCGATAGACCATGGCCAGGTGGTAGTGAATCGGCGCGTCAAACGGTTCCAGTTTGGCGGCACGTTCCAGGAGCAGCTCGGCTTTTTCCGGCTGGTTCATCCCGATCAGAGTCTTTGCCATGCCGGCGGCGGCATCGGCGTCACCCGGCTGCAACTCGAGCGCGCGTGAAAAGTGCGCGGTGGCCGCGTTGAGATCGTTCCCACGGAGGGCGAACTCACCCAGCCTGCATTCCGACTTTTCATCGGCAGGGTCAACCACCAGGGCGGCCTGGTACTCCTTTTGAGCGCCGTCCGGGTCCGCCGCCGCGCTCAGCATTTCCGCCAGCTCGAAATGGGCACCGGGGAGGCGCGGGTCGATCTTGAGGGCTTCGCGGTAATGCGCGATGGCCCCCTCGTTGTTGCCTTGACGGGTCAACTCGCGAGCCATGAGCTGGTGCAGGTACGCGGATCCGGGCGCAGCCGTGGCGACGCCCAGCATGGCCTCATCGGTCAGCGTCGAGTAAATCCGGTAGGCCGTATACAAGATCTCGGGATCGGCCGGCTTTAACTGGCGGAGCATGCCAACCACACCCGCGGCTTTTTCGAACTCGCCCGCGCCATAATAGAGCTCGATCAGCTCCATCCCGGTTTCCACCTTCAGCTTTTCTTCCCGCAACCGCGGCAGAGACTCTTTGAGATCGCCCTCGGCGCGAGCGGTATCGCCGGTCCGCCTTTCACACATGCCGAGCAGGGCCTGGATTTTCGCAAGGGTTGGCTGGAGCTTCAAGGCGGCCCGAAGGTGCGGAGTAGCCTGCACATAATCGCCGCGAAAGTAGAGAAGCACGCCAAGGTTACCGCGCGCATCCACATTGTTGGGATCGAGCGCCAGGATGGCGCTGAACTCACGTGCAGCCAATTCGGTCCGGTTGTTCTTCAGGAACTCGCTTGCCTGCCGGGAGTGAGTTTCGATCTGCTGTTGCTTGTCGGGAGGGGACTGCGCGAGGGAAGAAGTCGCCAACAGGAAACAGATTGCGAATACTGGCCTTAAATCCTCGGTTCTAATCACGGTTCGACCTCCCCTTTTCCGGCGAAGTCCGGGCGGACCGGGACACCGTCCTGGGGTACCGGAAAAGCGATCAGAATGACATCCGGACGCCGAGGTGAACGGTTCGGCTACCGATACGGGTCCCTGTAAAGATCCAGAATTTCCGTTTTACCATCCTGGCCAGCATCTATTATACACGCTGCCGACTGCATTGGACGCGCCTGTCTGTCTCATCCTGCCCGGTCTTCGGTCCCGCCTTGCGGCTACCTCATGTCAGCTCACGTGACCGACGTAGTCGGGTGCATTCAGTTGAACCTGGAAGCCATCCGGATCGTAGAACTTGAACGATTCTTTCGAATTGCCGCTCTCGAACTTCAGATTGAGTTTCTTCAATTTCGCGCGCGCCTCGTCGGCGTTGAAGCCTGCAATTCCGAAGTCATAGTGATCGACCCAGGGAGTCGGCTTATCTCCCTGCTCAACGCCGAAGAAGGACTCTCCGACACCCAGGATGTGTGTCTTCGCCGACTGTTGCTTAAGCGGCATCCCAAAGAACTCCTGATAGAAGTTCGATGTACGGTGAAGGTCGGGAACCTTTACGGTGACGTGGTTTATGCTGACTGCCCGGAGGCCTTTCTCCTTCGGCGCCGTCTGCGCGGCAGCGACCAGCGCCGCGAGGGAAACAGCGAGTTGGCGGCGGGTCAGTTTGCCGCGCTCGAAATTATTCAGCATCGCTTCTATGGTTTGTATCATAGTATCCTTTCACTTGGTCCTGCTCCGTCAGCCTAGATGACGGTCCAGAAAGCTCGCCTGCGCTTGCAGCGCTTCCCTTGATTCAGGAAGGTCGAATAAGTACCAGAAGGCGTGCGGCATGGCGTCGAAGACCATCAGCCGGGCATCGACGCCCGCCCGCAACAGCGCGCGATGAAAATCGACCGTGCCGCTGAGACAGTGATCGCGTGTCGAGGTCATGCACAGAGTCGGGGGAAATCCCTTTAGATCCGCATACATCGGTGAGAGCACGGGATCCTTGCGGTCGTGGTCCGCAACGTAGGGGACCATGCCCAGGCCTTTCAAGGCCGGGAGCATCGAGCTGAAGTCCGTGAAGCCGCGAGTGCCATACAAAAACCTGGAGTCGCCATATCGGGCGAGGTCCACGTACCCGGAGAAGAATCCTAAGACCGCGGGCAGAGGCAGGCCAGCCCTGCGCGACGCGACCGCCGCCTGAGCCGTGAGCACGGCACCCGCGGAGGTGCCGTACATGCCGATCTTCTTGGGCGCATAGGTTTTGAGGGCATCCTTGTAGACCGCGACAGTATCGTCCACCGCGGCTGGGAACGGGTACTGTGGCGCCAGTCTGTACAAGACCGCAATCACCCGGGTCCCGGTCAGCGCGGCGATGGAAATGCTTTCGAAGACCGATCCCGAGTCGCTCGTGAATCCTCCGCCGTGCAGGCAGATCAGAACACGGTCCCGCTTGTGGGGCGCCGCGCGCTTCGGAGTCATGATCGTGGCCTTCACTCCACCCACGGTTGCTTCCTCGATCTCGACTGGGTAAGTCGAGCGCATTTTTTCCACAAAATCCGCCGATTCCTTCGTGCCCGGCTCGGGTATCCATCTCTTACCGCTAACCATCAGGGCATACGCTTCCCGAGATACGGTTCCCGGGACGGGGACGGCGCGCTTGATGTGTGCGACCCCGTCGCTGTCAATCGTCGTTAAGTCGTCCACCGCGGACGATTGGGCCCGCGCCCGCCGGTTAATTGCGGCCGGCAGGGTAAACAGTGAAGCCAATGATCTTCTGGTCATGATAAGGTTCTACCTCAATTCGTTGTAGCAGCAGCCTGGTCACAAATCGCGCGACCGGCCCCGATTCGCGCCAACTCGAATTACGCAGCGAATCGGAAGCGGCACAGAACGGCATCCGGAAGAAGCTGGCTGCAGAAAGCGGCTCGATCTGAACTGACGGTAACCGCGAAAGGCACGACAAACTGCTACGGAGCTGGCCGACCGATCTGCCCAAGAGCTTACAGCTTGCGCCCTATCAACCAGTATTTCCAGTTTGAGATTCCGACCTGGTATAGTAGCACCTCTAGGCCCTCTTGAGACAAGCCAAGTCTGGGTGCTGCGGGCGCTCTCATGCCCGAAAGCCGGCACGAAGGCCCATCGCCGTTGTCGCGGACGGTCTGATCCGCAGCCGGGTGTGCGCCAGCGCCCCGGGAGCACCGGCTCCGAATGTCATCGGGCCGGCTAGCGCGAAGGTGGCCTCAAGGTCCCCTTCGGTCCAGCACATATTTTATTTGGAAACACGTCGTGTACACGGCTCACCTCGGTAACCGAACCCATATAGAGATGCCACGCCACGCCGTCGAAGTAGCGGCTGAGCCGGGGGTTCTTAAGCTCATTCATCACGCGCCCCACAGATTGTAGTTATGGTCCAGTATCCAGATTTTCGTCGGATTCTTGGTTTGCTCGAAGGCCGGGCCGAGGTGCTGGCTGACGAACACGATCTGGCTGATGGGTGTACACTGTTGGCAGGCCGTGAGGCAAGAATGGAAATCCCCGCAGGACCCCGGCCGACGTCCGTAGACGGTCAGAGCGCTTGCTCCCCACCAGGCGCTGGAGTCAGCCGAGTGGAAGGACGCGGGTTGGTCCGGCGGGGATCGTCATGCCTGGCAGTAGCAACTTGCTTCGCGCTCGTGCCACGGCTTGCGGGGCTCGTTCGTGCTTCCGTGGGTAAGAGTTGAATAACAGGAGTCAAGGAGCGAATAGTGACATCATCGACGGCGCTACGAAGTCCGACTGCCGTAATTGGCGCTTTGATCTGCGCGGGCATCGTCCTAGCAATGCCCCCAGCCTACAAAGGCAGGCCGTTTCGGGACGCACACCATCAGTCGGGTCCACAAGTCATCCCCGGGACGGTCCAGTGCGCCCTTTACGACCTGGGTGGTGAAGGCGTCGCCTACCATGATACGGACCCAATCAATCATGGCAGCGGCGAACTCAATCACACCTCGTTCATGGAAAACGGCGTCCTCACGAAGCATTGCAGGCCGGGAACATCGGAATATATATGCTATTTCCGGGAGAAGGAAGGAGTCGACATTTCTTACACCAAGGATTTCGCCGATTTCAACCATCCCAATCTGTTCGATCCTCCGAAGGATCAACTCTATGTCGGATGGGAAGAAGACGGCGAGTGGGCGAATTACACTGTGCGGGTGAAAACAGCCGGCACCTACAAAGTTATCGCGCTTTATGGGAAGGCCGCAAATACCATTAAATTCGATATCGATAATAAACCGGCGTCCGAGTGTAGGTTACCCGTGGACACCGGGAGCCCGCACAAATGGAACAAGGCCGAGATCGGAACCATCACCTTTCCGAAGGCCGGGCTGCGGTTGCTGACCGTGCATTACGCCAAGGAGAATAATCTAGCCTACTTCGAGTTTGTGAGAACAAAATAGGCGCTCGCGTCCCAAAAGTGCAAGTAGCGTTCGACGGGCAGCGCCAGTCGTGCAGAATACCACCGGCGCACTTCGAGAATTTCTGTCCGATACGCCCTTGAAATTCGCAACATGGGCAGTTCTGGAACGCACAAAACGGCGGTGGCCTGAAGGCCTGAACCCAGGACCTTCAAGCCAGGCCGATCCCTTCTTGGGATGCGACACGGCGGATGTAGGCGCGACCTTCGTCGTACTCCTCGGGCGTCTTCAGATGCTCAAGCATGAGAGGGACGTCAACAGCCAATTTCGAAAGCTCTCTCAGGTAGGTCGCATAATCGATTTCACCGCGGCCGGGAATCACTTCAGCGAAGTGCACGTTGTATTCCGGTACCCAGGCTAGGTCCTTGGCGTGGCAGGATGCGACCCACTGGCCAAGTTTCCGGAAGCACTCTTCGATCACGGCCTTATTATTATAGAAGCGGGTGGGGTTGTTGATCACATTGCAGACGTCGAGGTGCACACCGAACGAGGGCCGGTCGATAGCCTTGATCAGCTCGAGATAAGAGTCCGGCCCATCCGGCAGCGACCAAGGCATCATCTCGATCGTAAAGCGGGTGCGCGTCGGTTTCACCGCATCGATCACTTGACGGCTATTCTGGACCGTAGCATCGAAGAACTCCCGCGATAAGTTCTTGGCGTTCATGCCATACCAGTATTTCGGATTATACGACCCGGCGATATCGACGCAGCATCGGGCGCGTACCGCGTCGGCGAGCGCCAGCCGTTCGATCACATAAGCGACGTTGCCCTTCCGCGTTGCGGCGTCCGGGTCGAGCATGTTCTTCCACGCGCCGACCTCGGCGATGACCACATTCTCGGCCGCGAAGGCATTGCGGATCTCCCGAATGCGGTCTGTGTCCGTCGATTGCGCCGCCGGGCAGTTTGCGGCGCTGTAGCCGAGACGCCGGTGCTCATGAGCCAGTTGAGCCGGATCGTCAGATTTGAGAAAAACGGGGCCCCCGAGCCGTATCGGCCGGCCGGACGCCCATACCGGGCTTAGCGGATAGAAGGTAAGGAATCCGAGCAGTTCGCGGCGAGTCATTGGCATGTCCAGATTCTATCGAAGTTCTGGGGCATCGGAATTCTGATCGGGACGCCGGCTTGCCGCAACCGGCCGGCAACGCGACACGCAGCCGGTTCGCCGGCTCAGCTACACAAATTGAAGCTTGCGGCTGGTGCCGATTCGCCCTTTATGCCAGATGGTCGCGCTGTCAGACATTCCACGGGCGGAAGCCGCGGGTGTACACTCGGTGCTGGCCGGTATGCTCAATAGGGCTGGCCAGTTGTCATGCCTATTGCGAACTTTCGCTTCTACGCAGAACTCAACGACTTTCTGCTGTCGGAGCGCCGTTTCACGGCGTTCACGTATGGCTTCTTGGATGTCGCAACCGTCAAGGACCGCATCGAGTCATTCGGCGTGCCCCACACGGAGGTCGATCTCATCCTGGTCAACGGACAATCGGTGGATTTTGCCTACCGGGTTCAGGACGGCGACCGGATCAGTGTTTACCCGGTCTTCGAAGCGTTCGACATCGCCGGACTGACCCGATTGCGGCCGGCGCCGCTCCGGGATGCACGGTTCGTACTCGATGTGCACCTCGGCCGCCTGGCCGCATACCTGCGGATGTTGGGATTTGACACTCTGTATCAGAACCGTAGCCCTGACGAGCGCCTGGAAGAGGTCTCGCGCGATGAACACCGAATTCTGTTGACCCGTGATGTGGGCCTCCTCAAACGCGGCTCCGTGACGCACGGATATTACCTCCGGGCTACCCAACCGCGGCGGCAACTCGCGGAAGTGGTCAGGCGTTTTGATTTGGGGCGCTTGGCAAAGCCCTTCTCGCGGTGTCTGCGATGCAACACGCTGCTGGCGCAGGCAGGCAAAGACCAGGTGCGCCAGCAACTTCCTGCCCAGGTTGCCCTACTGCACGACGAGTTCCTGCGCTGCCCGGATTGCAACCGCGCTTACTGGAAGGGCGGACACTACCGTCGCATGCGGCAATGGATCGATGCTGAACTTCAACAACCGACGCTTACTTAGATGCCGCGTGCAGGCTTTCCATGCGGGCGTTGACGCCGGTCATCCGTCCGGTGAGGACATTCCATGGCGTGAAATCGATCTTCACCACCCCGTAGTTACTGTTCTCGCCGTCCAGGCGGCGACCCTCCGCAGGCTCGTCGCGATACTCGAACCAGTGGAAGCCCACACAGCTCGGGAGAGCCGCCAATGCCTCCACGTACGCCGCGAACCCCTGCGCGCGATCCGCCTGGGTGGCCACCGGTTTGGCGGCGCCCTTGGTGTTGGGCAGGCCGCTGTCCACGGCCTTGAAGCTGAATTCGGTCACCATGGTGGGCTTGCCGGTGAGCTTGTGGATCAGCTCGAGCCGGTCGATGGGGGCGTTGGGGCTATAGCTGTGGAATGAGATCACGTCAAAGTGCGGCCCCACGCCGCGCATCACGGCGTCCCCGGCGTAGCTTGCGAAGCGGCAGCCCAGGATGAGGTGATTGGAGTCGTGGCGCCGGATGGCATCGCTGCTCACGCGAGCGTACTCCGCCGCTACCAATTCCAGAAAGGCGCTCTTATCCTCATCGGTGAGGACAGAGGCATCGCGCCCAGGCTCCTTGAGAAGTGCTACGGCGCGCGCATGCCCGGGCGAAGAGGAAGGCATTTTCAAATAGGACTCGAGCAGGCTCGCCTTGCCGCGCCAGTCGTTGCCCCAGCGCAGTTCGTTGTCGGTGAAGTAGCCGAGCAGCCACGGGTCGCGGGCGTGAGGCGCGCACGTCAGGGAGGCCGCGCGGTCGGCGGCCTCCCTGAACTCGGGGCTGAAGTAATCTACTACCAGGCCTTTGAGCCAAACGTCGCGCGCCACGGCGGCCGCGATGTCGACGATGGGGGTGTAAGCAATTCCGGTGGTGTACAGCTCCGCGGCGGACCATGCGCCTGCCGTATTGAAACCCCAGCGATGTAATTGCCCGGTCGCCGTCTCCGCCCAGGCGGCGGTGTCGGAGGGGGCCTTCGGGGCGGAATCGGACTCGGGCGCGTAGTTCACATGGTCGACGCCTTTGGACAAAAAGACGTTGCCTGCGGGCGTCACCAGCCACCAGCGGCCGTCGATCTGCTCGGTGTGGAAAAAGCCCGTCTTCCTGCCGTGGAGCCTGGTCCAGCCGCCATAGGTATCGTAATCCGCAGCCATGGCGGCGGCGCCGCAGAGAGCCATCGCGGCGAAGGCGGCAATCCGGAGTTTCATCACTCTGACTATCTGCGGTTTTGCGTCCCGTGTCAAATAAAGTCGCCGGCCTCGATGTTGGCCGGTTCCGCCTTCCACCCGCGGCTGTCGTACTGGGATCCCGTGTTCCCGTTGCTCGCCCAGTTTCTAGAGCGCGGGGGCTGCGCACCGGTTTGCCGCGGGCGTATACTGTTCGGGTGAAACTCGATCAGATGACTGTCATCGACACTGCCGCGCTTCCGTGGGAGGAACGCTGGAACGAGCATCTCGATAAGATGCTCTACCGGAAGAATCTGATGGAAGATCCCGAAACCGGGGTTGAGATTCGGATCGTCCGCTATCCGAGAGGCGTGATCAACGCCCGCCACGTCCATACCTGCGCGCACGGCATGTACGTGCTCGATGGAACGTTGGTCACGCACGCCGGAAGCTTCGGGCCCGGTCACTTCGTTTGGTTTCCCGCCGGAATCGAGATGGAGCATGGGGCCACGGCGGAGAGCGACGTCACGGTTCTGTTCATTACGAACCGCAAATTCGATATCCAATATCTTCCCCAAAATTCATGAGCGCGCGGCGTGCGACAGTGCGAGGACCTGCGGATAGGAAGCCTGTTTCCCCGCTGTCGCTGTTTTGCGTGTCCCAGAGGCACAAATTCGCGGCGGAGGGGGGCATAGTCGCCTTCGCCCGGGCCTCCACGTTCGCGTGCGCGCTATGCGCGTCCCGCACGCCCGGAATCTCGCAGCAGCGCGGAGGGGCGGCAGCCACCGTTCGGCGCCGCGTACCGGCGGTGCCGGACGCACGCCGGCTTGGCGCACGTGGACGGCCGCTCGACGCGCACGGCGTGGCGGGTTTCGCCAGCGTGGGCAGCGGCAGGCCCTCTGGCGGCGGGGTATATGCGCCTACTCCATTCGGACCTTGAATACCAGATAGGTGCACCGCTTGCCCGCTTCGACGCTCAACTGGTGCGGCATTTTCGCGGGAATGTGAACAATGTCACCGGCCGCGAGTCTCTTGGCCACTCCGCCATTGATGGATTTGCCACGGATCTCGCCCGCAGACGTGTTCACCGGGTCCGCGATGACGCCGCCCACCGTCAGCGCAGTCTCGCCCGAGGTGACGACAAACAGATCGGCCATGGTCTCGTGAGCTTCCGCCGGAGTTGCGCCTTCCAAGCGTTCGAGAATTACGGCGTGATTTCCCCAATTTTCCATTCGATCTACGCCCTGCTGGTATTGATTCAGCTTGAGCGCCTTGGCACGGGTCTGCAATTCGGATGCGGTCCACATCTGGAACCCTGCCGGATCTGCGGCGAACATCGGAAGCGCTACAGCCAGTAAGAGGAGCTTCATGGGTCCATTATGGCGCCGGTTGGCGAACGAACGACCGCGCGCCGCCTGCCTCAGCCCCCACACTTGCGGAGAACCCCAGCCCTGGCGTGTTCCATCGTTGTTTTGGCGGCAGCTCCGCGGCGTCGTTTCAGGAGCTCGCAGATTCGTCTCGACGATCCAGAAACCGCGGCACGTTGCCTCGGCATAAGCGGCGCGAGACAATGCCAGTATGCAAACCCGCGTGCTGCTATGCGGTGATTCGCGAGTTCATACTCCGCCCGACACGCATTGCGACTTGCCGCCCGCTGCAGCGCCAAGTCGTGGGTCAGGAAACTGCTGCGTGGCGCAAAAGGGAGTTGGACGTTCAGATGGTGGCGCTGCAAGGCGGGGAGAACCGCGAGGTCAACCTCCTTGAGGAGTAGGCGTAGGACCGCAATCGCCTCCTCTGGGGCTCCGGGCATGCCCGAACGCCCAATCCCTCCCGGGTTTTCGGTTTTGTGAAGACTTTTTAGAAGCAAGAAAGAAATGAAGACTTCAGTATTGCGATGGTTTCTGCTGCTGGCGGCGGTTCTCGTTCCTGCGGCGATAGACCCGCTCGCGGATACAGCCGGTCCACTGACGGTGCGAATCCAGGGGCCGCGGAAAGTGACACGCACGGGCGCGCCCCTGCCCGTGACGATCATGATCGAAAACAGCAGTGCCGCGCCGGTCGCGGGAACGGTCCAGCTTCGGGTGATCGACCGGTGGCGCGGTTACCCCACGGCTACTCGCGCCCCTTTCTCCCATGAGGACAATGATGCGCTCTATTGATCGGGTTCGTGGCGTTATCGAAGGCAAGCCGGTTGACCACCTGCCCGCGCAACCCATGCTGATGATGTTCGCCGCGAAGCACGCTGGCTTCCGGTACATCGACTACGCAAGGGATGGCCGGATCATGGCCGAAGCGCAGCTCGGGGTGGTGAGGGATTTCGGGATTGACAGCGTTCTGATGTGCTCGGATCCAGCGCGCGAGGTGATCGACATCGCCGGCGAGGACAGCGTCGAGTGGTTCGAGAACCAGGGCCCGGCGATCCGCGAGGACAGGGCGGCTCTGCTCGACAGTGCCCGGCTCAAGAAGTTCAAAGTGCCGGATCCGTGGGGCGGCGGCCGGATGCACGACCGGATACGGGCGATTGAAATCTGCCGGCGGGAACTGCGCGGCGAGACATCGATCGTGGGCTGGGTCGAAGGGCCCCTGGCCCTCGCACAAGAGCTGCGGGGCTTGAGCCGGATTATGACGGACTTCCTGGATGAGCCGGCGTTCGTCCGGGACCTGATGGATTTCACCTCGGAGGTCGCGATTGTCTACGCCGCGGCGCAAATCGAAGCGGGCGTCGACACGATTGGCATGAGCGACGCGGCGGCGAGCATGATCGGACCGCGGCACTACGGCAACTTTCTGCTTCCGTGGCAGCGCCGCGTCCTGGAATCGATCCGGAAGAAACACCCCGACATCATCCTCCGCCTGCATATGTGTGGAACCACTGACCCGCTCATCCCCCAAATGGCCACCTTGCCGGTCGATATCTACGAGCTGGATTTTCCAGTGAACCTGGCAAGAGCACGGGCCACACTGGGTCCGGACCGGGTCATTCTCGGGAATGTCGCCACCATCGCGGATCTGCTCGAGGGAACCCCCGAGAGGGTCTATGCCGCGGCCAAGAGGTGTCACGGAATTTGCGGACGGTACCACATCGTGGGAGGCGGCTGTGAACTCTCCCCGCTTACGCCGCCGGAAAACCTTCGCGCCCTGATCCATTACGCCAACGAACATCAACCCGGCTTACCCCCCACGGAGAGTGTCCGTAGCGACGCCAGGACACCGGTCTAGGAGAGAACACCATGAGATCTCTAACATGTTTTCTGCCGCTATTCACGGTCTCGCGTAGCGCCGCTGTAGGGCCGGCGCGGCCGGCCCGGACGTTTTGTCAGTGAATTGTCCGTGCCGGCACGCGCCCTTGAGCCGCGCGCGAGATCGACGCGGCGGCGCGGCGAAGGTCGAAGAGAGCTCCTCCAGCGAGGGTGGTCAGAAATAGCATAAAGACCCCGTGCCTCGCGCGGGGTATGGAGCCGGACGGTTCAGCCGGGGCGTGACTCACAGCGCCGCGGGTCATATTTTATAGGGCCACTGCGCCTTGGTGAACAGGGCGCCATCGATCCAGATGGTCTGGCCGCTGATGAAAGCTGCAGCGTCGCTCGCCAGAAACAGCACCAAGGGCGCAATGTCCGCGAATGTGCCGACGCGGCCGAGGGGAGTCAGCTTCGACCACGTGCCCGCGTAGTCGGGATCTTCCTGCTGCGTCCGCTCGGATTCGATCGCCCCCGGCGCAACGCAGTTCACGCGGATGTTGTAAGGGCCAAGCTCGACCGCGGCCTCCTTGGTGAACATCTCGATTCCGCCTTTGCTGGCCGTATATGCTACCAAGCGCGGAAACGCGACCTTGTTGCAGCCCGAGCCGAGATTCACAATCACGCCGCCGCCGTGGTCTTTCATGTAGCGGCCGGCCTGCTGCGTGCACAGGAAACAGCCTTTCAGGTTGGTGTCGATGACCAGGTCCCATTCCTCTTCGGTCACCTCCAACAGCGGTCTAAACGTCTGGACCCCGGCGTTGTTTACCAGCAGATCGAGCCGCCCGAAGCGGCCGAGCACCTGGTCGAACATGGCAGTTACCTGGGCGCTCGATCGTATGTCGGCCTGGATGGGAATCACGTCCCCACCAAAGCCGCGAATTTCGGCCACGGTCGCATCAACCATCGAACGTGGATCGTTGAAATAGTTCACCGCCACGCGGGAACCGGCGCGCGCCAACTGCAGGACAATTTCCTTCCCTATTCCCCTGCTCGCTCCGGTCACCAGGGCGGCATAGCCGTTTGGAAGCATGCTCACCATGATACATAAGCAAAGGCAAGCCCTAACGGAGGTTTACTGGGGCGGGCAGAACAAAAGCGTAAGTTCTTGTCTTAAGAACGGCTTGCGAGCGGTCTGCGGGAAAGGGGTGTGATCAGGGCTCCAGGACGACCATCTCGTAGTCGTTGAGCTGGGGGATCGTGAACGCGGTATAGCCATCTCGGACCGCGACGGGAAGCCGGGCCGGCTTGCGCATCGTAACGGCACTGCGGAACTGGCCCGCTACCTCCACTCGGATCCCCTCGATGGGGATGGGGGCGAAGTAGCCCGTGTCGGAGTGGCCGCTCAAATTGATGGCGTGGAGCAGCCGGCGCCGGCCCTGCTGCATCCAGGTGAGCTCCACCAGCGGGTGAGCGTTCGTCCGGATCTGCCTGGTGGGACTCAGTCGATCCATCACGTCGCGGAACAGCCCGGCATGTGCCGGAAGGCTCTCCCGATAGTAGATGCCGCCCAGGTCCCACGGAAACCACGCCACCGCGCCTTTGCCGGCCTGCTGGAAAACAGCGCCGGGCGCAGTGGTGTCTTTCATATCGACGTGAATCTTCTCGGGCGGGCCGTACATGGAGGGGGGCACCAGGCTCAGGGAGGATGATCCGTCCCCTTCCAGCTCCAGATAATCTCCGGATAGCATGACCAGCTCGGTGTCCTTCAATGAGGGGAACATCGAGTGGTTGCGCACCCGGAGATAACCCGTGATCTGTTTCCAGGTCCGGACTGCGCGCGGCACCGGGAATTCGGGTGGACGGGGGCTTGCGACGAGCACGTGGCCGCCGCCCTCGGTGTACTTTTCCAGCTCGGCGGGTGCCCAGTCGGTGGCGATTACCAGGTCGAACTGGCGCCGGTTCATCCAGTCCAGGTTGTCCGAGACGGCGAACGGAACGTGCTCCTCGCTCAACAGACGAAACATCCCGCGATAGGAATCCTGGCTGTAGGTCCGGCCGGTCCCTCCCGGCGAGCCGAGCAGGAGCACGCGTGCCGCGCTCTCCTCGTTGGCGTAGTAGGATTCGTTCGCGGCGAGCCAGCGAAAGACGGGCTTCGCGGCTTCGATCCCCCGGAGGTCCTGCTGATCGAGCGTGCCGTCCACGGCGAAAGCCAGCGCACCGCCATTGGCCGCGTTTTCCCACAGCCGCTCGACGATTTCGTGTGGCCCTACCGTGGCAAAGCGCCACGGAAAGTCGACGAACTGCATGCAGAGGTTGATCGACATCTTTCCTCTCTCGCTGTTGCGCGCGCGATTGACGTTGTCACTCGCCGAATACGGCCACATCGGCAACGGACGATTCACGGCGGTATTCGATTCCGACATGATGACGTCCGTGGATTCCTGGATATAGTTGAAGTATCCCGCGCGGGGGCGCTTGGCGCGAATCAGGTTGCCGATGGCCGCCGCCACCTCGCGCGAGCCGATGAACATGAACCGCCCGTAGTCTTCGTCGGCCTTTTCCGGGATCTCTTTGTGAAACATCTCCCGGTATTTCCTCCGGCAGGCCTCGCAGTGGCAGAGCCCCACGTAGTTTCCGCTGTAATCCCTGGACTGGTTGCCGAACATGTTGAAGAACAATCCGTCCACGTCATATTTCTCCAGGCCTTCGGAGAGAATCTTCATGGCCTGGTCTCGGTAGTAGCCGCCGTTGATGCACGTCGAGTAGTAGCCGTTGTAGATGACCGGATCTTCGTCGGCCTTACGGAAGAACCACTCCGGATGAGCTTCATAAACCGCCTTCGGTGTCTTGCTCAGATCGTACCGGCCCACCATCCGAATGCCGTGCGCGTGGGCCGCTTTGAGAGTCTCGCCGAATAGGTCGTATCCCGGCGGCAAGTATGCGCTCGCATAGTGAAACGGGACCTGGGTCGGGTAATAGGCTACGATGCCGCCCATCCCGAACAGCAGAGCGTTCGCTTTCATGTCCACGAGCTGGCCCATCAGGTGCCGGACATCCAGCGAGGCGTCCGTCTCCCGCAAGTTGGTCTGCACCAGGCGGACCGGCTCCCGCATCCACCAGCCCTCCTGGGCAGGCGATATCGCGCTTAACGCAAGTAATCCAATGGTGAGTCTTCGCATCGAATCTCCCGTGCGAGCGTTCCCGCACCGTGTCTCCGCTCCGGCCCGCAGTCTATCATTGCCCCCTGAACCTGTTGCTTCACTTGCCGCCCGCGGTCTCGCCGCGAAGTCTGTTCCGCTGCAGCTCTTCGTAGCCAAGGATTTCCATATTGGCTTCCTTGCCCCTTCGATTGTACTCACCTGGACGAGCCGCCTCCGGCGAAGCCTTTGTAGAGCCGCTCCGGCGATCCCCGAAGATGCGTCGGGCGCCGGTATCGGGAAGACGGAACTCTGACTTGCGATTCCTGGTACTCTCTCGCTGGAGGACCCCTTATGCTGCGACGAGATTTTCTGAAGTCCGTACCGCCGGTGGTTCTGATGCCGCAGTTACGCTCTGCGCCCCGGCTCAAAATCACCGACATCCGGATCGTGAATCTGAAGAGCGTTCGCGAAACCGGGAAGATGGAAGCGGCGTGGAATCCAGGAACCGTGACGACGCACCGGATCGGCGGCGGCTCGGTCATCGAGATTCACACCGATCAGGGACTTTCGGGTATCGGGCCGGCGATCGACAGCGGTGCGCTGGAGTCGGCCAAGGTGCAACTCATCGGTATGGACCCGTTCGGCATCGAGCAACTGGCCGGACCGCTGCGCTATTACGCGGGTCAAAGCCCACGTACGGTTTCGAGTCTGGAAATTGCGCTGTGGGACCTCATCGGCAAAGCCGCCGGCCAACCGCTCTACAAACTCTGGGGCGCGGCCAAAGACCGCGTGCCGGCCTATGCCAGCATGATCCAGCTTTCCACCCCGGAGGAAAGGGTCCGCATGGCGGTCCAGCTCAAATCGCAAGGTTGGAAGGCGATCAAGCTTCGCGCGCATTATCGGACTTTGAAGGAAGACGTCCATCTGGTCGAAGCGGTACGCAAAGCGGTGGGCGACGACATGGAAATCATGGTGGACGCCAACCAGGCGCAATCCTCCGGCACCTGGCAGCCAGGCGTGATGTGGGATTTCCGCCGCGCGCTCGAGACCGCCCGGGAACTCGAGCGTCTGAACTGCCTATGGCTGGAAGAACCGCGGCTGCGCTACGCTTTCGATGAGCTGGCCGAGTTGAACCGCCTGGTGGCGATTGCGATCGCCGGGGGAGAGAACAATCGCGGCGTGCACGAATACCGCTGGATGCTGGAACAGAATGTCTTTGACATCCTGCAGCCCGATATTATGGTGGCCGACGGCGTCACCGGCTTTCGCGAGATCGCAGCCCTCGCCAAGGCGCACAACAAGAGAGTGATTCCGCATCACGGCGGAGGCAATCTCGGCACCATCGCCCAACTCCACGCCATCGCCTCCTGGCCGCACGCGCCGTGGATCGAGATCCTGCACGACCCGCCCGTCGCCGCCTATACGAATGGGTTCGCGATCATGAAGAACCCGCCGCTGGTGGACAAAGAAGGCTATCTGAACCTGCCGCAAGGTCCGGGCTTGGGCGTCGAGATCGATAAAGATTTGATCGTTTTGTAAGCGCCGTCAAGTCCGATGGCCACGCCGGTTCCGGCGAGCGTCGGCGTTCCGGATGGTCGGTCCAAACGCGGCCAGGGATGTCGAGTGTGCTCCAATCGGCGGAGAACGCGCTGTTCCCTCAGCCGCGACGTTGTTCATTGTATAGTGGATGGCATGTATCGACTGACGCTGGCGTTTGCCGTGTGCGCAGCGGCCCTGTATGCGCAACCAAAGAAGATTGTGGTGATGAACGACGCAGGCCTGGCGAAGCAACTGCAAAGTGTGACTCCGGACGCGAGAGTCGTTCTGGCCACCCGAGACACGGTGATGCGGGAGATCCCGGATGCCGACGGTTTCGTGGGCAACATCACCCCCGAGCAGGTGCGGGCGGCGAAGAAGCTGAAGTGGGTCCAGGTGATGAGCGCGGGCGTGGAGGATGTGCTGTTCCTGTCGGGCGGCAACGATCTGCGCGACAGCAATATCGTCGTAACCAACAACAAGAACGTGCAATCGCCGGAGATCGCCGACCACGCCATGGCGATGCTGTTGTTCCTAAGCCGCCACCTTTACGACTTCTATGCCAATAAACAGCGGGAGGCGTGGCAGCAGCCGAATCCGTTTCCCGGCATCGAGCTCCAGGGCAAGACGGCGGTGGTGATCGGCGTGGGCGGCATCGGGACCGCGATTGCTTCGCGGGCGAGTGCTTTCGGCATGGACGTGATTGGGGTGGATCCCGAAGACAAGCCTTCCATGCCGTTCCTCAAGATGGTGGTGAAGCCGGACCGGCTCGACGAGGTGATTCCGCAGGCGGACGTGGTGTTCATTTCCGCGCCCCACACGCCACAAAGCCATAAAATGATGGGGGCGCGCGAGTTCACCCTGATGAAGAAGAACTCGTACTTCATCGTGGTGAGCCGCGGCGGGTTGTACGACATGAACGGCCTGGTGAGGGCGCTGGACGAGAAGCGGCTGGCGGGGGCGGGCGTGGACGTTACCGATCCGGAGCCGCTGCCCAAGGGTCATCCGCTGTGGAAGTTCGACAATGTGATGATCACGCCGCATATCGCCGGGCGCAGCGACCACGACCGCGAGCGGATGGTGGGCACGGCGAAGGAGAATTTGAGGCGGTTCGTGGAGGGCAAGCCGCTAGTGAACGTGGTGAATAAGCAGAACGGCTACTGACCCTCAGCCGCGGAAACCGGGTGCGCGAAGCTCCGGAGTCGGTTAGTAAAGCCGCGTTCGATACTGTTCTTCAATGCCCCGGTCGTATTCGTCCGCATTGCCGCCGGCAATCTCATCCGCCAGAATCCTGCCGAGCGATGGGAACTCTCCGCGCGGAACCCGGCGTTCGGGATTCCAAAGATCGGAGCGGATCAATGCCTTCGCACAATGAAAAAAGACCTCTTCAACCGTCACTAACATCCCGCATACCGGCGGCTTGCCTCCCACTGACAGCGGGCGGAGCAGTTCGGGATCGATCGTGATGCGCACTGTTCCATTTACCCGAAGCGTCTCACTGATCCCTGGTGTCAGAAACAGCAGACCCACATGTGGGTTCTCCACGATGTTTAACACCGTGTCGGCGCGCTTATTGCCAATCCTATCGGGGATCAGCAGAGTGTGGTCGTCCAACACGGCGACGAATCCGGGACCGTCGCCGCGAGGCGAGGCATCTGCCCTGCCGTGCGCGTCCGAAGTCGCCATCACAACCAGTGGAGAAAGGGCAATGAAATGCCGGCAATAGCGGTCGAGACGATCCAACTGTTTCGCCGTTGACATGTGGCTCGGCTCGCCATAGTGATTTCGGACCGCTGCTGCGTTAATCAGTTCCTTCACGGTAAACTTTCCTTTCTCGATTAGAAGCGCAGGCGTGAGCCATGGCTGGGCCGCCGCCTTCCAACGAGGAATCCTCGGGCTTCGCTTTTTCAGTCCGGCCACTTAACCCTTAGCCAAGGATCGAGCGGGTAGATTGGCCGCGGCACGCGGCGATAAGGAAGCGTTTTCAATTTTGGCGTGCTGACGCCGGGGGTGTCAACCAGAAACACCTTCTTGGCAATAGACCCATACGGACCCCGAAATCCATTCGGACTTTTTACTACGACGATCCGCATTCGTCCGGGTTCGATTCCATGACTTCGGAACAGCTCGGGATCTACAGTCATTGCCGGTCTCTCGGAAACTAACAGCCGTATCTCCCCAATGTCGAGCACCACCGCCCGCCCCATCGAGGTTTCAACGCCTTGATTATAGCCTTGGGCTTGCCCGGTCCAGCGTCCGTTTGAAATAAGCCGAACCAGCGCGGTAATGCGAACCGGACGCGAGTGTTTCCGGTCGAATTTGCCGCCCACGGATGTTTCGATCGTGGCGCCTACACCGGCTGAGACCGCGGTTTGTACCGCTTCCGGATCGACCATAAACAAAGCCGCTGGGGTATCGCAGCCGAATTCGAGAAGCGGCCCCAACACTCCGGTACTGTCACCCGGGGACCCGGAACCTGTGCTGTCGGCGGGCTCGGAGATGACGACCGGTCCCTGGCCGGACCGCAGCGCTTCACGAATTGCCCGCCGTACTGGCGTCAATTTCACATCGAACTCGCGCCGCGATTCCCAAAAAACGCGCGCTAACCCGTCCACCTGCCGGCCGCCTGCTTTGGGATCGTCGTTGGTAACCGACACGACGCTGCATCCCATCTCCGGAACGTCAAGCCAAGGTTGGACGCCAAATACCGATACGGCTTCGGCCGCTCCGTTCTCCTCGGTTTCGATCGCACCGTTCGTCAAACGTCCGAACGGCCCCGATGTGGTTTGCATGTTCTCCGCGGGGACAATCAGGGGCAATTTGCGGAAAGCCATTCTTGGCCGGACTTTCCCTGCCAACGTCTTCAGTAGCAGTTCAGCCGCTCGCTGGCCCGTCTGGAACAAATCGATATGCGGATACGTCTTATAGCCGACCAGCGCCGTGGCGCTATCCGTCATAAGCCGGGTAACATTCGCATGTAGATCCAGCGTGGCCACAATGGCGGTCTTCGGCCCGACAATGGAGCGGGCGGCACGAAGAAGGCGCCCCGCGACGTCCGGAACCGATTCCGCCGTTTGCCCACCATGCAGCGCCAGCAGCAAGGCGTCGGGACGGCCCACGCCGGCAAGGCTCTTCTCGAAATCACTCAGAAGCCGGGCGAAATCCTGCCGTCGAACAGGTCCGGCCGTAACAGCCCAACCGGCGAACAAAGGGGCTACCTTGCGGCTCGATTTTCCAAGCACGTTCAAGAATCCACCCATCTCCGTGAACGCCGCTTTGTGTCGCTCTACTGCGCGCGCGCCAAAGGCGAAGTCAAAATCTTCGTAGCGCGTCCTTACCGGAGAAAAATCGTTGCTTTCCTGAACAATTGACCCTATGGCTATGGCCATTTCACACGATCCTCAGCTTGCCAGACTCAACAGTGCAATCCCAAGAATCTGGGCCGCTACGCCGGCCCACAGCAGCCGAATCGACAACCGCGGCGCCGTCTTCCACTCGCCCAGCAGCCACCCCCAGGCAATGCCGGTCAGAATGATAGCCGACATATAAACCGGCCAGCCAATCGCGGCGCCGAACCGCCCCAACCGCGTTGCCGCGACGCCATACAAAACCGTGCCGATGATCCACGCGGCTCCCATTCCGACGCTCATCGATAGGTTCTTTCCGGATTCCGCGCCGCGAAAAAGACGCCAATGCGAGTTACGATTCAAGAGCCGGATAGACCACACAATACTGGGAAGAGATCCGCAACTCACGGCAAGGCTCCAGATAGCGTTTGCCGCCAGGTTCGGATTGGCACCGAGCGCGATCGCGCTTTTCCGAATGGGCTCGCCATACGCCAGAACAATATTGAACAGCGTGGATAGCACTCCGGCGATCAAAGAGATCGTGACGCCTCGGCGGGCTCGAATGCGATTGTGCGTTGCCGGCGGATCCCGCTGCCGCCCCGCCTGGGCGCAGCACAGAACCCCGACGAGCAACACCAGGTCCCAGCTACAGATTCTCAGGCCCCCAGCGGTGAGAAGCTTGGATGGATCGATCAGGCACAATGCACCCAGCGAGCCGAATGCGACCGAGGCGCCATACAGCAGAGCGCTGCTGATGGATAGGCCGACCATGTCGACGGCGATCCCCAACAACACAACCGCGAAGCCCCACCCGAGACCGAGAAAGCAAGTGACGATGGTCACCGTGCTCCCGGTATGCTCATAAACGGCCGCGAGCTTCGGGATTGTGAGATATGCGACAAGCCAAGGGGAAATAAGATAGGCACAAGCGGCGAAAACTAGCCACGTGTTTTCCCAGGCCCACTTTCTAACGAGCTTGACGGGTACAAGGACGGACCCCATAATAGCCCCGGCAATGAGAACAATGGCCATTCCGGTCCAACCTTCGATTTGCATGGAAACTCCTCAACGCATGATCCAGCCGCCGTCGACATTAATCGTCTGTCCCGTAATTCCGTCGCTCCATTCCGTGCCCAAGAACACGCAAACCCTGGCGATGTCCAACGGAAGTATGCGGCGCTGGAGGCTCTGCAGCGCGATTACCTCGGCGGCCTGCGCCGGAGTGACCGTTCGCGATTCTCTTTCGGTCAGAATGGCGCCGGGAGTGATGCAGTTTACATGGACGTTATATTCACCGAGTTCGCGCGCCAGTGCCCGCGTAAATCCAACCAGGGCGCCCTTGGACGCGACGTAGTGGGTCAGGAATTTCATGCCCCAGTGGAAGGTGACGGACGAGATATTGATCACCTTGCCGGCGCGTTGCTCGACGAGATGAGGCGCTACCAGGCGAGTGCACCGGTACGCCCCATTCAGGTTCACGTTCAGGACCTCGATCCACTGTTCTTCCTTCATTTCCAGGAACGGTTGGCGTGGGTCGATTCCCGCGTTGTTGACCAGAATGTCGAGAGCGCCCGTTTCGCGAAAGATACCGGCAATCGCGGACTCAACGTCCTCTGTCCGGCTCAGGTCCGCCACGCACATTCCGGCCGAAGCGCCCTCCTCGCGCAGCCTATTAACGACTCGTTCCAGCTTTTCCCGTTCTTTATCCAAAAGCCAGACATGCGCCCCCTCCCTCGCGAATAGATTAGCGATTTCTTCACCGATACCGTTGGCTGCCCCGGTTACCAGCGCTGCCTTTCCGGACATGAGCATAAAGACGACCTTCCTCGATCCTATTTAGCGGCGGGCCCCGGCGGGGCAGCGGGCGAGCACCCGATCGAACGCTTCGAGGGTTCGTGAAATATGTTTGCCGCTGTGGACAATGGAGGTGTACATCCGGCCGTCCGGCAGAAGGTAGATACCCTCCTTGAGACATTCGTGCAGCCAGAACTGGAGAAGTGCGCGATCGTCGTGCAAGGTATCGCGATAGTTCGTAAGCGCGGACCTTTCGGTGAAATGAACGGAAAACGCAGTGCCGAACCCGGTTACCACCACCGGTATGTCTCGGCGCTTTGCGGCCTCGCGGATGCCGTTCATCAACGTCTCCCCGGATCGCACGGCGTCGCCGAGACTGCGGCCGTTGTCCCGGCTAAGTTCCGTGATAGTCGCGTGGGCGCCGGCGAGCGATAACGAATTCCCGTTGAAAGTACCGCCAAAGACCACTCCGCCGTCGACCATCAATTCGAGGATGTCTTTCCGGCCCGCCACCACGCTGAGCGGCAGACCGCCTCCGATCGCTTTGCCGAGAGTTGCGATATCCGGAGTGACTCCAAACACGCTCTGTGCGCCGCCGGGAGCCATCCGGAATCCGGTGATCACTTCATCGAAGATCAGCACGGCTCCGTGTTGTGTAGCGAGTCGCCGTAGCCCGGGCAAAAAGCCCTCGGCTGGCATCAGGCTTCCGCTGTTACAAAGAACCGGTTCGGTGATGATGCCCGCAATCTCTTCCCCTCGCGCCGCGAAAAGAGTCGAAGCAACCTCCAGGTCGTTCCAGGGGAGAACAATGACATTGTCGGCCGCATTCGGTACCTGGCCTCTCGATCCCAGTACCGCATTAGGCTTCCGGGCCTCACCGATCTCCGGGCCGGAGGCATGATAGCTCAACAGCGCCGAGTCCATCCATCCGTGGTAATGTCCTTCGAACTTGAGCAGCAGGTTTCGGTGCGTGTACGCACGGGCGAGCCGCATAGCCAGTTGCACGGCTTCGCTGCCGCTGGATGTCAAAGCGACGCGCTCGGCGCAAGCGACCAGATTGCAGATCTGCTCGGCGACAACAAACTCCAGTTCGTGCTGGGCACCGTAGTTGTGCGGCGTTTCGGCCGCATGCCGTAGCGCATCGACGATGGCGGGATGCTTGTGTCCTAAAATCAGCGGTCCCCAAGCCAGAACATAATCGGTATACCAATTGTCATCCACATCCTGGATCTCCGCTCCGCTGCCGTCTTTAAAAAACAAGGTTTTCGCCAAATTGCGGCGAAAAGGACTGCTCACGCCACCTGCCAGTGAGCGTTGAGAGCGCTCGAAGAAATGTCGGGAACGGCCCCATTCACTGATCATCCAAGTTCATTCCTTTTTCGGCCCATTGGCCCAATGTGGTTCCACGGTATCAACCGTCGCCTTGCCTGTCAATCGTTTGGCGTGTAACTCGATATGCCCGGCGGGAACTCTTTCACATCCGTTCGCCCAAGATGCGGCTCCTGATCCAAGGTGGTAATGGTTGACGAGAGACTCGTATACCTCTCTGAAAACATTGCCTGCTCTTTGGCCCCCGCGCGCATTACTGGTCCGCGGAGGCAAGCAGACGCGATCCATTGCGAACGAATTGGATCAATCGCGGTAGGCGAACCAGCCCACTTCCGAAGCCTCGCGATCTTCCCGCTATTCAGAACCGGCTCCGGGCAAGCCGAACCCAATCAGTTGCCGCTCGACCTGGCCATCGCGCTCGCGGGGGTCATGCACCGTTGAAAGGCCGTGATGGTAAGGCTCGGCACAACGGTCGTATGGACGCCGGAAGGTGCTGGGACGAGCGATTTGGGCCGGCGGAGTTGTTGAGAATATCGACAAGGACCGATAGGTTCAGGTCTCAAGATCGTTCGTCTCGATTCTCGCGACAAAGTCGTGCCGGATTTCACCACGGGATATTCGGAACGGGGAAAAAACCCTATAACGTATTTTTGCTCTGGCCGATAAGACCATTCTAGGAGAAATTTTCCCGGTCGCGCACTGGCCGCAGCTATAGCACGGAGATAGAGGATCCACATGGAGAACGGCAAGCCGGCACCGGGTAGCGAGACCCGCGACACCACCAGTTCGCGACGCCACGCCCTCGCCCTGATGCTGGGGGCGGGGCCCTGGTTGCCCCGGGCGCTGACTGGGGCGGACACCGGTGCGCCGGTCCGCCTGGCTATTTCAAAGAGCCTGGTGTCGGACGTGAGTATCAACGACGCCAGAGCGGCCATGCTGGTCTGGATCAAGAAAATGATGACGGACCTGAACGTCGTAGTCGATATCAACCCGAGAGTATTCGACACTACCGAGGAGATCGTGCGCCGCGCCCGCAGTGGCCAGTTGGACTCGGTTGCGCTGAATATCGTGGAGTATCGGCAGATCGCCGAAGTATTGGATCCCAGCGAGGTCTTGGCCGGGGCGGGTGCGTCGGGAATGGAGCAGTACGTCCTGCTGGCGAAGCGAAATGGCGAACTCCAGCATTTGGGCCACCTGCGGGGCCGCAGGCTTTGCACGTTGAACGCCCCCAAGATGTGCGCCGCATCTGCCTGGCTCTCTACCATCCTCGATGAGGGGCATCTCGGCAAGAGCGATCGGTTTTTCGGCTCCGTGATTACGGATACTAAGGTCTCGCGAGTCGTCTTGCAGGTCTTTTTTGGCCAGGCGGATGCCTGCCTGACCTCGAAGCGTGGCTTCGACACGATGTGCGAGTTGAATCCGCAGGTTGCCGAAGACCTGACCGTAATCGCAACTTCGCCCGCCATGGTGGTCACTTTCTACGTGTTCCACAAGAACTACCGCAGTGCCAATCGACAGAGATTCATAAGAGTATTGTCGGATTTGCGCGGAAATGCGGCCGGCCGGCAACTCGCTACGCTCTTCCAGTTCGATGACTTGACCGTCCGGGATAGCAGTTGCCTGGCCAGCGCCCTGAGGCTGCTCGACAAGGCGGAGCGTGCCCCCGGGCCGGGACTCGGGAGCCGGCAGGGATAGGGAATGAAACTGCTCCGCGCACATTGGCTCCTGCTGTGCCGGTTGGCGCCTGTCCTAGGTGTTTCGCTCGGGGGTGTTGCTATCGAGGCGGCCCTGGCGCAACAGAACGTTTCGGGCGGAATCCGTCACTCACAGCTCCGCGGGGTATCGAGCAGCGTAATATTCAGCACTGTCAACCGCAACGACGCTCGCGCCGCGCTCAAGGTCTGGTTCGACATCGTGGCCCGGGAGAGAGGCTTTCTCCTCGACTCCACAGTTGACATTCTCGACAGCGTGACGGAGATCCGGGAGCGCCTGCGGAGCCATTCCGTGGAATTGGTCACGATGGGCGCTGTCGACTACCTGGATCTGGAAAGCGGCAACCTGGTCGTACCGGTTCTGACGGATGCCCGATCTTCGCAAGGAGGGGCGCTCTACTCCTATGTGTTGCTGGTCAACTCCTCCTCCGGTGCAACATCGATCGCCAGCCTGCAAGGGAAAAACCTCCTGGTGGCTTCGCGGGATGGAGCGAACACCGGCATCGTATGGTTGGACGTCTTCCTTGGCCAACAGAAGCTGGGACGCGCCGCGTCGTTCTTCGCTTCGGTCAAAGCGCCCGCCAAGGCGCAGGCATGCATTTTGCCAGTGTTCTTCGGCGCCGTGGATGCTTGCGTGGTGGACGAGGTCAGTCTGAATCTGGCCAAGGAGATGAATCCTCAGTTGGGCCGGCTCAGGGTGCTCGCCCGATCCCGCCCCATGATCGAAAGCGTAATCGCCGTGCCAGCGGAACCGCATCCATACCAGAAGGAGCTGATTGACAGTATGCTTTCGCTCCACGAGGACCCGCGCGGGCGTCAACTGCTCATGGTCTTCAAGACCAATCGCCTCGTGCGAATCCAGCCGGGCGACCTCGACTCGGCGCGCGAACTCTGGCGAGACTACAACCGGCTGTCCGGTTCGGCGCCGTCTCGCCCGCTGGGTCCCGGACCGGCAACGGCGGCTGAGAGAGACCAGGCGGACCGCGGCAAGGAGAGGTACTGACCGCATGGGCCGCACGAGGAATATTACCCTGCGAATCGCGCTGCTCGGATGGATGGTCGCGCTTGGGCCGGCCGTGGCGCAGCAAAACGCTTCCGCTGGAGCCACCGGCATCGAGGCCCACCGACTCCGGCACGCGCGCCTCTATGGAGTCTCGAGCAAACAGGAACTCAACCATGTCAACCAGGACGATGCCAGCGCCGCGCTCAAAGTCTGGTTCGACCTGATGGGGCGGGAGAAAGGGTTTATCCTGGACTCCAAGGTCGACGTCGTCGACAGCGTGAGGGAGATCAGGGAGCGCCTGCAGAGCCATACCGTAGATCTTCTCGTGCTGGACGTCCCCGGGTACCTGGAGCTCGAAAGCAGCCGCCTGATCGTTCCGGTTCTGACCCATGCCCGAGGCGCACACGAAGGAGCGCTCTATTCCTATGTGTTGCTGGTCAACCCTTCCTCCGCCGCAACCACCATCGCCGGCCTGCGCGGGAAGAAAATCCTGGTGTCCTCGCGCAATGGATTAAACACTGGCGCTGTGTGGATAGACGTCCTCCTCGGCAAGGAGAAACTGGGGCGCGCCGCCTCGTTCTTCGCGTCGATCAAAGTACCCGACAAGCCGCAGGCGTGCATCTTGCCGTTGTTCTTCGGCAGCGTGGACGCTTGCGTCGTGGACGAGGTCAATCTGAGCCTGGCGAAGGAGATGAACCCTCAGTTGGGACAGCTCAGGGTGCTGGCCCGATCCCGCCCCATGATCGAAAGCGTCATCGCCATGCCTGCGGAACCGGTTCCTTTCCAGAAGGTGATGATGGACGCCATGCTTTCGCTCCACGAGAACCCGCGCGGCCGTCAACTGCTCCTGGTCTTCAAGACCGATCGCCTGGTGCCTATCCAACCGGGCGACCTCGATTCGGGGCGCGAACTCTGGCATGACTACGGCCGGCTGGCTGGTTCGGCGCCGAATCGTCCGGCGAGCTCCGCGTCGGCGCCGGCAGTGGCGGGCAACCAGGTGGATCGCGGCCAGGAAGGACACTGAAAATATGCGGGTCCCGAAGGGTATTACTCTCCGCATTACTCTGCTCGGCTGGGTGGTTACGCTCGTCACTCTCGGGGTCTTTGCCACGGTCATCGTTCCGGAGCAAAAGCGCGAATTCGCGCTGAGCCTGGAATCGAAGGCGCGTGGCGTCGCCGTTTCGATTCGAGGGGTTGCCGCGGGGGCCGCCGTCTCGGAGGACTATTCCGCCGTAGTGGACCAGGCAATGCAGGTTCTGTCCGGCGACCAGGCGATCGACTACGTGGTCATGACGAAGAACGATGGCTTCTCGATCGTGATCGACCGATCCACCTGGAAGACCGGGAAGCTCGGCGAGCGGTGGCGCCCCGCAACCCGAGCTCCGGCCAGTTCCATCGGCGTCGCGCCGCTGTTCGGCCGCCGCGTCTTCCAGTACGCCTTTCCGTTCGACTACAGCGGCATCCAGTGGGGCTGGATTCACATTGGCCTGTCGCTCGATGCCTACGACGCGAGCGTGCGGCGCACTTACAAAAGCACCGCGGCGCTCACCATTCTCTGTGGCGGCCTGAGCCTGTTGATCTCGCTCGTCTATGCCGCGCGGCTGGTTCGGCCCGTCCGCATTCTGCACGCCGCGGTGGAGAAAGTGGCTCACGGGGACCTTCACGCGCGCGCCGAAGTGCACAGCCGCGATGAGATAGAGCGCCTGGCTGGGGCGTTCAACGATATGGCGCGAACGATCCTCGGCCGGAACCAGATCCTCGAAAGCGTGAGCTTCGCCGCGAAACGGTTCCTGAGCGATGGGGACCGCGACACCGTTGTCGGGGAAGTGCTGGAAAAGGTTGGCGACGCGGCCGGGGCCAGCCGCGCCTGCGTGCTGAAGATGTGTGCGCGAGAAGGCTATCTTCGGCCCATCCCGCAGCGGGAATGGCTGTCGTCCGGCACGCCCTCCCGCCGGGAAGGTTGGGAGGATTTCCCCTGGCAGTCGGAAGCCGCCGGGCGCTGGGCCGTGCTCCTGAAAGACGGGCAGATAGTCACGGTGACGCCTTCGGGGATGGAAGAACCTCTCCAGAGGTTGATCGACCCGCGGATCAAATCGACGATCTTCGTTCCCGTCGTGGTTGCTGGCGAGTGGTGGGGGATTATCGGATTCGACGACTTCGTCCAGGAACGGGAATGGGGAGACGCCGAAAGGGACAGCTTGCGGGCGGTGGCCGACATGTTGGGCGCCTCCATTGCGAGGCACCGGGTACGAACCGCGCTGGTGGAGGCCAAAGAAACGCTCGAGCAGCGCGTGATCGAGCGAACCCGCGAGCTGCAAGAACAAATCGAGACCAAGGACCGGGCCCACGCGGAACTGGCTGCCGCGCAACAGCGGCTCATGGAACTCTCGCGCCAGGCGGGGATGGCCGAGATCGCCACCGGTGTTCTGCATAACGTGGGCAACGTACTGAATAGCGTGAATGTATCGACCTCGCTGGTGGCGGGCAAGATTCGGGAGTCGCGGGCGGACAATCTGGTCGCGCTCACCCGGATGCTGGAGCGGCACTCCGGCGACCTCCCGGAGTTCCTGGCGACCGATCCCAAGGGCCGGCGCGCGCTCCCCTACCTGGTAAAACTCGGCGAACACTTCCAGGAAGAACGCGCCAGTTTGTTGAAAGAGGTGGAATCGCTTTCCTCTCACGTCGATCACATCAAGCAGATTGTGGCCACCCAACAGAGCTATGCGAAGGTCTCCGGCCTGGTCGAGGATATCGATCTGTCCGACGTGGTGGACGACGCCCTCCGGATCCTTGAGCCTGGATTGATCCGCCACGAAATAGAGGTGGAGCGCGACTTCGACACCCTGCCGACCGTTACGGCCGATAAGCACCAGATACTCCAGATCCTGCTCAATCTCTTGCGCAACGCCAAGCAGGCGGTCAAGCAGGGCGACGGGAAGGAGCGCGCGATTCGCGTTTCGATCCGGAGGCTTGGACGCAACCGCGTCAGCCTGGCGGTACGGGACACGGGCGTGGGACTGCCGCCCGAAAACCTGACCCGGATCTTCGGGCATGGCTTCACCACCAAAGCGGACGGCCACGGCTTCGGCCTGCATTCATGCGCGATTGCAGCCGGCAAAATGGGCGGTTCGCTGCGGGCCGAGAGCGAAGGGTCCGGCCACGGAGCCACCTTTGTTCTCGAGCTCCCGCTGAAGACCGCCGGCTATATGGAGAAGGGAGTCCGACATGACGTCATCCACGCTGTTTGAGCCCAATCACAGGATCCTCGTCATCGACGACAACAAGGCGATTCACGACGATTTGCGCAAAATCCTGCTCGGCGAAGTCGACTCGCAGGAACGCCTGCAGGACGATGAAGCTTTGCTGTTTGGCGTGGAGGCGGTGCCGATCACCAAGTTCGAGATCGACTCGGCCTACCAAGGCCAGGAGGGTCTGGCGAAACTGGAACAGTCGATGGCCGAAGGCCGTCCCTACGCGCTGGCGTTTGTGGATGTCCGCATGCCGCCGGGATGGGATGGCGTGGAAACCATCGCCCACCTTTGGCGCGTGCATCCGAACCTGCAGGTGGTGGTATGCACCGCCTACTCGGACTACTCCTGGAACGACATCCAGCGCCGCCTGGGACACCAGGACAACCTGTTGATCCTCAAGAAACCGTTCGACAATATCGAGGTGATCCAGCTCGCTCACGCGCTCAGCCGGAAATGGCTGTTAAGCCGCCAGGCGGAAGCCAAAATGGCCGATCTGGACCTGATGGTGGCCGAGCGCACCGGCCAGCTGCGGCGGGCGCACGAACGGATCGAACGCGAATTTCAACAAAGGGCCAAAGCGCAGGAAGCGTTCAGGATCGTCTTCCAGGCCAGCACCATCGGCATTGCGCTGCTAGACATGAGCGGACGCTACGTGGACGTCAATCGCGCTTTTGAAACGCAGTTCGAACTCACCCGGGACCAACTTGTCGGGAAGAATCCCGCGGAACTGGACGCCGTGAGCCGGCGCGCCATGCGGGCGCTGCACGAGGAGATCGAACGAACACGAGACGCCGAGGCCCAGGAAATCGCTTACGACAGCCGGACCGGCCGGCGCACGGGTTTGCTGTGGACGCGAGAAGTCGAAATCCACGATTGCCGCCACCGGCTCTGTCTGTTACTGGATATCACCGACCGCAAGGAAATGGAAGAGGAACTACGGCGGGCGCGCCTCGCGGCCGAAGCCGCGGCCACGGCCAAGTCCGAGTTCCTGGCCAACATGAGCCATGAGATCCGCACGCCGATGAACGGGATTCTGGGGTTCACGAACCTCGCGTTGCAAACGGAGCTGGCTCCCGATCAGCGCATCTTTCTCGAAACCGTCGAGAGTTCGGCGGCGGCCTTGTTGCGGATTATCAACGACATCCTGGATTTCTCCAAAATTGAAGCCGGCCGGATGGACCTGGAATCCGAGCCGTTCTCGCTCCGCGAATGTCTGGACAATGCGGCGCGCATGGTGCTTCCAAGCGCCGGCCGGAAGCGGCTGGACTTCGTTTGGAACGTGAGTCCGGAAACCCCGGACACTCTGATTGGCGATGAAACCCGCTTGCGGCAGATACTTCTTAACCTTATGGGGAACGCGGTCAAATTCACCGCGGCGGGGTCGGTGACAACGGAAGCGGCTGCCGCGTCATTCGATGGACGCCGGGTGGAGCTAAAGTTTGCCGTCCGCGACACCGGGATCGGCATACCCATCGAGAAGCAGCGGCTGATCTTCGAGCCGTTCCGCCAGGCGGAAGGTTATATGTCGCGCAAGTACGGCGGCACGGGTCTGGGTCTGGCCATTGTGACAAGGCTCCTGGATATGGCCGGCGGGCGGATCTGGGCGCAGAGCGAAGAAGGCGTCGGGAGCACCTTTCACTTCACGGTCCCATTCCTGCTGTCGCACAAGCCACTCGCCCCTCGCAATGACTCGGGGATGCTCGACGAAGCCCCCATCTCTCCTCTTTCGATCCTGGTCGCCGAGGACAACGATGTGAGCCGGCTGCTGGTCGCGCGGTTACTCTCGAAACAGGGTCACACGGTGACCGAAGCCCGCACCGGGCTCGAAGCGCTCACCCTTTACGAACGGGAAGCGTTCGACCTGATTCTGATGGATGTTCAAATGCCGGACATGGACGGGTTTCAGGCCACTGGGGAGATCCGCCGGCGCGAGAGTGCGGCCGGGGAGCGCATTCCGATCGTTGCCCTGACCGCCCATGCGATCAAAGGAGATCGCGAGCGCTGTCTCGACGCCGGCATGGACGACTATCTCTCCAAGCCCATCCAGCCGGACGAACTGAGGGCGGCCATCCGCCGGGCCTGCAAGTCCAGCGTTCCGGCGGAGCGGGTGTGAGGACAATCCGGTGACTGCCTCTTCGGTCCTGGATATGCGCCATCGGTTGGAAGAGGAGGTTCCACCCTTCCGCCAGGCCGCCATGCAGTTGGCGCACCTCGCTGGGAACCCAACCGTGTCCATGGGGCGCATTATCACCCTGCTGCAGACCGATCCCGTGTTGACCATGGGGTTGCTGCGGGTGGCGAATTCGCCGTTGTTCGCCTCGCGCCAGGAAATCCGGGACGTCCGCCAGGCGGTAACCTATCTGGGACTGGACCTGGTTCGATCTCTGGCCGTGACAGCCGCAATGCGAGGCCTGATCGACACTCGCCCGAACCCGCTTGCCCTGGCGTTCTGGCGCCACAGCCTGGCGGCCGCCTTGACGTGCAGAAAGATGGGCGGCCTGGCAAGCGTCTCGCCCGAATCCGCCTACACGGCGGGGCTGCTTCACGATGTGGGCCAATTGGGATTGATGCGCCTGTTTCCGGAATATGCGCAGACCGTTGGCGGCGCGGTGCAGGACGGCGAGAGCCTGATCGATGCGGAGACGCGGGCCTTTGGAATCGATCACTGCCAGGCGGGGCGATGGCTGCTCTCGCAATGGCGGCTTCCGCACGAACTGCAGAGTGCGGCCGCCGGTCACGAACGCCTTTCGTCCAAGGCCACCGGCGATGGATCTCTTGTCGTCCTGGTGCATGCCGGATCGCTTGCGGCGGAGTTCATGGGGTTCGCCGTGATACCGCCCGCCCGGAACGTCGAGCCTCGGGATATCGCAGCCGTATTTGCCGAGGACCGGCGGCCGGGTCTGTTGGAAAGTTTCCCGGAGCTGGTCGAGTGGGTCCTACGGAATGTCAATGGTATCGAAATGAGCCTGTTGTGACGGCCGGAGTGGAGAGAGGGAGTCCTCCGGAGCGTACTCTTGACGCAGGGTACGGCGTCGACAAGGTCGAGAACTGTCACCGGCTCGGCAATTGCCGTCGTGCTGAAACACGTACCGGATTGCGGCATCGCCGCGGATAGCAAGGACGTTGCCTGGAACCGCAAACGGTCGTCGCGCGGAATCTGCCTGCAGGCCCCGACGCCGTCATGAACCACGGTGACCGGGCGTAAGGCCATGCCGCGGCTTCTCCAAAGCGGACTTTATGCCCGCTCGTCCACCTTCGGGTATGCTGGTCTGAGGAGAAAGCATGGAATACAGATTGTTAGGCTCGAGCGGTCTGGAAGTTTCGGTGCTGAGCTTCGGCACCATGACGCTGGGCGGTGAAGGACGGTTCGCCGCGATGGGCAGCGTGCAGGGGGAGGAGGCGCGGCGCCAGATTGAAATCTGCATCGAAGCGGGCGTAAACCTGTTCGACACGGCCGACATCTACTCGTCCGGCAAGTCGGAGGAAGTGCTCGGCCAGGCACTGGGCGCGCGCCGCAAAGACATCGTCCTGGCGACGAAAGTCTTCGCTCGGCTCGAACCCGGCGCCAACCGGGCCGGCCTCTCGCGCCGCCACATTCTGGAAGCCTGCGAAGCGAGTCTCCGCCGTCTTGGAACCGATTACATCGATCTCTACCAGGCCCACAACTTCGACTCCCTCACGCCCCTCGACGAAACCCTGCGCGCCTTCGAGGATCTGATCCGCGCCGGTAAGATCCGCTACGCCGGCTGCTCCAACTACTCGGGCTGGCAACTCCTCAAAGCCCTGTCCATCTCGGACCGGCTCGGGATTCCGCGCTATATCTCGCAGCAGATCAACTATTCGCTGCTGGCCCGCGACGCCGAGCACGAACTCGTGCCCGCCGGCATTGACCAGCGGACGGGCATCATGGTCTGGAGCCCCCTGCAATTCGGCCTCTTGTCCGGCAAATTCCGCCGCGGCCAGGCGAAGCCTTCAGAGTCGCGGCTGAACAGTCTCGACGCGCCTGGCGCCGTCGATGAGGAGCGGCTCTACCGAATCGTCGACGCCCTCGCCGAAATCGCCGCCCGGCGCGAGGTTTCCATATCCCAGGCCGCGCTGAACTGGGTCATGCGCAAACCTGGCGTGGACACCGTCATCGTCGGCGCCCGCAACGAGCCGCAACTCCGCGACAACCTCGCCGCCGCGAACTGGACCCTCACCGACGCCGAGGTGGAACGTCTCGACGATGCCGGCGCCCTCCCGCTGCCTTACCCCTACTGGCACCAGCGGAAATTCGCCGGGGATCGCAACCCGCCGCCGAAACACGTCCGGTAACGTTCGCCCGGAATTGCGGGTATGCGTCCTGGATGGCGGGACGAGCGAGTCTTCATGACCGGTCCACCGACTGAAACGCCCCGTCTCCGGCGCGCCCTGGGATTGTGGGACCTGATTCTTTATGGCGTGATCGTGATCCAGCCGACGGCGCCCATGTCGGTCTTCGGCGTGCTGAGCGATCGCGGGCGGGGTCACGTGGCGACCACGATTGTCATCGCCATGGTGGCTATGTTGTTCACCGCCATCAGCTACGGACGAATGGCACGCGCATACCCCAGCGCGGGTTCGGCTTTTACCTACGTGGGCCGGGAGATTAGCCCCGCGCTGGGATACGTGACGGGCTGGAGCATGGTGATGGACTACATGCTCAATCCCATGATCTGCATCGTTTGGGTGAGCCGGCAGGCGCATGTTTTCGCGCCCGGCGTGCCTTACTGGGGCTGGGCGATTCTGTTCGCGCTGTTGTTTACGGGACTGAATATTCAGGGTATCCGCGCCTCCGCGAAATGGAACGCGGGGCTTGCGGCCGGAATGGGAGTGGTGGTCGCGATGTTTCTCGTGTGCGCGGCCCGCTACATTTTCGGGCACCCGCACGGCGGCGCGGGCTTCTTCACGCGGCCATTTTTCGACCCGGCAACCTTCAACTCCGGGGCCGTGCTGGGTGGCACTTCCATCGCGGTCCTGACCTACATTGGATTCGACGGCATCTCCACCCTGTCGGAGGAAGCCGAGAACCCGCGCCGCAACATCCTGCTGGCGACGGTGCTCACCTGCGTCGCAATCGGCCTGCTTTCCACGGCGGAAGTGTACGCGGCACAACTGGCGTGGCCGGCGTCGCAACCGTTCCCGGACGAGACCACGGCGTTCGTCTACGTCGCCGGGCGGACTTGGGCGCCCCTGTTTGCGGTTGTCGGATTCACGCTGGTGCTGGCCAATTTCGGTTCCGGGATAGGTGCCCAGCTCGGCGCCGCCCGGCTGCTGTTCGGCATGGGGCGAAGCAATGCCCTGCCCAAATCGTTTTTCGGCGCCATCGAGCCCAAGCGGCGCATTCCCCGCAACAACGTGGTGTTCGTGGGTGTCGTCGCCTTGATCGGCGCATTTATCGTGGATTTCGACCTGGGCGCGCAGATGCTGAACTTCGGGGCCCTGATTGCGTTCATGGGCGTGAATGGCGCGGCCTTCGTGCGTTACTACCTCCGCGAGAAAGAAAAGAAATTGCGGAACCTGGTTCCTCCGTTGCTGGGATTCGCGGTGTGCCTGCTGCTCTGGCTGAACCTCAGCCGCACCGCGCTGATCGCCGGCAGTATCTGGATGGCCGCGGGGATCGCTTACGGAGCGTGGAAGACCCGGGGCTTCCGGGGCGACCTGGTGAATTTCGATATCCCCGCCGATGAGCAGGCGTAAGATCGCTTGACACTTGCAATCGCGTGCCCATGGCGTGCCTACGCCTCCGGGTCTAGGATGCCCGTTTGTAGCGCGAGACGCTGATTTCGTCCTGTCGTACCTGAGACAGATCGTAGTTGGCCTAGAGGCGTACCCACATATCGGGACTGGGCCCGAACGCCTTCGACAAACGGACGGCCATCTCCGCCGATATGCCGGCCTTTTCGTTGACCAGGTTGTTGATGGTCTGGCGCGCAACGCCAAGCACCCGGGCGGCCTCGGTGACGGTCAAGCCAAGTGATTCCAGGAAGTCCTGTCGGACAATGCGGCCAGGGTGCGGGTGATTCTTCATCGGCATATTCGCTCCTCTAGTGGTAATCGCCTGAGACCCTTGTGACGGAAACCCACGATCACGGGTCTAAATTGTACAGTGACACGTGTCACGGTACAACAGGAAACGGCGGATCGCGCGTTTGGTGGAGGCTGCCGTCATTCGCGGATCCGGCGTGCCCGAAACAACTCCTGCGTGGCTGGCGTACGCCCGCGTATCCGGTATCCAGCCACGCCGCGTCGGCCTTTTCTTTTCCTCCTATTGCCTCAACTCCCAGCCTCAGGCCGCCTTAACCTCCATCTCTCGCCGAAGTTCGCTCATCCTACCAATCGCCCGAGCCAAACCCGGCCTCCGCCGGTCCAAGCGCATACTCCTGACCCCAGAACCGACCGACGAAGCTGCCCCCCTCCACCCGAATGAACGTTTTTCCGCTCAGGCGTACCACGATCGCCCGGATATTCAGCCCATGCACTTCGGCGAATTTCCGAGGCCCGAGCCGGTGATAGGAGTCGTACCCGGTGCGGAGGTGCCTTCGGCACAGAGGAATGGCGGAGAAATCCGATGACTTCTGGCTCACGCCGTGAGGGCCGTCCCGCGAGCGGGAGGAATACTATTGGGCGGTACGTTCCCGGAGCTTCGTTTCCACCCAAGCGCGCAACTCGCGCAGTAAAGTACGTGTAGCAGCGCGTGACCAGCCTGCGCCGCAAGAGCCATTAAAGCGCCGATTTCGTGCGTTTTTCGAAAACGGACTCCAAGGTCGGAAAGAAGGGCCTTCAAGATCTTCTCTGCGGCTTGCTGACAATGGAACCCGATAATCTCGTCGCTGACCTGGTCGGATGTCAGCACCTGGTCGAGCAGAGCTTCATCCTGGGCAGCCTTGTGTAGCAGCAACAGGGCCTGCTCACGCCGCTTCATAGAGGACCTTACCTTCGGTGGCCGCCTCGAAATACACATTCCCCGGTGTATCGCACCAGTAATTGAACTTCTCTGCGCTGACCACGAGCAAGTCCACGGGGATGTCAAAAGAGCGCAGCAAGCGACTCAGTCGTACCATCTCCCCGACACGATCCGAAACGCCCTCCTCGACCACCATGACGTCGAGGTCACTGTCTTCACCCGCGTCACCGCGTGCCTGAGAACCGAACATGATGATGCGGTTGGGCTTGGCGGCCGCAACGAGCAAGTCTGTCAGCCGCCTGATAGTCGCGGCGTCAATGGTGAGCATTTCTTGGCGCAAAATAACTCCTCTCGTCAGTTTCGCACAAGCGGCCGTGTCAGGTTCCGAGCCCTTAGACTGCGCGTAGACCCGCCTCCGCTGTCGGGTGAGCCGCAGCATGTCCTGCACGGCGCCGAGGCGTGCGTGGCTGGAGCACGTAATCGGAATTCCGTATCCAGCCACATCGTGTCGGCCTCTCCTGTCCGGCCTACGGCCTCCGAATCGGAGCCTCAGGCCGCTTCTGCCTCCCTCTCACGCCGAAGTTGGCTCATCCTCCTAATCGCCCAAGCCAACCCTGTGGCCGTCGATCCAAGTTGATACTCCTGATCTCCAACCCGGCCGATGAAGCTACCCCCTTCCACCCGAATGAACGGTTTCCCGCTCAGGCGCGCGACGATCGCCCGGAGATTCAGCTGGTGCACTGCGGCGAATTTCCGAGGCCCTAGTTTGTGATAGGAGTCGTCCCCGGTACGGTGGTGCCTTGCGCACAGAGGAATGGCGGACAGATCGGATGACTTCTGGCTCAGCCCATGAGGTTCGGTATGGGCCGCCTCGACCGCGCAAGTCGTGCGGCAGACCAAGCAGGGGAGGCTGCGGATCCACCGCAGGTACGGCGGATTGCGGATTAGTTTCAGCATCAGCTCCTCCTCAGCGAGTGCCGCCCGCTGGCCAGGCCGGCTCCGGGGACGTCCGCGCCACCATCGATCGCAGCCTTGCTCGAGCGCTTCTCTATGGTGACCTCGGGACCCCTCACTTGCCCCAGAACCGCCACGCGCTGCTCGATGTCCAGCCCATCCAGCAGTTGCTCCCACGTCACCGCCGGCAGCTTCAGCGTCAGCGTCTTGTATTCCGAAGGGACGGCCGACTCGTCAGTCACCTCCACCGAGGGCGGACATGCGCGCAGACTGAAGGTGGTGGTCTTCCCTTCCAGCGCGCGGTACTCACCCTTGCTATCGGTTCCGAGGCTCTCGATGGTCCCGATCACATACTCCTCCAGCCGCGCAAGCGTGCGTTCGCAAAGCGATCTGCGCTGCCGGAGACGGTCGATCTCGAATCTGGCGAAGTCGATCTGCTGCTCCAGATGCGCCAGGAATTGGCCGACGCGGTCGCATTTCTCGACGGCTGCGGTCAGGGCGGTCTGGAACTCCGCGCGGAACTCCTGCTCCTGCTCCTGCTCCGGAGAAACCATTTCCGCGGTTTCGATCAGGCACGCGAGTTGATCTTCGATCACATGCAGCGGCGCCGCCGTCACCGCAGGCGAGGGAACTACAGCCAGGACTGCCATCACGCCACCTCCGGTTGTGCGGCAATCCGCGCCAGACGCCGGTAGCATTCGAGCGCCTTACTAGCCAATTGGAACTGACCGGGGTTTTCGACGCCGGCGAGTTTAAGTTCTTCCAAATAGCGGACCTCTCCCACCTGTTCCCGCACCTGCTCGAACAGCCGGCGCATCTCACCGAAGTTCTTCCAGGGCTTCACGGCCCCATCGGGCTCCGCTGAGGCTGGCGGTTTCGGCCGCAGTTCCGCCAGCTTGCGGTCGCGGACGTGCTCTTGCGCCTCCCGCGTTCCCGGCGGATTCGGACCGGTTTCGACGTTCCGCCCTAAGGGATCGGCATCTTCCACGTCCTGGGTGAAGAACTCCGAGGCGCTCGTCGCAATCAGCGTGGCGGCCACCAGCGCCCGCCTCTGCGCCATTTTTTGTATGGTGTTGACCACATCCGCCACATCACGGCGGGTACGTCTTTCTGGAAGTCCGCCCGTGTCCTGCGTGTGGCACGATGCTGTGCGCGTGCTGCGATCAGTTCCACTGCGACGGGTGCGGCCAGACGTTCTGCATCCACCACCTGGTGTCGGTAGCGGAGGGAACCAAAGCGCCATTGCACTGCTGTGGGCCCTGCGCCGCCGAATGTGAACCGCTCGAGTTATCCACGCGGATACCCCCGCGGTCCGAAAGCCTGGCGCCCTCGCACCATTCACTTGTCATTTGTCTTCGTCATATTCGACCGGAAGACGTTCAAAGAGCGTGTCGCAGGTGGGGCAGGAGGTGGAGTCGAATTGCTTTCTCATGTAATTTACTATAGCTTAGCGCTAAGCTATTTGCAAGAACAATTTTGAAATCATTTGGAAGAATCTCGACTTAGCGGTAAGCTAATACTGATGGCGAAGAAGAAGAATCCGGCGGCGGTCGCCTTGGGTCGGAAAGGTGGTAAAGCACGCAGTCAGAGCCTCACTCCCGAGCAACGCAGCGAGATTGCCCGACTAGCGGGCAAGGCTGGCGGGCGCGGGCGGAAGAAGGATTAGATCCTCGTAGCCTTCGCCCTGTACCGCCCGCTGGAATCCCAGATCTCCGCGGGCCTTACGCCAGAATTGGTCTGGAAGCAACGGGCGCGGATTGGGCTACACTCCCGGACGTTGTGAACTGAGCCATTGCCCTTGAGAATCGCCTTTGGGTACACATTGAAAAGGAATCCCACACGTCCGCTGACAAGGGTCGGGGATGAAACGGCGGAATCGGTTAGCTCGTCGGCCGTCCGCTGGTTCCGGCGGACACGGCATCGTCGGTGATCAAACCATATTGACTTAACGGCCATTATAAGGTACCTTAAATCTTGTAAGGTCTACTATAGAGGACGTTAAATAAATGCAAGCTCAGTCAGCACGGCTCGTCCCGATACCGGTTGCCCGTGCCCTCCGAAAGCTGGGCCACGACATTCGTGACGCCCGGCGACGGCGACGCATACCCGTCGCGATCCTTGCCCAGCGGGCCTCTATGAGCAGGATGACCTTAAACAGGGTCGAAAAGGGCGATCCACGCGTTTCTTTCGGCGCCTATGCCATCGTCCTGTTCTCCCTGGGAATGCTGGAGCGGCTGGCGGATGTGGCCGATCCCAGGCACGACGCGGTGGGACGTGAACTTGAGGAAGAGCACCTGCCCGAACGTATCCGGCTCTCCCGCCGGCAAAAGCCCTCAAAGCCAAAGGGCAAGGGTGGGGAGTAATGGACAGGGAAGTCCTCGTATACGTAGACTTGCAAGGTGCGCCCTACCTCGCGGGGTGGCTGTGGGCGCACATGCGCAAGGATCGGGAGAGCGCCACCTTTGAATACGACAAGAGCTGGCTTACTCATCCCGAGCGCTTCTTTCTCGAACCGGCATTGAAGCTCGGACCGGGTGCTTTTCACGCGCCGTCCGACAAACTGCTATTCGGCGCCATCGGCGACTCGGCTCCCGATAGATGGGGGCGGGCATTGATGCGTCGCGCTGAGCGACGGCGTGCGAAGCGCGAGGGACAGACGCCGCGGACCGTCACGGAAATCGACTACCTGTTGATGGTGGATGACGAAGCCCGGCAGGGCGCGCTTCGGTTTGCCGAGCGGGAAGGGGGGCCATTTCTAGCGGAGCAAGGGCCCACGAAGATTCCGCCGCTGATCGAACTGCCTCAACTTCTCGTAGCCGCGGAGCATGTTTTGAGTGATACGGATAGTGACGAGGATATGCGCTTACTCCTCGCACCCGGCTCATCGCTCGGGGGTGCTCGTCCGAAAGCCTCGGTCCGTGACCGCGACGGCCATCTGACGATTGCCAAGTTTCCGAACCAGGGAGACGAGGTGAACACCGTCTTGTGGGAAGCCGTGGCCCTGACGCTCGCGGCCAAGGCGGGTATCCCGGTTGCTGCATGGCGGCTTGAAACCGTCGTCAACAAGCCGATTCTTTTGCTGCGTCGTTTTGATCGCGAGCATGAGACGCGCCTGCCGTTCCTCTCCGCCATGAGCATGCTCGACGCGAAAGACAACGAGTCCCGCAGCTATCTGGAAATCGCCGATATCCTCCGTCAGCACGGCGCAGCCCCGAAACAGGACATGCACGCGTTGTGGCGGCGGATTGTGTTCAGCATCCTGATTTCAAACACGGACGACCATCTGCGCAACCACGGCTTTTTATGGGCCGGACCTGCCGGATGGAGGCTGTCTCCGGCCTATGATCTCAATCCGGTGCCAAGCGACATTAAGCCGCGCGTCCTGACCACCGCCATCGATCTTGACGACGGCACCGCTTCGCTCCAATTGGCATTCGACGTCGCATCGTATTTCGAGCTGACTGCGGAAGAAGCGCGGGAGATCGCCGCGCAGGTAGGGAAGGCGGTTGCCGGCTGGCGCAAGATAGCACTGAAGCTGGGGCTCACCTCAGGCGAAGTCGACCGCATGGCATCGGCTTTCGAGCATGAAGACCTGAAGGCCGCGCGAGTTCCTTTTCGCATTCGAAACGGATGAACAGTCGATTCAAAAACCGGGTCAAAAGTGCGCGATTAAGCAGGTTACTTGGCTCAATTGCCGGGCGAACTTGCAATTGCACTGGCGATCGAAGTTTTCTCGGTGCCCCTGCAGTAGACGGAGCGGAGCGCACCGAGAGTGTGCCCCGACCACGATCAACCGATCAGTCTTTTTCGTAGAGCCACGAACCGATACGGCTTGCTCCATCCGTCTGGCTGGTAACGAAATTCGCATTCCGCGTCGGCATCGGTCTTGGGCGAAGGTTTCCATTGGGCTTGGCGTAGTTCTTCGACCAACCGGGACGTCTTGCGTGCACAAATCACAAACCGGGCGTCAATTTCTTCATACGCTTCGACGGCCTCCCGGCAGTAAAAACCCGAATCGGCCCGGCCATAGACCTGCTTCACGCTGTGCGGCAGCGCCGCCCGAACATTCCGCAGATGATCGTGAATCTGTTTGCCGGTAGGGCGGTCGCCATTGCGCAATTCGCCCCACACGTATTCTCGCGTCTCGGCGAGGAATGTCAGCATTGGTTGATAGCTCTTCTTGCCTTTGTTCTTCGGGTTGTAGCCTTTGCGTCCGCCCATTTGCTGACCATACAGTGTGTGCACCGTCGTATCGGTGTCGATGGTGACGACCTCCAACTTCACGTTGGCCGCCTCCCAGACCCGTTCGCGCATGGTCCGCATGATGACCAACATCTGCCGGGCGACATTGCGATGCAGCGCGTTGACGAATCTCCAGAAGGTGGACTGCACGGGCAACTTGGTGACTTTGAGAATGCCCGTCAGGATCGGGTCGCGGGCGATGAATTGCAACTGGTTCAGCCGTGCAAAGCCGATGTAGAGTCCGAGCACGATACCCAGCACGAAACGGTACAGGTCCATGGCACGGGGAATCCGCTTCGAGGTCACGGTCTGTTCCACAAGAGACTGAAATCCGAGTTCCTCCAGCATGGTGATCACTGGCAGTAGACCGCCGTAGGGCGTCAGATTCTTGCCGTTGAAGTCATACGGCGTGGAAGCATTGATTTTATTGGGTTCCGGAATAACATCGCGTACCCCTTGCTTGGAGGGCCTTGGGCCGCTATTCTGTTCTTGTTCGTTAACCATTTGGGTGGCTCCTGAGAATCGGTCCGCGAAGCTGCGAACTCCGCGGACCTACTGTTTTAACGCAGGATTCTCAGGGGTTCCAAATGGCATCACGCCTCAGACGGGCAGTGCCGACTCAGGCTCTGTGCATAATCCAGGTTTCACGGTTCATTATCAGCCGCACCTCGGCGACTGAATGAACTTAACAAGGCGGGTTAGCTGCCGTCACGCAAGCTTGCCGAAAGGACACCGGTGATTCAGTCGTACACTACGTCGCCCACGTCACGGAATGCGGGCACAAAAACCGCCACCAGAGCCCGCAGGAACGGTGCGGAATGCTGGCCTTGGCTGGGTGCGATTTCACTTCGGGCGACTCTTGTAACGCCGGCGCCGCCGCGCGGGCAGCCCACCGGATCAGTCGGTGCGTGTCGGCGCAAACAGATGCCAGACCTTCACGACCTCGGCATGGCACGGGATAAGCCTCTGACGCATGACACGCGCAAGTCGGGGCATTAGCTAGTTTCGCTTTTTTGTTCGCTTACATAAACGTAATGTTTCCGGACATCTGCGGACATCTGCTGAGCGGTGTCGGCGTCAGTTGCGGCACCCTCTTAGGCCTTCCGTTCCGCACCCTGATCGCCATCCTCTGAGCCCGCGGAATTCCCTCCCGCGCGGCCTCATTCCCCGACAATCTCAAATCCATGCTGTGGCCAGCCAGGCCGGAGGTGTGCTTGCTCACCCCGGCTTCGCCTTCCCGATCCGCACCCTCTTCGCCATCCTCTGGGCCGCGCGCAATTCCCCCCTGCGCGGCTTCGCCTCACTGAAAATCTGAAACTCGCGTTGTGACCTACCGGGCCGGAGGTGTGTTCCTACTCGACCTTTCCCACGTTCACCGGAATGTCCAAGGCCGGATTCTTCTTGGCCATGTCCACCACGTGCGCATACTTTGCCGTCATGCGCGGGTCGGCGTGGCCCAGGAACTCCTGCACGGCCCGCAGGCGCGGCATGATTCAAATCTGATTCGAGTCACTGTGACCCACCGGGCCGGAGGTTTGTCCACAAGTCTTTGGAAGAATCGTCGAAGCTTGTAATGCAAGGTGGTAGCCTTGTGAGGAGGGTGTGGACGAATGTCCGCGCAAGGTCGATAGATTCCTGCGCTTCCTGCAAGGTTGGCTCCCAGGGCGCGCCAGGATATCGGAACCTCGCTGCATACTCCGTCAAAGGCGTGACGTCTTCCACTGCTGGGGCGAGCGTGCCATCTATCCGTGTGGCATTGTCCAAGTCTTCCTTGGCGCGCAAAAGCCATTCCCTGGTGTTCGAGGCAAGGACCGGGTCAGGCTCCATACAGCAGTTTCCCTTCCCGAACGATGGTGGATGGAAATGACGCCTTCAGATGCAACTGCCTATTGAAATCGCCCTGCGGCCAAACCTGCACGTCCGCAGCCACCCCGGTTCCACGAAGAGCTCGGTATCCAGGATTCCCCCGCCGGAGATGCTGTGGGGCTTCATCGGGAACAATGACCATCAGGTCATAGTCGCTGTCTGGGCCAGCATCCCCGCGTGCCGCCGAACCGAACAGGTAAATCCGAAGAGGGTGATAGACCTCGGACAGCCGCCGGACAACCTCGCTTAACACCGGGTCGTCGGCAGAAGGCGGTTTGAAGGCCTCGATCTGGGTTGTCGACATGTCCACCAGTCCCAGTTTGCCACAGGCAATGGCCAAAAGGCCGGCCTTGTGTTCTCACCCCACCTTGACCGGAATAAACAACGCCGGATTCTTCTTCGCCATGTCCACCACGTGGGCATACTTTGCCGTCATGCGCGGGTCGGCGTGGCCCAGGAACTCCTGCACGGCCCGCAGTTATCCCGCGCCGATTGTGGCCATCCCGGGCAATCACGATGGCGTGGTCTACGCGGCCGATCCGGCGCCGACACTCGCGGCCTTCCTGGCCAACTTCTGCGCCCCCAGCTTCGCGCCATCGCCCGATGCCGGAGGACTGGCGCGCGCCACCATGATCCAGCCGGGCGTCTATTTCACCGGAACGACCTAAAGACCCGCAAGAGCGACGTGCCGCTCACCGGCGTAAGCAGTTTCCAGATGTCGTATGGCGGCGAGAAGGCGCTGTTTCGGCAGGGAGAGAACTGGGCGATTGCAGCCCTGCGGCCCATGGCTAACGGACCCGGCGGCGCAGGCCCCCCCGCCGGAACTACGGCCGGTGGGGCCGGCCAGGATACGCTCAAAACGAGCGGCATCGAAGTGCTGGTCGATCCGGTCCAGGAATGGAAGCAGATGTATCGCGAGGCATGGCGGATCGAACGTGACTGGTTCTACGACCGCAATATTCATGGCCTCGATCTGAAGGAGGCGGAGAAGAGGTACGAGCCTTATTTGCGCAACATCGCTTCCCGAAACGACCTCAGCTACCTGTTCCAGGAGATGCTGGGCAATATGGTGGTCAGCCATATGGGAACGGGAGGCGGCGATACGCCAGAAGTGAAACGCGTCCAGACTGGATTGCTGGGGGCCGATTACGAGGTTGCCGACGGCAGGTACCGCTTCACGCGCGTCTATAGCGGCGAGAACTGGAACCCCCAACTCCGCGCACCGCTCACGCAGCCGGGAGTGAACGTGAAGGCGGGCGAGTATCTGCTGGCGGTGAACGACCGCGAGGTGCGCCCCCCGGCGACCAGCCATATTGAGCTGTAAAGTGCAACCAGGGAAAGACAACCACTGACTCCTATCGCTCGTCGGGACCAGAGCCGTGAACCGAACAAGCGGTCGAGCACCGCCGTCGACAGTTCGAAAGTTCGCAACACGAATCGTCCATGAGCATAGAGTAAAGCGGAGCGGCGATCGTCTACGCGAACCCACCATTCCGCAATCCGGGATTGAATTTGCTTCTCCTCATCTTCGTACAGGAAGACGGCAAGGACTACGCAAGCAGCGCCGAGCAACCCTGTCGCACATTTGAGAATGGTGGTCATGAACACATCTGATCTTATGCCTGCAAGCATAGCGCATCGATACCACCCACCCTCCTGTTACTGTTACTAGCTGGGACGCCACAACCATCCGAGGAATGCTCGCGTCGCGTAGGGCACCAGGGCGCGGCTCGGTTCCGAATCGGGATTCTACCCGAGAGCCACCTGCCGCAAAAGCAGGGAGTCGCCCGCATTGAGAGCAGCTATTGACGGGCCTTCCGCGTGGCGTTCGCCGGCATTGTAGTCAAATTTGTAGCTAAAGCACCCTCGCGGTTCAACAAGGCTCAACAGGCAGTTTTGCAAGTTTTTGAATCTAAAGGGCAATCTTATAGGGTATCTACCCGAGATCACCTGCGCCCAAGGCAGTTTCCAGCTTTCTTTGAACATGGCCTGCTTTCAAGTACTTACGTTTCAATGAGATACGGGAAGCTTGTTGAAGCTTGTTGAGCCGTGTTGAAGTTGAAGGCTCTCGCCAGCTACATTTTCATCTACAGCGGTACAATGAAGATGCCATGAAGCTGGAGATCGAAGTCAACGTCGCCGACGACGCCGCTGACAAGGCTGAACTCCAGGAACACCTGCGGAAGGAAGCTATCTTAGCCCTCTTCGCGGATCGCAAGATCACCGCCGGCAAGGCCGCCCACGAACTCGGCTTGGAGCGGCTGGCGTTCATGGAATTGCTAAAGCACCGCGGCATCCCGTACGTCATCTACACTGCGGAAGACTGGGAAGCGGACGCCAAGGCCATCGATGAATTCGAAAGACGACGCAAGATCGGGTAGCACTTGGTCGTCTCCAATACCAGTCCTCTCGTATATCTGGCCGCGCTCGGCGATTTTGAGCTGCTTCGCCATCTTTTTGGCAAGATTGCCATACCACAAGCTGTGTTTGAAGAGGTCGCGGTTGGTGGAGCACGTTTCCCGGTAGCGCACTCGGTGCAGGGAGCGATGGCTTCTTGGCTATCCGTGCAGGCCATTGCAAACACCTCGGAGGCAGATCGGTTTCGATTGGCCGGCCTGCACCCGGGCGAGAGTGAGGCCATCGTACTCGCTGCGGAACTTGGTTCCGAGGCGTTGTTGATGGACGACGGTGACGGAATCAGGTTCGCGGTTGCCGCAGCCGGCAGGTGATTGCCTCGGTGAAGGTGGGTCGCCTTCCCTTCGCGGTGACGGCTATCGCCGGGATGCCGCTCGGCCTTCTGGGACAGGATTTATCCATTGGCGTAATCGGTGGCGACAGCCTGACCACTGAAAGCGCTCATCGACCATGCCGAATGCGCGGGCTCCTCGTGGGTACCAGCGAATCGGGCGATGGGGCAATGCGTGGCTAACACTTTGTCATTCGCCTGCTACACATAGTCCACCGTCGCGCGCTGAAATATTCCGTTGATCGAGGCCGCGCCCAACCCGCGGGCCTTGCAAAGCTATGAACAACTGGACAGTGTGCTCATATTGCCGCACTGTCACGTTCTGGGACCGGCAGATCGAACGAAGGGGAGTTTCAGTTGGAGGTGCGGTCGGGACGGGTAGTGCCGCCGGATCAGCTTGGGTTCTGACTTTCGGCAACTCCTGGCAGCCATGACGATTCGGGCGGGTTGCGCCTCGCCAAACGAGGCACCATCGCCGGGCCAGCGAACCCGACCGTGGCGGAACTTCTGAGCCTCAAATCGCTACCGATATTTACGGTTAACGCTGCTCTGTCCGAGGTGGCGTGTGATACGCCCCGAGGTCGAGTTCCCCCGCAGTTCCCACTGCGGGCTGAGCCAATTCCCCGGAGGAATACGGTTTTCCAACATCGCGCGCGCCGCGTCGGCCGCGAATCTGGAGCAGTGAGGGCGCCGCTAGCCCTGAAATTCTGAAGATTTGTGCGCGCTTGAGCTAGAATGGCATCGGATCGTGCGTCTCAATTAAATGTTCTCCACCTACTCCGTTGGGAAGATCGGCAGCCTTGCCGCGCTGTTGGGCGCGCTGGCTGCAATACCGGCCGCGGGACAAGTCGTGCAGGACCCACCCCCCGAGCTCTCCTTTCTTTCGACCATTCTCAAGGTCAGAAAGAACATTCCCTACGAGATGTGGGGGGAAGTGAAGTTCCCGCCTAACCGGGACGTCGGGCTGGCCAGACAGGGCAAGCATTGGTTCGTTCTAGCCGAAACGGCGAACGGCACCGATCCGGTATCGGAATGGAATAAGGTCAAGCCGGCGTTCCTGCAGAACGGCTGGGCCCTCGTCAAAGAATATCGGGGGGGCGGATTGCTGGAGGTGCTGCAATACGCGAAGAACGGCGTGCAGGCCTGGGCGAACGTCGACACCGACGGCTCGCCGCTTCTCTTTCGTGTGGACGTGATCGAAGTCGCTCCCCTGCCCTTTACTCTGACGCTCGCCGCGCCTGCCGCGACTCCCGAGATCGTGACCGATAAGGGAGATTTTCCGTATCTGGCGCCCCTCCCCGGATCGAAATTTCATCGCGGCGGCGCGGACAACACACCTTTTCGGGTGACGCCGGCGGGCGCCCAACAGGCGGAAATGGTGGCGAACGGAACGCTCTATCGCGACTACGATTTTCCGGAGATTTCGAACGTGCTGCTGACCACGGCGTATCGCGACGCGCTCACCAAAAGCGGCTGGGTGATTGTGCAGGAAGGTTCCAGCGTCATTCGGGCTCATTACGCGCAAAAGGGCCGGAACATCTGGGCCATGGTGTCACCGAATGGCCCCGGCGGGTACAGCATCAACGTGGCGGACGCGGGGGCGGTGGACCTGGGAGCAACTCTGGCGAACGCGTGCCACGTCGCGCTCTACGGTGTATTGTTCGATTTCAACAAGTCGACCTTGCAGCCGTCTTCCGACGCGTCGCTGCAACCTGTGGCGAATATCATGGCGGCGGATAAGACGCTGAAGCTGGAGGTCCAGGGTCACACCGACAACGTCGGCAACGACGCGTACAACCAAACCCTTTCTGAAGCACGGGCGAAGACGGTCGCGACGTGGCTGACGCAACACGGCGTCGCGCCGGACCGGCTCACGGCCAAGGGCTACGGCAAGACCAAACCCGTCGCCGACAATGGCAGCGACGAAGGGCGCGCAAGGAATCGCCGGGTCGAGATCGCCGATCCCAGATGCTCGCCTAAAGGCAACTAGAGAATCGGCGCGCGGCGACTTTTGGTCGCTTCCTTCGGGCGCGGCCCATTGTCGACCCGCTGGCCTATCAATTTCCTGATCCGAGCAACTTTGCCAAGGCCCTGGCGACTGTCGCCGGCATTCTTTCCATTGGGCCGTCGATGGCGGACCGGTCGCATCGTCGGCCACTCGGAGAAAGCCGCGCTCAAAGGATTTTCTCCACATCCACACCCGCAACCAGGTGGCGCGAGGAACACTGAAACGATGGATGCGCCTGGGTTGGCACTGGAGAGTCCGGCGGGCAAGCGCTACCGTTAACACGCCTTAACGCTGTCCACTACCCGCGGCCTCGATACCAGTCGTTACGTATGCGAGGAATAGACGGCGTGCTGAAAATCGTTCAATAATCCGACGGCCTCTTTGTCGGCGAAGGGAAGAAACTGCATCATGATCACTCCGCAAATGTTGCGATGCGGATCGATCCAATAATAGGTATTGTTTATCCCGGAGTTGGTGCTGCCATAGGGCCACACCGCGCCGCCCTTCGCGCCCCCGCCGGCCACGTTGCGCTGGGACGCGCTGGCCTGTGCGTCGCTGGAACTATAACAGTCCCCGCACCGTCAGTCCCAGCTAATGCCGGCAGCCTCCAACTCCTTCGCGTTGAACTTCAGAACATCGTCGGCGCGGTCTAATGGAAAGACCTCCGATGTGATGTTACTAAGGTCGGGTACTTGGAGCTGAATCGCTTCGATGGACCCGGGCTCCATGGCGATTCGATATTCGGATTGGTAAGAAAACCTTATCGGCTTTTGAAACCGTCCAAGTTGGCCGGAGTAGCGTGATTCGTCGTAGTACTCAACCAGCCCACATTCACTTTGTAATCCCCTACCTTGAGCCGAAGACACAACTCTCGAAAGGAATTCCTGAGTGTGAGCAAAGAGTACGAAGTAGTCGCCCGGCCAACAATAACGTGGCGGAAACGTTGGGTGCTCAAGCGGGCTTGTTATCGCGAATAGGCAGAAGAGATTGCAAGACCGAGTCCGGTCGCGAGCGATCCTGACAGGGCCGGCAAGGTCCCCAGGTGTGGCGCTGATCTGGCCTATCCCTGGAACCTTGGTATCGATGAGCACACGCGCATGCTGCGGCTGAAGGATGTAGTCGTCTCCCTCACGGTTGTCACCTCGGGCTGCATCACCTTCGCTTAGTCTAAAGTAGTTCAGCGGGTTCATGTAAAGAAGCCCGTGCCGCAGCATTTCCAAGTGCTTCTTCTCGCGCGCCAACTTGAGCAACACCACTCCGCGCTCCCCAGCCTTAGTCCAAAGGGCCATGCCCCATTATGGCCCGGTTGGGCACAGAGCGCGCACATAATCCGGTGATCAAGGGCGCTCTCGCGGCCCGAACACGCGCCACACGGGAGCCGTGGACGTTATATGGCTTATCGTAGAAGTGCCCCGCGTGAGGCGTTTACCCGCTCGCCCGCAGCCGATCGAACCGTCCATCGCACTTCATCGGCGCCGGGCGTGGTCGCAGCACTCAACCCCGCGGACGATCTGGGGCCTTTGATAGAACCGAGCTGCTCATCCACGGCGAGATCGCGAAGAGGGGAATGCCCGACCGGCGTTTGTATCGCTCGTCATTCAACCGACCCGTTGCATGACAACCTTCGCTAGGGAACCTGTGCGGACTCCATGTTGGCAACCTGCAACATGACGGGCGTGTGATGGTGAGCCGTTTCAGCGGAGAAAAGGTAGCCTGTCACTTTGACGTTCGTGTCCATCATCGGGCGATACGACTGGTACATCTCCGGCTTTGTGAAAAGCAACTGCAAAGCGGAAACATCGTGCGCCGCCCCGTGTGATCCATCTTGGCTTTGATTGGTACAGATGGGTTGCGCAATATTCAGAATCCAGCACGTCTCTGGTTCATCACCCTTTTCAACGCTTTCATAGTTCGGCCGGCCCGGAAACGTCTTCGAGGTCAAAGCGCCAACCAAGGTGACGGCCACCGGAGCGTAGGAGAGACACTGCCCAGGTTCTGCAACTGTTGAAGGAACGCCGGCATCTGTGCCCCCAATTCGCTGTTGCTCCAGTACGATCCGTCCAGAAGAGGGTTCTACAGATGCGCTGGCGGTTATATGAAGAACACCTAACATCAGCCCCCAGTCTAATAGCGTTTTTGAGAAACGTTCCCACGTCTCGCCGCCATTTCAATACATTCCGAATCCGACTCTTAAGCGTCCAGACAAAAAAAGCGGGGACAGGCGGGCCGTTCCCAGCCGCTTCGAACGGTTGCTCCCGCGAAACGGCGGCCATGCCGGAAAACTCAGTTGAAGTCGCGCGCGGGCACACGTCCGCCAGTTGGGTGGGAACTCCCAACCCACGGCGTTTCGAAAAGATCGGCAGTCATCTATCCACAGAACCCACTTGAAATTCCTTCGCGCCCGATGAACGAATCGAGGTGCCATGAACCTCGAACGCCGCTGCATCCTGTTCAACTGGACCATCGATCAGTGCCGGGGCACAGAAGGCCAACCAGAAGCCGGCGCCTTTGTTTACTTGCCTCAGTCCTTCATTGGCATGGTTTGGCAGTAGCAATTCGTGGCGGCGGCTGTCGCCCTATGCGTACTGCCCTTGGACGTCGGCACGCGAGCCGGCGTGGTTAGCCTAACCTTCGCAGTTGGGCCGAGTTTCACACTAAATTCGAGCAGATGGTCGAGGCAAGCCCTGCGCTGTGAGCAAAACATTTTCGTGAGCGCTTGTAGTGGAGACCTACCCTCTATGCAGG
>JBKQIF010000018.1:0-16921 GCA_052148435.1 Bryobacteraceae bacterium
CTCTCCTGTTCTCCAAAACCGTCCGTCCTTCTGGGCCCGGAGGCCCAAAACAAGATACACGGTTTATGGTTTACAGGTGGGGCCAGATCAGAGCATCGAAAGGGGCCAATTCAGAGTAGCGAACTCACCCCGTTTTTTCTGTGGAAAACTCAACAAATAAGTGTGCCCCAACCGACCAACGCGCTCTCACTTCCGGAAAGAGAATACATGGACGAAACCACGATCAACCCGACGAGAAAGCGTCGCCCCGGCGCCTGCCGTCCCCGCGTCGTCACGAAGCCCTGCGGCTGGGGCTGCGGCAAGCGGCTCACGGCCACCGAAATCCGCGCGCACTTCACGAGTTGTCGAAAGCGGCCCAAACAATGAATGGCGACGAGACAACGCGCTGATGCGTGCCCGAGCTCAGGCCCTGCCTCCGCGACACCAGCAGCAGTTCGCCGGGCGCCTGGCCCCGGCGATCCCCGCGGCGCCGCACGATGCCCTGTTCCACGAGAGCGGGCCTGCCGCGCGTTCCACGCGAGCGGGCGACTCGGATGATGACGTGGTTCTTGTGGCGATCGCCACTCGGGGCCGGAAAAAGCCGCCTGAAAGGCGGCTGCAGGCAAGATTACCCGCCCCACTTGGCCGCCAGTTGTATAATTTGCAGAAGGCGATTAGCGGTATCCGAAAGGACACTTCCGATGACAACCGTTTCGAGCACCTGGCGGCGGCTGGCTGCAGCCGGATTGCTCTTCTTTACACTGGCCTGGAGCGCGGCCGCGCAGGCCATCGATGTCGCACAGAGACTCGATGGGTTCGATGCCTACATGGCCAAAACCCTCGAGGACTGGAATGCGCCGGGTGTAGGCGTAGGCGTCGTGGTCAACGACAAACTGGTTTTCGCCAAGGGCTACGGCTTCCGGGACTATGAGAAGAAACTCCCGTTTACGCCCGGCACGATGAGCCCCATCGCGTCCAATACGAAGCTGTTCACCGCGGTTGCGGCCGGCATGCTGGTGGAGGAGGGCAAGCTGACATGGGACAAGCCGGTGCGCGAATCCGTCCCGGCCGTCCGCTTTTTCAACGACCAACTCAACAATACGGTAACCCTGCGCGACATGCTGTCGCACCGCACCGGAATCACGCGGCACGACACCATCTGGTACAAATCCGATTTCACGCGCAAACAGCTGTTCGAGAAGTTAGTCTACCTGGAGCCGCAGGAGCCCGTGCGCGAGACCTTTCTGTACAATAACCTGATGTTCGCGGCAGTCGGGTATCTGATTGAACTGCAGTCCGGAAAGACCTGGGAGCAGTTCGTCAAGGAGAGGATCCTCGATCCGCTCCAGATGACCTCCACCAGTTACAGCATTGCGGACATGTTGAAACGTCCGGAGTTCGGCGTGGGGTTCACGGAGAGGCGCGATTCCTTCGAGATCTACAGGATTCCCTACTACGAAGACATATCGGGTGTGGCGCCTTGCGGAGCCATCGTTTCCAACATCGAGGATATGTCTCATTGGCTGATCGCGCTGATGAACCAGGGGAAATACAACGGCAAGCAGGTGCTTCCGGCGGAAGTATTGAAGGCCACTCTACAGCCGGCTATCGCCCTGCCCAACACGGCGCTGGAAACCAGGGGCTGGTCGGAGATGCTCAATGCGGCTTACGGCATGGGGCGGCAGACGGCTTCCTACAGGGGCCACCTCATCACCTTTCATGGCGGCGATTTGCCTGGCTTCCACACGCAGGTTTCGTTCATGCCACAGGACCACATCGGGGTCATCGTGTTTGAAATCGGGAATCATAGCCAGCCGCTTTACAACATCGTCAGCTAGCGGCGGACGGGGCTGGCGCGCGTGGGGTGACTCAATCCGCCGAGCAGGGGGTCAACGAGTATTGTCTGCCATTGTTCCAGGAGACGGATTCCCGGCTGGCGTCGCCCGGATACCTTAACGGTGAAAGCATTCCCTTGTATCAATTCCTGTTTCACGAATGCATTGTCATCACCTGCATGTTCGGCTCTGCGGCCGCCCCCTACCATATGCAGATCAAGACCGCCGCCAGTTGCGTCTGGGGGGCGATACCGGGAGGAGTGTTGACGGGCGATGGCACATTCCTGAATAAGGACACGCCGCACTTTTCCGCGTGGGAACCCAAGGTTGGAAGCGACGAGGATGCCTTTGAAATGGTCCGCACGGTAACGGCATTGCGGCGCGGGCCGGGGAAAGATTTCCTGGTGTTCGGGAGAATGCTCAAGCCTGCGGAAGTGGACGGCATTCAGATGATGGAGTGGACATACGAGAAGCAGCAGCATCGCGTGCCGTCGGTGTTCCATGCGGCCTGGGAAGCGCCGGACGGGAGGTTTGGCATCGTTCTGGCAAACTGGACGACACAGAAGCTGACGTTGAACGTCAGGCATGCCCGCCTGCCTGGGACAAAGGCCGGAGAGACCGTAGTTTTTCAAACATCGGACCGTTCTTTGGGAGTAGCACCGCTGCCCGGGGCAGAAGGATATCGAACGGTGACGTTGGCTCCTTTGTCCTGCGCCATCATTGCTGTGGCTGCCGTGTAATGCGCGAGGAAGTACGTGTGCCGCCAGTGCAAATCTGTGGAAAACTCCGCGGCCCAAAAAATGAATGGCGACAACGTGCTAATGCGTGCGCGAACTCAGGCGGCGTCTCCGCGACAGCCAGCAGCAGTTCGCCGCATAACACATGGGCCGGGCGATCTTTACAGTCGTGCGCTACGAATTGAGCCGGCCGCCGGAGCGCAACGGCCTTCGCAGAATCCGCCGAGTCGACGGCGCGCGGTTTGCGAGGGCGCAGTGGCGGCCGGTGCAAGGGCGCGGCGGAGGCCGACCACGGCGGCCTTCCAACGACACCGCCACGCTTCCCCCAACCGGACTTGGCGGTCCTCCGGCCCGCTTTGGCGGGTCGGGCGTTTGAACGAAGACTTACGGCGGACGCTTGCGCGTTGTAGTATTTGGCAGGGCAACTGCGATGCGACTGATCGCCCACCTCGTAGTAGCGTTGCCTCATTTCGTAACACGAATTCGATTGAATACCCAACAAGCAATTACCCTGCCAAATTTAGGGCGGCTTCCTTCAAACGTCCTTATCCGAAGTGACCCGGCACGTAGATTTTCACCACACCCACGCACCTGTCCGCCGGGTCACTCCAGATAAGGTCCTAGCGTTACGCGGCAAGTTGAGGGCTGCCTTGCCCAAAGTCAGGTTGCCTCGTCATACGGGCCGGGAACGCGCTTGGGCCCGGCCCGGATGTCCGCAGACCTCGGAAAGCGACACCGCGCAGCCGCTGACCCCACGGGAACGCGTTCCTGGCGGTTCTTCGCGAGGTGCGCCAGTAGTGCGACCTCCGCCAAGAACAACTCGGGCTTGAGAGCGAATATCACCGCACGTACATCAGCGCCGGCCCGGCGCAACCTTTTCAGCGAAAACCTCCACAGTTGCTCAGCGAACCCCCCTTCGGATCCGTCCACACTTGTCCACGCTTGTCCCGCTCGAAAAAACAGTTGAAAAACGGATAGTTTCTGTCACCGGCACACATGCAGCCGCTTGGCTGCTCGCGCGCCCGTCATGGCGCCGCAAGGGCAGCGGTCCTTCGACCGCGGCCGGCCTTCCGCGGCGCCGCACGATGCCGTGCGTATTCGCGGCATGTACGGTGGAGCCGGGCCGGAGGTCTCGGCGAGCGGGGCAGCAGTTGACTGTACGTCGTCGAGCCGCGGCGGGACCAGACGGAAGGCCCGGCGGGGTGTAGCACGACGATTGCGTTCAGCGCGCTGCTCACGCGTGCGGCATGTCGCTTGCCAAGGAAGGGCAATCTGCGTGGATGCGCTCGCGGAACTACAAGACTCTGGCAAACACGCCGCTGAGAGGAGAATTGCTAACCGGTGTGCAACGAAAGACACCCGGGGTTGTCTTTTACAACGGCTCCCTCCCCGTGGCCGCCCAAATCCACTATCAGTTGTTGGAGCGCACCATCGTGCAATACGTTGTTGCCGATGACACAATGTTGCAGCTCTTTGTAAACGATGCCGTACGACGGCGACCAAATACCGCCGCCGTTATCGTCGCGCCCGACCTCGAGGTTGTTCGCGGTACACGTAACCCCGCGCGCGCGCTCCAGCCGGATCTGGGAGGAATCGTATGTGCCGGGCTTCGCATTCTTCCCGCTGCGCTTAACGAAGTTGCCGGTAATGCTCATCTGCTCCCCGCCCAATACAGCCAACCCGCAGGTTCCGGCGCGATCGAAGAAGTTGCCGACGATGTTGTATCCGTCACCGCCGATAATCAGAATTCCTTCGCGGTTCCACTCGATGCGATTCCCAGTGAACGTGCACGATGCGTTCTCTTCGCGTGCGGCAAAGCCGGCGCCGTGGTTTCCGGAAAGCCAGTTGTCGAGGAAGAACCCGTCCCACCCTCGCAGCGAAATGCCATCGCCAGCGTTGTAAGCGATCATCGAATGGCGGATGGAGAAACACCAGGCGCGCGTGAGGCGCACGCCGTCGCCGCTGAAATTGGCGATCTGGGACCGTTCAATGCGAAACGTGTCTTCCTGCTTGCCATAGTCCGGCTTGTTAAGCCAGACACCGTGCACGCCGGCGCCGAGTTTGCCTCCATCGAGGGAGAGTCCGTCAATGGTCACGCCAAACGCGCCGGTGATGTTGAGCAGGCACTCGGCACGTTCATCCGCCAGCCGGATGACAGAGCCGAAGGCATGCTCGTAATCCCAGGCCGGAATGCCGGTGAGTGCTACGTGCGGGCGCATTTGCAGTTCTGCACTCCGATAGACGCCGGGCGGCAGGAACACGGCACCACCACCTGCGGCCGCGGCGTCAATCGCGCTTTGGATCGATTTGGTGTCGTCGCTCCTTCCATCGCCTTTGGCTCCGAACTGACGAACGTTCAAGACGTTGTCCGCTACGACCGAGGAGGCGCCTCTCCCCGGCCTCATGGCCAACCACACTCCGCCGAGCGCGGCGGCCCGTGCGATCTGCCGTCGACCAGCAGCGGGTTTCACAAGGTCTTCGGACATGTTGATCGGGGTTCTCCTCTCAGATTCATGTTTAGTATATGTCTGAGAACGCCAACGCGCCATGTCCATCTGCCATTGTGACCCTGTCCCGGGCGGTTACCGCGTGCAACGAAGCCACGCTCTTGCAGCCGCGGGGGTAGAAGCCGTATTCGCGAGCGAAGCCGAGAAAACGCGGCAGAAAACGGACCAGGCGGCCATCGAGGATCCGTCCACACTTGTCCCGCTCGAAAAAAAAGTTTAAAAACGGATAGTTTCTGTCACCGGCACACATGCCGCCGCTTCGCCGCGCGCGTCCGTCATGGCGCCGCCAGGGCAGCGGACCTTCGACCGGGGCCGGCCTCCCGCGGCGCCGCGACGCTTTTCCATAGCGGTCTCAAACTCCGAGAGAGGGAAATCTCACCCTGACAGCAAGTTCCGGGCAAGAAACCAAAGTAGCCTGCTAACAGGCGGGATCAGGCAATGTAGGCGAACAAAAAGAGAACACGGGTGCTATCAAGCCTATAGCCTGTTTTCACAACGGCCATGATAATGTGGCCGTAGAGTATCGTGAAAGGGCAGGCAGGCAGTCAATCCGCAGTTACCAGTAGCGAGATGCCTGCCGAGACTCTGCCTACCGCTCTCGTTCCGCCGATTCCGCAATACTTCCGCTCAGTGCTGTCCTAATTAGCGGGCTCACTGAGCGGTTGAGGGCGGAGATCGGCGGCCGGTGAGAGGCTGAGCTCCTGATATGCTGGATTGGGTTCCAGACAAGAACCAATTCAACCTCAGGAGACTCAACCTATGTTCAAAGTATGCAGCATTTTTTCGCAGGTGCTGAAGCTTTTTTCGCGCGGGGATTTCGAGAAGGCGGTCAAGGAGCACAAGGCCGAGCGGCACGCGCGGGGTTTCACCAGTTGGGGCCAGTTCATGGCCATGCTGTTTTGCCAGTTGGGACGGGCGCATTCCTTGCGCGAGATTTGCGGCGGTCTGGCGTGCTGTGAGGGGCAGTTGAAGCATCTGGGCGTGCCGGTGGCACCCAAGAAGTCCACCCTGGCCTACGCCAATGAACATCGACCGTGGGAGCTTTACCAGACGGTGTTCGAGCAGACGCTGTTTAAATCCCAGGAACTGGTGGCGAGCCAGGGCGGGCGGAAGAAGTTCCGTTTCAAGAGCAAGCTGATGAGCTTGGACGGGAGCATCATCGATCTGTCGGTAAGCATGTTCGACTGGGCCAAATGGCCCTGAGCGCGGTAACTCCGTCCCCTGGTTTCCCTCGCCCGCCTCGCACCAACCGAGTTTCCTTTCCGATGCTCTGGAAAGCGGAGTTCCGCGGCGCCGACGCATCACCGCACGACGCCGAGAACCTCCGTGATCTCTTTGAGCTTCTGCCGCAATGCTCTCGCCTGCTCGATGTTAGGATTGATGCGCAAAGCGGCTTCCAGATTGCCTCTTGCCTCCAGGAGGTAGGCACGGCGGTTATCTTTGTTGAAGAGGCGCGTGTAGCATTCGGCAAGGAGCACGAGTGTGTCCGGATCGTCGCGCTCCGTCGCCAGGGAAGCCTGGCAATACTTGACTGCCCGGAGATAGTTTTCTCTTCCGAGCTCGGCGGCACAAATCCCGTAATATGCAGATGCCTTCTGGGAACGGTATAAGAACTGAGTGCCACTGCGATGCTTCCGCATGCCAGTACCAATCGCCCAAAATGCCGCTGTCCGAAGAACGCCGGAACGAAATTCCTGAACCTCAATGGCGCGACGATAGTCTTCCATGGCTTCCTCGAATTTCCCTTGGACTCGCCGGGCCTCTCCGCGGATCAGGTACGCCTGGCCAGAGGAACTGTCCAGTTGGATGGCCCGATCCGCGGCCTCTTCGGCGTCTTTGGGACGATCCGCAAGGAACAGGGCCTCGGCCAGCAAGCTCGCTACGAAAGTGCTTTGAGTGTCCGCCACCGCGGCTTGTTGCAGTTGACGGACGGCTTCGGGGTAATCGCCGCTCTCCATGAGAAGGACCCCGGCCATGGAGCGAGCTTCGACATAATCCGGATCGGCCTCGACGGCCCGGAGACACGACTTCAACGCCGCGGCGGTGTCGTCTTCAGCTTGCTGGACCCGGCACAGCGCCAGGGCGGCCGCGCTGTAATTGGAGTCCTCCTGGAGGGCGCGTGAAAGAGCATCGGCCGCCTGGCGCAGGTCCGATGGCGATGCCCGAGATCGTTCCCAAATGGCAACCCCCCGATCGTAGAGCAACTTGGCCGACGGCTTGACGATGCGTTGATGCAGCAGCCGCAGCGATACGGTCTGTTCTCCCCCCGGAATCACATTGACTTCGACCGAGACGGGCTCGTATCCCATCCGCACGCCCCGAACTTCGTGAAGCCCGCTGGCCAAGCCGGGTACGCGCAGAGGGTTGCCCGGGCCGGATATGCCGTAGCGTTTGCCGTCAATGAAGACCTCGACATCAGCCAGGTTCGCATCGACGACCAGACTCCCATTGCTGAGTAGCGGAAGGTTTGCGGCCAGTTTCTCCCGCGTTCCGGGGCTGAATCCCAGAATCATGTCGTCGGGAAAATCGCCGAACTCCAGCGGCGTTTGCCGCCGGCCCCGCTCTTTGGCGTAATTTCTGACTTCGCGCTTCACGTAGCTGACCAGTTCATCCGCGGTCACAACGCCGTCGCGTGGATCCACATCCGCTTCTCCCCGCCACCCCCGGACCAGGAAGTAGCTGAATACGCCGCTCCCGCCGCTCAGTTCCGGGTCTTCAAAGCTCTGTTCGGAGGCGCGGCTCGAGGTAAGAGTAAGAAATCCCTCCGGCAGGCCTCTCAGGCTGTCATTCACACGGCTGGGCGTGGTGTCGACCGTAACCTTCCCCGAGTGGCAGGCATCGATGAGGAGTATCTTCCATCTGGCTTTCACGCTCTTCGAGAAGACTTCGCCCAGCCGCTGCATGGGATAGGACGTCTTGTCAGGCATCCGCGGGTCAATATCATAAGGCACGAGATAGCCGCGCCCGTCGCGGTCCGCGAACCCGTGACCGACAAAGTAGACCACTACGCGATCGGTTTCTTGAACTCGCGCCGGCAGCCAGGTTTCCAAGGCCTCGCGAATGTTTTGCAAGGTCGCCTGGGGTCCAATCAGGTTCCTGACGTTTTCAAACTCAATGTTGCCGGCTTCCTTGCTGATCAGGGCCGCGTACAGATTTTCCGCATCTTTCTCCGGGAAGGCGAGGTTGTCGGCGGGCGCCAGGCTCTTATACTTTGAGATGCCGATCACCACGGCGTAGCCGCGGGGCACCCGGAGCGGAGCCTTCAACTCATCCGGGGTGCCCAGCCTGACGAGGGACATATCCCTGCCTTTGACCGCATCGGCCTGTGGCCGGCCCTGGGCAAGCGCGCCGGCCAGCGCGGCGAACAACGCAATGCGATCCATGCGCAAAAATGGTCTATTCATGACGAATCCGGATCTCGACCACCAACCGGTTCGCAGCGGCAGAAGCGGACATCACGGCATACACCGAGTTGGGACGTTCTCCCGCCGATTTCGAGCTGGCAATTTTCTCGAGTTTCAAATCGCGGCTGGCGACCCGCTGCCAGGATTCCACCTCGGCCCGGATGGCGTCCACGTTAACCGGGTTTGCCCTAGCCGTCGAGACAACCGCCTCCGCGGCGCCGGAAGCGGGCCTCGGCTCCGCCAGCAGGTCGCGAAGCTTGGCGACATCCTCTTGGTATTCCGTGATTGCCACCATCAGGATCTCGATCCCGGGTTTGTCGTCCAGACGGAAACAGTAGTCAGTGGGAACTCGCAGCGCCACTCCGGCCTGGGCCGGCCCCGAGGCATCCGGCAACAGCGCATTGGGGATCAACAGTTGCCAGTCTCCGCTCGAACCGTGGTTGAGCACGTATACAGCGCCGTTGCGATTGGGGGTGAACTCAACCGCGATGCAATCCCCCTGGTGAAACACTGTGTCAGGATCGACTTCCCGGACGCGCCTGGTCGGGGGATCAACGAGCAGTTCCGTATATCGAACACCAAGATGATGCCGGGCCGGCGCCGCCGCCGAGTCCCCGGAGATTTTTTCCAAATAGAGATCTCTGGGCTGGACGGGTGAGTTCTGGGCAAACAGCACCGGCGCCGTCAACGCCGCGACTATAGCACTGAACGCCACAGAGTATGACATATAAGGTTATGCCGGCATCGCGGGAGTAGCATGAATCAGTTCGACAATGTCACTTGCACTCCCGTCAGGGCACTGCAGTTGGTGCAGGAAAAGGTCGCAGTCAGAGAGAAGCTTCCGCCGGTTGTCAGACTTGCCGGCGTAGCGAACCACTGACTCTGGTCGTCTCCGGCGAGCGATCCGGAGGTGAAAGATACCGTGGCCGTGATCGGCTGGCTCGAACCGGGATTGAAGACGTAGGTGGCCCCGGTGACGCCGCGGGTCGGCGTAATCGCGTCAAACACGACAGTGACGGAGTTTGAAGACACTGTCAGGGAGGGGGAAGTAGTGAGCGCCGGTGCTCCGGCCGGAACAGTTATCGTCTGCGATGGCGCCGGACTTGGCAGCACGGAATTGCCGCTCGGATCGAGCAGCGAGTTCATGGTCACGGTAATCGTGCCGGCAACCGTGCCCTGGCTGAACTGGGAGCTGTTACCCGACCATACGGCCGCGGTGCTGCCGGCAGGAAGGGTAAATGCCAGAGTTGTATTGAGCGTCGAACTGCACGCCGGATTGGTCGTGCCGTCGGCGAACACCACTTCCTGACTCTGAAAGGCCCCGGCGTTCACCACGCTGGGGTTGGCCGAAAACGTAAGGCACAGCGTGCCAGAACAGGCTCATCCTTCGATGAGAATATGCTCCTCCAGCGCGGCGGTACGGACGGACGTGCCTGCGCAAGCGTTCTCGGCGCGCGCGGCGCGAGTGGATCGTACGCCGTCGAGCCCCGCGGAAGCCGCTGAATTAGCCCACCGCTCCACGAGGCCGCGCTTTCCACGAGAGGAGGGGGCGCGGACGGGCGCGCCGGCGCCGCAGTTCGCGGTGAGCGCGGCGGGAGTCGACCGTACGTCATCGAACCGCGGCGGACGCGGGTGAAGCAGCCCAGGGCGCGCGCGTCTCGCCGATTCGTCGCCGGGCGGCGCGCGGCGTTTAAGGGCACGCGCACGCCCAGTTCCCGGACGAGGCGCCCGAGCACGACCACGTCGACCTCCTTGCGGAAGGCCACCGGAACGGGGCCGCCGTTCCGGTGGATCACGTGGATGGAATAGCCTTCAGGCTGGCGCACGCCTACTCGCCCACCTTTCCGCCGAACTGGCGCTCGCACTCACGCCAGAAGGCGCAGTACTTCCTGGAGCACATGTAGTGCGACCGGTTGGGGGCGAAGAAACCACCCCGGATGCCGCGCTGCACCACCGGGTAGAGCTTCTCCACCGCGTCCACGTCGCTTTGCTCGATGGTGCAGCCTATCTGCACCAGTTGCGGGGTCTTGGTCTTCACCAGGGTGTCCACCCGCGCCTCGCCGGTGACGATTCCACCGAGCAGTTGCCGGTAGGTGGCCACCTGAAAGCGGTAGTCGGAGGAGATCTCGCTGGGCTTGCGTGCCGCCGTCTTCAGGTCGATGACACGGCCGCGGGCATCCAGTAGGTCGATGTAGCCGCGCACGCGCACGCCGTTGATGATGCCGGAAACTGGAAACTCGACTGCCGCAGGTTCAATCTCGGGGCAGGCTTCGTCCAGATACTTGAGGGTAAGAGCCTCGCCTTGCTTCTTCAGCTCGCCAGGCTCCTCGTCATCGCGGAACTCAGTCGGGAGCGATGGTTTGCCGCCCTGGTAACGGGCCGGATGCTCACCCTTGACCAGCAGTTGCCAGGCCTCGCCATAGACCGCCTTGACGCCGATCGGGGGCAAGTCGTGCTTGGTCTCGATCTTCTGCTCGAAGTTGGCGTTGACGGCGGCATGCACCGCTGATCCCATGGTGAGGGCACCCGTGGGTGGGTCTGGCAGTTTGAGCACGTGCCGGCCAAACCATTTGAACCCGCAAGCCAGGTAGCCGCTGGCGCCGGAGGGCGACAACACGTCCCCTGGCTCTTCGAGTGCGATGAGTTGATGTGAGGCGGCCATGTTAGTTGCCCTCTTCTCGTGTGAGCGGCAGCCAAGTCACGGCGCCATCCCTGGTGGCCTGGATGAACAATGTGCTCACCAGGTCCTGCCGGGCATTATCCGACCACTGCTCGCCGCCCGTCTTCAACTCGGCGATCGCCACGCGCAGGATGCGGCGCAGGGCGACGTCGTAGCCGACTTTGATAGGCGGAGCCGGAATGCCGGGCGCCTCGTAGGCCCGGGCGCCGTTCGGGGGAGCCCCATTCCCATTGACCGGTTTGTTACCATTGCCGTTGTTGAACGACGGTGGTTGCGAAGCTGCCGTTACTGGGGCGGGCACTGGTGACACAGCGCCCGCTCCATTCCCGTTGGCGAACACCACGCGGCCCACCATGGCCGCCGCGGGCATGGGCGGGATGGGCTGCTGCCGCTGCGCCGCGATTTGCGACTCGATGGCGGTGGGGGCGCTCCCGGTGGCCACCGCGGCCGAATTGCCGTCCAGCCGGTAGATGTCCCACTGGATCTGGTCGCCCTTCTTGCCGGTCCAGCGCTTGCAGATCCAGAAGGGTTCGTTCTTGCGCAGCTCCAAGGCGTTGATCTTGGCGGCTACGTCTGTGTCCAGGTACATCACTTGGTTGTTCACCAGGCTGTACATCATCTGGTCTCCGAACCGCCCCTCGACCAGCTTGCCGTCCGGGAACTTCAGGGCGATTTGCTGCGGGACGTTCGGTGTGAGCGTCAGTTTTTCCATACACGTTCTCCTTCGAAAATAGCCGCAAGCTATTGAAACTACAATGGGCCGCCCACGCGGCCAGGAGGCGCTTTAGAGCCTCGCGGCTTGTTCTCAGCTACAGTATCCATGCTTTTGTACCGGTTGTCAAGAATTATTCTAATGTAGCGGTACCTACGCTATACTGAGGGGGTGAAGAAGAACGAAGCGGCAGTTGCGCTTGGCAAACTGCGTGCCAAAACCCTCACCAACGAGGAGCGCAGCAGGGGCGGTCAGAAGGGCGGTAAGACTCGCGCCGAAAGACTCAGCTCGAAGCGCCGCAAGGAAATCGCGCAGAAGGCCGCCAAGGCGAGATGGGCGAAGCAGGAAAAGGAGGTCTGAGACACGAGGGCGTCCGCACGATCCGTCCGGCACCGCCGACACGTAACGCCAAACCGCGACTTCAGCAGCGCACGGTTTGCGTGACCGGGTCGTCGGCGATTGCGTTGTGAGCGGAATGTCTGGTCTCTTTTCAGGGAGGCTCATCCAAGCGATGCCGCAACAAGATTTACCCGAAGCCGCCGCAGCGAGAATTCGCGACCGAACGAACAAGGCGAGCAAACGTCCGGAGGAGGTGAAAGAACGGGCGCTCGATGCACTTCAGAAGGAAAAACCGGACTGGTTTTACATACGACAACAAATCTATCGAGGATTGTTTCTTTGGGCTGGGGACCTTCTCAGCTTCGTTTTGGAAGAATGGGCATCAATAGGCATTCCATCTGCAGATTTCGAGTTCATAGCCGCGCATCATGTCAGAAACATTTCAATCCACGCAATGAGCAAGTGCATCACTCTTGACCGGGACGATTTTCAGCTCTGTCCTTCGACTTTGTTTCTGATGATTCGGGCACACTTGCGGAATGTGGTTACTCATTACCGTGAAGAGAACCGTTTCCGATTAGAGTCCATGTCGGTGGCGCCACCTGCGTCTCCAAAGGGGCCCACGTCCCAAGCGGGTGAAGCGATACTCCCCTTGATAAGCCGATTGCCCGCTGCCACTCTAACAGGGATGGAGGCTGAAACGGAGAGCTTCATAGCCGATCATTTTTCTAAGCCGCAAGGAAAGGGAGGTAAAGTTGCGTCGGAGGGTGAGGGTGGTGTCGCCGCACTGGTCTTTCTTCAGTACGATTTGGTAGCAGGTGAATGTCGCTCGGTTTGCGTGTCGACCACGGAATTTGAGTCGGCGCTGTACGGAGAAATCCTGGAATTCGTTCTATCCACATTGAGCCAGCAACGTTTTCTCAGCGACCCGATCCGGATCGCTCTAAAGCAAGGACTTGCATTCCTTGTCAGGCATGAGTATCCGTGGACTACGGCTTCCGGTGCGGGCTCCGTAAAAACCCTCGCGAAAATCGTAGAAACATTAGATGAAGCAATTCTGAAATGGGCCGGATCTCACGGACGCACTCCACGACGAGCAACTGGCCGCCAGCCGGACTAGTCAGTGAGACTGGGTTAACCGCGGAGAGCGACAAGGTTGGCAAGGGAGACGGGGCGGATAGCCACACGTCGAACTGGAAAGACCTCGAAATCCGGTTCACGAGCGAGCATCACGTTCAAATCTTCGTTTGCGGCAGACCCGGTGATTCCCTGAATTTCGTTGACATGGGCTTCGAGGATCGCCGCGGAAGTGGCGGCAAGCCGATACTGGCATGGACCTTTCTGTTGGAGCTTGCGGATACTGACGGCATCTACCCGGCTGCGAAAGGTTCGGGTGACCAGACGATCCAGTGTAATGGACCCCAAAACTTGGACACAAAAATGGCCTTTTCTTAGATGGTGGGCGGCATTGAAAATGAAGGAGAGTCGATGCCACGAACGCGTAAGAGTCACCCGCCGAGCCTGAAGGCCAGGGTCGCCGTCGAGGCCATCAAGGGGCACAGAACAACCGCCCAGATCGCACAGATGTTCGGCGTCCACCCGACCCAGGTCGGAGGCTGGAAGAAACAGGCGTTGGCCGGTTTGCCCGACGTCTTCGGCAACGGCCGCGAGCAGATGCGCCAGCAGGCCGACGCCGAAAAGGACGATCTCTACAAGCAGATCGGCCAAATGAAGGTGGAGCTGGACTTTTTAAAAAAAAGGAACTGGCCTTAGCGATTGAAGATCGCCGCCTATGGATCAATCCGCAACATCCGCGCCTGAGCGTCCAACAGCAGTGCGAACTGCTCGGTCTGGCGCGCTCCAGCTACTACTACCAGCCGCGTCAGGAGAGCGCCGAGAACCTGCGGCTGCTCCGGCGGTTGGACGAACTGTACCTGGAATGCCCGTTCTTCGGCAGCCGGCGCATGGCCATCACGCTGGAGGTCAACCGCAAACGCATCCAGCGGCTGATGCGCATCGCCGGCATCGAAGCCCTCTACCCCAAACCGAACTTGAGCCGCCCGGCGCCGGGCCACGAGATCTACCCGTACCTGCTGCGCGGCGTCTCGATCGAACGGCCCAACCAGGTCTGGAGTACCGATATTACTTACATTCCGATGCGTGGCGGCTTCCTCTACCTGGTTGCCATCATGGATTGGTTCAGCCGCTTCGTGCTCAGTTGGGAACTCTCCAATACGATGGAGACCGGCTTCTGTCTGGCTGCGCTCGGGGCTGCGTTCCGTTTCGGTCAACCCGAAATCTGGAATTCGGATCAGGGGTCGCAGTTCACCTCGGCCGATTTTCTGGCGCCGCTGAAGAAGCGCGGCATATCCATCAGCATGGATGGACGCGGCCGTGCCCTGGACAACGTTTTCATCGAGCGTCTGTGGCGCAGCCTGAAGTACGAACTCATCTACCCTGGCGACTTCGCCAGTGGCGCGGATCTGTTCCCGGCGCTGGATCGCTACTTCCACTTCTACAATCATCAGCGCCCGCACCAGGCGCTCGGCTATCGCCCGCCGGCAGAGTTGTTCCCGCGCCGGCCCATAAGGAAGAGGGCATTGCCATGATGGGGGGCGCTGCCCCCCAAACCCCCCGGGATTTAGCGCTGTTTTTTTCCAGAATGGATATTCTTGGCTTTTCAGATTTGAGAAGCAGCCGTATAATGGAGAGGCTTGATAGGAGGACAGGGCAACGCAGGGATGCGACCCGAGCGCCGATTCAAGCCCGGAATGGATGGCGGCCTTCGGGCCGCCTCTTGGTTAGCCCGCTTCACCATCTAAGGACAGGCAAAATTTTGTCCAAACGATGGGGTCCACCTCAGGAAGCGGAGGCACGCCTGGAGGCGCAGAACAAGAGGTTTCAAGGGATCGTCGAACACACTGACGCCGGGTATTTTCGAATCGGAATGGACGGCTGCTACGAGGACGTGAACGCCGCGTGGCTGCGCATGTACGGATTCACCAGCAGGGACGAGGCCATCGGGTTGCACTTCTCCGCGGTTCAGGTTCCGGACGATGTAGCCACGGCGAAAGAGATTGTCGAACCTCTCCTGCGGGGCGAACCGGTGGAGAGTGGCGAGTTTTCCAGACTGCGCCGTGACGGGACCATTGGCTACCACAGTTTTTCGGCGAACCCCGTACTCGACGGCGATCGGGTGGCCGGCGTCGAAGGCTTCCTGGTTGACATCAGCGACCGGAAGACAGCCGAACGGGAAAGACGGCATACCGAACGGCGGTACAGGTCGCTCTTCAACTCCATGCAGGAAGGAGTTGCTATCCACAAACTGATCCACCCCAACGGCGCCCCGGAGAACTATATTCTACTGGAAGTGAATCGACGCTGCGAAGAGATCCTTGGCGTCAGACGTGAAGATGTCGTGAACAGGCTGGCGACCGACGTTTACGGAACCCAAGACGCTCCGTACTTGAAAGAGTATGCGTCGGTTGTTGAAACGGGAACGCCCGTTCAGTTTGAGACATACTTTTCTCCGATGGACAAGCACTTTGTTATCTCCGTCACACCTATGGACGATGGTCTTTTTGCCACGATCTTCTTTGACATTACCGAACAAAAGAAAGCGCAACGGGTGATTCAACAAGCAAACGAAGCCGTTGCTAGAGCGGAACGCCATTACCGCCTCGTGTTCAACAGCGTTTCGGATGCGATCTTCGTTCACGGGCTGGGAGAGGACGGCTTACCGACCCGGTTTATCGACGTAAACGACAATGCCTGTCGCTATTTAGGCTATACACGAGATGAACTGCTGCGAATGCTGGTATCCGATATTGCCGCTCCCGAAGAGCTTCCCAACGTGAAACAACGCGCCAGGAGGCTTGTCGCCGAAGGCGAGTTGATTTGGGAAGCGGTGCACATAGCAAAGGATGGGCGGCGGATTCCGGTGGAGAGCCACGCTCATATGTTTGTCCGTGACGGTTCACAAATGGTTGTTTCTTCCGTGCGGGATATTTCGGAACGTAAGGAGGCTGAGAAGAAATATCGGGACATATTCGATGGGGCGGAGGAAGGAATTTATCGAACCTCAAGTGAAGGGAAGTTGTTAACGGCAAACCCCGCTTTGGCGAAGATGCTTGGTTACGAGTCGGCGGAGGAGGTCGTGTCTGTAATCGACGACTCGGCTCATCAAGTGTGGCTGGACCCGAAGGAACGTAAACGCTGCGCGGCGGTACTGGAAGAACATGGGAGTGTCCGTGGCTTCGAGTGCCAGTTCAAGCGCAAGGATGGGACCGGAATTTGGGTATCGATCAATGGCCGGAAAGTCTGCGGCGCGGATGGGGGAACACCTTACTACGACGGTTTCATCGAAGAGATAACCGATCGCAAGCGCGTGGAAGGCGAAAGAGCCAGGCTGGAGGATCAGTTGCGCCAGGCTCAAAAGCTGGAAAGCGTCGGCAGACTGGCTGGCGGCGTGGCGCACGATTTCAATAATCTTCTTACGGTTATCAACGGCTACAGTAATTTTCTCCTCAAGCAATTGACCGCCGGCGATCCGTTACGGGCCTATGCCGATGAGATCAGGATTGCCGGGGAGCGCGCCGCCAGGGGAATGCCCGGTAGATCGTAGAAAGTAGCGACTCCCCGCTCAAGCCTTTTGATAGGCTAGAGCAAATTTTCTTTTGCCGAGAAAAGGAGAGTCGCCATGAAAAAACCATACCAAATTGAAGCGCA
>JBKQIF010000019.1:0-36886 GCA_052148435.1 Bryobacteraceae bacterium
AAACGAAACGGCGCAGTTCCGCCTCATCGATCCGGCCCCCTTCGTCGAGGGGCACCAGCAGTGGCGTGAAAATCCCTTGGAGCCTCGTCAAACCATAAGCATACACGGTAGCGCCCGCGCCGGGCACTAACCCGGCTCAACCCTGAGCCTAGCCCGCGGCGATCAGTTCGATGCCTTCTTTTCTGCCCAGATTACGCGAGTATTTGCGGGCGGCGGCGTTGTTCCAGTGCTCGTGCGCGCCGAGGCTGGTCAGCGTGCCGCCGCTATCGGGGTTGTAGGTCGTGCCGGACGGGGGTTTCCCGGCCTGTGCCGCTTCGTGGAGGTAGTTGTCCGCGTTGCCGCGCACCTGGGTAGCGCGGGGCTCGCTCCTGAGAATATCCAATGCTACCGAGTCGATCGCCACGGGGTCCTGCGATATCAATATGCTGGAAGCCCAATGGTCGTCGAAGGAGGCCCATTTAAAGACGTTGCTTTCATTGTGCTCGGCGGTATACAGGCCGTCCAGCATGTAGAGCATAGTCTTGCCGCCGAGGTGCCGGTGCCCGATCAGGTCCACCAGGGCATTGTAAGAACCCATGGGCTGAGTCCGCAACACGCTGCCGTGCAGCGCCCTTGGCGACCAGCCGCCATCCTTGGGGAAATAGACGGAGCCGAAGTGGTTCTTTCCGATCAGCGTCACGCCGGCCATCCCGTGCGGCCGCAGCAGCGCCATATTGATCATGTACTTCGCCTCGGTCACCTGCTGCGCCAGATAAGCCACAGGGACTTCCACTTTGGAGAATCGGACCGGGTTCGCCATGTCCGGCGTGGCGAACATCCGCCCGCCCTGGTTAAAGTCGGTGCCCACCAGGAACTTCACCGCCTGGAACTGCGCATTGGAATTCGCCCTGATCCGGGTATAGATGGGTTGACCGACATTGCGCCCACCCGCGACATCGTAAACGACGATATCCTCGCCCCGCACCCCGGCCGCTTCGATCAGTTGCGTCACCAGGGCCACGACGGCGTGAGGGCTCGGCAAGCCATTCTGCGGTTCCCTGGGAGGTCCCCCGCCCGGGGAAGCAGCCGCCACGCCCCACTCCGGCGACCGATCCTGGTTGCAGTTGATCTTGATCGCGATTCGCTCGCCTGGGCGATATCCGGAGCTCCCTAGATTGTGGGCACTATTGAAACTACGGAACAGCGCGTCCCATGCCTGTCTGTCGTTTTTCCTTCCAGTCAGATTTTGGAGAAGCCCGGAAGTCATGCCGTGGACTACTTTTTGGTTGGTGTTGGCGTCATCCCACCAGTGGCCCGTCACGCCGTCCCAACTGGTGGCGTTCGCGTCGCGCGCCCATGCCACTCTGCCCGGGTAAATCCCCTTTCCGGCGCCGATCGGATGGTTGGTCCCCTCGCTGGGCTTGAAGGGTTCAACCGGAGCGATCTCACCTCGCTGTTGCGCCATCGCCTCCCATGGCAATACCAGAGGAACATGAACGAGGCCGGCAGCTTGAGCTGCGGCGAGCGACCTCAAAAAGCACCTTCTATGCATGAGACTGTTCCTTTCAGATTTCTTGTCGGGAATCCTGGCTGGCCGGAACGGCGCGCGGCATGGCCCCACCGGAGCCCCTCGGCGCTCCGGCGGCGTGCTGCCTGTATTGTACCTGTACGCCGCGCAGCGCGTATACCCGCTGAGAAGACGCCTGGCGCCGCATCGGCTTATTCTACCGAGAGTTCCGGAAAGCTATCCAGGCGAAATGGCTTTGCCGGCGGGAAAACTCGCGCCATGCGGTGAACCCCCATGTATCGGCCGCCAAAGGAGCGTAGAATGGAACTGATGTTTATGGATAAGAAGACTCTCATCACTGTTTCTATGGTTGCTGCCGTTCTCGCCTGGACGGCTTGTTCGAATGCTCCCGAGCCAACGGCGGCAGACACCAAAGCGGCGGAAGCCAAGAAGGAGCCTCCCAAGGCGCCGGAACCGGTCACGGGCCAGACTGCCTTCTATGAGATGTACAAGCCTGCCCGCACCTGGGCGACCGACCTCCAGCCGATCCTTCTGGCCAGCAAGGAGATTTCCAGCGTGAAGAACGAGGGCGGGAAGGCGGCGCTGTGGACCGCCGTTTTCGTTTCGCCCAGCCTGCGCCAGGCCCGGACCTTCACCTGGGCGGCCGCCGACGATGGAGTAGCCGTTCACAAGGGGGTTACCGCCGGAGGCGCGGAGGCTTGGAGCGGCGCCACGCGCGACAGTAGGCCATTCGCGAACAGCGATTTCCATACCGATTCCGATGCGGCGTATCAGTCCGCCCTGGCTCTGGCAGGCGATTGGGTGAAGAGCCACCCGGATAAGAAGCCGTCGTTCGTCCTCGGAAGTTCGGCCAAGTACCCGCAACCCGTGTGGCTGGTGATCTGGGGAAACCAAACGTCCGGCTACGCAGCTTACGTAAACGCCTTGACCGGCATTGCCAGTCTGAAGTAGAGGCGGCGCCGCTTCTGGTTTGCCGCGATGGCAGCAGCGGCCTGCTTATCGGCAATCGAAAGCCATCAGGGTGAAGTGTCTTCGTCGGGTCCGCCGCATCGATGCTGGGGCAGCCGATTCTGCCTGCAGCCGGCTCTTAGCCGGCGCTCGCGCGGCAGGGCGGACTCTCCCACGCTCCGAAAGAGCCGCCTAAAGGGCGGCTGCAGGCAAGATTGCCCGCCCCACAACTCATGCAGGCGTCCGGTGACTGCCGAAGCTCTGCCCAGCCGGGGGATTGTAAATCCGAGTGCAGAGTCTTAAAGTAGGTTACGCGAGAGCTGCCGCTTTCCACAAAAAGTCTGGCGAGCTCCGGAAGGGACCGGCGGATTATTTATGAGACTCGCAAGCTCCATGAGCCTACTCGGCGTCGAATCGGCCTTTGACGTCCTGTTGCGTGCGCGCGCACTCGAAGCGCAAGGCCGAAGCGTGATTCATTTGGAGCTAGGCGAGCCCGATTTTCCGACGCCTGCGCATATTGTCGAAGCCGCCAAAAAGGCGCTGGACGAAGGCTGGACCCATTACGGACCCACACCCGGACTCCCGGAATTGCGGGAGGCCATCGCCGCCTGCGTTTCACGGACCCGCGGCATTCCGGTGGGGCCGCAGAACGTCTCCGTTGTGCCGGGCGGCAAACCGATCATATTTTTTGCCTTGCTGGCGCTGCTCGAGCCAGGCGACGAAGTGATTTACCCGAATCCGGGCTTCCCCATTTATGAATCCATGATCCGGTTTCTCGGCGCCAGACCGGTGCCGGTTCCCTTGGAGGAAAAGCGCGGGTTTTCCTTCGATCTCAACCTGTTCCATGATCGCCTCACGCCAAAAACCAGGCTTGTGATTCTGAATTCCCCCCAGAATCCCACTGGAGGAATGATTCCAGCCGGAGACATCGGCCGCATTGCCGAACTGTTGCGCGACCGCGACCTGATGGTGTTGAGCGACGAAATCTATTCGCGGATTGTGTATGCGGGCGAGCCTCCGGTCTCAATCTCCAGCTTCCCTGGCATGCTGGAAAAAACCATTATTCTGGACGGTTTCTCCAAGACCTATGCCATGACCGGCTGGCGCATCGGGTACGGAGTCATGCCCACCTGGTTGGTGGACGCCGTGACGAAACTGATGGTGAATTCGAATTCGTGCACCGCCAGCTTCACCCAACGCGCCGGCCTTGCGGCTCTCACCGGCCCCCAGGATTCGGTGGCCGTCATGGTCGCCGAATTCCGCCGCCGCCGCGACGCGATCTGCGCCGAGCTGAATCGAATCCCCGGTTTCCGGTGCGCCGTTCCCGCGGGCGCGTTCTATGCCTTTGCCAACGTAACCGGAACTGGGATGGAGTCGAAGGAATTGGCGGACCTCTTGCTTCAGGAAGCGGGCGTAGCCGGCGTGGATGGCGGATGCTTCGGCGAATACGGAGAAGGTTATATTCGCTTCAGCTACGCCAACGCCCTCCCCAACATCCTGGAAGCCATGGACCGGATCAAGCGGGTCTCCGTGCGCTGGGAAAGACTCGCCACCGTGCGATGACCCATGTCCGCCGTTGGTAGCAAACCCGCTCCGCCGCCAGGCGGCAATCTCTCGTCTCTCAAGTTCGGCCAGCCACGTGCGCTGGCCGTCGTGTCCGCAATTGCAAAATCAGTATCCCAGTCCGATCTGAACCGAAACGAGGTTTTCCATGTCGACAACCGCGATCGAAAAAGTGGTGAAGAACCCATACGAAGCCGCACTCGAGAATTTCGACCTGGCGGCAAATGCGCTCGAACTCGACGAGAACGTCCGGGCGATGATCAAGTACCCGGAGCGCATACTCTCGGTAAGCGTGCCGGTCCGCATGGACGGCGGAAACATCGTCCGCTTTGAAGGCTACCGCGTACAGCACAGCACCAGCCGCGGCCCGTCCAAGGGCGGCATCCGTTTCCATCCCAACGTCACTCTGGACGAGGTCAAGGCTCTGGCCACCTGGATGACGTGGAAGTGCGCTGTCGTGAACATCCCCTTTGGCGGAGCCAAAGGCGGGGTCACCTGCAACCCCAAACGGATGTCCATGGGCGAGCTCGAGCGGCTCACGCGGCGCTACGCCAGCGCCCTCATGCCGATGATCGGCCCGGAACGCGACATCCCCGCGCCGGACGTCTACACCACGCCGCAGATCATGGCGTGGATTATGGACACCTTCAGCATGAACAAGGGTTATCCGGTGATGGGCGTGGTCACCGGCAAGCCCATCAGCCTGGGCGGGTCGCTGGGCCGAAACGAGGCCACCGGCCGGGGCTGCTATTACACCGTGCTCAGTAGTTGCCAGCACCAGAAGATCCCGGTGAAGGGCGCCCGCGTAGCGGTGCAGGGATTCGGCAATGCCGGGTCGCTGGCGGCCAACTTGTTTTACGGCGCTCAAGCCGCGGTCGTCGCGGCCAGCGATTCCACCGCCGCCATCTACAACCGCCATGGTCTGGATATTCCCAACCTCATCCTGTACAAGGAGCGGACCGGCAGCTTGCGAGGCTTCGCGGAAGCCGAGGCCATCCCGCCCGACGAGTTGCTCACCCTGGATTGTGAGATCCTCATCCCGGCGGCCCTCGAAAACGCCATCACCGTGGAAAATGCCCCCGCCGTGCGAGCCCGCATCGTGGCCGAAGCGGCCAACGGACCGGTGACCCCCGAAGCCGATCGCATCCTCGACCGGAAGGGCATTTTCCTGATCCCGGATATCCTCTGCAATGCCGGTGGCGTGACCGTGTCCTACTTCGAGTGGGTCCAGGATGAAAACCATCTCTTCTGGGACGAGCAGGACGTCAATTCCCGGCTGGAAAAGGTGATGACGCGCGCCTTCAACGACGTGCTCAAGATTCACCTGGAGCGCAAGGTCAGCATGCGCCTGGCCGCCAACATGCTCGGCATCAGCCGCGTGGCCGACGCCAACCGCATCCGCGGCCTGTACCCGTAAGGCTAAAATCGCAGGCGTAAACGCCTACTCCACGTGGAGTAGGCCTTCGGCCTGCGATTTCTGAGGGAGCGGATTCCCCGGCACGCCCTCAGCCGCGGCAGCGTTCCACCTCGGTTACGGCTTCTTTCGAACCGGCGCCGGCGCGTTTGCCGTACTGCATCAGCAGCACCACGCCGGCGATGGCAAGCCCACCGCCCCAGATGCTGGATGGAGTGGGGACTTCGCCTATCCAGAAGTAAGAGATTGTCACCGCGCCGATCGGGATGAGATAGAGCATACTCGCCGTCTCGGAGAGAGTCAGACGCGACAGGACCAGGGCCCACATCAAATAGCCCAGGGCGCCCGGAAACAGGCCGAGGAAGACCGCCGCGAGCGTGGGCCCCGGCGGCCCGTGCGCCGCGATGCGCAAGGCCGCCGGCAGAAAGGGAGAGAGCAGCAAGGCGCCACTCCACATGATGCAGGCGGTAATGGCTGTGGAACTGTATCGCGCCAGCAGCGGTTTTTGGATCAATCCCATCACCGCCGCCGAGAGCGCGGCGAAGAGAATGAGCAAGGCTCCGAAGCCGAAGTGTACGCCGACGGGACTGCACAGGGCGATGACGGCGATTCCGCCGAAGCTGATCGTAATCCCCAGCCACCCGATGGGACCGAGCCGCTCGCCCAGAAACAACACCGAGAGCAGGGCGGCAAACACGGGCATGCAATTGATGATGAGGCTGGCGGCGCCGGCGCTGGCTGTGAGCTCGCCCGTGTTGAGAAAAAGATTATAAGCGGAGATACCGATGGCGCCGGCGATGAAAACCAGAAACAGGTCGCGCCCGCGAGGCAACACCTGGCGGCGCCACGTCAGGTAGACCGCGAAGACAGCGGAGGCGACCAGAAAACGCAGGGCGGCAAGCTCCCCGGGCGGATAAGCGCGCAAGCCCACTCGAATGGCGGGATAGGCGGCTGCCCATACCACAATGGCGAGGGCCCCGGCCAGGGCGGCGCGAAGATCCGGTGAGGTCCGCATGCGGGATTAATTCTTGGGGCTCGGCGGCGGGTCCGTCACCATCTTGGAATCCACCGAAAACTTCCGGTAACCGCTCCAGTCGATTTGCTCGTCTTCGGCCAGCCGCTTGATGAGGCCCACGCGGCCGCTGCCGGTCATAAAAAGGCGCTTGGGAAGCCAGATCTCGGAATTCACTTCCATCTGTTCGAAAGTCAGCTTGGCGCCGGCATTCAGGCGAGCCAGGAACAGACCCCAGGAAATCGTATCGGTGGTTTCCGCTTCCACCTTGGCCCATTGGTAAGTGGCTTTGTCGATCCACATCCGGCCGCGCACTTTGAGCAGCACTTTGGCGTCCCGGCTTTTCGCCTGGGCGCCGGGGCGCGGCACGCCGGACACTACCCATACCGGCCGGCCATCCACCGTGGATTCGCCGTCTAGCCGCAGGTTGAACAGATCGGGGATTTCGGACAGGAACGCGAACTCGCGTCGGCGCCGCTTTTCGGCTTCCTCCAGGCGGTGCCCTTTTTCGGCTGGGGTCTCGGCGCTCAGTTTACCAGCCGCCTCATCCAGCTTCCGTTGCTCGCTCTGTTGCTCCGCCGGGCTGAGCGGCTTGCCGTCGCGTTCCAGCATGCGGCGGTGCGGCTGCCCGTCCAGAATCAGCGTCTCCCAGTTTTCCCGCCTGGTGGATTCCACTTTGCCGTGGGAGTTGAAGTGCCGCTCCACCGAGCGCGCCTGCCAGGTGTAGTCTTTCATGCGCACCCAGTCGAGCTGGTCTTGGGAGATGGAGCGGCGCACCAGCTCGCGCGGGTCTTCGGCCCATGCCGCCGCGGCTGCCACGAGCACCAGTAAGATCTCCCCTCGCGCCCGCATGCTTCATGATACCGTGCGTGATCGGGGCGCTACAATCGTCCATGCCATGAAGCATCTGCCCAGACGGGAATTCGTCAAAACTCTCGCGTCGGCTCCGCTCGCCTTCGCCGCCAGCCGCTATGCCCGTGCCGAGGTCCGCTACGCCGCCGATTGGAATTCTCTGGACCGGCGGCCCAGCCCGCCCTGGTATGCCGAATCCAAGTTCGGCGTCTTTATTCACTGGGGCCTTTACGCGGTGCCCTCTTACGCCCCGCCCAAGGTGAAGGGCGAGACCCCGTACGCCGAATGGTATTGGCACTCCCTGACCGAAGGCAAAAAGGCCAAGGCGCCGGGCGACGACGGCTACCATACCTGGCAATTCCATCGGCGCGTCTACGGCGCCGATTTCGAGTATCCCGAGTTCGCCCCGTTATTCCGCGCCGAACTGTTCGATCCCGACCACTGGGCCGACGTCATCTCCCGCTCCGGAGCGCGCTATGTTGCGCTCACCTCCAAACATCACGAGGGCTTCGCTTTGTGGCGCAGCGCCGAAGCCAACCGAAGCTGGGGACGCCCCTGGAACGCCGTCGATATCGGGCCCCGCCGCGATCTGCTGCTCGATCTGACCGAAGCCGGGCGCCGCCGCGGTCTCCACATGGGCATTTACTATTCGCTTTACGAATGGTACAACCCGCTCTGGTTGTCCGACCGCCCGCGCTACGTCGCCGAACACATGACGCCGCAGTTCAAGGACGTGGTCAGCCACGCGCGGCCCGATATCATTTTTTCCGACGGCGAATGGGACCTCTCGAGCGACGAATGGCACGCGCCCGAACTGCTGGCCTGGCTCTTCAACGAGTCGCCCGCGCGCGAGCTCGTGGTGGTGGACGACCGCTGGGGAAAAGACACCGGCCACAAACACGGCGGGTACTTTACCACCGAGTACACATCCGGAATGTCGCAAAGCGCGCACCCGTGGGAGGAGAGCCGCGGCATGGGCTATTCCTATGGTTACAACCGCGCCGAAACGCTGGCCGATTACCGTACCGGCCGCGAGTTGCTGCTGATGCTGCTCGATATCGTCAGCCGCGGCGGCAACCTGCTGCTCGATATCGGGCCCACCGCCGATGGCAGCATTCCGCTGGTGATGGAGGAACGCCTGGGTCAGATCGGCGATTGGCTGCGGCCCAACGGTGCGGCCATCTACGGCACTCGGCCCTGGAAGCGCTCGCGCCAATGGAGCGCCGGCCAGGTGCCCAAACTGGAAGAAAAAGCGTTCATGGCGGACTACCCGGTCGGCGACCTGGTGGATACCCCGCGCTCCGGTTTCGCCCGCGTGGAGGTTTTCTTCACCGCCAAGGGCAATACCGTGTACGCCATCCTGCCTCGCAAGCCGATGGGCGAGTTGACGCTCGCCGATCTGACGCCGCGCGCGGAGATGAGCGCGACACTGCTCGACACCCGTCAAAAGCTGGCCTGGACCCCGCGCGGCAACGGCATCGCGCTCCGCATCCCGGAATCGGTGGCCGCCGCTCTTCCGCCCGCCGAAGCTTACGTGATTGAGCTCGCCGGCGCGGAGTAGTGCTGGCTGGCTCCTGACTAGGAGGCGCGCCACGAACCTTCGCCACCCCTATACTAAAAGGGATGAACACGGAACCATCGCCGTTCGAACTCACGATTGCGGTGGAACCTGCCGATATCGACGAGCTTGGCCATGTCAACAACGTCGCGTACCTGCGCTGGGTGCAGGACGTCGCTGTCGCCCACTGGAGGGCCATCGCGTCCGCCCTGGACCAAACCAAGCTCCGGTGGGTGGTGGTGCGCCACGAGATCGATTACAAACATCCGGCCTATTTGGGCGATGGGATCATCGCCAAAACATGGGTAGGGACCGCCAGCCGGATCCGGTTCGAACGGCATACGGAACTGCTGCGAGCCAGCGATCGCTGCCTCCTGGCGAAGGCCCGCACTCTGTGGTGCCCCATCGACGCCGCCACCGGCAAGCCCACCGGCGTCGGCCCCGGCGTGCGTGCCGGCTTCTCGGTGGCGGAGATGGTGTAGGGTTTGTGGATCTCCGGTCTCCCGTGCCGGTTACGCGCTGGAATAGCGGTCGAAACGAGCGCGCAGTAAGCTCGCGTCGATGTCCGGCCGGTGCTCGCGTACTTGCTGCTCGAAGCGTCCGGCGCCGGCGGCACGAAGGGTCTGGGATATGAACTCCTTGACCTCGTCGTCAAGCTCGTAGCCGAGCCGCTCCGCCAGGTCGATGGCCCGGAACGCCTGGTACTCCGGAAATGTGTTGAGGTAGCTTTTGCAGTTGAAGGCCATTGAGCCGATAGACCGTGGTGCCCGGCAGATTCGCCAGCGTTGCCGGCAAGACCAGGGCGCGACGGAAGGCAAGCGTCGAGGCGAGATCCCGGCAATCGAAGCGGAGTCCGCCCTCCCCTCGACAATCGCGATGCCATTTGGCAGTCAACTACAATAGGGGAGCATGGCGGAAATCGGGAAGGCGCTGGTACTGGGTGCGAAGGGGACGCTGGGCGGACAACTCATGCGGCTGTTTCCCGAGGCGGCCGGCTGGGATCGCGAAGACGTGGATGTGCTGGACGCAGCCGCACTGGGAGCGCGGCTGGACGGGCTCGGGTACGTGCCCGACGCGGTGGTGAATTGCGTCGCGTTCAACGACGTGGATGGCGCGGAAGATCGCCCGGAGCAGGCCTTCGCGCTGAACGCCGAATTCCCGGGCCGGCTGGCGCGCTGGACGAAGCGGAAGGGCGTCCCGCTGGTTCACTACAGCACCAATTACGTGTTCGACGGAGCCCGAGGGGAATATCGCGAGTCCGATGCGCCGGCGCCGCTGTCCGCATACGGGCGATCGAAGTGGCGCGGAGAGCAACTGGTTGCCGAGAACGGCGGCCGATGGTACGTGGTGCGCACGGCGGTGATTTTCGGGCCCAAAGGAGCCAGCGAGCTGTCGAAGAAGAGCTTCGTCGACCTCATGCTGGACCTGGCGGCGAAGCGGGATACCATCGAGGCGGTAGCCGACGAGGTCAACAGTGTGACGTATGCGGCGGACCTGGCCGCAAGCACGCGCGGCCTGCTGGAGGCAGCGCCGCCCGCGGGCATCTATCATGTGACCAACCGCGGCGGCGCCAGTTGGTACGATTTCGCGCGGGAGATCTATCGCATCGCGGGGAAGAGCACGACGGTGCTGCCAGTGCCGTCGACCCGCTTTCCGCGCAAAGCGAAGCGCCCGGCGCGGGCGGTCCTGCTGAATACGCAACTGCCGCCGCTGCGCCCCTGGCAGGAGGCGCTGGCAGACTTCCTCAGGTGCCAAAGCGGCGGAAACTGCGGCAGCCCCCGAACTGCCGAAGTTCCGGCCCGCACCTGAAATACGGCGTCCACGGCTAGCCCGAAGCAGCCCTGGCTCGCCGATCTTCGCCGCGCTCGCCGAGAGCCCGCTCAGGGCCGCCGAAATCCAGGCGATGGCCTGCGCCGGGTGCGTCGAACCGGACCATTCTGTCTGGTTATTCGTTGGACACTACGCTGGCAGCCTGTGGTAGAAGCGGCCCTGTGGCTGATCGCAGGCCGCCTGCTCCACAGTTGTCACAGCAACGACCTTGTACGGAGTAGGTCTTTGGCCTGCCACGGCTCCTCCCACGGGGAGCGAAAAGACCAACCATCCACGTTACACTGTTCTGGGGAGTCCACGTGTTCGTCAGGAAAGCTGTTATTACTGCCGCGGCGCGGCGTCAGCGCGCGCTGCCTCTTCAGACCCTCATCGACCGCGACGGCGCCGAGAAACCGGTGCTCTCGATTCTGATCGAACAGGCGTTCGCGGCCGGCGCCGAGGAGATCGCCGTGGTCGTCTGGCCCGGCGATGAATCCCGCTATGCGCAGGCTGCCGGGTCTCACGCTTCATCGGTTCGATTTATTCCGCAGTCCGAGCCCCGCGGCTACGGCCATGCCATCCATTGCGCCAGTTCCTTTACCGGCGCCGACCCTTTTCTGCACATGGTGGGAGACCATCTCTACGTCAGCACCGCCCCGAAGCCATCGGCGGAGCGTTTGGTAGAACTTGCCCGCAAAGAAAGCTGCTCGGTCAGTGGTGTCCAGGCCACGCGCGAGAGCTTGCTCGCGCGCTACGGAACCGTCGGCGGCCGCCGCGTCCTGCCGCGCAGCGATCTGTATCGCGTCGATACCGTGATCGAAAAGCCCACCCCCACCGAAGCGGAGCGGCTCCTGCTCGTCCCCGGCATTCGCGCCGGCTACTATCTCTGCTTTTTCGGCATCCACGTGCTCACTCCAACGGTGATGGACATCCTCGGGCGCATGCTGGCGGCCTCCTCCGACACCCCCGTCACGCTTACCGATGCCCTCGCCGAACTCGCGCGCCAGGAACAATACCTCGCCGTCGAGGACGAGGGCCGGCGCTACGATCTCGGTTCCCCCTACGGCCTGTTCATTGCCCAGCTCGCGCTCGCTTTGAACGGCCCCGACCGCAGCCAGGTGCTGGCGCAGATGCTCGAACTGCTTGCCGATCGCGAAATCGCCGGCGGAGGCGAGCGCCCGTGAGCCGCTTCACCGGCGTCATTACGGCCAGTGGCGCCGAGCGCGACCGCTCGCTGGATGCCTTGTGCCAGGGCGCCACGCTCGTTGGGCTTCTGGCCGAATGCCGGGCGCTCGACAACTTCCGCCGGAGCTGCGACAATCTCTACCAACGCGTCCGGGCGCTCTTCTTCCTTTACGCCATCCATCGATTTCACGTTCCCCGGCTTTCGGCTTCCGCCGCGCCGGCGCTGATCCCCTTTGCCGGCTTCGACAAGCTGCTGAAACGCCGCTTCGAGGAGGCCATCGAGATTTTTCTCGCCGCCCAAGCCGCGCAAGGCCCGAGCGCCGCCATCTCCAGCGCGCTTGCCGTCAGCTACCGCGCGCTCGGTTTCCAGACCCTAGCCGACCAGGTCCGCCGCAGCGTGCGCAGCGTACGCGGCAACCAGTGGATGTTCCGCGCCGGTCACACCGACGACTATCCGCTGCACCTCCGTTCCGAGCTTCTTGCCGGCGATCCGGTCTTCCCCATCCTGCGCGAGGCCACGCCCGTCCGCATGGACCTCACCCACAGCGGATGGAGCGACATTTTCTTCCTCGGCATGGATTTCCCGGAGGGCGCGCGCGTCATCAACGTCTCTATCGACCTGGCGGTCCGCGGGCCGTCCCAACCATCGGCCCAGCCATCCGCCGGGCCCAGGCCGCCGGTCGAGGCCTGGCTCCGCGCGATCGACCAGCCCGTCATCCGCCTGACCAGCGTCGACCTGCGCGCCTCGGCCGAGGTTTCTTCCATCGCCGAGATCTTCGACTTTCCCCGCGATTACCTCGGCCTCGTCAAGGCGGGCATCATCGCCAGCGGCATCGTGCCTCCTGGAATCGAGGGCTCTACTGAACCGCTGGCCGGTCTGCTGGCGCACCTCACCGGAAAGCCCGGCTACGGCATTGAAGTCGTCACCAGGGTGAACGACATCCCCAGGGGCTCGCGGCTGGCTGTCTCTACCAGCCTGCTGGCCTGCGTCATCGCGGTATGCATGCGCGCCACCGGTCAGATCCGTTCGCTCACCGGAGGTATGGAAGAACACGATCGCCGCCTGGTGGCCGCGCGCGCCATTCTCGGTGAATGGCTGGGCGGAAGCGGCGGCGGCTGGCAGGATTCCGGTGGCGTGTGGCCCGGCATCAAGCTGATCCATGGGGCGCAAGCTCAGCAGGGCGATCCCGAGTTCGGCATCAGCCGCGGGCGCCTGCTTCCGGACCACAAAATCTTCACCGATGTCGAGATCTCGCGCGAAACCCGCGCCAAACTGCAGCAAAGCCTGGTGCTCGTCCACGGCGGCATGGCGCAGGATGTCGGCCCCATCCTGGAGATGGTTACCGAGAAGTACCTGCTGCGCTCTGAAACCGAATGGCTCGGCCGCCGGCAGGCGATCGGGATCCTGGATGAGATCGCCGGTCACCTCGAGCGGGGTGACATTCGCGCCCTGGGCGCCGCGCTCGAGCGCAACTTCGACGGCCCCATCCGGACCATCGTTCCGTGGGCCGGCAATCTCTACACGAGCACGCTTATCGACCGCGTCCGCCAGGAATTCGGCGGCGATTTCTGGGGCTTCTGGATGCTTGGCGGCATGAGCGGCGGCGGCATGGGGTTCCTCTTCAGCCCCGAGCGCAAAGAGCGGGCCCTGGTCCGCATGCAGGCCATCATGAGCGAAACCAGGCGCCAAATGGAGCGGAGCGTGCCATTCGCGATGGAGCCCGTCGTCTACGACTTCGCCATCGACGAGCGCGGCACCCAGGCGGCCTTGTTCGGCGGCGCCGACGCCCTGATGCCCGCCGGCTATTACACGCTTCAGGTGCCTCCGCTGATCCGCGCCGAAGCGTCCCGCTTGTCGCCCGTTCGCCGCGCCGAACTGGAGCGCTTCACCGCCGCATGCCGTTCCAAGGCGGATTATGCCGGCATGATCCACACCCTGTTCGATCACCTGCTGCCCGCCGGCCACGACGCCGAAGACGGCCAGGCCCGATCGCTCAAAACCCTGTTAGACAGCTACGGCTTCGACCGCCTCCAGCACGAACAGATCCGGCAGGATCTCCGTTCCGGCCGCATCGGCCTGGCGCAAAACCGTCTCCCCGTTACCAGTCTGATTGAAGATGCGGAGGCGGACCGCGTCGACGATCGCCATCGCGGCTGCGGTATCGAGGCCCTGGCCGAAGGCCGCGTCGCGGTGGTCTCGCTGGCGGGAGGGGTGGGCACCCGCTGGACCCGCGGCGCCGGGGTGGTGAAAGCGCTGAACCCTTTCTGCCGGCTCGGCGGACGATACCGCAACTTCATCGAGGTCCACCTTGCCAAGAGCCTTCGGGTGAGCCGCGAATGCGGCGCCGCGCTTCCGCACGTCATCACCACCAGCTATCTCACCCATGAAGCCATCGCCGCGCACCTCGCCGCCGAGCGCGACTACGGCTATCCCGGTCCGCTGCTGCTTTCGCCCGGACGCAGCATTGGCCTGCGCATGATCCCGATGGCGCGCGACCTGCGCTTCGCCTGGGAGGAGATGCCGCAGCAGTTGCTCGACGAGCGGGCGCAGAAGGTCCGCGAAGGCCTCCACGCGGCGCTGATCGAGTGGGCCCAAAGCGCCGGCGAGGGTTCCGACTACACCGCCAATCTGCCCATGCAGTGCCTGCACCCGGTGGGTCACTGGTATGAGATTCCCAACCTGCTGCGCAACGGCACGCTCCTGCGCCTGCTCGAAATGCGCCCGCGCCTCCGCTATCTCATGGTGCATAATATCGACACGGTGGCCGCCGATGCCGACGCGGCCATTCTCGGGTACCACATCGCGAGCGGCGCGGCGCTCACCACGGAGGTGATCGCCCGGCACCTGGAAGACCGCGGTGGCGGCCTCGCCCGCGTGGGTGGCCGCGCTCGTTTGATCGAAGGCCTGGCGCTTCCTAACGATGAACTGGAAAGCAGCCTGCGCTACTACAACAGCGCGACCTACTGGATCGATATCGACCGTCTGCTCACGGCGTTCGGTTTGAGCCGCGATGCGCTGCCGGACGCGGAACGTGTGAACCAGGCGGTACGCGCCGTTGCCGCGCGCATGCCGACCTACATCACGCTCAAGGATGTCAAGAAACGCTGGGGGAAAGGACAGGAAGATATCTTTCCGGTGGCTCAGTTCGAGAAACTCTGGGGGGACATGACCGCCCTGCCCGAACTGGACTGCCGCTTCGTGGCCGTCGGGCGGATGCGCGGCCAGCAACTGAAGGAGCCCGCCCAACTCGATGCATGGCTCCGCGACGGCAGCGCCGCCTACACCGAGTCGTTGTGCGCGTGGCGCGAGATTTCGGGCTAGGGGCCCACGCAAGCGTAACCTCCGCTGGAGGTCGGAGGTGGGACAGACGATCGCCTTTTGTCGTCTGTCATGCCTGCCCAGTGGACGACCGCCCGGCAGACCACGAAAAGCGATCGTCTGTCAAACGGGTTTTCCACCGGCCGATTCCCAAGTCGGGCAATTTTCCTCGGTGCCTGGAAGCTTTCGGCGATCGCCAATCCGCGATCGGCCGCCCTGGTGTGGCTGACACATGGTCAGCCAGAGTTTCGGAGCTGAATCCGGCTATATTGGATTGTGCGAGAAACCTGCCGCCGCACGCTGATTGTTGGGCTCGCCTTCTTGTTGGCGATCGCGGGCACTTTTGTCTTCGCCTTCAGGGCCGGCCGGCAGGTGCGGCGGATCCACGCGGAAAATGAACCCATCCTTGGCTGGATGTCGGTCCCATTTATCGCCCATGCCCACCACGTCCCCGCCTCCGTCCTGTTTCAGGCCATTGGCGTTCAACCGCGGCAGCCGCACGATCGGCGATCCGTTCGCCATATCGCTTACGACCTGAATCGTCCCGTTCCCGAGGTGATCGCCCAACTGCAACGCGCCATCGACGCCGCCGCGCATCCACCCGGCGGCCAACCGCGATGAACGATCAGCTCCTCTCGGTGGTTTCTCAGTACGGCGCGCCGGCCCTTTTCGTAATCGTGACCATTGCCGCCGTCGGAGTGCCGCTGCCCATCACGCTCCTGCTGATCGTGGCCGGCTCGATGATCTCCCAAAGCGCCATGAACTACTGGTGGGCTATTGGCGCGGCCGGCGCCGGTTCCATCCTCGGCGATCAGGCCGGCTACGCCATCGGCCGATGGGGCGGGGCGGGCGTCGTCAAAAAGCTCGGCGGCCTGTTAGCAGCGCGCGCCGACCTGCAGGCAATGCAAGCCAAAGCGCAAGCCTGGGGCGGCCCCGGCATCTTTCTCACCCGCTGGCTGCTCAGTCCCCTGGGACCCTGGATCAATCTGGCCAGCGGCACGGCCGGCTACCCGTGGCGCCGATTCCTGTTCTGGGACATTCTTGGTGAAATCACCGGGGCAGTTGTCTATATCTCGCTGGGACGATACTTCAGCGATCGCGTGATGGCCCTATCCGCGGTGCTGGGCGACTTGACTTGGGCGATTGCGGCACTGCTGGCGGCCATCGTTTTCGGATATCGGCTGCTGGCGCACCTTCGCCGGCAGCGGGTGCTGGCGCAACCGGAGAATCCCGGAAATCGAATCGCGAAGACTCGCTCGTAGCGCCGGCCATTTTATCGCCGGTCGCGCCGCGCCTACCTCGCCAACAACGCGGCGATCCGCTCGTCATCCGCCGCTACTACTTCCGGCGCGTTGGCGTAGGTGGACCGGATCGCCCGCCCCGCCGGGTCTTCGAGCGCGCCGGTGTGGTACCGGTGAATGTAGTCCGGGTCCTTCAGCACGTTGCCCGTCAGTACCGCCACCACGTCCGCATCGCGCGCCATCGCACCCGCCGCCGTCAGTTTGCGGATGCCCGCCAGCGTTGCCGCCGACGCCGGCTCGCACCCGATCCCGCACCGCCCGATCACCGCCTTGGCGTCGGCAATCTCCTGCTCCGTCACCCGCTCCACCGTGCCGCTCGACGACAGCACTTCGTGGAGCGCTTTCGGCCACGATACCGGATCGCCGATCTTGATCGCAGTGGCGAGCGTTTCCGGATGCGGATTGGCCGCGAGGTGCGAGCGATCGGCCGATCGGAACAGCTCGTAGAATGGCGACGCCCCCTCCGCTTGAATCACCGCCAGGCGCGGAGTGCGGTCGATCAACCCCCACTGCCGCATCTCTCGGAACGCCTTGCCGAAGGCCGACGTGTTCCCCAGATTGCCGCCGGGCACCACCACCCAGTCCGGCGCCCGCCAGTCGCGCTGATCCATCATTTCCAGCATGATGGTCTTCTGTCCTTCGATGCGGAACGGGTTGATCGAATTCAGCAGGTAAATGCCCAGCCGGTCCGCCAGGCGCCGCACCAGCGCCAGAATCTGGTCGAAATTGGCTTCCACCTGCAGCGTCCGCGCGCCGTATTCCAGCGCTTGTGCCAGCTTGCCGTAGGCGATATTGCCGTTGGGAATGAAGATCACCGGCTCCAGCCCGGCCGCGCTTGCGTATGCCGCCATCGAGGCCGAAGTGTTGCCGGTGGAAACGCACCCCACCCGCCGCAGCCCCAGCCTTCTGGCTTGCGCCACCGCGCACGTCATACCGTTGTCTTTGAACGAGCCCGTGGGGTTGAAACCCTGGTGCTTGAACACCAGCCGGTCCAGCCCGCCGTAGCCGGCAGCCCCGCGGCCTTCGAGCATCGGCGTGTCCCCTTCGCGCAACGTCACCGCGTGCTCTTCGCTCCCGAACGCAATGAACTCGCGGTAGCGCCACACCCCGCTCTGGTCCAGTGCCGCGTTCGACGTCCGCCGGTTTCGCCACAGCGCCTTCCAGTGCTCCGGCGGACATTCCTGGCGCGGATACACCGCTTCCACCAATCCACCGCAGCGCGGGCAATTGTACACAACTTCGGTGACCGGAAATCGCGCGCGGCACCATTCCGTGATGCAAACCAGCTCGGCGGGCATGAAGCTTTATTATAAGTGCATGCTGGCTGTTCACCTGGAAAACGGAACCGTCGCCACGCGACAGATCGATCCGCCCAAGAGGCCGCCCGGACACGCCCTCCTCCGCCTCCTCGTCGCCGGCATTTGCAATACCGATCTGGAACTCCAGCGCGGCTATTACGGCTTCTCCGGCACGCCCGGCCACGAGTTCGTGGCCGAAGTCGTGGAAGCCGCCAGCCGCGCTCTCGTAGGCAAGCGCGTGGTCGGGGAAATCAACCTCGCCTGCGGCCATTGCGATTCCTGCCATAGGGGACTCGGCCGCCATTGCCCTTCCCGCTCCGTCCTGGGCATCGTCAACCACCCCGGCGCATTCGCCGAGTACTTCACCCTGCCCGAAACGAACCTCCATGTGCTGCCCGGCGACCTCCCGTCCGAGCGCGCCGTCTTCGCCGAACCGCTGGCCGCCGCCTGCGAAATTCTCGACCAGGTGGCCATCCCCTGGGGAGAACGCGTCGCCGTGCTGGGCGATGGCAAACTGGGCCTCCTGGTCGCCATGACGCTCGACGCTTACGGCTACCCGGTCCACCAGTTCGGCCATCACCCCGCCAAGCTCGCCATCGCCGCCGCCCGCGGCGTCCGCACCCTGGTAACTACCGGCGCCCTCCCCGCCGCCGCCTTCGATTTCGTGGTGGATGCCACCGGCTCCGCCGATGGTCTGCGCGCCGCCGCCCAGCTCCTGCGCCCGCGTGGCACCTTGATTCTCAAATCCACCGTACACGGCGCCGTAGCCGTGGATACCGCCCCACTGATCGTCAACGAAATCACCCTCGTGGGCTCGCGCTGCGGCCGCTTCGAGGCTTCCCTGCCGCTCCTGGAGCACCGGATTATTCCCGTCGAAACCATGATCCAGGCCCGCTTCCCGCTCTCCGAAGCTCCGCGGGCATTCGCCCGGGCCGCCGCGCCCGGCACTCTCAAGGTGTTGCTGGAAGCATGAGCGCGCCGGCGACGGTTTTCCCCAGATGTGGGACAGACGATCGCCTTTCGTCGTCTGTCATGTCTTCCCACGGTGGACGACCGCCCAACAAACGAAAGATGTGGGACAGACGATCGCCTTTCGTCGTCTGTCATGTCTTTCCACGGTGGACGACCGCCCAACACGGCGAGAACCGCTTGTCTGTCCCACCTGGTCTCCACCGGGCGATCTGTCGGGACACTTGTTTCCATGCACAAAAATGCACAAAGGCGCCCGTGCCCGCTGCCCGGTCACCAAACTTCCAAACATTTTTTGTTCCCCTCGTTTCAATCCGTTACAGCCAATCCGCCCGTTTCGCGTCTCCCTTTTTCCGCGCTCGCCCGTTATGGTGTGACCGAAAGCTGACCCTTATGACCGATTCCGGACTTTCCCCTGAACAGCTCCAGGTTATCGACGCCCTGTCATCCGGCGCCAATCTCACCGATGCCGCCGCCCAGGCCGGCGTTCACCGCAACACCATCGCCTACTGGCGCCGCAATTTCCCCCGCTTCCACGTTGCCCTGGCCCACGCTCAGTACGACCGCGCCCTCATGTTTCGCGAACGCGCCGAAACCCTCGCCGACCTCGCCTTTGAGACCCTCCGCGCCATCCTCACCGACCCCAAAGCTCCCCCCTCCGTCCGCCTCAAAGCCGCCATGTTCATCATTGAAAAGGCCGCCACCCCGCCGCCTCCCAAACCCGAAAAACCCTTAACCTTCAACGATCTCTTCAACGCTCCGCTCGACAGCGAAATCCCGGAAGACGAAGCCGAAGCCAAAGAGCCTGAATTCGAGCCGGAGGAACCCGAACCCGCCGTGCCCGCCGCACAAAACTGCACAACCATCCACCACGCACAACCCCGCTGCACCATGCACAAAGATGCCCAAACGGAGCAGCCCTACCGCCGCCAAGACCCCAAAATCGGCCGTAACGAGTCCTGCCCCTGCGGCAGCGGCCAAAAATACAAACGCTGTTGCCTCGGAAAACCTCTCGCTGCCGCGGCTTGATCCCCTGTGCTGAGTGGGGCGGCCGACCCCCCGGTCGGCCTTTCTTCCAGGCGGTTCCGCAATCTACCGGCAGCGGAGCGCGGATGGGCGGCAAAGATCGCCAGCGCTATCGCCCATGCTAAAATCGGGGTTCCCCGATATGAAAGTCGCCATCGCAGCCGACCACGCCGGGTTTGCGCGCAAAGAGCACGCGCGCCGCGTGGCCGGGATTGCCCGCCTGGGGCAAGACCGTTAACCGCCTCACGCACGGTCCGGGGCGCCCGGGCCGGAGGGAGCCAAACTCAATATGACGCCAGCAGAACGTTTACAGCGGCCATTGGCCGAGGTCGATCCTGAGATCTACCGGGCGATCCGGCAGGAAGCCGCGCGGCAGAATGGGCAACTCGAGCTCATCGCCAGCGAGAATTTCACCTCCGAAGCCGTGCTGGAAGCCACCGGCAGCGTCTTCACCAACAAGTACGCGGAGGGCTATCCGGGCAAACGCTATTACGGCGGCTGCGAGTATGCCGACGTGGTGGAAAACCTCGCTCGCGAACGCGCCAGGCAGCTCTTCGGGGCCGAATACGCCAACGTGCAGCCGCACTCCGGCTCGCAGGCCAACCAGGCCGCCTATGCAGCCGTGCTTTCGCCGGGCGACACGATTATGGGCTTGAACCTGGCTCACGGCGGGCACCTCACCCACGGCCACCAGCTCAACTTCTCGGGCAAGACCTACCACGTGGTGCCGTACAACGTGCGCCGGGAAGACGAGCTCATCGACTACGACGAATTGGCGCGACTGGCCCGCGAGCACAAGCCGCGCATGATCATCGCCGGCGCCAGCGCTTACCCCCGCACTCTGGATTTCGCGCGTTTCCGCGAAATCTCGGACGAGGTGGGCGCGGTGCTGTTGGTGGATATGGCCCATATTTCTGGCCTGGTGGCGGCGGGCCTGCATCCCAACCCGTGCCAGTGGGCGGATATCGTCACCAGCACCACCCACAAGACCCTGCGCGGCCCGCGCGCCGGTTTGATCCTGGCCAAGGCAAAATACGGCGCGGCGATCGACAAGGTGGTATTCCCGGGAATGCAGGGCGGCCCGCTGGTGCACGTGGTAGCGGCCAAGGCGGTTTGTTTCCTGGAAGCCCAGCAGCCGGAATTTGTGGCCTATCAGAAGCAGGTGGTGGCGAACGCGCGCGCGCTGGCCGAAAGCCTCATCGGCCACGGCTTCCGCCTAGTCAGCGGCGGCACCGACACGCACCTGATGCTGGTGGACGTGTTTTCCAAAGGGGTGCGCGGCAAGGAAGCCGAGAAGGCCCTGGACCGCGCGCGTATCACCGTCAACAAGAACGCCATTCCCTTCGATACCAACCCGCCGTTCAATCCCAGCGGCATCCGGCTGGGATCGCCGGCGGTGACCACGCGCGGTTTCGGCGAAGCCGAAATGCGCGAAGTGGGCGGCCTGATTGCCGAGGTGCTGCTGCATATCGAGGACGAAGCCGTTCTGGCCGGCGTGGCCGGCAAAGTGGCCGCCCTGACCGAAGGCTTCCCGCTGTATGCCTGGAGGCGCGACTGCCCTAAGGCCTGATTCGAGCCGGCGCCGCCCGGACTGGCGCAATCGAGCCCATGCCATTAAACATCGCCATCGACGCCCGAAGAGTGAAGGACTTCGGCATCGGCACGTACATACGCGGCCTGGTGCATGGGCTGGGCCTGATCGACTCCACCAACCGCTATACCCTGGTGGCTGGCGTGGAGGACGCCCGTGCTCTGGCCGGCTTGCCGGAAAACTTTCGGGTGGCCGTCTACTCGCGCCCCGACGATTCGCACTTGGACAACCTGTTGTTCCCCATGTTCATCCGCCAGCTCAAACCGGACCTGGTGCATATTCCCTTGAACCGCGTGCCGCTGTGGATGCCGCAGCCGTACGTGGTGACGATTCACGACATGGCCAACCTGTTGTTCGAATCGGAGCATTCGCGGGTGCGGCTGTCTTTGCGCCGCTGGCGCTTCCGGCGCGGCTTGAAGCGGGCGAGTTTCCTGATCGCGGTTTCCGACGCCACCAAGCGCGACGTGGAGAATACCGTGATCGTGCCGCCCGGGCGAATTCGCCGTATCTACAATGCCCCCGATTCGGAGTTCGCCGCCAGCGCATCGGCGCCGAACGCCGAACAAAACGGGCGCATCCTGGAGCGTTACCAGATTGAGTATCCATACCTGCTCTACGCTGGAAATATCCGGGCGCACAAAAACATCCCGCGCCTGGTGGAGGCCTTTGCGGTGTTGCGCGAACAGCTCGCCGATCATCCCCAGTACCGCGACCTGCGCTTGATCCTGATCGGCGATACCATTGCGCAAAACTCCGCCGTGCGCCAGGCCGTCTTTCGCAGCCGCATCGGACACCTGGTGCGCTTTCTCGGCTTTGTTCCCTCCGATACCTTGCGCTGTTTCTATCAGTCGGCCGCGGCGTTCGTGTTTCCCTCGCGCTACGAAGGCTTCGGCCTGCCGCCGCTCGAAGCCATGGCCTGCGGCACGCCGGTAGTCACCTCGGGCGTCAGTTCGTTGCCCGAGGTGGTGGGCGACGCCGCCATGTTGGTGAATCCGGAAAACGTGTTCGATATCGCGCGCGGCATCCGGGAGGTGCTGGTGGATGAGTCCATGCGGCGCGCTTTGATACAAAAGGGGTTCGACCAGGTGGCGCGATTCAGTTGGCGGGACACGGCGCGGCAGGTGCTGGAGATCTATCGCGAGGCGGCCGGCCAGCGGCATCGTATAAAGTAAAGCTTCCTATGCGTTTGCCACTCTTCGCCGCGGGCTTCCTGTTCACCTCCATTCTGATTCGCGCGCAGAGCAACTACGAGATTCAGGTGTACGCCTCCGACCTGGTGCCGCCTGGCGTCACCATGACCGAACTGCACAGCAATTTCACCGTCGACGGATTCAAGACCAGGATCGACGGGGTGCTTCCCGACAACCACGCCGAGCACGAAACGCTGGAGATCACGCACGGATTCGACGAGTGGTTCGAGACTGGCTTTTACGTGTTTACCAGCATCCAGAACGGCACCTGGTATTATGTCGGCTCGCACCTCCGCCCGCGGATCGCGGTGCCCGAAAAATATCATCTGCCGGTGGGCCTGAGTCTCTCGACGGAATTCGGCTGGGTGCGGCCGAATCTTTCGGCCGACACCTGGACCTGGGAAATCCGGCCGATCGTGGATAAGAAGATCGAGAAATGGTACCTGTGCTTCAACCCGGCCATCGAGAAATCCTTCCGCGGGCCGGAGCAGCCGCGCGGCTACGAGTTCTCGCCGAATTTCAAGTTCAGCTACGACGTGACCAAGAAGCTCGCCGCCGGGATTGAATACTACGGCGCGCTGGGCCCGGTCACCGGCTTCGATGCGCTGCGCGACCAGCAACAGCAGATTTTTCCCAACGTGGACGTCGATTTCGGCAAAAATTGGGAGTTCAACTTCGGCGTAGGCGTCGGCGTGACCCAGGCTACCGAGCGCCTGCTGGTCAAAGCGATTTTGGGATACCGGTTCAACTATAAAGGCCAGTAGGCAAAAAGGGCCGAAAGGCGGCCACCAGGCTACTGCGAACCATCCGCCGGTATCATCCTAATAGAGTATGGCGGATGCGCAGTTTTCCCCTTAGGATTGAGGAAGAGGGGCCGCACGTTAGGGCGATCCTCCCTGGACCTTCGTCCTGACGAACCACAGGCGAACACCCCGGCCCCTCGCCAGACTCCGCGTCCATTCAGTCTTCCGCGCCCTTCGGCACTTCATCGGCGCTCTTCGAAAAAGCCGCGCAGCAGGGCGGTGCAATCGGCGCCCAGCACGCCTTCGACGACTTCCACCTGGTGATTGAGGGTTTCGGAATCGGCCAGGCGGAACTTGCTGCGCACGCCGCCGAAGCGCAGGTCCCGCGCCCCGAACACCAACCGCGCCACGCGGGCGGCCACCAGCGCTCCGGCGCACATCACGCAAGGCTCCAGCGTGGCATAGAGTGTCGCGCCGTCGAGGCGATAATTGCCCATGCGGGCCGCGGCCTGGCGCAGAGCGGCGATTTCCGCGTGCGCGGTGGGGTCCGAGGCCGCGATGGGCCGGTTCCAGCCGCGGCCGGCGATTTCGCCCTCCACCACCACCACCGCGCCTACCGGCACCTCGCCTTCGGCGGCGGCCTGGCGGGCCAGGCGCAGCGCTTCCCGCATGAATTCTTCGTCCCTTTTCGCGGAGCCTGCGCCACCGGTGCCCATGCGACTATAATACGGAGAAACCCATGGCGGAACTTGAGATTCATCACGAAGGTCACGAGACGGACCCAATGGGGCAGAGGGTGGGCCTTCTGGCGGCGCTGCTGGCGGTCGCCCTGGCGATTGTCACTATCGCCTCGCACAGAACCCACACTGCCGCCATCATGCACAAGTCGACGGCGAACGACGAATGGGCCCACTACCAGGCCACGCGCGTCAAGTTTCACAACGTCGAGCTTGGACAGAGCCTGGCCGGCCTGCTGGCCCAAACCAATCCCGCGGCCCAAAAACTGCTTGATGATTCCGTCGGCCAGCTCAAGAAATACGAGAGGCAGGGTTCCGAAATTCAGGAGCGCGCCGACAAGGCGGATGCCGCGGCCGACGCCGACGAGCATCGCGCCCTGCGCTACGACGTCGGGGAAGGTCTGCTCGAAATCGCCCTGGTGCTCTCTTCGCTCTATTTCATTTCCAAGAAAAAAATGTTTCCGGTTTTCGGCATCACAGCCGGTTTGGCCGGCGCGGTGATCGCGATTTCAGGGCTGTTTGGCTGACCGAACCGCCCACCCGAACGCAGTTCCAGGTCTTTCGCCACCCCTAGAACGCGAAGATGTCGTTCTTCGCTTCTATCTTTTGAGGGTCGACGCCGGGTACTTTTAACAGGTCGCCGATCTGGTGGAAGTCGCCGTTTTGCCGGCGGTAATCAAGCACGGCCCTGGCTTCCGCCACCGACAACCCGGCCACGGCTTTCCATTCGGAGAGCGGCGCGCTGTTGACCCACAACTTGGATGTCGGCCCGAAGTTTTCCGCCAAATAGGCGAGAACGGTTTCCTTTTCCCGCTCCGTCAATTTCGCGCCGCGATCGATCATGTCGTCCACAATATCCGCCCAGCCGTCGCGCGAAAGCCGCCGCTGGCGGATTTTATCCACGCCATGGCAGACGGTACAGGTCTTGGAAGCCACGGCGTTGCCGACGCCGGGAGGCAGATCGTCGGCGGCGGTGAGGGGCACAACAAGCAGGGACCAGACGGCAAGCCGACAGCAGCGCATGTTCGATCCTACCTTATGGGGGGAGTCGGCGCGGGAAGCCAGGTGGGACAGACGATCGTCTTTTGTCGTCTGTCATTCTGCTGTGGCTGGGCGAAGGACTGACAGACGACAAAAGACGATGGTCTGTCCCACCTTGTAAGCTGAAATTTTCGCTTGACCCTGACGTAACGTCAGACCTCAAGCTGAAATGGAGGGACGAAGGCGATCTACCAGGCGCGCCAATCTGCCAATCCGGCCGGAGGTCTGGAATTTCATTTCCAAAGCGATGCAGGCGCTGAAGGGATAAGCCACTTTATGGAGCAGGCGTTTTCGCCTGCAAGGTTGCCTTTATGGAGCACGCGGAAATACAGGCCGAAGGCCTGTTCCACAAATCGGTCAAGTGTCGGCATTGGCCCCGAAGAGGATTCCCCGCCCCAGAATCCCCAACGGGTCCAGCCGCCGCTTTACCGCGCGCATGGCTTCCAACTGCTCCGGCGTATACTGCAGCTCCAGCAGGTGCGCCTTGCGCTTTCCCAAGCCGTGTTCCGCGCTGACCGTGCCGCCCAGCGAAACGGCGTGGCGCGCAAATTCCACCAGCAGATCGTTAGCCGGTTTCGGATTAGCAGGGTCGGAAAACACGTTGATGTGCACGTGGGCGTCGCCGATGTGCCCGAAGATCGCGTAGCGGCCGGGGAATTCTTCCTCCAGGCGCCGGCGATAATAGGCCAGCATCTCCCGATTGCGAGCCAGGGGCACGGCGTAATCGGTATTCATCTTGAGCGCGCCGACGCGGCGCACGGTATCGTTTACCAGCTCCGGAAGCGCGTGCCGAAACTGGCGGAACCGCTCGCGATCGGCGGCGGCCAGAGCGAACCAGCTTTCTTCGCCAAACGCCCCCGCGGCTTCCACCCGCTCCAGCCAGGCGTCGATCTCGGGATCTTCCTCGGAATCCAGCTCCTGCTCGATCAGGAGCGCGGCCGCGGCCCGCTTCGGGATCTCCCCAAACCGGCTGCGTAACAGGTCGAGGGATGCGCCATCGAAGTACTCCAGCATGCGCAGCCGCGGCGTCGGCCGCCACGCGTCCACCGCGTCCAGCGCGCCGGCGTCGCCGGCAAAAAAGATCACCCCGCCCAACAGCGCCGGCGGCATGGGCAGCAGCCCCACCCGCGCGGCGGTGATCGCGCCCAAGGTCCCTTCCGAGCCCGCGAACAAATCCACCCAATCCATGCCCGGCCGCAGCGGATAGCCGGCGGTGTTCTTGGTGACGCCCGCCAGCGGGATCGTGCCGGGGTCGAAATCCACCGCCTGTCCGCGCTCGAATTCGCGCACCGCGCCATCGGCCAGCACCACCTGCAACGCCCGCACCCAGAGCCTTGTGGCGCCAAAGCGAAAGCTGCGCGAGCCGGAAGCGTTGGTGGCGATGGTGCCGCCCACCGAGGCTGAGGTTTCGGTCGGATCGGGCGGATAAAACTGGCCGCTCCGCTGCGCCGCCGCGTGCAGCTCGCCCAGCAGCGCCCCGGCGCCCACCGTCGCCTCGCCTTGCCCAATTTCGACCCGGTTGAGCTTTTCGAGCGACAGCACCCATCCCCCAAACGGCACTCGCGCTCCGGTCACGCCCGTTCCCGCCCCGGCAATCGTCACCGGCACGCGCGCCGCCGCCGCTTCCCGCAACGCCGCCGCCACCGCCGCTTCGTCCCCGGCAACGATCAGGCGCTCGGCGTGGCCGCGGTAACCGGAGGCGTCTTCGAGGTACTGAGCGGGGACCTCAGGCCAGGCCATGTTGCCTCAAATCTCCAAAGGCTCAGATTTCCAGAATCACCGGCATGATCAGCGGACGCCGCGAAGTTGCCTTCACGATGTAGCGCTTCAGGTCGGCGCGGATCTTCTCCTTCATGACGCCCCAATCGGCCTTCTCCTCCCGGTTCGAGCCCTCCAGCGTTTTCACCACCACCTGGCGCGCCGTCTGCATGAACTCGGAGCCCTCTTCGGCCAGCGCGAATCCCCGGCTGACGATCTCCGGCAGGTTCTCCATCTTGCCGGTCTGCCGGTTGATGGCGATGATCGGCAGCACGATGCCGTCCTCCGACAAATGGCGCCGGTCGCGAATCACCATTTCCTGCACCACGTCTTCCACCGAGCCGGAATCGATGCACACCCGTCCCACCGGCACCTTGCCGGCACGCCGCGCGCCTTGATGGTCGATTTCCAGCACGTCGCCGCTTTCCATCACGAACGTCTCTTCGAGGCCCATCGAGCGCAAATGGTCGGCCAGACGGGCGTGTTTCGAAAGCTGCCGGAACTCGCCGTGAATGGGCATGAAGTAGCGCGGCCGCACCAGGTTCAGCACCAGCTTCATCTCTTCCACGCTGCCGTGCCCGGAGACGTGCAGCGGCGGATTCATGTTGCCGTACAACACGTCGGCCCCGCGCCTCGACATGTGGTCGATCATGCGGAAGATGGCTTTTTCGTTGCCGGGAATGATGCGCGAGCTCAGCACCACCGTATCGCCCTGTTCCATCGAAATGTGCTTGTGGTTATCCACCGACACGCGCGACAGCGCCGACATGGGCTCGCCCTGCGTGCCGGAAATCAGCACGGCGACTTTTTCCGGCGGCAAGTCCGCCACGTCCTGCGGGCGCAGCAGGATGCCGTCCGGAATCGTCAGCAGCCCCAGCGAGTGGGCGATCTCGGTCACCGAAACCATGCTGCGGCCCACAATCGCCACCCGCCGCCGGTTTTCCTGCGCCAGGTCCAGCACCAGTTGCACGCGGTGAATCGACGAGCTGAAGCAGGACACTACCACCCGCTTCTCGGCGCGGCTGAAGATCTCTTCCATCCGCGGCCGCACCGCCCGCTCGCTTTCGGTGTAGCCCGGCCGGTCCGCGTTGGTCGAATCCGACAGCAGCAAAACCACCCCACGCTTGCCGTATTCGGCCAGCGTATGCAGGTCGAACAACTCGTTATCGGTGGGTGTCGGGTCCACCTTGTAGTCGCCCGTATGGATGATCACCCCCAACGGCGTCGTGATGGCCAGCGCCACCGCGCTCACGATGGAATGGGTGACATTGATGAACTCCACCTGGAACGGCCCGATCTCGACCACGTCCTTCGGTTTGACCGGAATCAGGCGCGGCTCCTGTTCCAGGTCGTACTCCTCCATCCGCCGGTCTACCAGCGCCAGCGTAAACTCGGTCCCATAAACCGGCACGTCGATTTCGCCCAGAAAGTAGGGCACCGCACCGATGTGGTCTTCGTGGCCGTGCGTCAGCACCAGCGCCCGGACCTCCTCCCGATGCTCCTTGAGGTAGGTGAGGTCGGGCATTACCAGGTCGACGCCCAGCAACTCGGCTTCGGGGAACATCATCCCGCAGTCGACCACCAGAATATCTTCGCCGTAGCGAATGGCGGTCATATTCATGCCGAATTCCCCCAGCCCGCCAATGGGAATCACTTGCAGCTTGCGATCTGTCATTTTGAGACCGGACGCACCGGAATCTTTCATTCTAGCGGTATAGCGGATGGGGAAGTCTTTCGCCCGTGAAAAACGCGACCGCCGCCGTAGGCACGGAACCGTCGAGTAGCGGCCTGATATCGATCCTTGGCGGGATCAAATCGCGATGGTGGTCTCGATCGCGTCGTAATCGGCGCGAACGCCATCGCCGGTAGAGTCCAGAAGACCCGCGGCTGCCAAGGCTTGGACGTCCGCATGGACATTTCTGTAGTCCCGTCCCAGCGCCTTGGCCAAAGCGCGCACGCTGGCGGTATCGTGACGGCGGACGTAGCGCAGGAGCTCCATCCGTTTGCCGGTCAGCACGCGGGCCAGTGCGTCCCAGCTTTCAAATGCAAGATGCCGCTCGCTGAACGTGTCCCCGCGCTCAGCACGATGCCATGCGTCGATGAATCGGCGCGAAGCATCCTTCTCCATCGAGCCACCGACCGTGATTTTCACAGAGCTCATTCCTCACCTCGCAATGCGCGGACGTCGAACCAGAAATCGGCCATTAGCCGCTCGACTCCCCGGAACTCGTATTTTGTTTCCTCACCCCGAAAATGCCGGTGATCGCCCTTGCCCCGCTCATTATCGTAGCCAACCCCCCGGACGCCTTCCCGGCCATAGAATAGCGAGTATTTCAAATCGTGAGTCGACGGCGGAACCGGCGCCGGAACCCGCCATAGCAGCATCTCCACGATCCCACCGTCGTCGTAGTCGATGCGCTGGTGGAAGAGCAATTCCGCCTTCATCGCAGTGGGCTAGGTTCCGCACGCCATATGGTTCCAAACACCATAATAGGCGAGAACCCTCCCCGTTGTCGAATGTGTGGTCCGGCTGGACGCGCCTTACCGCGGGTGAATCACCGTCGCCTGCCTGAGCCGCTCCAACTGCTTGCGGGCGATTTCGGCCCATTCGCCGGTGCGGTCCAGCTTGAGGTAAATCTTCCAGTGATGCACGGCCTTCAGGTTGTCGCCGGTGCGTTCGCACAGCAGCGCCAGATTGAAGTGGGCGTCGCCATAATCCGGGTTGAGCGCCAGTGCCTTCCGGTAATACACGAAGGCTTCATCGGTGCGACCCAGCTCGTCGTAGAGATTGCCCAGGTTGAATTGCGCCAACGGGTAGCTCGGGTCGGCTTCCACCGCGTCGCAATAGAACGCTTCCGCCTCCGGGTACTTGCGCATGCGGTAGTAAATCGTTCCCAGGTTGACCATCGCCCCGGCGGCTTCCGGGTTCAAGGACACCGCCTGCCGATAGGCTTCGACGGCTTCCTCCACCGGCGCCGCGGTTTCCTCCAATTCCAGCCCGCGCTGGAACCAGTATTCCGCATCCCGCAAATGGCTGGCGCTGACCTTGGCCTGCGGCAGGCTGGTGACTTCCCCCACTTGCGAAGCTTCGAAATCGAACAGGATCTGCCCGGTCAGGGCCTCCATCCTGTGCCCCGCAAGCTGCACCGCGATCCGCTTGCCGTCCGAAGAGATGCGCAGCTCGCTGAGCGGCTGCTTGATGTCGCTGAGTTTGCTGCGCAGCGATTGCAAAGCGCGCCCGATCTGCTTCGCCTGGATACGGTTTTCCCGCAGTTTGATCAGGGTTTGGATGGCGATCAGGTCGGAAAAGGAGTAGTGCTTGGCGGGAGGAATCAGGTCCTGGCGCTCCCAACTTTGCAATTGCCGCTCGGTGATGCGGAACTTGCGGCGTACGTCCGCTCGCGACAACTCCTCTTTCGGGACCTTCGTCGCCACGGCACCATTCTAGCAGGCGCCCCGTGGCGCAGCCTGTCAGGCTGCCGCGTCCCGATTCTTCGGGACGTTTGTTTCCAGGGTCCTCACCGCCCCTCCATCGGCCGCCGGAACGCTCCCCGCCTCCACTCCAGCCGCGGCGGTTCGCTCAACACGATGCTTACAATATCGAAGCGCGTCCTCGACCATGGCACTTCCGTGCGCCGCAGGTAGTCTTCGGCGGCGCGCAGCATGCGGCGCTGCTTTTCCTGGCCCACGTTGCGCTCCGGCAAGGCAAAATCCGAGCTCGCCCGGGTTTTCACTTCCACGAAGGCCAGCGTTTCCCCGTGCCAGGCCACGATATCGATTTCACCCGAGCCCGCCGGCGGCCGGTAGTTGCGCGCCACCACCGTGCAGCCGTGCGCCCGCAAATAGCGGTGCGCCAGATCCTCGCCCCAGCGGCCGATCTCGTCGGGCCGAAAATGCCAGCGCAACCGCGCCGCCCCGCGCCACAGCCAGCCCATCATCGCCCAAACCTCACGCCTTTAGGACTTCGAATTCGAACTCCATCGCCTTCCCCCGCACCACGTAACAAAGGTAGTATTCCCAAAAGCGCCGGTAGCGCGGGAAGCGGTTCACCAGAAATTCGAATCCCAGCCATCTCCAGAAAGCCAGTAGCTTGACGCGCACCGAAATCTCACGAAATCTTACCGGCGAATAATAGCCGAAGCCGGCGTGGTCCTCGCCGAAATAGCGGAAACTGAAGCTGGTGAGATGGCTCTTGTGGGTGGGGTCGCAGAACGAGCTGAAGTCGGTGTAGTGCGGCGTTTCGATGCGTACCGTGCCGCCCGCGCGCACCAGCCGGTGAAATTCCTCCATCGTCCGAATCACGTCGTTGACGTGCTCGATAACGTGGATCGCGGTCACCCGGTCGAACGAACTGTCGGCGAACGGATAGGGGAAGCGGTCGAGATCGGCCAGCACGTCGGCGCGGCTGGCGGGATTCCGGTCCAGCCCGATGGCCCCCGGCTGCTTGTGAATCCCGCAGCCCACGTCCAGCGTCATTATTGCTCCGCTATGGCCAGTTTGAGGCAATCTTCGATCGTCTCCATCGCAAAATCGCACTGCTCGCGCGTCACCACCAGCGGCGGGCAGAGGCGAATGGTATTCTCTCCCGCGCCCAGAATCAGCAGCCCGCGTTCAAACGCCAGCTCGATCACCCGGCCGCGCAATGCCGGGTTCGGTTCCTTGCTCCCATGATCGCGCACCAGCTCGATGCCGATCATGAGCCCCAGCCCGCGCGCCTCGCCCACCGTCTCGAACCGCTCCGGCCACTCGCCCAGCCGCTCCATCATGTGCGCGCCCATGCGTGCGGCGTTTTCGATTAAGCCTTCTTCCAGCAGGGCGATGGTCGCCAGCGCGGCCTGGCAAGCCACCGGGTTGCCGCCGAAGGTGGAAGCGTGCGCTCCCGGAGGCCAATTCATGATCTCCGCCCGCGCGATGGTGGCCCCCAGCGGCATTCCGCTGGCGATCCCCTTGGCCACCGCCAGAATATCCGGAACCGCGTCGAAATGCTCCGCCGCCCACATCCGCCCGGTCCGCCCCATGCCGGATTGGACTTCGTCGAAAATCAGAAGAATACCATTTTGTTCGGCAACCCGCGCCAGCTCGTCGAAAAATTTGCGCGGCGGCGCCACGTATCCGCTTTCCCCCTGCACCGGTTCCACCACGATGGCCGCCGTTTCACTCGCCGGCGCGATGGTCTTGAGGATCGTCTTTTCGATGTGCTGGACGCATTCCACCGCGCAGGTATCCGTCGTCCGCCCGTACGGACAGCGGTAACAATAGGCGTACGGCGCATGCACCACCCCCGGAATGAGCGGCCCGAAGCCGGCCCGTTGCACCGCCTTGCTCGCGGTGAGCGAAAGCGCGCCCATGGTGCGGCCGTGGAAAGAGGAATAGAAGGCGATAATCTTGTCCCGCCCGGTCGCATACCGCGCCAGTTTGATGGCGCCTTCGATCGCTTCGGCGCCGGAATTTCCAAACGATACCCGCCGCGGCACGCCGCCCGGCGCGATCCGAGCCAGCTCTTCGGCCAGCGCGGCCAGCTCTTCATAGTAGAAGTCCGTGCCCGACATGTGGATCAGCCGCGCCGCTTGCCGCTGAATGGCCGCGACCACGCGCGGGTGGCAATGCCCCGTGGCCACCACCGCAATGCCGGCGTTGAAATCCAGAAAGCGGTTGCCGTCCACGTCCTCCACCATGGCGCCTTCGCCGCGCTCGGCCACCAGCGGATAGCCGCGCGTGTAAGAAGGCGATACCACCGCCCGGTCGCGCGCGATAATGGCTCGCGCCTTCGGGCCGGGCAACGCACCGCATAGCAGCGGCAGATCGGGCCGCGCCAGTTCGAGAGTCTTCCCCATTGCATTACTCCTTAGATATTCAGTTGTCGGTTGGAATCGATATGCGCGCGTGTAGGCAAACGCCGGCGCGCGCCGCTAGATCGCGGAAGGAAGCTTAGTCGGAAGCAAACAAACCGGGACGGGATTGGGAGGGAACAAACTGCATAACCCATTCTACGCCAGCCGGGCCTTGGGCGTAAGCCTGGGGAACTCCCGGCCATCGACTTCAGGCGGTCGCATGACCAAATAAGGTCAATTGGCGTTGACGATAGGGACTCCACTTCCACCCGCACATTTCGGTCCGCGAGGCGCGCGCCAGCCTTCCCCAGCGATTGGGCGGCAGGATTCGCCAGGCCATCCGGCGAGGACCCCGGGTTGCACTCCTTTAACCGAGTTGGAATCGAGGAAACGCTAATGAAGATGATTGAAGTCCTAACAATAGCAAGTCTGTTCATGCTTCCCGGAGCCATTGCTCCTGCTTACGCACAGGGACGCGGTGAGGAGAAACAACCGGAACAGAAGCAGCAACAGGCGAAACCGGCGCAGCCACAGGCGAAACCCGCGCCGCAAGAGCAGCGCGCACAGCAGCAGGCAAAACCGGCGCAGCCACAGCAGCGCGCGCAGCAAGAGGCGAAGCCGGCGCAGCCACAGCAGCGCGCACAGCAAGAGGCGAAACCGGCGCAGCCACAACAGCGCGCGCAGCAACAGGCGAAACCGGCACAGCCACAACAGCGCGCACAGCAGCAGGCGAAACCGGCGCCGCAACAACAGGCTAACCGAGCCCAGCCGGCGGCCGGCCATGGAAGCATTCCCGCCGATCGGTTTCGTGCCAGTTTTGGCCGTGGTCACACGTTCCACGTGAGCCGCTCCGATTTCAGTGGCGGATCGCGACGTTTTCAATACGGCGGTTTTTGGTTCGCCATGGTTAACCCGTGGCCTGTGGCATGGCTCTACACGGATGACGTTTACGTTGACTATATGAACGGCGGGTATTTCCTTTGCGACCCCGTCCATCCCGGCGTGTACCTTTCCATCACCGTGGGTTAACGCATCGGCCCTCAGGAACAGCGCCAAACTAACTTCACATCTGCCATCGTGGCGCACGCACTCCCCGGTGCCGCGTCGAGTCGTCTACTCGACGCTTCTGCGCCCTGTGGCAGCGGGCCGGCTGTTTTGCCGCCCACCATCCGGCCCCGCTTCCGGGCCCACGTCCGTACACAGTTCCTTCGATCGCGGGGATGATACAATCTAGATAGAGATCGGGTAATATTTATGCCTTCATCCCTGCAGGAAGCAACCGCCCTTCGTCAGACCTTCGAAGCCCAGCACGATCAAGTAGTTCGGGCTGAAATCGAAACTTTCCGCCAACGCGCCCAGTCGTTTCTTGCTGGGGAAATCACCGAGGATGAATTTCGTCCCTTTCGACTGAAGCATGGCATTTACGGGCAGCGCCAGGCGGGTGTGCAGATGGTCCGGTGCAAGATCCCGAGCGGTTTCGCGACCGCCGCGCAGGTGGAACAACTGGCCCGCATCGCCGACGAGTTTGCCGGCGGCAAAGGCCACCTGACTACCCGGCAGAACATCCAATATCACTTCGTGCCGCTCGACCGCGTGGCCGACCTCATGCACCTGATGGCCGACGCCGGCATGACCAATCGCGAAGCCTGCTACAACACCGTCCGCAATGTGACCACCTGCCCCTGGGCCGGCATCGCCGCCGACGAAGTCTTCGATCCGCGCCCCTATGCCCAGCGCGTGGCTTACGCGCTCATGCGCAAAGACCTCACCGGCAACCTGCCGCGCAAATTCAAAATCGCCTTCGATGGCTGCCAGTCGCGCGATTGCATCGCCGGCGCCATCAACGACGTCGGCGCCCGCGCCCTGCTGCGCGACGGCCAGCGCGGCTTCCGCGTCCTGATCGGCGGCGGCCTGGGAGCTCTACCCCGCGAAGCTCAGCTCCTCGACGATTTCCTGCCCGAAGACCGCTTCCTCAATCGTATCGAAGCCGTGATCCGCGTCTTCAACCAGTACGGCAACCGCGAGAACCGCAACCTGGCGCGGCTCAAATTCCTGGTGCGCGACCGCGGCTTTGCCTGGCTCAAGGAAGAAATCGACCGCCAGTACGCCGACATCCTGACCAACGGCGGCATCGCGTGGCCCGAGTTGGTGCCCGAAGGTTTCGGCGGCTTCAGCGGCGATGCGCGGCAGCCGCGCCCAGGCGTTGCACTTCCGGTGTTGGACCGTACGCCCACGGCTCCAGCCGCGGCCTACGACGAGTGGCTCGAAACCAACGCCATCGAGCAGCGCCAGCCGGGCTACGCCGCCGTCACCGTGCGCGTGGAGCAGGGCAACCTGACCGGCGCCCAACTGCGCGCCGTGGCCCGCATTGCCTCCCATTCCGGCGACGGAACCGTGCGTGTGGGCATCGACCAGAACCTGGTTCTGGCCTTCGTTCCCCTGGCCAACCTGCCGCGCGTCTATCGCGAGCTCGAAACTGCCGGATTAGGTCTTCCGGGCGCCCGCCGCATCGGCGACGTGGTGGCTTGCCCGGGTGCTTATTCCTGCAACCTGGCCCTCACCAAGGCCATGACCATGGGAGCCGCGCTCTCTCGCGCCGTCGCCGATTACCAGGACCCGCGCGTACGGCAGCTCGCCATCAGGGTCAGCGGTTGCCCGAATGCCTGCGGCCAGCATTGGATCGGCGATTTCGGCTTCTACGGCAACGCCCGCAAGATCGACGGCCGCGAGGTCCCCTACTACCTCATGCTCCTCGGCGGCGGCTTCGACGAGCAGGGCATCGTGCGCTTCGGCCTCGCCGTGCAATCCATCCCGGCGCGACTCGCCCCCCAGGCCGTCCGCCGCGTGCTCGACCACTTCATCGCCAACCGTCAGCCCGATGAAACCTTCCGCCAGTACGTCCTGCGTCATAAGGTGGAAACTTTTCGCCAACTGACCGGCGACCTCGCCAAACCCGCCGAAATGTTTCCCGAAATCTACCAGGATTGGGGCGACGACCAGGCCTTCTCGCTAGAGCTCGGCCGCGGCGAGTGCGCCGCCTGAAACCCGTCTGGTACCGCAGATCGTTTTTCAGTGCTGGCTCTTGCCGCCCGAGTGCTCGGCGGTAATGGCGCGGATCAGGGCGTCGAGGTTGTCTTCGAGGCGGCGGGTGCGTGCATTGGCCGCGTCTACGTACTGCCCGATGGATTCGGCGAGGCCGGCGATTCGCTCGTTGGTGTTGGTTTGGACCTGGATGACGGCTCTAAGGGCTTGTTGGATATCCAGCCATCCGTTTTCGATCCGCTCCAGGCGTTCTTCCGTGGTCATGGTTCTCCGTTCCCTTCGGGGACCGCTGTTTTGAGTTTAGCTCACATGCAGGCGTCGGCGCCGATGCCCGATAATAGAGGATATGCGGCGGTTGCTGGCCCTGGCGCTCTTCCCTGCCATGTTGGCGGCGAAAGACGATTGGGTGAAATATGCCTCCGGGCCGTTTGAAGTCATGACCGATACCGGCGGGCGCGGCGGGCGCGATACGCTGGTGCGTTTCGAGGAATTTCGCCAGGCGATCGGCGACGTGCTCGGGCAGAACGATCTCGGCACGCCCGAGCCTGTGCGGATTATGCTCTTTCGCAATGCCAAGGGTTTCGCCGCCATGCCCGGGGTGACGATGGGGCGCGACCGCTATGCGATCGTGCTGGAAGAAAAAGCCGCCATCTCTCCCGGCCTCTACGCCGATCTCACTCGTCTCTTTCTGGAAAACAACACTTCCCGCATGCCGCTCGCTTTCGAGCACGGCCTGGTCGAATTCTTTTCCACCTTTCAGAATAAGAACGTACGCATCGCCGTGGGCGCGCCCCCTCCCAATCCCGATCTCGATTGGGCGCGGATTCATTTCCTGGTGACTGACCCGGAATACTCCGGCCGGCTGAAGGTGCTGCTTTTCAATTTACGCCAGGGCGCCGACCTCGATCCCGCCTGCCGCAACGCCTTCGGTAAATCGGCCGCGGAAGTCGAAGCGCTGGTGGCCAAACACCTGGCCGCGGGCAATTTCCAATCCACCACCCTCAACAGCCGGACCATGGCCGATAAGGACCTGGTCGAACGCCCCGTTTCCGACTCCGATGCGGGCCTGGCCCGCGCCGACCTGCTGGCCGGCGACGCCTCCTCCGCCGAATACCGCGAGCTCATCCACAAAGGCGAGAAAATCGCCGAAGCCCAGGAGGGTTTGGGACTGCTGGCCTTGGCCCGTCACGAC
>JBKQIF010000020.1:0-6590 GCA_052148435.1 Bryobacteraceae bacterium
CGCCGTGGACGGCCACTACAGCGCCATGGCCTGCCACATCGGCAATATCGCCTATCAGACAGGGCAACCCACAACATGGAACCATGAGTGGGACGTATGATGACACCCGGTATCAATATGGAATTCATCCGCTGCGAGGACAAAAGCTTCGCGGCGGGCGTCGAACGCGCCGCGCGTATCGGCTACCGGTACATCGAGCCGATGGTGCACAATGGGCGCGAGCTGCTCAGCGAGGCGGGCTATTTCCACTCCGTTTCCATGGACGAAGATGCGCTCTGGGTGAAGGATGTCTGCGACGCAAACGGTGTGAAATGTTCCGGCCTGTCGGCGCATTGCCCGCTAATGCGGCCCGAGATCAGCGTACTCTACCTCGAAAAGGCCATCCGCTTCGCCAAGGTGCTGGGCGCTCCCGTGGTGAACACCGACGAGGGCATCCGGCCGTCGTGGTTGACAGACTGCGAGTGCTTTGAAGTGATGCGCTACACGCTGAAAACCGTGCTGCGCACGGCGGAGCGGCACGGCATCTATGTAGGTATTGAACCGCATCAGTCCATCTCGAAGACCACGAACGGACTGTTGCGCATCGCTTCGCTTGTGGATTCGCCCATGCTGCGGGTGAACTACGACACTGGCAACGCGTTCCTTGGCGGGGAAGATCCCTATGCGGGGCTTCAAGCCGTGCTGGATCGAGTGGTTCACGTTCACGCCAAGGACATCTCCATCGAACACGCCGAAGCCGAGAAGGGCAAAGTGACGGGCACGCCCGTGGGATGCGCCTGCGGAGATGGCGTAATCGACTGGGGCCGTATTACGGGCATTCTGCGCGGAGGGGGCTTCAACGGCGTGTTGTCGGTGGAGTGTGGCACCCCCTTGCAGGCGCAGCGCTCTCTCGCGCATTTGAAGGAGGTGTTGAACCGTGCATAGAGCTCCACTCTTCCTCGGCATGAATCTGCTTCTGGCCGCCGGCGTCGCAGCTCAGACAGTCCCGGATCGTTTCTTCTTTGAGGAAGGCAAGATCAGAGTCCTGATTCTTACGGGCCGCAACAACCATGATTGGCGCTCGACGACTCCTTACCTGCGCCATGCGCTTGAACTCACCGGAAAGTTCGACGTTCGCGTCACCGAAGAACCGCAGGGGCTGAGCGAAGGAACATTGAAGCCCTATGATGTTCTGGTTGCGAATTACTGCGGTCCGCGCTGGAGCGCTCAGGCGGAGAAGGCCGTGGAGGAATTTGTAAGCGGCGGCAAGGGATTGGTTGTCGTGCATGCCGCGAGTTATCCGTTTGGCGAAACAGCGGTGCTGAGCGAGAACATGGGCCGCACCGGCGTGGTGCAACAACCCTGGACGCAGTGGGGGCAGATGGTGGGTGCGGTGTGGTCGGACGCGGCTCCGCAGACCGGACATGCGCAACGCCACGCCTATAAAGTCAGGTGGCAGGATACGCGGCATCCCATTTCCGCGGGACTGCCTGCCACCTTTCTGATCAGCGACGAACTCTATCACAATTTCCGCATGAAGGACGGCGTGCACGTGTTGGCTTCGGCCTTCGACGCGCCCGAGTTCGGCGGCAACGGCAAGGATGAGCCGCTATTGTGGACGAACGCCTACGGCAAGGGCCGCGTTTTCCAGACTGCGCTGGGCCACGACCTCGATGCCATGCAGACGCCCGGCTTCACCGTGACCTACGCCCGCGGCACGGAATGGGCCGCGCGCAACGCGGTGACGGTGCCCGCGCGAATCGACACAAATCCGAAGAGCCAGGACGCGGTGCGCGTGCTGCTGGTCACTGGCGGACATGATCACGATGCGATGTTCTACAACGTGCTGGACGGCCGCCGCGACATTCGCGTGAATGTCGACCCGCATCCGGTGGCGTTCCGCAATGACCTGCGCAACAGCTACGACGTTCTGGTTTTGTACGACACCATCCAGCGGGATCAACTGCCCGAGAAGCACCTGCAGAACCTGAGAGACTTCGTTGAATCGGGGAAGGGGGTGGTGGCGCTTCATCACGCGATCGCTGATTTTCAGGATTGGGACTGGTGGTGGAAGGACGTGGTGGCCGGCCGCTACGTGATCAAAGTCGATCCACCCTTGCCGGCCTCCAAGTATCTGCACGACGTGGAAGAAGTGGTGACGCCGAAGCCGGGGCACCCCATCTCGGCAAGCCTGCCGCAGATGCGTCTTTTCGATGAGACCTACAAACTGGTATGGCATGCGGCGAACGTGACAGTCTTGCTGACCAGCGATCACCCGACCAGCGATCGGGACATCGCCTGGGTGAGCCCGTATCCAAGATCGAGAGTGGTTTACATTCAGCCGGGGCATGGGCGCGAAACCTGCGAGATGCCGTGGTACCGGCACCTGGTACAGCGCGCTGTGTTATGGTCAGCGGGCCGCACGGATGTCGTGAAGCCGTAGCGGCCCAGAGCGCGCCCGCCGGCGCCAGGAGACCGAGATCTGGCGCGAGCGGCACTTTCATCAGAACCAGCGCTGTCGCGAAAAGTGGCCTCTGGGCCGATGCTCATCGGGAGGGATGGATGCCGTGGGGTGGTTCCTATATAGGGAATGCGTTGTTGTCTCCTCATACGCGAGACAAAAACGAAAATCGCAAAAATGGCTACCATGGGTACCGTCGCATTGAAGGACAAGGAGATAGACCGTGTCAAGGCAAAGTAGAAATGTCCTGTTTTAAGGGGACGGCGGGAAGAGCGGGCTTAAAGTGGATTCGATGTTCTGGGGAAGTCGCGCTCCCTGGGGCAGATCCGAAGACCGCTGCGACGGGGCTGGCTCCGAAGCAGACGGCACCAGACCCCCAGTCAAACCGGGCCATAAGATGCCCGTTCTGGGGGTTTTGGTTTTTTAGGCAGATCTGCTTTGGTGAAGCCCCCGAGCAGCGGTCTTCGGATACATAAAGCGCGAAGATCGCCGGGCCGGTTTTGCCCGGCGCCTCCATATTGTTTTTGGCTGCGGCGCCAACGTTCAGTCGCGCGCATTAGACACCTCGATGGTTTGGCGGAGAGAAGGACCAGACCGCACCGAGAAGTTCTTCATCCAATCGTTTTTGCGTGCGGGCTTGCGGGTTGGGCGCGGCGCTTTGGCCGCCATCTTTTTGAGGGACTCCAGTTCCGGCAACGGCGGCGCGCAGCGGCGCACGCGCGCATAACGCCCCTGGAACTGCACGGCGATGCTCCCGTCCAATCGCTCTTCCACGCGTACCCATGCCCTCCGCATTCCAACCTGAATATCCCGGCGGTCGATTTGATAGACCTTTCCGTCGTACCGCAAGGTGTAGTCATTGGTTACCTGCCGTTGTTCCACATGGCTCAGGATCGCCGCCAGATCGTGCTCTTTGCCCAACGGCCGGTGCGCGTCGGCCGGGTCGGCCGGCGGCACCGTCAAGGTCTGGTTCCACCAAGGCAGATATTCTTTTCCCAGGTAGGCATTGGCCTCCTCGATGGTGCACGCCCCGGCCACCCGCAGCCCTTTCACCAGACGGTCCTGCGCCGTCAAAAACTGGCGCTCGACGCGCCCCTTGGCCTGGGGCGAGTGCGCCGGAATCCAGACCACGTTCAACTCGCGTAGAGCGCGCTCAATCTGTGTCGGTGGCATCCGCGGCCGGTCTCGGCCTTCCCGCTGCTCTTGCCGTTTGGTCTTGACCGCGACCTGAAACATGCCCGCTTTATCCGTGTAAAACGCCAGCGGCCGTCCCCATCGTTCCAGGTACGACCCCAACAGTCGCCGGTTTTCCTCGCTTGAGTCGTGCCGCACGAATCTGGCGAACAGCCGGCTGGTGGCATCGTCGATCGTGGAGATCAGATAGATTCGCTCCCCACGTCCTTCCAGCCACTCGTGGGTGCTGGTGTCCCACTGCACCAACTCGCCGCAGCGGCTCCGCCGCGGCCGCCACTGATGCACCTCCCCTACCTGGCGATGGCCGGCTTTCCATAATCCCGCCTTCCCCATCCACTGCCGCAGCGTCTCCTTGCTCACCGTGATCTGGTGCAGCTTGTGCAGGTACTCGGCCGCCAGCGTCGGCCCGAATCCCCGATACAGCGGGTCGGAAAGAATCCGGATCGCCCGCTGCTCCGTCTCTGCCGGCAGCTTCCGATTGGACACTCGCCCCCGCAGCTCATGGATTACCGCCCCGTCTCCTTTCCGCCGCAGCTTGCGCAGGAGTCGCCGTACCTGTCGCTCCGTGACGCCGATCTCCTCGGCCGCCTGCTTCTGGGTGATCAGTTTCTTTTTGGCCTTCTTCAAGGCCACCAACCGGTCTCGGTCGGTCTGGGTCATCAGCAGATGTTCTTCGCCCACCCTTCAGGCTGGACCCTGTCAATAGGACATTTCTACTTTGCCCAAATAGGACATTATCATTTTGCCGCGAACAAGGAGATAGACCGCGGCCGATGGTACCCAAGATGGTTACCATGGGTACCACGAACGCCGCCGCGACGAGTTTGGACAGCAAATGCAGTCCCGACCAGGTATTGGCCATGGTTAGAGTCCGAAGTTTGAATCGTCAACGATGGTCAGGACACCGTGGTGGTGTGGTAGGCGCATGTATAGGAGATTGAATGTTGTCTCCTCAATCGCGAGACAACAAAGAACATCGTCCCCATGGCTACCATGGCTACCATTCCATTGAATCAAGAGGAGATAAGCGGCGGTTCAGGGCACCCGCAGGGCTACCATGCACCCAACCACCGGGTTTGGACTCCAAATGGACTCCACGGAGGCACCTTTCGGAAGAGGGATGGCACTGGGAAATTCCCGCAACTTTATAAAAATGGGAATGTTAGGTGTGGTGGCCAGGGACGGAATCGAACCGCCGACGCCAGCCTTTTCAGGGCTGCTTACCGACAATGCTAAGCGGTTTGGAATCTGTTCCCCAACGTCGAAGGGACTCTTGCAAGAATCCCTCGCGTCTCTACAGCACCTTGGGCGGAATTTCTCGTCGTCGTACCCACGCAACATGATCAAGGCGGGTGGTGCAAATGAACGCCCCTCCAGGAGCTGGTCGTAGATCCGCGACCCGGTACAAGAAAGGTGATCCCATACCGTTGCCACCAGCCGAGAAGGGCTTCTTCAGTTTGATGAAGGGCGAAGCGTGGGACAACATGCCGCCGCAGACGATGCTCTACAACTCACAGACCATCTTCCGGCGACTGGGTCTGGCGGCCGGCGTCGTCTTCTTGAAGGTTCTCATTGATACGGTTCGTAACGGTATTCCCGAGTGGAGGGAAGTTACGATGGCCGACCTCCAGGAGTTTCTGGGGGAACAAGAGAGGTCAATTCGAAACTCACTGGCCTTCCTCGTCCGTGTTAAGCTGATCGAACGCACCCCTGGTCAACCGTGGCGGATGCGAGTTCACCCGGAACTGCTAGAAGAGGTTCCGGTCCGTGAACCACGTCGACACGAGTGCAAGCCACGAACAGCAGGGGTCTCTGCTCCTATCGCGCTTGCTGCCCTCCGGGTTCGACCTGATTCGACTCCACCGCACTTCAATTCCAGCGCCTTGGATTTTAGACAACCGCGCGGTGCAGCAGCCTGGGCAGACCCTCCGCCGGACGAGTCGGCTGGAGGCAAACTGACGTCGGCCGATGACGCTACGAATCGCCGGCCCTGCGTGGGCGCCTCGGCGCCAGGGTGTTCGGAATCGCAGCATCTAATTTCCATCGAGCCATCAGCCCGCGGAAAACAAATGCCGTGGCCGAGGAAGCCAATTGTCGCGCCAACAGCATCGAGTTTGCGCGCGGAATCCGGCTGCCCGTTTAATTGGGCCTGTCCCCACATAATCAGCAGTTTAGGTGGGAACAAAGATATCGAGAAATCAGCAGAGGCATTCATAGATGCTCTGCTGTCGCCGAGTTCTTCAGCGCATACAGAAAAAGGGCAAAACACTCTTAGAAACCAAAACCCGGCGACGGCGAGCGACAGCGGTCCGTCTTCAGGTGGGCCAAAGTATGCCTCAGACATCGACGAACTCATAGCACTCGTGAACGACTCCACCAGCATCCTGCCTGATCGTCGGCTGATCTGGGACATACGGGGAGCAATCGAGCTGCGAGGTGGAACCCTGCGCGAGTATTTGGATGACATCCGCCCTCGTATTGGCCGTCTGCGTAAGAGACCGGGCCCCGGGTTTTTCCTGGACCACGCGCGAAAATGGGGTGGGCCAGCTTCATCGCCTGCGCCGGAACCCACGACCGTGGATGAAGCGACCCTGACAAAGGGCCGGTGTACTCGTTGTCCGGGCACCGGGCGCACAGAAGATGGCTACTGTTCGTGCCCAATGGGTCGCGACCTGCAAAAAGTGGAACAGCGTCTGGCCCAGCCGCACGATGCTGAAGCCAAACACACTGGCTAGAGGCGCCAGAATACTGCAGTCGCCTCTACGCCGGCATTCGGATTCCGCAGGTTCCCCGAACGGTGGCGAAGCAAACAGCATCCCGGAACCCAAAGGGGAACGCCCGGAACTCCGTTGAAAGTCGCGACTCCCGTGTAACCCACTCTACGACGCCTTTCTCCGTTTGACAAGCTCTCGTCTATTCGGAGTAAGAGATTCTAATTCTCTGATGAGGTGGGGAA
>JBKQIF010000021.1:0-6589 GCA_052148435.1 Bryobacteraceae bacterium
GTCTACGATGAAGCCAGTCGGAAAGCCGGATGCCTGAAATGGGCACGTCCGGTTTGATGAGCGGGGATGGGAAACGGGGCGGGCGCTCAACGTCCGTTTCTCGCGCCCATCCTCGACTCTACCGACACCCGGCCGCGCATGGTGCGCCGAGCGTCGGCACGAGTGCCGACGCGGCACGCACGAGTGCGTGCGCCACGTCGCAATGGCACGGTTGTTTCCTGACAGACCCTTAGGCCGTGGCGCGGGCTGTCCAGCCTGCTGAGCCGAGAGTCATCTCGGCTTTTCTTTGCAAGGACGATCTGATTGAACGGCGTTGATTCCATCTGAGGCCGGTTGTATCATTGTCGTTTGTTCCAGACGCTGTTTGGTTTTCGCGACGCCCGCGCGGCGATTGCGGTTCTGGTCATGGTCGCCGCCGTCGCCGCCTGCTCGCGCCCTCCGAAACCCGCTTCGCTCGGTATCGCCGCCGCCGCGGACCTGCGCTTCGCGTTCCCGGCCCTCGCGCAACGGTTCCAGGCCGCGCATCCGGAAACCACGCTCACGCCGGCCTACGGCTCGTCGGGGAATTATTACTCCCAGATCCGCAACGGCGCGCCCTTCGACGTGTTTCTTTCGGCCGACATGGAATACCCGAAGCGGCTGGTGGCGGAGGGAGCGGCGGTGGCGGATTCGCTCTTCCTATACGGCACCGGGCGCATCGAGCTCTGGGTCCCGGCGCAGTCGCCGCTCGATCTCGATCGCCTGGGAATTCACGCCCTGGAAGACCCTTCCGTTCATCACGTCGCCATCGCCAATCCCCGCCACGCGCCCTACGGACGCGCCGCCGAAGCCGCGCTGCGGTCGCTGGGCGTTTACGATCGCGTCGCGGCCAAACTGGTGATCGGGGAAAACATTTCGCAAGCTTTCGAGTTTGTCGAAAGCGGCGCGGCCGAGGCCGGCCTGGTTGCCAAGTCTCTTACCCTGGCGCCGGCGATGCGCGGCAAAGGCCGCTCGTGGGAGATACCGCCCGATTCCTACCCGCCGCTGGAACAGGCCGGCGTGATCCTCTCCCGCGCCAAAGGCTCGCGCGCCGCCGCCCAATTCCGCGCCTGGATGATGGGCCCGGAGGCACGCGCCATCCTGGCTCAGTACGGCTTCTCCTTGCCGGGGCGTTGACCGCCAGCCATATTGCAGCCAGTCGGAATTTTGCGGGCACTCCAACTTAAGCGCCGAATCACCGTTCGTGCGTCGGAGGATATTGAAGGGACTCGTCCGGACCGATCTCCCAAAACCCCGTCCGGCCAATGGCGAGGTGATCGGGGCGCGGGATCAATCTGGGCCTTGTACGAGTGGGCGATTCGCTCGGAACCGCAGAGTCACTTCGAGAGATGGCGCGTTAACCCTCAAGTCACAGTAACCGCGCAAGATACCACCGATGATGGCCCGATAACCCTGGACTTTTTGGGTAGATTGGCTCATTGCAAGAATGGAATCACTTGGCAGTCGGAAGTTTTTGCAGGAATGATTTGATTTCGCGCAAGACTTCGTCTTCTTCGCTCAGGAAAACGTAATGATGGGCACCGCGAAGCTCCACAACCGAAGCGGCGGAATCCGCGCTTTTCAGGTTGTTCTCCCACCGGTGAATGTACTCCATCAGGATCTCGTCTGATCTGTCTGAGTCGCGCCGCTCCTCTTCGCTTTTGGGTGGGCTCTTCTTCCATTTCTCGGCTGGAGGAAGCGGTACGGCAATCAACGCTAACACGGGGACATGAATGCCTCGGTAGTCCTTGGCAATCGAGCCGATGCCAATTTCGTCGCTGACGTAGGGCGGGGTACGATCCCGACCTACCGATCCGTCGGAATTCAATTCATACATATTTCGAATTTCTTCGGCCGGAAACGGAGACTCACCCTTTCGTTCCTGATAGGCCTGGTATGCCTGAACGGAGGCATTATCGGCGGCTGTCCTCTTTTGGGGGCCAGGCGCGCCGTTCGCGGCCTTCATAATCAGAGTCCTGTATTCGGTGTTATCCCATGGATAATCCAAGGGGTCGGCATTGGCATCGAGATAAATAAGTGCAGCCAGCTCTGAGGAGAGTTTCTGGCCAATGAAGGTCATTTCTGATCCCGCTACCGAATGCCCAATAAGGATCGGCTTCTGCAACTTCAGTCCTTGGATCACGAGAAAGTCATCTTCGGCCAAATCGGGAGTCGCATATCCGCGCCTCGGCTTACCGGATAGTCCGAACCCCCGGCGCGTGATTCCATAAACGTGGACATTACAACACTGGATCAGCTTCGGGGCGAAGTCTTCAAAAACGTGAGCCGTATTGCCAGAGCCGGCCAGAAGGACAGCAGGCCGACCAGTGCCTCCCCAGTCGAGGACTTCAACTTTAACCCCATCGCCGACTTCGACGAATTGAGAACTGGTCGCTGCGTTAGCCGCAGTCGTGCTTATGATCAGCAGCGCCAGCAACGAAGATGGAATCCCACGGTGGCTCTTCGGCCGGCCCGGGAGCTTGGCTGAGTATGGTCTCATACGGCGGCATTGTACTACGAAGGTGCCGAATCTCAGAACTTGTGTTCGAGCGGTTGCGCCAGTCGTCAACCTGCCCTCGAGCGCGTTCGGCCTGGATGATCCAAGTTGACGGTTTGTCGGCTGCTCGCGGAAGTGGTAGGCCACAATCACGCCCCGGTCGGATGACGCGCCACTCGCCCAAAGCTCGGATTTGGGCGACGCGGGCCAGATGTCGCGATCTGGGAATCTGGGGACCCCCCCGTGAAGCGCCGTCCCTGCAAGCTGGAGTCCGGCCGTCCGTAGCCGGAAAGCGATGTCCACGCACACTGGCCAAAGGGAACCTCATAGCAACCACCACCAAACAACAGCACCATGCCGCTAGCTCGGTTGGGGGAAAAATGGCTCGACCTCGCGCGCCACTTTGGAACCCGCTCCCGGCTCGCTGGAAGCCGGCCTTTCGCTTATTCGCCGGTCAGTGCCGGCCACGGAGCGGGCGAAGGTTCCCGCCGGCCTTTTCGCCAATCTCGACCATCGCCTTCACGGCGCGCCGCGGTTCCACTCGACGAGGTTTGGAAGTCACCGAGCTTTCAGATTTTTATCCAACTCATTTCAGGCCGCTTATCCCGCTGTCCCGCCAGCTCGCACCGATCCGCATGCTAACTTTTGAATCAGCCGGCAGGCCGATGCCCCTCCCGGACACTGCCGTGCAAAGTATGCAAGAATTGCGGGTTAAGTAACGACATGGATTGGCAAGCCATCTTCCTCAGCCTGAGACTGGCCACGCTGACCACGGGGTTGTTGCTCGTGGCCGGCACGCCGCTGGCTTACTGGCTGGCCTTTTCGCCGCGCCGCTGGAAATTCGCGGTGGAAGCCGTGGTGGCGCTGCCGCTGGTGCTGCCGCCCACCGTGCTGGGGTTTTACGTTCTCATCGCCATCGGTCCGCATAGCCCCATCGGGGCGCTGTATCGGGGGCTTTTCGGCGGCACGCTTCCGTTCTCGTTCGGCGGCTTGCTGGTGGGGTCGCTGCTCTATAGCCTGCCCTTCACGGTGCAACCCGTTACGGCGGCTTTCGCCGGCGTCGACCGGCGTTTGATCGAAGCCGCGCGCTGTCTGGGCGCATCGCCCTGGAAAACCTTTATTCGCGTGGTGGCGCCTTTATCGCGCGGCGGCATCGGCACGGGCGCGATCCTGACGTTTGCGCACACGGTGGGCGAGTTCGGCGTGGTGCTGATGGTGGGCGGAAACATTGCCGGGTCCACCCGCACCGTCTCGATTTCCATTTACGACCAGGTGGAAGCGCTCGATTACGCGGCGGCCTGGCACACCTCGCTGCTGCTGGCCGGGTTTTCGTTCGTGGTGCTGGTGCTGGCCTATTCATTGGGCCGGCGCAAAGGCTCGCTGTGGCCGGCGATCTGATCTGCCGCTGCCGGAAACGTCTGGCGCAAGGCTTTACCGTGGAAGGTGATTTCACCATCCCGCTCGACCGGGCGCCGGTGACGGTATTATTCGGGCCCTCGGGCGCGGGTAAGACCACCCTGCTGCGTCTGCTCGCCGGCCTGGAGAGACCCGACGCCGGAGAAATCGTCTTTCGCGGCCGAACCTGGTTCGATTCCTCCACCGGCGTGTGTCTGGCGCCCGGCCGGCGGCGCGCCGGTTTCGTGTTTCAGGACTATGCTTTATTCCCCCACCTCACGGTGGCGCAGAACGTGAAATTCGGCGCGCACGGCAACACGTCCGACGCGGTGTTGCGCCAATTCGGGCTGGTGGAATTTGCGGACCGCCTGCCGCGCCAGCTTTCCGGCGGCGAGCAACAGCGGCTGGCGCTGGCTCGCGCCGTGGCGGCCAAACCGGAACTGCTCCTGCTGGACGAGCCGCTCTCGGCGCTCGACCTGAACTCTCGCGTAAAATTGCGGCATGAGCTGCGCCGCATGCTGTTGGCCGCGGCGGTGCCCTCGCTGGTGGTGACCCACGACCGCACCGAGGCCATGGCGCTGGGCGATTTTATGGCGGTGATGGTGGATGGGCGGCTGCGCCAGCTCGGCCCCGTGCAGGAGGTATTCCGCCGCCCCGCAGACCAGGAAACCGCGATAGCGGTGGGGATCGAGAACGTGCTGCCGGCCGAGGTGGAATCGCGCTCGAACGGGTTGCTCCAATTGCGAGCCGGCCAGGCGCGCCTCGAATGCGTGGATCGCGGCGAGAGCGGCGCCGTGCTGGCCCTGATTCGCGCCGAAGATGTCACCATCAGCCGCGACCTGGCGCCGGGAAGCGCTCGCAACCATCTGCCCGGTAGCGTTGCCGGAGTTGCGCGGGAAGGCCCGGTGGCGCGCGTGGAGCTGGAATGCGGCCTCCCGCTGGTGGCGCTGGTAACGGCGCAATCGGTGGCGGATCTCGATCTGCACTTGGGCCAAACCGTGTACGCGGCGGTGAAAGCCACCGCCATCCACCTGTTGCCCGGTCCCGGCACACGCGAGTGATATGAAAACCAATGCCGCCCGAATTCTGGACCGCGCGGGAATCGCGTACGAGCTGCGCGAATACGCCGTGGACGAGAGCGACCTGAGCGCGCCGCACGTAGCCGCGGCCATCGGCCTGCCCGCCGAGCAAGTGTTCAAGACGCTGGTGGCGCGCGGCGACCGGTCCGGCGTGGTGCTGGCCGTGATTCCAGCCAGCGCCGAGCTCGATCTAAAAGCACTGGCCGCCGCCGGTGCGAACAAGAGCATCGATCTGGTTCCGTTAAAAGAGGTGCTCCCCTTGACGGGCTACATCCGAGGCGGCGTGTCGCCCGTCGGCACGCGCAAGCCGTACCCGGTATTCGTGGACGAAACCGCCGAATTGTGGGACCGCATCGCGGTAAGCGCCGGCCGCCGCGGCTGGCAATTGCTGCTCGCCCCCGCCGCCCTGATCCGCATCACCGAAGCGACGGTCTGCGCGATCGCGGAGTTTTGAAGGGGGAGAAGAGACACGTCGCCCGTCTGGAGCCGGCACCGGTTTCGGGTTGTGGCGTGGTTTCTCTATATTTGGGTAGTCGTGAGCTGGCAGCGCTCAGCTTTCAGCGCTCAGCTTTCAGCTCTCGGCTCCGGACCATCGGGTTCGGGATTGGGATCGTAGAGGGGTGCTACGGGGGAGGTAACGGGTTTTGTTTCAGCGGGTTGACCGGAGTCGGTGGGTTCGTTTGGTAACGGCTGATTGGGTTCGGTTGGTTTGCTCGGGTGGGGTAAGGCGAAGGGGTTCAACTCGAAGGGGGTGCAGAGGGGTTCGGGGTTGACGGGCGGTTGTTCGCAGATGAGTTGTTCGTTTGCCAGCTCGTCGCGCATGGATCGCAAGCGGTCGAGGTCTTCGATGCCGCGGCGGTAGTTTCTTTCGGCCTGGGCCTGGTAACGGAGGAAAAGCGACCAGGTGTTGGCCTTCTGGCGAGGCGCTCGATGGCCCATATTTCATGGGAGTTTTAGATTTTGTACGGTTCGTCAATTAAACCAAGCAACACAAACAAAATGAGTTAACTGAATCAACCGACGAAACGGGCAGTATTTGGGGGGTTCGCCCGTTTGGGGAGTTTTTGTCTCGTTTTGCGAGTTTTCGTTTTTTTCGAGCCGTTTCGTACCGTTTGGGAAGTTTTTGTCTCGTTTTTGGGTTTTTTCTTGCCTGTTAGTATATACTAGCAGTGTTGAGTCAACTGTTTTGTGATGGCTGGCTAGGAGTTGAACCTATGGCTCAAGAGATGCAAGCTCTTGTCCCTACCTTCGGGATTAGCTGCCAGCCCTTACAGACTATTGTACTTCTTTTCACGGACCAGCCGCACTACAACGACCACAAACCCCGCTGACCACAAACTTCACCACCAGCCAAAAGGAAGAAGAAGGCGTCACGTACAGACTGGAAATCTGGCAAGAGGAAATCAACGTCGGGACTGGCACCATTCCAGGACTGATGAGCATTCGTGGCACCGTTACACCATTTTGCGGTGACGTGGCGCACGCACTCGTGCGTGCCGTGTCGAGACTCTTCTGTGTGCCCCAAAGGGGCAGATTACCAGTGGGGGAAGGACCCACTCGAACAGTTGATGGTTAGATTCGATAGCTATCGAGCGGTGAG
>JBKQIF010000022.1:0-74157 GCA_052148435.1 Bryobacteraceae bacterium
CAACTGGGCGTTGCGGCCGTTTTCAGCCGCGTGGATACCTGCGCGGCGGAATTCGAGAGCTTCACGCCCTACCTGTATTCCAACTACGAAAGTTCTTGTGAAGCCGATCCAGTGGACCGAAAAAAAGTGATGATCCTGGGCTCCGGCCCGAATCGCATCGGCCAGGGCATAGAGTTCGATTACTGCTGCTGCCATGCCTCCTTCGCGCTGCAGGAAATGGGCGTGGAATCGATCATGGTCAACTGCAATCCGGAGACCGTGTCCACCGATTACGACACCAGCGACCGGTTGTACTTCGAGCCGCTCACCCTCGAGCACGTGCTGAATATCTGCGACACGGAAAAGCCGTCGGGCGTGATCGTGCAGTTCGGCGGGCAGACGCCGCTCAATCTGGCGCTGCCGCTGAAGCGGCTGGGCGTGCCGATCATCGGCACCGATCCGGCCAACATCGATCTGGCCGAAGACCGCAAACTGTTCGGCAAGCTGCTCGACGAGCTGGCGATTCCGTGCCCGGCCAACGGCGCCGCGACCAGCGTGGAAGAGGCCTGCGCGGTGGCTCGCCGCCTGGGCTACCCGGTGTTGGTGCGGCCCAGTTACGTGCTGGGCGGACGCGCCATGGTGATCGCTTACGACGAAGAAATGGTGCGCGAGTACATGCGCGAGGCCGTCACCTTTTCGCAGGAGCGGCCGGTGCTGGTGGATCGGTTCCTCGAAAATGCGACCGAAGTGGACGTAGACGCCCTGGCCGATGGCGACGATGTGCTGATCGCCGGCATCATGGAGCATATCGAAGAGGCCGGCGTGCATTCGGGCGACAGCTCGTGCGTGCTGCCGGCGCAATCCATCCCCGCCGGGACCCTGCGCACCATTGAGGACTATACCATCCGCCTGGCCAAGGCGCTCAAGGTGGTGGGGCTGATGAATGTGCAATACGCCATCCAGAACGGAACCGTGTACGTGCTGGAGGTGAATCCGCGCGCGTCGCGTACGGTGCCGTATGTGAGCAAGGCTACCGGCGTGGCGCTGCCCAAAATCGCCGTAGGGCTGATGTGGGGCCGCAAGCTGACCGATTACGGCTTCACCACCGGCAGCACGCTTTCGGTGGCGCAGAATTTCGTCAAATCGCCGGTTTTTCCGTTTAACAAATTCCCCGGCGTGGACCCGGCGCTAGGGCCGGAGATGCGCTCCACCGGCGAGGTGATGGGAGTGGGGATCAACTTCGGCGAGGCCTTCTTAAAGGCGCAGATCAGCGCCGGAACGCCGCTGCCGCCGAAGGGGACGGTTTTTCTCAGCGTCAACGATCACCACAAGGCGGATGCCGTCGTAGTGGCCAAACGGTTCGCCGAAATGGGCTTTTCGCTGGTAGCTACGCGCGGCACCGCGGCCGTCCTGCGCAACGCCGGTTTGCAATGCCGCACCGTGCTGAAAGTGAACGAAGGCCGGCCCAACGTGGTGGATCTGTTGAAAGGCGGGTCGGTCCAACTCGCCATTTACACCACCACCGGCGCGCCGGCGTTCTTCGACGAAAAAGCCATTCGCCGCTCGGCCGTGATGTATCGCGTCCCCTGCATCACCACCATGAGCGGCGCCAGAGCCGCGGCCGACGCCATCGCCGCCAGCAAGCGCGACCCCATCCGCGTCTGGAGCCTGCAGGAAATTCACGAATCGCATAAAGCGACCGCGTAGCCGTGGCGCAGGCTGTCAAGCCTGGCTGTCAAGCCTGCAGAGCCGAGAGTCGTCTGTGTGCCCCAAAGGGGCAGATTACCAGTGGGGGAAGGACCCACTCGAATAGTTGATGGTTAAATTCGATAGCTATCGAGCGGTCAGTTCGGAATCTCGGCGCGGCAGGCAAGAATGCCTGCGCTACGTTCACCTTCCCAAGTCTCTGGCGATTCCGGATTGCTCCAGGCCGGCGCCGTCCCGGCCTATCACTACAATCCGCCACGGACACACCAGCGGCGTGGTTCCCGCAAATGCAACTCCGCGTTCGCCCGGTTTTTCCGGTAACTCGGTGGCCACCGCGGCGCGGCCCGAATACACCAGGAAAGCCCGCGGGTAGGTGGCCGATTCCGCCTGGTAGATTCCCAGCCAGCCCGTCCCGCTCTGGCGCACAAGCCACGGGAATTCCGTGCGCATCCCGGGCCGGATCGCCGACGCATCGGTGGTATCCGGGGCAAAGCTGAATTCGGTATCTTCGTCCTCGATCAGAATTTCTTCCAGCGGTGTCGATCTCGGAATCGCGTAGCGGAACGCGACCCCGTTGTCCCAGACGCGCGCCTCCACGTTAATGCGGCGGCCGATCGAACCGTTCTGCATGTACTCGGCGATGAGTGAATTGTAACGTCCGGCCTCACATCCCAACCGCGAGCCGATCAGCCCGACGTTTTCGCCCAGCAGCGGTTCCTGGTTATGAATCGTCAACCCGAGCAGCGACTTTTCCAGAATCCGCTCGCCCGCGTACGTCACCTCGTAAGCCAGGCGCGAGAGGCCGCTCTCCTGCTGCGCGACGAATATCCGGAATTCCAGTTTCCCGTTAGGCGACGCCGCGCGCCGTTCATCCTGCGCCGGCGCCGCCGCCACCAGCAGCGCCGCCAGGCATGCCGCTATCACCCCGCTCCTCACGCCCAACTGAAACCGGACTTCGACAGCGGCAACGCGCGGATTCGCTTCCCCGTGGCCGTGAAGATCGCGTTCGACACCGCCGGCAGAATGGGCGGCAGCGCCGGCTCGCCCAAACCGGTTGGCGGAAAGGTGGTCTTCAGATAATGCACTTCGATTTCCGGCGGCGCTTGCGCCAGACGAACCATGCCGTGTTTGTCGTAGTTGGTCTGCACCACCCGGCCCTTTTCGAGCGTGATTTCCTGGCTCATGAGCTCGCTCAAACCGTCGATGATCCCGCCCTGAACGATGTTATCGGCCGCACCCGGATTGACGATCTGGCTTCCCACGTCGGCGGCTACCCAGACCTTGTTAATCCTGACTTTGCTCGCCGCATCCACTTTCACTTCGGCCACCTCGGCGAAATATCCCAGATGGCTGAAATGGAATGCCACGCCCATGGCCGTGCCTTGGGGAAACGGCCGCTTCCCCCAATTCGATTTCTCGGCCACCAGGCTTACCACGCCCTTCATGCGGTCGGCGTTCAATCCCGGCCGTCCGCCCGGCGCTGGCGGTTCCACGGCCGGTCCGGCGCTCAATAGTTCGAGGCGGAATTGAACCGGGTCCTTGCCGGCGGCATGCGCCAACTCGTCGATGAACGACTGAATCACGAACGCGAACGCGTTGCTGCTGGGAGCGCGCAGCGCCCCCGTCTTGATGCCCAACGGCTGTACCGACGAGTGCAGCGCGTAATTGGGAATGAAGCGCTGCGGAAATTCCGTCGGCCCCATGGCGCCTGACGCGACGAAGTTTTCGCCCTCGCCGTAGCTGATGAAGTGATTGCGCCACGCCACGATCTTCCCGGCCGCATCCAGGCCCGCCTTCAGGTACTGGAAGCCGCCGGGGCGATAGTAGTCGTGCGTCATGTCGTCTTCGCGCGACCACAGCAGCTTGACCGGGACGCCGGCCTGTCTGGCAATGTAGGCCGCCTCCACCATGTAATCGTTGGTCAGGCGCCGGCCGAAGCCGCCTCCGCCGCGGACCATGTGCAGCGTGATGTCGGTTTCGGGAACCTTCAGAGTTTGCGCCACCAGCCGGCGGCCATTGCCCGGAAGCTGGCTATTGGTCCAGATTTCGAATTTACCGTCGTGGAAGTGCGCCGTGGCGTCCTGCGGTTCCAGCGGCGCGTGCGCGATGAACGGGTAGGAATAGGCCGCCTCGAGGACCTTGGCTGCGCTCTTCAAGGCCGCTTCCGCATCGCCATCGGCGCGCAGTGTCCGCTGCGGAGGCTGCTGGCTCATGGCTGCCGCGCGCACGGCAAAACCGGCGCTGCTCTGTCCGGCCCGCGCGCCTTCGTCCCACTTGACCTCTAGTTTCCGGCGCGCCGATTGCGCGTGCCACCAGGTCTCCCCAAGGATCGCGATTCCGCTCACCAGGCCGGGTTCGCCCGGTATCACGGCGCCGGTAACTTCGGGGAGCCCCTCCACCGCCATGGCCGACATCGCTAAGGGCTTGCCCGGTATCGCGGCGCCGGCGAGTGCGGACCGGTCCACCACGAATGCCTGCTTCACTCCAGGCAGCTTCTTGATTTCTTCCAGGTTGGAGCTGACCACCTTGCCGCCGAACACCGGGCACTTTTCATACACCGCGTGGAGCATGCCAGGCACCTTCACGTCGATGCCGAAAATTTCCTTTCCGGTGACGATCGCGTGTACGTCGTTGCCCGGCTCCCCGTGGCCGATAATTTTGAAATCCTTGGGGTCCTTGAGCTTCACTTCCGACAGAGCCGGCGCCGGCAGGCTGGCCACTTTGGCCGCCAGTTCTCCGTATCCCATCGAACGGCCGGATGCCCGATGAAAAACGCGCCCCGACGCGGTGGCGCAATCGCCGGCCGGAACGTTCCATGTCTGGGCCGCGGCGGCCACGAAAAGTGCGCGGCCGGCGGCGCCCACCTGGCGCATGGGCATCCAGTTGACGGGAGTCGCGGTGCTGCCGCCGGCGGTCTGGGCGCTGTATTTGGAATCGTCGAAATCGGCCTGCTCGATCTTGACCGACTTCCAATCCACGTCCAGTTCGTCGGCGATCAGCATCGGCAGCATGGTGCGCACACCCTGGCCCGTTTCCGGGTTCTTGGCCATGATGGTGACCGTGCCATCGGCGGCGACGCGGATATAGTTGTGCGGATCGGGCGGCGCCGACGGAGCGCCGCGGCCCTGCGCCTTCCCCCCCGGTTCCGTATACAGGCTGAGCATCACTCCACCACCGGCCAGTGCGCCGATCTTCAAAAAGGAGCGGCGTTCCATCAGGCTGTTTCGAGTGCTTTTCATTTTCGGCCTCCTTACTCCTGGTTCCCAGCCGCCGCCGAGCTCTTCGCCGGATGGCCGCTCGTCAATTCCGCTGCCCTATGCACCGCCGCGCGGATCCGTAGATAGGTTCCGCAACGGCACAAGTTGCCGTTCATGGCCGAATCGATATCCTTATCCGTAGGCTTCGGGTTCTTGGCGAGCAAGGCCGCGGCCGACATGATCTGTCCGGCCTGGCAATAGCCGCACTGCGGTACGTCGATTTCTTCCCAGGCGAGCTGGACCGGGTGCGTGCCGCCGGCGGAAAGCCCCTCCAGCGTGGTGATGGGCTGGCTGCCCACCGCCGAAACCGGTATCAGGCACGAGCGCGTCGCCGTCGTGCCCAAATGCACCGTGCACGCGCCGCACTGGCCGATACCGCAGCCGTACTTGGTGCCGCGGAGATCGAGTAGATCGCGCAGCACCCACAATAAGGGCATATCCGCCGGCGCGTCCACCGAATACGTACGCCCGTTCACAGTCAACTGGTACGCCATCTTCCCTCCTGGATATGGACTATTTTACGCCCATTCGCCTGCACAAAACTGCACAAAGGCAGCCCGGAAATGCCGCACAGTCGTGCACAAAAATGCACAAAGAACTCTTGTGCCGATTGAAAATAAACGGGTTACAACCGTGGGGCAGGGCAATTCCGGCTGCAGCCGCCTTTCAGGCGCCTCTCCTCATTCGATTACCTGTTCACCCCGCCCGTTGCAGCAGATTTGTGCATTCTTGTGCACAAATGGTCTGCGGCTACCTTACCAACCCCAGTTCCTTCCCTACCTGGCGGAATACTTCCAGCGCCCGATCCAGTTCGGCGCGGGTATGCGTGGCGGTGACGATGGTGCGCACGCGGGCTTTGTCCTTAGCCACGGTAGGGAAGCCGATCCCGGTAGCCAATACGCCGTTCTCAAACAGTTTGCGGGACAGTTCGTAGGCGAGGCGCGCCTCTCCGGTGATTACCGGGGTGATGGGCGTTTCGCTCTCGCCGATGCGGAAGCCGGCCTCCGCCAGGCCTTGCTTGAAGTAGCGGGTGTTGGCCCAGAGGGCGTCGATGCGCTCGGGTTCCTGCTCCAGCACGTCGAAGGCGGCCAGGCAGGCGGCGGCCACGGCGGGCGGATGGGAAGTGGAAAAGAGGAAAGGCCGGGCGCGATGGTAGAGGAACTCGATCAGGTCCCGGCTGCCGCAGACGTAGCCGCCCAGCACGCCGATGGCTTTCGACAGCGTCCCGACCTGGATATCCACCTTGCCGTCGAGACCGAAATGGTCGATGGTGCCGCGGCCGTTGCGGCCCAGCACGCCGGAAGAATGCGCGTCGTCCACCATCATGATGGCGCCGTGGCGGGCGGCTGCCTCCGCCAGTCCGGGCAGCCGGCCGATATCGCCATCCATGGAGAAGACGCCGTCGCTGATGAGCAGTTTATGGCCGGGCAGGGAATCGAGCTCGCCCAGGATGCGGTCGGCAGCGGCGACATCTTTATGCGGGAAGACGTGGATCTTGGCGCGCGAGAGGCGGCAGCCGTCGATGATGCTGGCATGGTTCAACTCGTCGGAAACGATGTGATCTTCGGCGGAGAGAATGGCGGACACGGTGCCGGCATTGGCGGCGAAACCGGATTGAAACACTACCGAAGCTTCCACGTTCTTGAATGCGGCGATGCGTTCTTCGAGCTGCATGTGCAGCTTCATGGTGCCGGAGATGGTGCGGACGGCGCCGGAGCCGACGCCGTAGCGGCGCACGGCTTCGAGCGCGGCCTCGCGCAGCTTGGGGTGAGTGGTCAGGCCCAGGTAATTATTGGACGCCAGGTTGATGACTTCCTTGCCGTCGAAACGGGACATGGCCGCGGATGCGGATTCGAGAATGCGCAGCCGCTGATAGGTGCCGGCCTGGCGCCATTCAGTCAACTGGTCGCTGAGGAAAGAGAGAGGTTGAGCCATCCCCTTGAGTCTAGCGCCGGACAAGGCCCGACCGCTGCCACGTCACCCGCCTCACCCAAGCCCGCCAAAGCGGGACAAAAGTCCCCGTTTTGTCTCGTAAGTTATTGATTCTTTGCTCGGTGGGCCGCTACAACATACAATGGCACTGTGAATACGGCACACTCCGGAAGTTGCGCTGTTCGGGTCGTCCTGCATCGTCGAACGCGCAGGCTAATTGTTCCGCTGGCGGCGTTGGCGCTGACTTTCAGCGGTTCGCTGAGAGCGGAGACTCGTCCGCCGGATCGTGTCGACGACTTTGCCGGGCATCCACGCTTGATCGTCATCAGCGACATCGGCAACGAGCCGGACGATCAGATGTCGCTGGTACGCCTGCTGTTGTACTCGAACGAACTGGATATTGAAGCGTTGATCGCCGCGACCTCGACGTGGCAGAAGAATGCAGTGCATCCGGAGACGATGCGTACGCTGATTCAGGCTTACGGCGAGGTGCGGCCCAATCTGCTTCTGAACGCGAAGGGCTGGCCTACGGCGGATGAGCTGGCGGGGCGCGTCTTTTCGGGGCAGCCCGGGTACGGCATGGCGGCCACGGGCGTGGGCAAGATGTCGGACGGCGCGAAAGCGATCGTTGGCGCCGTGGATCGCGACGATGCGCGGCCGCTCTGGATCTCGGTGTGGGGCGGGGCGAATACTCTGGCCGAGGCTTTGATTCAAGTTCGGGCTACGCGCTCGTCTGCGGAAGTGGCGAAGTTTGTGGCCAAGCTTCGGGTCTCCTCGATTTCAGATCAGGACGATGCGGGACCGTGGATGCGGCGCGAGTTTCCCGATCTGTTCTACATCGTGCAGCCATCGGCGCCCGACGGCGGCGGATACTATTACGCGACCTGGACCGGGATCAGCGGAGACGTTTACTACCGAAATGGCGCGGGCGCGGACTCTTCGACCGTGACGAATGCGTGGCTGGACGCCAATATCCGGAGCAAAGGACCGCTGGGGAAGCTGTATCCGCGATTCGCGTACATCATGGAGGGCGATACGCCTTCGTTTCTGGGATTGATCGACAATGGCTTGCATGCGTATCGCAGGCCGGACTGGGGCGGCTGGGGCGGGCGCTACGTTTACCGTCAGCCTTATGGCGAGACCCATGCGATTTGGACGCAAGGCGGCGACCTGTTTTCGCGCGTTACGTCGCAGGATACGGTGGTGGGCGTGGACGGCGGGACTTATACGTCGGACCAGGCTACGATCTGGCGTTGGCGCGATGCTTTCCAGGATGATTTTGCCGCGCGGATGGATTGGACGATTCAGGACTACGCCCATGCCAATCACAATCCTCTGGTTGACGTGAATGGGAGAGCGGGAACGGCTCCAATCGTGGTTGATGCCGAGGTTGGCAAGGCGGTGGTGCTGGATGCCGGCGGCAGCCGCGACCCCGATGGGCAGAGTCTGCATTACCAGTGGTTTCACTATGCGGAGGCCGGCGGCAGCGGGACGAACCTCTCTTCGGTCACGTTGGCTGGGGCCGACACCTCGAAGGCAGTGGTGACGCCGACGGCCGTTTGTCACGAGCCGTGGCTGCCGAATGTTCTGCCTTGCTCAGGCGCGGGCGTAGCACACATCATTCTGGCGGTGACCGACGACGGTTCGCCGCGGCTGACTTCTTATCGGCGGATCATTCTGATGGTGCACGCCGCCGGCGCGCGCTGAGTGACGGCGTGTTTTTGGCTTGCCGCGGCGGAGGGCCGGGTTCCGTTTGTCGCGGGCAGTATACTATGGGCGTGGCATCGGTGATCGAGATCGGGACCTTAATCGACCGCGATCCCAAAGTGCGTGGGGGACGGCCGAAGATTGCCGGGACGGGCCTGACCGTAAGCAGGATCGCGATCTGCTACAGGATGGGCATGACTCCGGAGGAGATTGCCCTGGAATACCCGCACCTGACGCTGGCACAAGTCCACGCGGCGCTGGCGTACTATCATGGCAACCGCGATGAGATCGAGGCCGACATTGCCGAGCAGGAAGAGGCGGCGGCCCGCTGGGAGCGGGAGCTGGCGAGTAAGCCCACTCGCTCATGAGCCGGGTCCGCCTGTATCTTGACGAGTACTCCATGAATCCATAAGTCTCGGCGGAAAAAAACGTCGGCTCGAAAGCCGACGCTGCAGGCCAGAGGGCCCGCGCCACGAGAACCGGGAATGGCAGACCACAAAATGCGATGGTCTGCCCCACCGGGTCGCTTATTCCGCCAGGCGCGTGTAGCGCCCGGCGCAATGGACCAGGGGGAGGCCGTCGGAGACGTGGGCGCGGAGCATGCGGCCGATCAGGATGTCGTGATCGCCGGCGCCGATGCGCTGATGGACGGCGCAGACGATCGCCGCCAGAGAGCCATCGATCAACGGCACATCGAATTCGCCGCTGTGCCAGGGGACGCCGGCGAAGCGGTTGTGGCCGCGCCTGGCGAAGCGCTCGGAAATCGACTGCTGATCTTCCGCCAGAACACTGAGACCAAAATGCCCGGCGGCGCGGAAGCAATCGATGACGGTGACGGTGTGGCCGAGGCAGATCAGCACCAGCGGAGGATCGAGGGAAAGCGAGGTGAAAGAGCTTACTGTGAGGCCATGGGGCGCGCCGCGGGAGTCGGTTACAGTGGCGATGGCGACGCCGGTTGGGAAGCTTCCGCAAGCGTGCCGGAACAGTTCGCTCGTAACGCTGGCTGGCTGAGTCTGGACACGGTCGCTTGACATGCAGTAAATTCAATCTTATCATGTGGTTGACCGATGCGAGGTGAAAAACTTGGCAGATCCTCGCCCGTGAGGAGGAGTGTTTTGATCAAGCTGGATATCATTAACGAAGTCGTCAACCGCACCGGTATTACCAAGACCAAAGCAGAGATGGCGGTCGAAACCGTGTTCGAATCGATGAAAAAGGCGCTCGAACAGGGGGACCGGATTGAACTGCGGGGATTTGGGGTGTTCAACGTGAAGCCGCGCAAGACCGGGATCGGCCGCAACCCGCGCACCGGCGCGGAGGTATCGATTCCCCCCGGTAAGGCGGTGCGCTTCAAGCCCGGCAAGGAACTGCAGACGCTGCAGTAAGCCGGCGGCGCGTCAACCATCTGTGTCCACCCAGGATTCTCCTCCGGCGCCTTTTCCGTTTGCCGCATCGAGCGGCGATGCCGATGCGTTCGCGGTGGCGCCGGCGGTGGGGATCGATCCGCCCCGTGAACGCTACTGGCTTTACGGGCTGCTGTTCGCGGTGACGCTGCTTTCCACCTCGCTGGTGGGCGCGGCGATGCAGTTCGATTTCGAGCGCAACGTGCCGTTCGATCTGGAACGCAGCTTCGCTCTGTATCCGTGGTTCTGGCACCATCCGGCCGCACTGGTGCGCGGCTTGCCGTTTTCGCTCACCTTGTTGACGATTCTGCTGGCCCACGAGTTTGGCCACTACCTGGCGGCAGTCTATCACGGGGTTGACGCCAGCCTGCCGTATTTCATGCCGTCGCCGGTGCTGGGCACGTTTGGGGCTTTCATTCGGGTGCGCTCTCCGATTTATTCCAAGCGGGTGTTGTTCGATATCGGAATTGCCGGACCGCTGGCGGGGTTCGCGTTTTTGTTGCCGGCGCTGGCGGTGGGGATTTCCTTGTCCAAGGCGATTCCGGGTATCGGCCATCGGGGCAGCCTGGAGTTCGGCGTGCCGGGCCTGGAATGGCTGCTGGGGCGCGCGATTTTCCCGGCGTGGCGATCGGCCGATTTGTGTCTCCACCCGATGGCGCGAGGGGCTTGGGTGGGCATGTTCGCCACGGCCATGAACCTGCTGCCGATCGGGCAGCTGGATGGGGGCCACATTCTGTACTCTTTTTTCCCGCGCCTTCACCGTGTCGCATCGACGGGGTTGAGCCTGCTGTTGCTGCCGATGGGATACTATTTCTGGCCGGGCTGGGCGCTATGGGGAATAGTGCTGCTGGTGCTGGGACGCAGGCATCCGCTGGTTTACGATACGACGCCGCTCAAGGCGGGACGGCGCCGCCTGGGTTGGGTGGCTCTGGTTGTCTTCCTGCTCTGTTTCAGCTTTGCGCCGATTGCCAACGGCGGCCTGTAAGCGGCAATGAAGATCACAGCCACCATCATCACCCGGGACGAAGAGCGCAACATCGCGCGCGCGATCGAGAGCCTGCGTTGCTGCGACGAGATTCTGATCGTAGACAGCGGCTCGACCGACCGCACCACGGAACTGGCCGAGAAACTGGGCGCGCGGGTGGTGGAAGCGGGATGGCGCGGCTATGCGGGGCAGAAGAACTGGGCGGCGGAGCAGGCGGCCAACGACTGGATCCTGTCGCTCGATGCGGACGAAGCGTTGAGCGAAGCGCTGGAAGCGGAAATCTGGAACCTGAAGAAGACCGGGCCGCGTTTCGATGCGTACACCATGCCGCGGCTGGCCCGTTACCTGGGCCGCTGGGTGCTGCATTCGGGCTGGTATCCGGACCGCAAAATCCGTCTCTACGACCGGGGCAAGGCCCGCTGGGTGGGCGACTTCGTGCACGAAAGCGTGATGTCCGAAGGCCGTGTAGGGCACCTGGAGGCCAACATCCTGCACTTCACCTGCGAATCGCTGGCCGAGAACGTCAAGACCATGGACCGGTACACCACGCTGGCCGCCCAGGAGTTGGCGGCGCGGCGGGTGCAGGTGCCGCTGTGGCGGGTGATGGCCGCGCCGGTTTGGACGTTTGTGAAGACCTATGTCGTGGAGCGCGGTTTTCTGGACGGATTCGAAGGACTGGTGATTTCCTACATGGCCGCCTTCTACACGTTTCTCAAATATGCGAAAGCGAGAAACATGAGCGGATGAGGGTGCTGCAAGTCGATGGGTTTCCCGGGATGCGCGGGGGGCAGTGGCAGGTGCTGCGCCTGGCGGAGACGCTATCCGGGCTGGGTGTGGAATCCACGCTGCTGGCGCCGGCCGGAACGCCGCTCTACGAGTTGGCGCGGCGGCGCGGCTTGCGGGCGGAGCCGCTGGGCATGGCGCGGCTGGCGCGGCTTGGGCGGCGGCACGAGCTGGTACACGCGCACGACGCCCGTTCGCATACGCTGGCAGCGCTGGCGGGCGGGGCGCCGCTGGTGGTTTCGCGGCGGGTGGACTTTGCCGTCGGCGACTCGGCGGCATCACGCTGGAAGTACGGCCGGCCGCGGCGTTATATCGCGGTTTCCGAATTCGTGAAATCGGTGCTGGCCAAGGGCGGGGTGGGGGCGGAGAAGATCGACGTGGTTTACGACGGGGTTCCCTGGCTGGAGCCGGCGGCGCCGGTCGAGCCGCCGTTGATTCTGGCGGCCGACAATCGCGGCGATCCGCTCAAGGGCGCAGCCCTGGCGGTGGAAGCCGCCCGCCTGGCGGGGGTTGAAATCACATTCTCCGGCGAGCTGGAGCGCGACTTGCGGCGCGCGAGCTTGTTTGTCTATCTGACCAAGAGCGAGGGGCTGGGCTCGGCGGTGCTGCTGGCCATGTCGGCCGGGGTACCGGTGATCGCCAGCGATGTGGGAGGGTTGAAGGAAGCCGTCGCCCATGAAGAAAGCGGTTTGTTGGTGGAAAACGACTCCCACGCGATTGCCCGCGCCATCCGCCGGTTGTTGGACGACCGCGACGCGGCCGGGCGGATGGGCCGCAATGCACGCCAGCGGGTAGCCGAGAAGTTCACCATCGACAATATGGCGCGAGGGACTTTGGACGTATACCATAGGGTTCTGACGTGATCGAAGCGAGTATTGCCTTCCTGTTCGGCCTGCTGATCGGCAGCTTTCTGAACGTCTGTATCTACCGATGGCCGCGCGACTTGTCGGTGGTACGGCCCCGCTCGCACTGTCCGTCCTGCGAGAAAACCATCGCCTGGTATGACAATATTCCTCTGGCGAGTTACCTGCGGCTGGGCGGCAGGTGCCGCGCCTGCGGGGCGCGCATTTCACCCCGGTACCCGGCGGTGGAACTGATTACCGGGCTGTTGTTCGGCTATTTCGTGTGGTATGTCGGGTTGACTCTGCTGGCGATCAAGATGTGCGTGTTCAGCGCCATGCTGGTGGCGCTGGTGTTTACGGACTTCGAAGAACGCATCCTGCCGGACGAATTCACCCTGGGCGGCACGCTGGCGGGGCTGATATTCGCGGGCTTCGTCCCGTTGCGCGATCCCACGGCGGTGGCGGTGCTCTGGCTGGCGGGGGTGCAATTCTCGGAGCGTTTCTTATGGATCTTCAGCGCGGCGTTCGGCGCGGCGTTCCCGTCGCTGCTGCTTTGGTTTGGGGGCTGGATCTATTTCAAGCTCCGCAAACGCGAGGGACTGGGCTTCGGGGACGTGAAGCTGACGGCTATGATCGGGGCTTTTCTCGGTTTGGAAGGCGCGTTGTTGGCCCTGGTGGTGGCGTCGCTGGTGGGCTCCTTGCTGGGTTACCTCTACATCAAGCTGACGGGCAAGGATACGGCTACCTACGAACTGCCCTTCGGCGGGTTTCTGGGAGCGTCCGCGATCGCCATGGCGCTGTTCGGCAAGCAGTTGCTGAACTGGTATGGGACGCTGTAGGTAGCACAGGCTTTAGCCTGTGAAGAAGGTCACAGGCTAAAGCCTGTGCTACCACCTACGATCAGTGGTAGTAGCACTGCGGGCGCGCTAACCTGGACTCCTTAACAATCTCGTCAAGAAACATGCGCTCGGGGTCTCTATCTGCATGCTCGGTATACGTACATTGCGATGGGCGCTTTTCGCCCGGTTGTTTTTGTTCGGTCTGACGGCACAAACGCCGGATACGGCGGTTCTGAACGGCCGCGCCGTGGATGCCAGCCATGCCGGCATCGGCGGCGTTGCGGTCACGGTCCGGAATACCCAAACCGGACTGGAGCGTAAAGCCATCACCGACGCTACGGGCGGCTTTACCGTGGAGGGTCTCCCGGTGGCCGGCAAATACACGGTGACGGCGGCGAAGACGGGGTTTGCGGATAGCAGCGTGGAGGGTGTGAGCCTGGCGGGCGGCACCAGTGCGGGCATCGTGCTGGAACTGAGCGTGGCCGGCGGCAAGACCGCGGTCACCGTTACCGGCGCGGCCGGCGGCGTGCGCGCCGACGCGCCCCAGATCGGCAACTACTTGAGCTCCGCGGAAATGGAAGAGATCCCGCTGTTCGACCGCAAGATCACGTTTCTGCCCATGCTCAACGCCGCCAATCGTCCGGCCATCAACCAGGGCGACATTTTCATGAACGAGAACCTGTTCACGACCAACGGCGCGGGCCGGCGGCAGACGTGGTTCGAGGTGGACGGCGCCACCGATAACGATGGCTGGGGCCGGCAGACCACCTTCAGCAACATCCCGCTGGCGGCGGTGGGAGAGATGACCGTGCTTACCAACGCTTTCACCGCCGAATACGGCGGGAGCACGGGCAGCGCGGTGAACATCGTAACCAAGAGCGGCGGCAACCAGTTTCATGGCGAGGGACTGTACCTGGGGCGGCCCTCCGCCACCGAAGCCGCGCTGGACGGTTTCAACAGCGCCACGGCTACCAGCGGCAACGATCTCACCAACGATACGCTCAATCAAGCGGCCGTTTCGCTCTCGGGTCCGGTGGGCTCGAGCCATCGGACGCAGTTCTTCGCGGCCGGCGAGTACAGCATGGAAAACAAGGCTTCGCCGGTGATTTCGCCGGTCGCCCCGGGCAACTTCATCGGCCACTATCGCGACTGGCTGGGTTTCCTTCGCATCGATCGCCAGATCGACGGCCGCAACAACCTGTTCTTCCGCAGCGACGTGGACGGCTTTTACGATACCAATCCCAACGGCATTGTGGGCGGCAATTCGCTGCCTACGGTAGCGCGGACCTTCAAGCGCCGCACTTACTCGGAGGAAGTGGGCGAAACCGCGACGCTGAGCGCGAACTGGATCAACAACGTCCGGCTGCAGTTCCAGCTTGCCGACCCGATCACCCAGTTCGAGCCGGCGATCTACGGGACGGAATTCTCGGTGCCGATATCGGCGGGGGGCACTTTCACCAGCGGCACTTCGCAATCGGCGCTGCTGATGAACCGTCAATACGAGTTTGCCGATATCCTTTCCTCCGTACGCGGCAAGCACGAGATCAAGTTCGGCAGCGACGCGATCCACGCTCACACCGGCGGCAACAGCAAGGAGTTCGGCGGACCGATCTATCTTGGGGAGTTCATTTATAAGAGCTGCACTCTCGGCCTGTCGCCCTGCGAAAGCGCGAGCTACCTGGATAACATCTCGAATGTAGCCACTTACACCCAAAGCTACGGTAATGCCGCTTACACCGTAGATGACACGCTGTGGTCGCTGTTCGCGCAGGACGATTACCGCGTCCGCCGGGACTTGACTTTCAATCTGGGCGCGCGCTACGAGCGGCAGACCTTTACCAACTCTACCAAGGATTTCGCGCCTCGGGCAGGTTTCGCCTACAACGTGAAGGGAGACGGAAAGACGGTGATCCGCGGAGGTTTCGGCATTTACTATTCGCAGATCGTAGACAATTCCGAAGCTAACTACGCGCTCACCGGACCGACCGGTGTTTTCAATTACAGCGCCGCGCCCGGCCAGGTGGGCTTTCCCGCCAGCGTAGCCGCCGCGCCGCTGCCGGCTTTCCCCGCCGGCGCCGTCGAGCCGCTGCGCAGCCTGTACATTCGCCCGGGAATGGCGTCTTATTACAACCGGTTTTTCCCCACGTCTACGTTGACCGGTTATCCCAACGGCCTGTACAGCCCTTACTCCGAGCAATGGACTCTGGGTGTCGAGCGGCGTCTCAACCGTGGCTTTGTGCTGAGCGTGGACTACGTCGGTTCGCACACGCTCAAGATCAACCGCCCGCTCGACGTCGATCCGCCGTCTCCCTTCATCCGCACGCAGCCGGGGCAGACGCGGCCGGCGCAGGCGGCCAATTGCACGCGCCCGTATTGGATCTGGTGGTATGCGCAGAATAACATGACTTGCAATACCGGCGCGGCCACCAATCCGCAGCCGCCCTACGCGGTGATTCAAAGCGACGTGAACGACGGTTACGCATATTACGACGCGCTGGACGTCAACCTGAGCCGCAGCTTCACGCGGCACCTGTCGCTGCTGGCGAGTTATACCTGGTCGCACGCCATCGATAACGTCGACCCCGACCTTCCCAGCCAGAATCCCAACGACCCTAACTTCACCGGAAAGGTGGAAAACGGCAACGCGATTTTCGACCAGCGGCAGCGCTTCGTGCTGAGCGGTGTCTATGTCGCCCGCTACGGGATTCACGTGGGTGGAGTGGCTACGCTGGCGTCGGGCCTGCCGTATAACTACACCACTGGGACCACTAACAGCGGAGATACCGGGGCTACCACGGATCGCGCGGTGATCGACGGGGTGGTGGTGGGCAGGAATATCGGACGCGGGCGGCCGATCTACGACATCGCGCCGTTCGTGGAGCGCTCTTTCACCTTCGCCGCGGAGCGCGTACACCTCACCCTGCGCGCCGAAGCTTTGAACGGCCTCAACCACGCCAATTTCGTGGGCTTCAGCGGCACTTACGGGAACGGACCGGCGCCGGGAGCCGGCTTCGGCGCTCCGCTGGCCGGGGTGACCAACCAGTTACCGGCGCGGTCGCTGCAGTTCCTGGGCCGGGTGACGTTCTAAGGGGCTAGCAAAAAAGGCCTTCACACAGGCTGAAGCCTGTGCCACCAAACCGCCGCAAGGTGGCACAGGCTTCAGCCTGTGATCTTCCACCGGCGCACAGCTCACTTCGGAGTGAAGATGGAATCGGCGCTGAAGCGCTTGTAACCGCTGTAGCCGATGCGCAGGCGCTCGCGCTGGGGGCCGGTGCGAAACTGCAAGGTGTCGTCGGCTACGGTGTAGGCCGGAAACCAGTGCTTGCCATCCACCGGGTGGCGGACGGTGGTGAAGCGGGGGAAGAGATTCTCCGACTTCATGGTGCGGATTTGCGGCACGGCCTGCCCCTGGAGGCGGACGATGTTGAGTTCTTTCTTCTCGACCCAAATCATGCCATCGAACAGGCGTTGTCCGGCGAGGATGCCGCGCGGCCGGACCTGGAGCACCCAGCAATCGACGCCGTCCACGGTTTCGTCGCCGCGGAAGGTGGTTTCGTAATTCCAGAGCCGGTCCTCGGTCAAGACCACGGGCTGGATGTCGCGGATATCCTCGAAATCTTCCGGCGTGAGCGCCAGGTGTACGAGGGTGTTTTCGGGCTTGCCGATGAGTTCCTCGGTGCGCTCGTGCTGGGGCGAAAAAACGATGTCGCGCACTTCGCGATAGTGACCGCGGACGGCGCCGCGATCGTCCAATTCGTCGAGGGCCACGGTCTGGCGATAGAGATACTGGTTGCGCTCGGCTTCGGTTTCGCTTTCGCGATGCGCCACCAGTTTCACCAGGTTGGGCGGCGGCGAGGGCTCCTGGGCGGGCAGGCGTTTCCCCAAAAGACCGAATGTTACAATGAGCGCGATGGCCAGAACGTCCGGCGGTTTCCGGGCGGCGCTATGGATCGGTTGGATTGCGCTGGGCGTGGCGGGGTTGGGATACGCGCGGTTGAAGGGCATTCCGAACTGGGCGGCGCTGCCAATCCTAGCCGCCTTCCTTATCGAATATCCATTCTATCTGGTGGCCGGTTTTGCTTCGGCGCGGGAGCGGCTGAGCGGTCCGGCGTTGCCGGCGTTTCTGGTGCTGTCGGCCACGCTGCCGTACCTGGCTTCGACGTACGCCACCGAATTCCACTGGACTGCTCCGGTGCAGCTGGCGGCGCTGGCGCTGGCCTTGGGGCTGTGGTACCGGATTCTGCCGTTCTGCGCGCTCACCGACCTCGGCTTTCTGGCGCTGGTGGCGTCGGTCTACGTGTTCAAGTTTTTCGATCCGATTTATCCCATCGTTTTCAAAATCAGGCTGTCGTTTCTGGGGCATCTGACTCTGATCCACCTGGGTGTGCTGGTGCTGACGCTGGAGCGGCGCATCCACGAAACCGGCTACGGTTTCTGGCCCAATCTGCGCGATTGGCGCACCGGGGCAGTGAACTATTTGTATTTCCTGCCGGTGGGAGCGGTGCTGGCGTTGGGGCTGCACGCGGCGCGGGCGGGCGGCGGCGCGCCCGTATGGCTGGTGCCCGGCATCTTCTTCGGCATGTTGTGGACGGTGGCTCTATCCGAAGAATTCCTGTTCCGAGGGGTGCTGCAGCAATGGCTGGAAGAGTGGAACTGCAGCCGCTCGGCCGCCCTGGCGCTGGCTTCGCTGGCCTTCGGCGTGGTGCACCTCTGGTTTCGCGGGTTCCCGAACTGGCGTTGGGCGCTGATCGCCGCCGCCCTTGGCTGGTTCTGCGGGAGGGCTCGCAATCAGGCGGGCAACATTCGAGCCGGTATGGTCACGCACGCCCTGGTGATCGCGACCTGGATGGGATTTTTCGCGTGATAGCGCCTGCAAGCCAAGCTGAATCAGAATTTCATGGTTGCCAACCTCATGATGGCCTTAATCAAGGCATGGTAACCGGCGACCAAGGGCGAGGTTCATGCTCGATTCCGGCCAGGACCTCGGCGTTTCCCCTGCCGGTAATCGCCGAAGGCCGCTGGAATGACGGATTTTGCTTTTTTATCAATGTGTTAGAGGAATTGTACGAAATCCAACTGGAGCTAAAACAAAAAATAAGATTTCTCTTGCTTCCAAAATCGGAATCTTCTATTATTAGAAGTAAGCCGGGGAGGCAACTCCCACCAAAGCGAGACTAACCTCTAAGAAAGACCCCTGAAGCAATCCTCCCCGGCGCCCGAAAGGGTCAGAGGTTCTTCCAAAAACAGAAAAATTACGATCCGGCGGAGATTTTGCGACCATGGGTTCGGGGCCTCACACCCCAGCACGGAAGTCCCGTAGCGGTTCCAACCGTTGGGGTGGTACCCGGAAACTGCGTGTTATGATGGCGTAAGCGCCTGCAGTTCAATTCTTGGACCCTGTAATGACGACGATCACCGTCCTCGGCTCGACCGGCTCAATCGGAACCAACACTCTCGACGTGGTCCGGCGGAACCCTCGGAAGTATGCCATCCACGCTTTGGTGGCGGGCCAAAATGTGGCCGAACTCGCATCCCAAATTGTGGAGTTTCGTCCCAAGGTGGCCGTGGTCGCGACTTCGAGCGATCTGGATCGTCTTATAGCCAGGTTGGAAACAACCCGTCTGCCACGCTCGGAATGGCCGGAACTGGGCTGGGGCGATGCCGGCCGGATTGCGGTTTCGACGGCGGCCGAAGTGGACACGGTGATTTCGGCGATCGTGGGCGTAACCGGCTTGAGCGCCACCTACGAGGCCATTCGGAAGGGAAAGCGGGTGGGGCTGGCGAATAAAGAGGTACTGGTTTCGGCCGGAAGGCTGGTCATGCAGGCGGTGCGCGAGCACGGCGCCGAATTGGTGCCGGTGGATAGCGAACACAACGGCGCCCACCAGTGTTTGCGGGCAGGCAACCGGCAAAGCGTTTCGCGGCTGATTTTGACGGCTTCCGGCGGGCCGTTCCGCAACACGCCGGGCGAGGCGCTGGGGTCGGTCACGCCGGCCCAGGCGCTGCAGCACCCGACCTGGCGCATGGGAAACCGGATCACCATCGATTGCGCCACTCTCATGAACAAAGGCTTCGAGGTGATCGAGGCCTGCTGGCTGTTCGATTTCGCGCCTTCCGAGATCGACGTGGTGGTGCATCCGCAATCGAGCGTCCACGCCATGATCGAATACCACGACGGCAGCGTGCTGGCGCAGATCTCCGCCACCGATATGCGCATGCCCATCCAGTATGCGCTCAGCTATCCTGAGCGGGACCAGGCGCCGGTGCCGAAAATCGATTGGTCGCAGGCGCGCCAATGGGAGTTTCTGCCGCCCGATTTCGCCAAATTCCCGCTGCTAAAACTGGCCTACCGGTGCCAGGAAGCCGGCGGTTCCGCTACCTGTACGCTGAATGCGGCCGATGAGATAGCCGTGCAGGCCTTCCTGGAGGGACAGATTCCGTTCCCTGGGATCTACGAGGTGGTTGAGGAGACGCTGGCGCGCATGCCGGCGCATGCGCCTCAATCGATCGGAGATATTCTGGAGATAGACGCCGAGTCGCGAGTGCTGGCGCGGGAGATGGTAGTGGCGCGCGCTGCCGGCGCGGTGACGGCGTGAGGCATTATGTTCGCTTGGGGTGAAGACATTCTCTGGCTGCTGGTCCTGATCGGGGTCATGATTATGATCCACGAGGCAGGCCACTATTGGGCGGCCCGCTATTTTAACGTCAAAGTGGAAGTGTTCAGCTTCGGTTTCGGCCCGCGGCTGTTTGGATTCCGCCGGGGCGAGACCGACTATCGGTTTTCCTTGATTCTGCTGGGCGGCTACGTCAAGATGGCGGGCGAGCAATTCTCCGAGGAGCAATCCGACGACCCGCGCCATCTCATGAATCGGCCGCGTTGGCAGCGGCTGATTATCTATTTCGCCGGGCCTTTCATGAACTTCGTGCTGGCGGTGGGATTGTTGGCCGGGCTGTACATGGTGAAGTATCAGCGGGTGGCCGATATCGACCTGCAGGCGGTAATCGGTCACGTGGCGCCCGGCTCGCCGGCCGCCAAGGCCGGTTTAGAGGATGGCGACCGGATCGTCGCGTTGGATGGCAAGGCTAATCCCAACTGGGAGGATGTCGGCCTGGAGGAAGTGCAAAGCGCCTACCGGCCGATGCGTGTCACCGTGGAGCGAAGCGGCAAGCGCCTCGACTATACCGTGACTCCCATTTTGAGCCAGCTTACCGGCGTAGGGTACGCAGGGTGGGATGAGCACGGCCAGATCGAGTTGGGGGGTATCGAGCCTGGCTTCCCGGCCGAGAAAGCCGGCCTCAAGAAGGGCGATTTGATCCTCTCCGTGAACGGCGTGCCGATTCATTCCCAGGTCAAGTTTCGGGAAACCATCAGCGCCAGCGGCGGCAAGCCGATCACTATCCAGGTGGACCGCAAAGGGCAGATCGAATCTTTCACTGTCCGGCCCGTGTACGCCAAACTGGATGGCCCCTCCCGCTGGATGATCGGCGTGCAGCCGCAGCCGAAACTGCACCTGGTGACCACCCGCCTTTCCCTCGGCCCGGCGCTACGGGAGTCGGTGGAGCAGAATGGCAAGAACGCCTTCATCATCGTCCAGTTTCTGAAGGGCATGGCGGAGCGCCGCATGTCCACCAAGACGATTGCCGGGCCGATCGCCCTGGGTCAGCTCTCCGGCGCGGCGGCGCGCGAGGGCCCGGCCGAATTTTTCGGATTCATGTCGATCGTCAGCCTCAACCTGGCCATCTTCAATCTGCTGCCCATCCCCATCCTGGACGGCGGTTCCATTCTCATGCTGCTGATCGAAATCATTCTGCAGCGCGACATGAGCCTGAACGTGAAGGAAGCCGTTTTCAAGGTTGGATTCGTCTTCATTATGGTGATCGTGGCCTTCGTGATTTACAACGACATTTCCAAAATGCTGCCGGCGGGGTAGGCGGTTGCGGAAAAAGGCTTTGACAGGCCAGGAGGCCGGTTCCACGATCATTTGCAACCTTGGACGCCAAACCGTCATCTGCTAAGCTGATCGATTGCCATGTCGTCTACCTGCGTCCGCCAGGCCGAGTTGCCGCACACCACACGCCTGTTTTCGGACGTGCTCTATCATCCCGAGCGCACGGTCCCCTATTACACCCATCCCTTTCGCGATCTGAACGCGTATCGCTCGGCCGCCCGATCCATCGACCTCGCGCCGGAGCGCCGGGCGGCGCTGGTCCGGGCCATGGCGCGTTTCAACCCCGGCAGCAAGGCGCTCGACCGGCTGGGGGAAGCCGGCACCGTGGCCGTGGTCACCGGCCAGCAGGTCGGGCTGTTCGGTGGGCCGGCGTACACCATCTACAAGGCTTTGCACGCCGCGCGCCTGGCCAAATGGCTTACCGAAAATGGAATACCCGCCGTGCCGGTCTTCTGGCTGGCTACCGAAGACCATGATTTCGCCGAGGTGAACCACGTCTGGGTATACGATGCCGAGCATTGCCCGGCGCGCCTGGAAGTGGCCGCCCAGACGGCCGGCCAACCGGTAGGCGAAGTAGTTTTGAATGCTCCACCCGTGGACGGGCTGTGCCGGGCTCTGGCGGGCCTGCCGCACGCCGGGGAAGTGGCCGATCTGGTGGCCGAAGCGTATCGCCCGGGCTGCACCATGGGACAGTCTTTCAGCCACCTGATGGGCCGTCTGCTGGCGCGCTACGATATTCCCCGCATGGATCCCATGTCGCCGGAATTCCGCGCCCTGGCCGCGCCCGCCATGCGGAAAGCCGTGGCGGCCGCCGGCGAGCTCACCCACGACGTTCTGGAACGGAATCGGGCACTGGCGCAAGCCGGCTACCACGCCCAGGTGCATGTCGAACCTTACACGTCGCTTTTCTTCCTGCTGGAGGATGGCAAGCGCTTCGCCTTACGGCGCAACGGCGGCGGCGACTATCGGCTGGGAGCGCGGCGCCTGACCGCGGAAGAACTGGCCGGCCGTGCCGAGTCTCTCTCGCCCAACGCTCTGCTGCGTCCGGTAGTGCAGGATTCCGTGCTGCCCACGGTGGCATACATCGGCGGACCGGCGGAAATCGCCTATCTGGCGCAATCGGAGGCCATCTACCGCGTTGTGCTGGGCCGTATGCCGGTGGTGGTGCCGCGCGCCGGCTTCACCATTCTGGACGCCGCCAGCCAGTCGCGCCTGGAGCGTTACGGTCTCTCCCTCGGCAGTTTTTTTCACGGCGAAGAGCGGCTGCGCGAACAGATCGCCGCGCGCCTGTTGCCCGAAAAGCTTACTGCCGCTCTCGGCGCCGCCGCCGAAACCGTGGACACGGCTCTGGCGCGGCTGCGCACAGAGTTGGTGGCTTTCGACCCCACTCTGGCCAAAGCTCTCGATACCAGCAACCGCAAAATCCACCACCAGGTGGACAAAATCCGGCGCAAGGCGGCGCGCGAAATTCTGCGCCGCGATCTGCAGGCCATACGCGAGGCGCGTTCTCTCTACAACCTCGTCTATCCCGAGCGGCATCTCCAGGAACGTCTCTACTCCATCCTCCCTTTCCTGGCCGAACACGGTCTTGGCCTGATCGATCGGCTCGAATCCGAGATTCCTCTGGATTGCCCGGACCATCGCCTGCTGGTGGCCTGATGCCCAATCACGCGCCCATGGCGGAACAGGCGCGCCTGGAGGAATCGCGGCTGCGGCGGGCTCATTGGAACCGTTGGGGCCCCTTCCTGAGCGAACGCGCCTGGGGTACGGTGCGCGAAGACTATAGCCCCGACGGCGGCGCCTGGGATTATTTCCCCTTCGACCACGCAGGCCGCCGCGCGTACCGGTGGAACGAAGACGGACTGGCCGGCATCTCGGACCGTCACCAGCGGATTTGCTTCGCCATCGCCCTGTGGAACGGCCGCGACGAAATCCTCAAAGAACGATTGTTCGGCCTCACCGGCGAAGAGGGCAATCATGGCGAGGACGTAAAGGAGTATTACTTCTATCTCGACAATACTCCCACCCACTCGTACATGAAGTATCTGTACAAGTATCCGCAGGCGGCCTTCCCCTACCGGCAGTTGCGCGAAGAGAACCGGCGCCGCACCCGCCAGGACGCGGAGTACGAACTGGCCGATACCGGAGTCTTTGCGGAAAGCCGCTATTTCGATGTGCTGGTGGAATACGCCAAGGCCGGCCCCGATGACATCCTTATCCGCGTGACGGCGGCGAATCGCGGGCCGGAGCCGGCCTCTCTCGACCTGCTGCCCACCGTCTGGTTCCGCAATACGTGGAGGTGGGGGCGGCCGGTGGATAAGCCTTCGCTTCGCCTGTCGGCGCCGGGCGTCATCGAGCTGACCGAGCCCCAGTACGGGAAGCGTTGGCTTCACGCGGATGGCTCGCCCGTTTGGCTGTTCACCGAGAACGAGACCGACAACCAGGCGCTTTGGGGCTCCGCCAACAGCGCGCCTTTTGTCAAGGACGGCATCGGCCGCCGCGTGGTCGAAGGCGCGGCCGGCGCCGTGAATCCCGAGCCGCGCGGCACCAAGGCCGCCGCCCATCACCATCTTGCGCTGGCTCCCGGTGAATCGAGGACCGCGGCGTTGCGCCTGGCCGACGCGCCCGCCGCCGAGCCCTTCGGCGCCGCTTTCTCCCAGATCTTCTCCGACCGGATTAGCGAGGCCGACCGGTTCTACGATACGGTCACGCCCCAGAACCTCTCCGCCGACGCCCGCTCGGTGATGCGTCAGGCCTTCGCCGGCATGCTATGGTCCAAGCAGTATTACCGCTACGTGGTGCGCGACTGGCTGGCCGGAGATCCCGCCTTCCCGCCGCCCGCGGCCGAACGCCGGCGCGGCCGAAACCACGAATGGACTCACCTCTACAACAGCGACGTGATTTCCATGCCGGATAAGTGGGAGTATCCGTGGTACGCCGCCTGGGACCTGGCCTTTCATACTCTGCCGCTCGCGCTGATCGATTCCGATTTCGCCAAGGGGCAATTGGTGCTGATGCTGCGCGAATGGTACATGCATCCCAACGGACAGTTGCCGGCTTACGAATGGAATTTCTCCGATGTCAATCCGCCGGTGCACGCCTGGGCCGCGATGCGGGTCTATCAGATCGAACGCAAGCGGCGCGGCCACGGCGATCGCGCCTTCCTGGAGCGCATCTTTCACAAACTGCTGCTCAACTTCACCTGGTGGGTGAATCGCAAGGACGCCGAAGGCCGGAGCGTGTTCCAGGGCGGCTTCCTGGGCCTGGACAATATCGGCGTTTTCAACCGCAGCGAGCCGCTGCCCGGCGGCGGCTTTATCGAGCAGGCCGATGCCACCGGCTGGATGGCCATGTACAGTCTGAACCTGATGGCCATCGCGCTCGAACTGGCGCGCGACGATTCCTCCTATGAAGATGTCGCCAGCAAGTTCTGGGAACACTTTCTGTTCATCGCCAGGGCCATGACTCATCTCGGCGACGATGGGGTGAGCCTGTGGGATGAAGAGGACGGTTTCTTCTACGATTTTCTCCGCTTGCCGGACGGCCGGCGCCAGCCGCTGAAGGTGCGGTCGGTGGTCGGGCTGATCCCGCTGTTCGCGGTGGAAACCATCGAGCCGCGCGTGATGGAGCGGCTTCCCGGCTTTGACCGCCGTATGAAGTGGTTCATCCGCCATCGGCCGGACCTGACCCACAACGTGGCCTCCATGGCGGTGCCCGGCAAGGGCGAGCGGAAGTTGCTGGCCATCGTCAATCCCGACCAATTGCGGCGCATTCTCAGCCGTATGTTGGATGAAAACGAGTTTCTCTCGCCGTACGGCATCCGCAGCTTGTCGCGCGCGCATTGCGACCATCCTTATGCCCTGAACACCGGCGGCAAGGTCTATTCGGTGAATTACGAGCCGGCGGAATCGCGCTGCGGATTATTCGGCGGCAATTCCAATTGGCGCGGCCCGGTCTGGTTCCCGCTCAATTATCTGCTCATCGAATCGTTGCAGCGTTTCCATCACTACCTGGGCGACGACTATAAGGTGGAGTGTCCCACCGGCTCCGGCCGCATGTTGACTCTGTGGGAAGTGGCGGCGGAAATCTCCCGGCGTCTGTCGCGCATCTTTCTGCGAGACGAAAACGGCCGTCGCGCCGTCTGCGCCTCCCATGCGGCGCTCGAAAACGATCCGCACTGGCGCGACCTGCTGTTGTTTTTCGAGTACTACGACGGGGACACGGGAGCCGGCCTGGGCGCCAGCCATCAGACCGGATGGACCGGGCTGGTGGCGAAACTCCTGCAGCAAAGCGGCGAATAGCGGTTCGCCACGTATTTCCGCGAAGTGGGACAGTGCCTCGCGCATACTATTCCGGCCACCGAGGGGAAACCCTACTGTAACCGCGGCCGGTTCTGCTCGTTCAGCACCAGGCCGTCGAAAATCGCCAGTACCTGCTTGCGGTAGGCGTAAACACGCTGCAGACTGGTTCGGAAGCTGGCTTCAAAGTCCCTGGCCTTCAACCACTTATCGATCGTCGCGCGAGGCACGTCGATATCCTGGCGCAAGTCGTCCACGTCGTGGCCGCGCAGAAACAGCCCGTAGAAGAAAGCCGCCTCGCGCTGCGGGGCCAGGGGATCGAATTCGTCCTTCGCCATCATAACGGGTACTAGCGAAAATGACAGTATACCGATGCCCTGCCGCCGTCGGCAAGTCCGCTTTGGGCTGCTGCGAGCACCTTCACCAAAGCGTCGGGCCATGCTCTATGATCGCACGCACAGGAGCTTTCAGCGGTCAGCTAGGCGTACCGGAGCCGATTGCCGACCGCTCGAAATTTGTTGCGGGTGGAGTAGGAGCACGGACCGATCACGGTGCACGCGGGGCAGGCTGTTTATCGCCACGCGCGGTGAATGGATCCGCTACCGCACGCCGGAGGCGGATGGCGCCGAGTATATCGCCATCTGCCTGCTGGCGTTCTCGCCAGCCACCGTGCACCGCAGCGCTTGGAAATGGTGGCACAGGCTTTCACCTGTGAGGAATCTACCGTCCGGCTGCCCGCGCGGCTGCGCTACCACGGGTCTTGAACTGATACCGGTCGATTCGCACCGCCGCGCGGTGCCGCTCGGACCGAATCACGCGCCCCACCGCCACAAACTTCAGCGCACAGGTGCCATCCAGCATGGCAGGCCAGTCGACTGAAAGCTCCACGACATATCCGATCGGAAGCTGCTCCTCGGTGGTAAACAGAATGCCACGGCTGCCAAAATTTAGTGTCTTGCCGGCGCCGGAAATGGGCTTGTTTCGGGAGTGAAGCATTTTGTACTTCACTTCCTCCCGGAGGGGAAACCGGCTCTTCCCCCGCCGTTCCTCTGCTCCCCCGCAATTCGTACGCGGCTGCTGATCTGGTGTCTGATTGCCTTGAAGGTCCATAAGCCGTCACTCTATGTTGACCGAGCAAGCTGCGCGACACAATAGGCTGAAAGCTCTAAGACCGAAGTAGGCGTCACCGGTACTACTACGAAGTTTATCGGGTACCGGCCGCAGCCTCGGCCTCATCCGGCAGCCCTTACGGCCACTTTGGTATGCTAGCCGCATGGATCAGGAACAGCTTCGAACCCTTCTGGAAGAGGTACGGGACCGCTCGGTCGATATCGACGCCGCCCTCACCCGCCTTCGCCATTTGCCGTTCGAAGATCTGGGATTCGCCAAGGTGGATCATCACCGCCTGCTGCGCCACGGCATGCCGGAAGTGATCTTCGCCCAGGGCAAGACCCCGGAACAGGTCGCCGCCATCGCCGCTTCGTTGCTCGAGCACGCCCCCAATGTGTTGATTACGCGCGCCAGCCCTGCCTGCGCTCAACTGGTTCAGGAGAAACTGCCTGGAGGCGAGTTTTTCCCCCTTTCCGGCGCCATCCGCTTCTGGCGCGATCATTCCCTGGCCGGCAAAGGCACCATTGCCGTAGTCTGCGCCGGTACCAGCGACATGCCGGTTGCCGAAGAAGCCCAGATCACCGCCGAGGCGATGGGAAATGCGGTCGATACCATTCACGATATCGGCGTGGCCGGCATCCATCGCCTGATGTACAACCGCGAACGCCTGATGGCCGCGCGCGTCATCGTCGTTTGCGCCGGCATGGAGGGCGCTCTGCCGAGCGCCATCGGCGGTATGGTTTCCTGTCCCGTTATCGCCGTTCCCACCAGCGTAGGCTACGGCGCCAGTTTTCACGGACTGGCAGCCTTGCTGGGAATGCTGAATAGCTGTGCCAGCAACGTGACCGTTGTAAATATCGACAATGGTTTCGGCGCCGGCTACGTGGCCAGCATAATTAATCGGATGTAAGTGGCCCAGGCTTTAACCGGCGAAATACCGCAAGGGCTCCAGGCTGGGGCGGACCCTGGGAACGCGCCACTTAGAGCAAGCCGCAGGCCGAAAGCTGTTACGCTTGGGGACAGAGCGAATCCGGCTGCTGAAAGCCCGTAACGCAAAGCTGAGATCCGATTTGCTCATCTGGAGGAAATGCGTTTGGCAAAGCAACTGTTCGGCACCGACGGGATCCGCGGTGTCGCCGGCGAAGCGCCGCTCGACCCGGCTACGGTTTACGCACTTGGCGTTTCTCTAGGCCAGGAGGCGGCGTCCGGCCAGGCTGCCCCGGAGGTCGTCATCGGCACCGACACGCGGGAATCGGGCCCATGGCTGGCCGGATTAGTAGCCGGGGGGCTTGCCGCCGGTGGAGCGCGCGTGCGTTTTGCCGGTGTGACTACCACGCCCGCGGTGGCTTACCTGACGCGCAGCGGACCCTTCGCCGCGGGCGTCATGATTTCCGCGTCGCACAACCCTTATCGCGATAATGGGATCAAGGTTTTCGACCACAGCGGTTTCAAGCTGCCCGATGCGGAAGAACACCGCATCGAGGGGGAAATCTTCCGGTTGCGCGAAAGTCTCTCTCCCCGGCCTTTGGCTCTCGATGCCGACCTGGGGCTCGATAGCGAATATCTCGCCTCTCTGGAATCCGCCGTGGCGGTTCGTTTTGACGGGCTTCACGTGGCGCTCGATTGCGGCAACGGAGCGGCTTACCGGCTAGGACCGGAGCTTTTCACCCGCCTGGGCGCCCGCGTGACCGCCTTCGCCGCCGAGCCCAACGGCCAAAACATCAATCTGAATTGCGGCGCCACCTGCGTGGAGCCCCTGCGCCAGGTGGTGCTGGAAGCCGGCGCCGATTGTGGCGTGGCGTTTGACGGCGATGCCGACCGCGCCATCTTCGTCTCCTCACGAGGCAAGATTCTGAACGGCGACGCCGTGCTGCTGGCTGCCGCCCGTGCCCTGCGCGCGCGGGGAAAACTGCCCGGCGATCTGGTGGTCGCAACGGTGATGTCCAACCTGGGCCTGGAGCGGGCCCTGGCAGCCGACGGCATCCGCATGCTTCGTACTCCGGTCGGCGACAAGTATGTCCTGGAAGAAATGGTGCGCACCGGCGCCGTCCTGGGCGGGGAGCAATCCGGCCACGTCATCTTTCGCGAATGCGCCACCACCGGGGACGGCCTACTCACGGCGCTAAAAGTATTGGAAATATCACAGTTGTTTCGCTACGACCTGGAACTGATGACAGCGGATCTGCAAATCTACCCACAAAAGCTGGTAAACGTAAGGGTTAGGGAAAAAAAAGAATTAACCGAACTTCCCGCGGTGGCGCGGGAAATCCAGGCGGTGGAGGCCGCATTTGCCGGAGCGGGACGGGTGCTGGTCCGTTTTTCAGGCACCGAACCGCTCGCCAGAGTTATGGTAGAAGGCCCGGATCCCGAACGTGTGGAACAGTTTACGGAATCGATTGCGGCCGCCATCCGCAAAGAGATGGGAGCCTGATCGAGTCACCGGGCCGCGAGCGAGGAAGCGGTTTTCGGCACGGCTCTTTGTTGACACAGTTTTACGGGCCGGGGCTGCAACCTTAGTACCTGACACACCGTCTTAATACTGAGAGCGTTTCTGAAGATTGGCCTCCCGGGACAGTGATGTTCTGTGGGCCCACCGGCGGCTGTTATCCTCCGAGCGGCCGCCGGATTTTTTTGGCAATCCCGCCGCTGTGCCACACTGGAATTCTATGCGCCTGGGATGGGCGATACTCCTCGTGGTCGCGCCGCTGACCCTCAATCCGCAAAGCACGCCGCCGGCTGCGTCATCCTGCGATAATACCCCGGCTTATTCCACCTGCGACCTGGTACTGGAGCTCACCGGCCCCGATGCCGCGGCGCATCCCGATCCGTATACATCCGTCGACCTCAAGGCCGAGTTGCGCTCGCCCAATATGCGCACCTACGGCATCCCGGCTTTCTGGGACGGCGGGCGCCGCATGGCGCTGCGCTTCGCGCCCACCGAAGCCGGGCGCTGGGAATATCGCCTGACCAGCAATATCGACGCCTGGAACGGCCTGACCGGCTTTTTCACGGCCGCGGCCTCGGATTCCCCCGGCTTCGCCGCGCCAGCCAACGTCAATCACTGGGCCTATAAAGCCCGCAACCTGCCCCACCTCTGGATGGCCGTGACCGAGCCGCGCTTCGCCTTCTGGAGCGACGAAGAATTCCAGCGCGTGGCCGACGCCCGCCTGGCGCAGAAATTCAATCACCTGCGCGGTCTGGTGCTGGGCGACAGCCCGGACGCGGCCCTGTCCCCTTCCGGCCTTCCCGATCTTCGCCAATTCGCCCGTCTGGACACCCGCGTGCGTTACTGGAATCGAAAGGGTGGCATGGTCGACCTGGTGCTGGCATCGAGCGCCGGTGCGCTGGCCCGCGCCCTGCCCGCCGCCGACGCGCGTCACCGCTTTCTGCGCTTCCTCGCCGGCCGCTACGCCGCCATGAACGTCACCTGGGAGCTGGCCTCGTCGTTTGAGAACGACAACCTGTCCCGCGCCGTCCTGGACGACACCGGCAACACTCTCAAACAGCTTGACAGCTATCATCACCCCCTTACCACTGGCGCTGAGATCACCTCCGGTCCGCTCCTCGATGGCGGCTGGATGGATTTCCTCAGCTACGGTACCGCCGACCCTTCTATCGGCGCTATCGAGCACCAACTTTACCAGCAGCCCGCCGTGGCCCGTTTGGGCCGCGAAAACAGCGGGGCGGGGAAGTCTTCCCCCTCCGACGCGGACGCCGCCGAATTCCGTCATCGCCTCTGGAACGCCGCCATGAATGGCCAATATCCGGTGTATCAGAACTCGGGCGCCGGTCCGGCCTACGCCACCTCGCCCGGCGCCAGGTCCATGACCGTCTGGTTCGATTTCATGCTCACCACCCGCCACTGGGACCTGGAGCCGTACTTCGAGCTCGATGGCGGCCGCGCGCTGGCATTGCCCGACGTCGAATATATCGTTTATGTGGATAAGCCCGGACCGGTGGAACTCACCGTCGCCCGTCATTCTTACGACGTCGTCTGGATGGACCCCGCCGATGGCAGCACCCAGCGGCACAAATACAGCGGCGAGCACTTTGTCGGCGAGCCGCCCGACCGCTTCCACGATTGGGTGCTGCACCTGGTGCGCGAGGGCGCCTTGCAGAGCATGAACCGCTCATACAAGTTCGAATCCCGCGACGCGCCCGTGCAGGAAATCCAGGTCAACCCGGAAAAGGTGCCGTTCGAAATCGACGCGCCTTCGGGCGATGTCACCCTCGGCAAGCCCGCCTACTTCTCCGTCAAGCTGAAGCGCACCACCCGCGGCACTCGCAACATGCTCTGGCTCTGGACGTGCGAAGTGACGGAAGGGCGCCAGGGCTATCGCGTCCTGGGCACTACCCGGCAGGGGACCTTTAATCCGCCCGCCGGCCTGGCCAACGAATACCCCGCCAACCTTCTACTCCGTGTTTACGGCATGAACGGCTACGGAACGGTCTTTATGTCACCCAAGGGATTCGGATTGAATCGATGAGAAGAAGCTCTCAGCGGTCGGCGGTCCGCTACACCGGCGCGGTGCGAGACCGGAACTTAGTTCCGGTTTTTGCCCGCAAGTCATTGATTCTTGGTTTAAGAACCGGGACTTTTGTCCCGGTTTTGGGTTTTCACGCCGGCGGCGTACTGGCTGTTGAGTGCCCAAAGCCGATCCCTGAAGGCCGATTGCCGACCGCTCTTCCATGCCCTTGATCCTCGCTCTCGACACCACTCGCGACGACGCCAGTCTGGCGTTGGCCCGAGGCGATCTTATCCTGGAGGAGATCAGCCTGGCTTCTCCCTCCGGATTCGCTCACGTCATCCACAACGCCATCGACGCGCTCTTATCGCGCCACGGGTTGAGTATCGCCGCCGTGGATTGTTTTGCGGCGGCTTCCGGGCCCGGGTCGTTCACCGGCGTTCGCGTCGGCCTGGCATGCGTGAAGGGTTTGGCGGAAGCGCTGGCGAAGCCCGCCGTGGGAGTCTCCAGCTTGCAAGCCCTCGCCACTTTCGGCCAGGCCCCGTTACGCGCTGCCGTGCTCGATGCCCGCCGCGGCCAGATCTACGGCGCCGTCTACAATGCCTCCGGCCACCTGGTCTCGGAGGAAGTCGTGGCTGCGCTCGCCGCCTGGCTGCCCACGCTTCCCACCGCGGACCTTCAGTTCATCCGCATCGAAGGCCAGCAGTTGGCCCTGCCGCTGCCGCCGGAAGCCGCAATCGCGACCGCTCCCCGCTCCCAGGCCGCCGCCATTGCCGCGATCGCTCTGGGCCGCCTGGAGGCCGGTCTGGCTTCCGACCCGGCAGCTCTCGATGCCAATTACGTCCGCCGGTCCGACGCCGAGCTTTTCTGGACCGAGCCGCGACCAGCCGGCAAAATCCTTCCGCCTTAATGAATCGCTCCGATTTGAACGCACGTCCGTATGCCGCGTCGTTTGGTTGCAGCTTTCGGTATCATCGGTATCGACGAAAGGGTCAACCCACAGTGTTGTACCAGAATGATCACCCGTCTCACCATCGATAAAGCAGGCCGCGTCGTCATTCCCAAGCCGCTGCGGGAAGAGCTGCGTCTGGAGGCCGGTGACAGCCTGGAAATGGAAAGCGCCGGTGAGCGGATCATTCTCCGCCCGGTCCGTGGGACAGGACCGCTTACCAAAGAGCACGGCGTATGGGTATTTCACGCCGGGCAACCCCTGCCCGCTTCCGCCACCGATGCGATGCTGCCGCTGATACGCGAGGAACGCGACCTGGCTAACCTCGGCAATGGCAGTCTCGCCAGAACTTCGATTTGAGAAGCCGCCGGTCCTCAAAACAATTGAGATTTCCACGCCGTTTTCGCCACCAGCGAAGTATGGCTCGACGTCCCCGCGTGATCATACCCGGACTTGCTCACCACGTCACCCAAGCCGGCAACAACCGTCAGGAAATCTTCACTTACAATGACGACCGGCGCCTGTATCTGGATTTGTTGGGGCGCTACGCCCAACGCTACGAAGCGCATATTCTGGCCTACTGCCTGATGGCCGACCATGTGCACCTGGTGGTGGTGCCCCAGCGCGAGTTTTCCCTGGCGTGCCTGATGGGACGCACCAATACCGAATACACCATGGCGTGGAATCGCGTGGAACGCCGCAGCGGCCACCTCTGGCATAGCCGGTTCCGTTCCTGCCCGGTGGAAACCGCGCTCTTGCATTCCGTGCTGCGCTACGTCGAACGCGGGCCGGTGCGTGCCGGCCTGGAACAGCGCGCCTGGGACTATCCCTGGTCGAGCGCCCGCTACCATTCCATCGGCCCCGATTCCGATGCCATCCCCAATCACCGAGCGCTCCGCTCGCTGCGCGATTGGGACCCGGCGCGATGGAAGGAACTGCTCAGCGCCCAGGAAACGCCGCTCGATTTGGAGCAGGTTCGGCGCGCCACCATGACGGGGCGGCCGCTCGGTTCGCCCGCCTTCATCCACCAACTGGAAACCGAAACCGGCCTCTCCCTGAGGAGTCGCCCGCGCGGCCGCCCCCGCAAGACAATGGCAAGAAGCTACGGCGTCTTCACCCCGCTGTAGGAGCGGTCAGCTTTCGGCAATCGGCGATCAGCGAACTGGCCGCCGGAAGCTGACGGCTGACCGCCGATAGCTCTTCTTATTGCCCGATCTTCATGAGCAGGTAGGCGAACTGTTTGCCGGCGGCGATTTTCATCTGGTGGGGCGTGCCCGCCGGAATAATCACAAAGTCGCCGGGAGCGATCTGAGTCTCCGTGCCGCCCGTAATCGCGCTGCCGCGCACCTCGTGGGGCTGGGTGGTCTTGGCATCCACGATGGTTCCGCCCGTGATCAGGGTAGCTTCCCCGGCCTGCGCCACGAACACATCCGCCTGTGTCTCGTGCATTTCGGCGCCGCCCGATGCCGCGCGCAACGCGAACGAGACCGAGTTGGTTCCCACGCCGGCCAACCTTGCCATAGCCATGTTCGTTCTCGGGTCGACCTTCGGCCCCAGGGTCGTGGGCAACTGCCGCAGCTCAGCCGCTTTCCATACGTGCGCCACCGGCGCGTCCGCCGCCACTGCAGCCAGGACGGCGCAGCCCAGCATTATCGCAATTCGTCGCATGCGGATATGGTATCACCGCGCCTGCAACCCGCGGCCCGGACTCCCGGTCTACGAAGACGATGCAGCCGCCACGCGGGCTTCGGCCAGCGCCACGGCTGCCAGGCAGCTTTCCGGTTCGGCGTTCGGCAATTGCGCCTGCGCCTGCGCTTCGGCGAGCTGGGCGCGAGCCTGGTCGAGATCGATCGCGGCGCCGCGCTCCGCCACATCGGCCAGTACGCGGACGCGGTCGGGCAACACTTCCACGAAGCCCCCCTGGATTGCCAGGTAGGTCTTCTTACCCGCCGCGGTGTAGCTCAGCGCGCCGGTGCCCAGAATACTGACCAGCGGCGCATGCCCCGGCAACACGCCCAGGTAGCCCTCGCGGGCGGGAATCTGAATTTCCGAAACCGGCTCGCGAACCAATTCGCGCTCCGGCGTGGCGACCTCCAGATCGATCGAGGCAGGGTTGGGTTCAGGCATGGTTCCACCCGCTTAGGACGCCTTCTCGAGGGCCTCGGCCTTTTCCAGCACCTCTTCGATGGTGCCCTGCATATAGAAAGCCTGCTCGGGAACTTCGTCGTGCTTGCCGTCCACGATTTCCTGGAAGCCTTTGATGCTGTCGGCCAGCGCCACGTACTTGCCTTTGAAGCCGGTGAACTGTTCCGCCACATGGAAGGGTTGGGAAAGGAAGCGCTGGATCTTGCGCGCCCGCGCCACACTCAGCTTGTCTTCGTCGGAAAGCTCGTCGATACCCAGAATGGCAATGATGTCCTGCAGATCTTTGTAGCGCTGCAGAATGCCCTTTACCGCCTGGGCGGTGCGATAGTGATCGGCGCCGAGGATGCGCGGGTCCAGAATGCGCGACGTCGAGGCCAGCGGGTCCACCGCCGGATAGATGCCGATGGCGGCGATATCGCGCGAGAGGTTGGTGGTGGCGTCCAGGTGGGCGAAGGCAGTGGCCGGCGCCGGATCGGTGTAATCGTCGGCGGGCACGTAGATCGCCTGCACCGAGGTGATGGAGCCGTTTTTGGTGGAAGTGATGCGCTCCTGCAGCTCGCCCATTTCGGTTGCCAGGTTGGGCTGGTAGCCCACCGCCGAGGGCATGCGGCCGAGCAGCGCCGACACTTCCGAACCGGCCTGGGTAAAGCGGAAAATATTGTCGATGAACAGCAGCACGTCCTGGTGTTCTTCGTCGCGGAAGTATTCCGCCACGGTCAGGCCGGTCAAGCCCACCCGCAGGCGCGCGCCCGGCGGCTCGGTCATCTGGCCGTAGATCAGGGCGCACTTCGACTTGCGGTAGTCGTGCGGATCGATCACGCCCGATTCCTGGAATTCCAGCCACAGGTCGTTGCCTTCACGCGTTCGCTCGCCCACCCCGGCAAATACCGAAACGCCGCCGTGCTTCATTGCCAGGTTGTTGATGAGCTCCTGAATGATGACGGTCTTGCCCACGCCCGCGCCGCCGAACAACCCGATCTTGCCGCCGCGCAGATAGGGCTCGATCAGATCGATGACCTTGATGCCCGTCTCGAACATCTGCAATTCGGTGGCTTGGTCCTCGAACGACGGCGCCGGGCGATGAATGGGATAAAACTTCTGCGCATTCACCGGCCCCATCTTATCCACCGGCTGGCCGATCACGTTGAGCACCCGGCCCAGGGTTTCCTTGCCCACCGGCACTTCCACCGGGTGCCCCAGGCTGATGGCCTTCATGCCGCGCACCAGGCCTTCGGTGGGTTGCAGCGCTACCGTGCGCACCCGCCCCTCGCCAATGTGCTGCTCGACTTCGCAGATGATATCGATGGGCTGCGGCGCCTCGAAACCTTCGCTCACCACGCGGATGGCGGTGTACAGCAGGGGGATCTGCCCCTCTGGAAACTCGCAGTCCACGGCCGGGCCGGCCACCTGCACCACCTTGCCGATTACAGTTCCGTCACTCGTTGCCATACCGTTTCCTACTCCGCCGCGGCGGCGCCGCTCACCACTTCGATGATTTCCTTGGTGATGCTGGCTTGACGCACGCGGTTCATGTACAAAGTCAATTTGTCGATCATATCCGAGGCGTTGGAGGTGGCCGCTTCCATGGCCATCATGCGCGCGGCGTGCTCGGACGCCGTGGATTCCACCAGCGCCCGGTAGAACTCCACTTCCACGTACTTCGGCAGCAGCGCGCCCAGCATTTCCGCCGGCGGCTGCTCGTAAATATAATCCGTCGGGGCCTCTTTTTCAGGCAGGGCCACCGGCAGCACCCGCTTCAAGGTCAGTTTCTGCGAGGACACGCTTTTGAACTCGTTAAACAGAAGATACACGGCGTCGATTTCCCGGCTGCCAACCAGGTCCATCGCTTTGCGCGCGATGGCCGCCGTATCGGCGTATTGCGGCTTGGCCGACAGGTACAAGTATTCGCCGCCAATGCGCGCGCCGCGCTTGCGAAAGAAATCGCGCCCCTTGCGGCCGATCGTCTCTAGCGTTACCTCCGAAGCCGGATGTGCGGCCAGGAAGTGTTGCGCCCCCTTGATCAGGTTGGCGTTGAAGGCGCCGGCCAACCCCTTGTCCGCGGTCACGAGCACCAGCAGAATGCGTTTTTCCTCGCGCACCGCCAGCAGCGGGTTTTCGGCCGCCCGGTCGTCGCCGGCCGCGGCCGCCGCCACGTTGCCCAGCATTTGGCCGAGCAGCGACGCATACGGCCGGCCGGCAATCACCCGCTCCTGCGCGCGCCGCAGCTTCGACGCCGAGACCATCTTCATGGCCTTGGTGATCTGCTGCGTGTTCTTGACCGAGCGGATGCGCCGCCGGATATCGATCAGGCTCGGCATGTTTCCCTACTTGGCCTGGTCCGCCACGAACCGCGCTTTGAATTCCTCGATCACCGCCTTGAGGGTGGCGCGCAGCGCGTCGTCCAGCGCTTTCTTGGTGCGAATCTCTTCCCACACCCCGCGGTGGGCGTTATCCACGAAACGGTATAGATCCTCTTCGAACTTGCGGCACTGTTCCACCGCCAGGTCGTCCAGGTAACCTTGCGTGCCGGCGAAGATGATCAATATTTGCTTCTCGATCGGCAGCGGCTGATACTGTCCCTGCTTGAGAATTTCCGACAGGTGCTTGCCGCGGTTCAACTGCTGCAGCGAAACCTTGTCGAGATCGCTGCCGAACTGCGCGAACGCCGCCAGCGCGCGGTATTGCGCCAGGTCCAGGCGCAAGCCGCCGGCTATCTGCTTCATCGCCTTGGTCTGCGCGTTGCCGCCCACGCGGCTGACCGAGATGCCTACGTCGATTGCCGGCCGCACGTTGGAGTTGAACAGGTCGGCCTGGAGATAGATCTGGCCGTCGGTGATGGAGATGACGTTGGTCGGGATGTAGGCCGACACGTCGCCCGCCTGGGTTTCGATGAAGGGCAGGGCGGTGAGCGAGCCTCCGCCCAGCTCGTTGTTCAGCTTGGCGGCGCGTTCCAGCAGCCGGCTGTGCAGATAGAATACGTCGCCGGGATAGGCTTCGCGGCCCGGCGGCCGGCGCAGCAGCAGCGAGATCTCGCGGTACGACGCGGCGTGCTTGGAAAGATCGTCGTAAATGCACAGAGCGTGGCGGCCGCTGTCGCGGAAAAACTCGCCTATGGCGCAGCCCGAAAACGGCGCCAGGTACTGCATCGGCGCCGGTTCCGACGCGGTTGCCGATACGACGATGGTATATTCCATGGCCCCGAAATCTTCCAGCGTCTTCACCACCTGGGCCACCGTGGAGCGCTTTTGACCGACGGCGACGTAGATGCAAATCATGTCGCCGCCCTTCTGGTTGATGATCGCGTCCAGAGCCAGCGCGGTCTTCCCCGTCTGGCGGTCGCCGATGATCAGCTCGCGCTGGCCGCGGCCGATCGGAATCATGGCGTCCACCGCCTTGATGCCGGTTTGCATCGGCTCTTTCACCGGCTGCCGGTCCACTACGCCGGGCGCCAGCCGCTCGATCGGGCTGAAAGCCGTGGTCGGGATCGGCCCTTTGCCGTCGATGGGCTGCCCCAGCGCATCCACCACCCGGCCAATCAGCGCGTCTCCTACGGGCACCGACATGATCCGGCCGGTGCGCCGAACCTCGTCGCCTTCCTTGATCTCGGTGTAATCGCCCAGCAGCACCGAGCCCACCTGGTCTTCCTCCAGGTTCATGGCAATGCCCGCCACCCCGTGGGGAAACTCGATCAGTTCGCCGGCCATGACTTTTTCCAGGCCATGAATGCGGGCAATGCCGTCGCCCACGCTAATCACCGACCCTACTTCGGCTACGTCGATCGCCCGCTCGTAGTTTTCGATCTCCTGGCGGAGAATGCTGCTAATCTCGTCCGCTCGAATATGAGCCATAAATCTTCCTTACGATTCCCCTTCGGCGCTCAGGCTGCGTCCGATGGCAGCCAACTGGGCGCGTACCGACCCGTCGTAAATCGTGGACCCGATCCGCGCCACCACCCCGCCGATCAGCGCCGAATCCACCCCGAAACGGGCGCGAATCCGTTTGCCGGTCACCCGCTCCAGTTCCGCCGCGACCGCGGTTCGCTGCGCCGCCGTCAACTCGCTGGCGGCCGCAACCTCCGCCCGCGCGAAACCCAGCCGCTCGTCCATCACCGCTTCGAAATCCGTCGCCAGGTCGGGCAGCATGGCGATGCGGCGGTGGTCCACCAGCACAAATAGAAGGTTGCGGACGATGCGGGAAATGCCCAGCATGGCGCCGATGCGTTCCACCACGGCCTTCTTCCGGCCGGGCGCCACGGCCGGCGTCAGCAAGGCGTTGCGCAGTTCGGCGGATTCCCCCACCACGCCCGCAAACGCGTGCAGCTCGGCCGCCACGGCGTCGGGATCGAGGGCTGCGCCGGACGCGGTCACTACGTCCGCAAGGGCGTTCGCGTATCGGGAGGTTACTGCAGTGATCGGCATGTGGATTTCTAGTTGGAGCCGGCCAGCCTCGGCCGGCGGTCGAGATCGCTCACAAAGCCTTGGACGAGAGCGTCCTCGGTCTGCGGGTTCAACCGCGCGCGGACTTTGTGCTCCGCCAGTTCCAGCGCCAGGCGCGCCGAATGGCGCTTCAGTTCAAAAGTGGCGGCTTTGGTGGCCGCGCCGATTTCCCGCTGCACGGAAGCTTCCACTTTGGCCAGAGCCGCGGCGGTCGCTTGCGCCAGCCGTTCGCTCTCCGTCTTCATCTCCCGCTCGGACTCTTCGCGCAACGCGCCAATGTCCGCTTCCAGGTTGGCCAGGCGCGCATCCACTGCCGCGGCTTTTTCTTCGGCGTCCCGCCGCACCGCTTGGGCGTCCGCTTTCGCGCGCCGCATGTTTTCCGCCCGGGCGGCCAAAAACGGCCCGCCGAATTTCCTCGCCAGGTAACCCAGGCCAAGCACCAGCACCACGAAATTCGCCGTGCGCCAGATCGCCAGCCCGTCGTCTTCTCCCTTAGCTTCTTTTTCCGCGGCGAACGCCATCCCGGCGGCCAGCGAAACCAACAAAACGACGCGCACCAGGCGTCCGGCCAGTGCCTTTCTCATGCGGCGCTCCGGCGGAAAACCGCTTCCGTGATCTGCGCCGCCAGCGCATCGCTCTCTCCCGCCAGGGCGCCCTTGGCCTGCTCTACCTCCAGCCCGATTTGCGCTTGCGCCGTCCGCAGCATTTGTTCGGCGTTGCGGCGCGCTTCGGCCACTTGCGCCGCCTGCCGCTCCTGCATCTCGCGGTACAGCCGCTCCTGCACCTGGTACAGTTCGGTACGCGCCACGCGCAGCCGGGCCTCGTAGTCGGCCGTCTTGGCCGCGGCCTTTTCCAGGCTCTGCGCCGCCAGCTTGCGGGCGCCTTCGGTGGCGTCGTAGCGCTCCGCCAGCACCTTCTTCAGTGGTCTAAAGAAGACGTACTTCAAGTAAAAGTGGAGAACAACCACCAGTAATACTGTCGGCACAGCTTTCAGCAGGATCTCGCCGAGGGCGTGCAGCGTTGCATCCATGGGTTTTCAGGGAGTAACAGGTTCTATTAATCACAGAGAGTAACACCAGGCGGGAAAGCCAGTCAATCGCGTGGAGATTAACCCGTTGGGGTCTCTCTGGCGTGGCAGTCCGCCGCCGCCCCATCCGGCGGCCCCATCGGGTAAACTGTGCCGTATGCCTGCCAGCCGGTGCTAACATTGACGCGGAGCCCGCCATGACGGTCAATCTCGATAACAAGTTCGCCCTGTTCTCCGACCTTTTCTCGCCCAAGATCGTCGGGCAGTTTAACGATCTTCACCTCAAGGCAGTGAAAGTGAAGGGCGAGTTCGTCTGGCACTCTCACCCCGAAACCGACGAGCTCTTCCTGGTGCACAAAGGCGAGCTCGTCATCGACTATCGCGACCAACGCAACGTCGTCCGCGCCGGTGAGTTCTTCGTCGTGCCCCGTGGCGTCGAACATCGCCCCTGCGCCGCCGAGGAATGCGAAATCCTGCTCATCGAGCCCGCCGGCACGGTGAACACCGGAGACGCCGGCGGCGACCGAACCGCCGCGGCGGCCTGGATCTGACCCCCGGTGGGACAGGCCTCCCGGCCTGTTATTCCGCCGGCGGGGACTGTGCAACAGGTGCGGTGGAACCCCCAGTGCTGGAAGAGGGACCATCCGGCTGCTAAGATGATTCGCATGACTCGATTGATATTGATTCCGTTCCTGCTCACCGGCCTGATGGTGGCGATGGCCGCCGATTTACCCAGCCGGAAGTACCTGAACCTCGCCGCGATCAAGACCATGGTGGCGGCCGCGGAGCAAGAAGCACAGAAGCGCAACCTGCAGGTGACGATCTGCATTCTCGACGAGAGCGGCAACCTCTTGTTCCTGCAGAAGGCGGATGGCGCCGGCCTGAACACGATTCAGTTCGCTCAGCGCAAGGCGCGGTACGCCGCGCTCTACGGCCGCCCCTCGAAAGCGGCTGCCGACCAGCTCAAGAGCGGCGATCTGGGCGTGCTCGCCTTTCCTGACGCATTTCCGAACCAGGGCGGCGTGCCCATCAAGGTGGACGGGCAAACCATTGGCGCTATTGCCTGCAGCGGCGCCAAATCGGAAGAGGATGAAGCCATCTCGCAAACCGCCGTCGACGCCCTGCTGAAGAAGTAACGGGCCTCGCGGGCAGAACTCGACTGCCGGCCTCGGGCGGCCCTTGCTCAGCCCATTATGCCGACGTCGGGCTCAATCACGTCGCAGACAAGCTGCAAGGTCAAGCGCGGGCTCATGATCGGGAAGGGGACATGCGCTCTCCTGCCGTCTCCGATGTGCAGGTGGCATCGCGGAACAACCAGCGGGTCCCGTGTCCGCCCCACATTCAGGTGAATCCGCACCATGTCCACGCTCCCCCCAGGCGGTAAGTGCAGGTGGAACTGGAACTGAGTCATTCGCCAACCAGCTCCCTGCCGCTTCATCTTGACCTTAAAATCGAGGCTCGATCCGGCTGTGAATTCCACTCTAGGGCAATCCAGTTGCTCGATGTCATCAGCTTGACGGCTGAGCTGAACCGCCTTCTCCACGGAACGTTTGATCCGCCTATGATCTTCCTGCTCCGCCAAGTATGCCCGCATCTGTCGGAGCAGGCGATCCGGAGGGTCAAGATCCAGTGCATCCAGTGCAGCTTCGAAGGCTTTCTCTCGCTCGATGGCGAGCCGCTGCAACTCATCCTCGATGCTCAAGCCGGCAGTCCCCCCGAGAGGTCGTCTGGCACAATCTGGAAAACATCCGTCAGACGACTACGCAAGTTTGGCGCCGTGCTCAAGAGCCGTTCCGCGGATTTCTCATCCGCAAGCAGCAGAAGTTGGCCCCCGTCCTGAACCAAGGCGGCCGAATGGCGGTCCAGCGCCGCGACGAGATCGGGCAGCCAAGCGTCGAAATAAATGAGCCTGGTCGAACCGTCTTGCCAGCCCGGCAGCCCGTCGCGGAGCACCTGCGAAGCTGTATTGACGTGGATCGAGCCGCCCAGTTGCACCGCGGTCTCGGCTAGCAGATCTGCCTCGACGGTTGCCGCGGCCGGCCCTTCACAAATCAGCAGATAGATTGCAGGATTCCGCGCTCCCGCCACGCCAAGACTCCTTACCAGACGAAAGGGTGTGATGGCGGAGAACTTCATCATGCTGGCTCGGGCAGAACCTCGACAAGGGCGGGATGAACCCGGAAATAATCGCGGCCGCCCTTAGAGTATTCAAGAACCTGCCGGTTGACGAGCAAGTCTCTTGAGACCGGACTGCTGGGACTAAATTGCTCGTCCCGAAGCAGGCGCCGGATAATCGTTCTTCGAGTAGTGCCGACTCCCGCAAGATACCGGTTTCCCAGTTGCCGGACCGCTTCCCGAACGTGCTGCTTGCTGATGCGGTCCTCCGTACCCCGGTAGGCGTCTTGCGCAGCGGATTGGGCCAGTTCCAACAGATCCCGCAGAACGCCGCCAGAGAACCGGCAAATGTCGTTGATCGACGCCGCGCTCATCAGTTCGTCAGCGCCCCGGCGTTTCAAAATGTCCTTCAGAAACCTGGATTCCTTGGGGTCGACCGCCGCGACGGGAATATGTTTCACCACGTCGAAATAGTCGTCTAGGAAGCGACTGTGGTCGTACCACAACAGCAAAGGGGCTGCCACAATCATGGTCACTTTCGTGCCCCGAAGGGCCCGCAAATCCTGCTCGGCGAACTCGCGAAACCGCGCTGGCTCGATCAGTCTGTCCAGCCCGTCCACAAGTACGGTAATCTGACTATCGCGCTCCAGAAACCGCGAGAGAACCGTTTCAAGCAGATCCTTAACCTCGGCAACCCGTTCTTTAAGCTCAGGAAAGCGAGGCTTCATAAGGCCGGGAACACGGACCGCATACATGCCATCCCACTCTTCAGAATCCGGCGGCTCGCCGTGCCATTCGGTCGTGCCTAACGCCAATTTGCGTAACTTGTCGCTCGCCGACCGGACCTGCTCAGACGGCTCACCAAACAGCTTGCCAATCCGAGCGCACAACCGCAATCCAATAGCGGCAAGCATGGCGCCGGGATTGGTTTCCGAGAAATCCGTGAATTCGCTTGCCTCAAGAAAGACGTTGACAGCGTCATCGTGACGCCTGAGACGGTCCATGGTCAGGAGCAATTCCGTGGTTTTTCCGGACCCAATCCCTCCGACCAGAGCCATTTGTGTCCCTCGGTTCAGTTCGGCCCTGTCCGCAAACACTTCGTGTATCGGCGGCTGCGTGGGATCGCGCGGGTCGGATGTCGGTGGAACCACCAGGAGATTTCGCTCGGCAACAGAGCGCGTTAGGACGGCTGGATTCAGATGTTCCAGAAACGGCCTGTAAATCTGCCGCCGGTCGAAAGTAGCGGCATCCGTCTTCGTCACCTGAGCCATTTTGCGCCTACCGCTAGTATAGGTGAAGGACCGGCCCGTGAGAGCGTCTCCGTTCGTCGGCGGCATAAGCCTCTCCGCCGCCGGCTGTTATACTAACCTGTTCATGCTCAGGGTGCGTTTCGCGCCGTCTCCTACAGGGTTTCTGCATATCGGGAGCGCGCGTACTTTCATCTTCAATTGGCTCTATGCCCGCCGCCATGGCGGGACCATGATTTTGCGTATCGACGATACCGATGTCGGGCGCAATACGGCGCAGTCGCTCGAATCGATTTTCGAGGGGCTCCAGTGGCTTGGGCTCGGCTGGGACGAGCAGTACCGCCAGTCCGAGCGCCTTCCCCTCCATCGCGCCATGGCCGGCGCCATCCTTCTAAAAGGATTGGCCTATCGCGATTTCACCCCGGCGCAGGGCGGCGACAGCGAAAGATCCGGCGCCCAGGGCACCTGGCTCTTTAACCCCGATATGCGCGAGATGCCGCGCGAAGAAAGCGACCGCCGCGCCGCCGCCGGTGAGCCCTTCGCCTTGCGTTTCCGCGTGCCGCGCGATCCCGAGCGCGAGGTTCGCTTTACCGACCTCGTCTACGGCCCGCAGGCCAAATCCACCGCCGATATCGAGGATTTTGCCCTGCTGCGCTCCGACGGCATGCCGACCTACCACCTGGCCTCCTGCGCCGACGATGCCGACCTCCGCATCAGCCACATCGTGCGCGGTCAGGATCACATCACCAACACCTTTAAGCACGTTCTGATTTTCGAGGCCGCCGGCGCCGCTCTCCCCGAATTCGCCCACCTGCCCCTGCTGGTGGCGCCCGACGGCACCAAACTCTCGAAGCGCCGCCACGGCCCGGTGGTGAGCGTGACCGCCTATCGCGATGCCGGCTTTCTGCCCCAGTCGTTCGTCAATTTCCTGTGCCTGGTGGGTTGGTCGCCCAAGAACGATCGGGAACAACTCACCCGGCAGCAGTTGATCGAGCTATTTTCCTTCGATGGCGTCCATCGTAGCAACGCGGTCGTCAATTTCACCGACGCCGATCCGTTCGATCCCAAAGCGGTCTGGCTCAACGCCGAAACCATTCGCGCCCTCGACCCGGCCGAACTGAGCGCGCTGCTTCTGCCCGTGGTGCGCGGCGCCGGCTTCCCTATCGAGCCCGATTATATGGCGCGCATCACCCCGCTGGTGCGCGAGCGCATCCGCCTGCTCAACGATGTGCTCACGGTCGGCGATTTCTTTTTCCGCGACGAACTAGCGCCCTACGATATCGCCGAGCTCGTCCCCAAAAAGGGCGACTTGGCGTTGGCCGGGCGCGTTCTGGAGAAGGCCGCCGAAACGCTCGCCGCCACCGCGTTTTCGCACGACTCCCTGGAAGCGTCCTTGCGCGACGCCGCCCAAAGCCTGGGCATCAAGGCCGGCCAGATGTTCGAGCCCATCCGCGTGGCCGTGTGTGGCCGCAAGACCGCCCCGCCGCTGTTTTCCACCTTGGAAGTCCTGGGGCAATCCACCAGCCTGCGCCGCATCCGGCAAGCCATCGACAAGTTGCCGAGCACGTTAGACAACCCGGTTTGAGAAGCCTATGACGCCGTCCAATCCCCCTAGCGGTCCTTCCAACTTCATCCGCGAGATCATGCGGGAGGATTTGAAGAGCAACAAATTCGGAGGCCGGGTCCATACCCGGTTTCCGCCCGAGCCGAACGGGTATCTGCATATCGGCCACGCCAAGTCGATCTGCCTCAATTTCGGCCTGGCGGCGGAGTTCGGGGGCAAAACCAATCTCCGCTTCGACGATACCAACCCCGAAAAAGAAGAAGTCGAATACGTCGAATCCATCAAGGAAATGGTGCACTGGCTGGGCTTCGACTGGGAAGACCGCTGCTACTACGCCTCCGACTACTTCCAGCAGTTGTTCGACTGGGCGGTCCAGCTCATCGGCGGCGGCCAGGCCTACGTGTGCGATCTGAACGCCGAAGACGTGCGGCGCTATCGCGGCACCCTCACCGAACCGGGCAAAGAGAGCCCCTTCCGTAACCGCGGCCCGGAAGAAAATCTGGATCTGTTCGCGCGCATGAAGGCCGGCGAATTTCCCGACGGCGCGCGCACCCTGCGCGCCAAGATCGACATGGCGTCGCCCAATCTGAATCTGCGCGACCCCATCATGTACCGCATCCTCCACGCCGAGCATCACCGCACCGGAAATGCGTGGTGCCTCTATCCCACTTACGATTACGCCCACGGCCAGTCGGATTCCATCGAGCGCATCACCCATTCCATCTGCACCCTCGAATTCGAAGACCATCGCCCCTTGTACGACTGGTTCTGCGATGCGCTCGGCATCTATCATCCGCAGCAGATCGAATTCGACCGCCTGAACCTGACCTACACCATGATGAGCAAGCGCAGGTTTCTGCAGCTTGTGCGCGACGGCCACGTGCGCGGATGGGACGATCCGCGCATGCCGACCCTGGCCGGCATCCGGCGCCGCGGTTACACGCCGGAAGCCATGCGCAATTTCTGCGGCGCCATCGGCGTCTCCAAAACCAACGGCATTCTGGAATTCGCCCTGCTGGAACACCACGTGCGCGAGGACCTCAACCGGCGCGCGGCGCGCGTCATGGCCGTGCTGCGGCCCCTGCGCCTGGTAATCGACAACTATCCCGAGGGCCAGGTGGAATACATGGAAGCGGTGAACAATCCCGAGGACGCCTCCGCCGGTACCCGCCAGGTGCCGTTTTCCAAAGTACTTTACATCGAGCAGGACGATTTCCGCGAAGATCCGCCCAAGCAGTATTTCCGCCTCGCGCCCGGCCGCGAAGTGCGCCTGCGCTACGCCTATTTCGTCACCTGCCGCAGCGTAGTAAAAGACGATGCCGGCCGCGTCACCGAGATCCACTGCACCTACGACCCCGCCACTCGCGGCGGCAACGCGCCCGACGGCCGCAAAGTGAAATCGACAATTCACTGGGTTTCCGCCGCCCATGCCGTAGATGCCGAAGTGCGCCTGTACGAGAGCCTCTTCACCAAAGAGGATCCCAACGACGTGCCCGAGGGCCGGGACTTCACCGTCAACCTCAATCCCAATTCCCTCGAAGTCGTCACCGGCGCCAAGCTGGAACCATCGCTCGCCGGCGTCGAGGCGATGCGGTTCTTCCAGTTCGAACGCCTGGGCTACTTCTGCGTAGACCTGGACACGACGCCCGATAAGCTGGTCTTCAACCGCACCGCGCCGCTGCGCGACACCTGGGCCAAGATCGAAAAACGGGAAAAGGGCCGCAAGTGATCATTCTCGGTATCGGAGGGATTCTCAGCGACTCCGCCGCCGCCCTGTTGCGGGATGGCGAATTGGTAGCCGCGGTGGAGGAATCGAAGCTCGTCCGGCGGGGCAAGAACTGGGACCACGGCGGGCTGCCCGAGAAATCCATCGCCACGTGTCTCGATCTGGCCGGCGCCAAACCCGCGCAGGTGGACGCCGTGGCCGTGGCGCGGCCCTTGCCGGGGTCGGACTTCTACCTGAAGCTGCGCGGTCTGTTTCCTTCCAGCCGCATCGTGGTGGTGGATCATCACCAGGCGCACGCCGCTTCGGCCTATTACCCTTCGCCCTACGACGAGGCAACCGTGCTCACGCTCGATCGCGGCGGCAGCTTCTGTTGCGGCTCGCGCTGGCAGGGCGCCGGTGCGCGCATGACCCTGGAGCAGGAACAGTACGCACCCGATTCGCTTTGCGAGCTCTATGGCCGCGTCACCGAACTGCTGGGTTTCGCGGCCAACGAGGACGAACACAAAGTGCAGTGGCTTTCCACCGCCGGCGACGATCGCTACAAAGACCTGTTTTTCGAAATCCTCAACGTCACTGAAGCCGGGCCGCGCATCGAGCGCGGTTTCTTCGGCACCGAGCGGCTGGAGGGTGGCGGCTTCGGCCCGCGCTTTTACGAGCGCATGGGAATCGACCCCGCCGCCGGCATCCCCGAGGCCTTGCGGGCGCACATCGCGGCCGGCGTTCAAAGGGCCGTCGAAGAAGCGGCCGTCCGCATGGCCGGCAAGGGACGCAATTTGTGCGTGGCCGGCGGCCTGGCGTTGAACGCGCTGGTGGTACGGGCGCTCGAAACTTCGGCCAATTACGAAAACGTCTTCGTGCAGCCGGATGGCGGCAATTCGGGTACGGCCATCGGCGCGGTGCTCGAAACCTGGCACGGGACTTACCGCCAGGAAAACCGAGTCGCGCTCGATACGCTCTGCCTGGGCCCGTCCTTTGCCGCCGAAGATATCAAGCACGCGATCGAGAACTGCAAGCTGCGCTACCACTACCTGCTGACCGTCGGCGAAGTGGTCGCGACCGCCGTGGCGCAGTTGAACGAGCACAAAATCCTGGCCTGGATGCACGGGCGGATGGAGCTGGGCTCGCGCGCGCTGGGCAATCGCAGCATTCTGGCGTCGCCCCTCGATCCGTATTCCACCGAAAATCTCAACGCGTATATCAAGCACCGCGAACCGTTCCGAAAGTTCGCCGCTTCGGTGCCGGCCGAGCTGGCCTCGCGCTATTTCGAAGTCGGCCCCAACGCCCGCTGGCTGGCCACGGTCGGACGGGCGCGCCCAGAATGGAAGGAAAAGTTCGCCGCCGCGCTCATGGGCGAAGACCTGGTGCGGGTCCATACGGTGGACCGCGACGAGCATCCGCTCTACTGGCGCCTGCTCCACGCCGCCGGCGACTCCACCGGATTGCCGGTGGTCTATAACACTTCGTTCAACCTGTTCGGCGAGCCGCTGGTATGCACCCCGCGCGACGCCCTGCGCAGCTTCTATTCCTCCGGCATCGATTCCATGCTGGTCGGCAACTTCTTTTTGCAAAAATAAACATATATGCCCGAATCACCGATTACTCCCCGCAACCGGGATTTTGCCCAGTGGTATCAGGACGTCGTCCTACAGGGCGACATGGCCGAGCCCGCCGAAATCGTCAAGGGTTGCATGGTCATCAAGCCCAACGGCTACGCCGTGTGGGAAGGTTTGCAGCGCGAGCTGGACGGCCGCTTCAAGGCCACCGGCCATCAGAACGCCTACTTCCCGCTGCTCATTCCGCAGAGTTTTCTGCGCAAGGAAGCCGAGCATGTGGAGGGCTTCGCGCCGGAGCTGGCGGTGGTGACCGTGGCCGGCGGCAAAGAGCTGGAAGAGCCCTACGTCATCCGGCCGACTTCGGAAACCATCATCGGCCATTTCTTCGCCAAATGGATTCAGAGCTGGCGCGACTTGCCCATGCTCCTCAACCAGTGGGCCAACGTGGTGCGCTGGGAGCTGCGTACGCGCATGTTTCTGCGCACCACCGAATTCCTCTGGCAGGAGGGCCACACGGCGCACGCCTCTCACCAAGAAGCGGTGGAGGAAGTGCTGCGCATCCTCGACATCTACCGCGAGGTGGCCGAAGACGTTATGGCCATGCCGGTAATCAAGGGCGTGAAGTCCCACGCCGAAAAGTTCGCCGGGGCGCTGAAGAGCTACTCCATTGAGGCTATGATGCAGAACGGCCTGGCGCTGCAGGCCGGCACCAGCCACGATCTGGGACAGAATTTCGGCAAGGCCTTCGACGTCAGGTTTCAGACTAAGGAAGGCCAGCTCGACTACGTCTGGCAGACCAGTTGGGGCGTTTCCACGCGCCTGATCGGCGGCCTCATCATGACCCATTCCGACGATAAAGGCCTGGTGCTGCCGCCGCGCCTCGCGCCGGTGAAAACCGTGCTGGTGCCGATCTATCGCAAGGACGAAGAGAAGGGCGCGGTGCTCGAAGCCAGCCACAGGATCGCCAAGGATATCGGCGCCAAGGTCGATGATCGGGACGGCCAATCGCCGGGCGCCAAGTTCTTCCATTGGGAGCGGCTGGGCGTGCCGGTGGTGCTGGAGCTGGGGCCGCGCGACCTGGCCGCGGGCAAAGCGGTGGTCAAGCGCCGCGACACCGGCGCCAAGGAGTCCGTCGCGCAGGAAAGTCTGGCCGGCACGGTTTCCGCCACGCTCGACGCCATGCATAAGAGCCTCTATGCCGCCGCCCGCGAACGCCTGAAGGCCAACACGGTGACCGCCAATTCCATCGAAGAAGTGGAAAGCATATTAAAGGATGCCAGCGCCGAAAAGGGCGGCGGCAAGTTCGTCATGGCGCACCTGGCCGACGATCCGGCCTGCGACGCGCGCGTCAAGGAATTCAAGGCCAGCGTCCGCAATCACCCGCTGGTCGACCAGTTCGACGGCCCGGGGAAGTGCATCGTCACCGGCGTGCCGGTGGAGCGGCGAGCGGTTATCGCGAAAGCATATTAGACACAGCACCAGGGTGGCACAGGCTTTAGCCTGTGAAAGTTCACAGCTTGCCACCTACGGGTGCTGGGCTTCCACCAAAATGTGCTCGAACTTGACGCGCTGCTCGGGGGTGAGGATTTGCTCCACGCGGGCCCGGCTGTCGCTCAGCACGGTGCGGTAGTATTGCCAGAAGTCGTTGAGAATGGACTGCATCTGTTCCGACTGAGTGGGAGTCAGGTCGAGTTCCTTTTGCAGGCGGTCGAAGTAGAGCGCCTTGCCCGCCGGGGTATCGAAAGCCGGCTGATGCAGGCGGGCGTGGCCCAGGTTCATGACCACCGCGCCCAGCGCGGCGCCGCACACGAACACCAAAAGAATCGTGAGGGCGCTAGCCAGGCGCGGCCACCAGGGGTGGCCGGCCGCGATCCGTCCGGCCGTGGCGCTGCTCATAAGCTACTGCTCATAAGAGGTCAGCGTGATCAGCATATTGTCCCGGCCGGTGCCGCTGTCGAACACCGGCAGGTTTTGCTGGGCCATGACCGCCGCGGGCGAAAGACTGCTGGAAAAGCGGGTTTCGCGCGTGAACAGAAAACTGCCCAAAACGGCGATGGTCAACAGGCAGGAATACGCCAGCCGCCTGCCGAACACCATATCCAAATTAAACAGGTTGGAGAACGGCGGTGCGGACCGGCGCTCCTCCACCTGCGTCATGACCTTCGAATAGAAGGCGGGTGACGGGGTCAGGGTCTCGTCGCTGCGCAAGGACGCGAACAGTCCGGCGACATCTTTCAGACCGTCCATTTCCTGGCGGCAGGACTCACACTGGGTCAAGTGCGTCTCGAAGGTTTGACGAGCGGCCGGGGTCAGCGTCCCGGCAAGGTACTCTTCAAGCCTGTCCAACAGTACCGCATGCATACGTTTCTTCCCTTGCCAATTCAACACGTTACCGCTTGCCCTCTGGCGAGTCTTTGTGCTCCCGAGGAGCCCGCCCGCTTGGAGGGAATTTCAACTCTAAACCACCAGCCCGGGGGCGCGATCCAGACGCTGCGCCGCCTTGACCAGTTTTTGCCGGGCCCGGAACAATTTCACTTTTATGGTATTTTCGTTCATACCGGTCCGGCCCGCCAGTTCCTCAACCGAATAGCCTTCCACTTCCTTCATCATCAGCAGCATGCGCTCCTCTTCGGAAACCCGGGAGAGGAGCTTCACAACATAGTCCCGGCCGATGAGCGAGGCATCCGCCGGTATCTGCCGGTCAACTTGCGGCTCGCTATTTTCCACCCGCCGCGACTCGTCTTCGCTCAGGTCGCTTTCGTAAACCAGCTTGCGCACTTTCCGCTTGCGCAGGTAATCGAAACACTCGTTTACGGTGATTTTGTAGATCCAGGTGATCAGCGAACTGCGGAAGTCGAAGTTCTTGAGAGAAAGAAAAATCTTGGCGAACACCTGCTGGGCGATATCTTCCACGTCGTTGCGTTGCCGCACGATCCCGTGGATGATGGAAAAGACTTTGCTTTGATAGCGTTCCACGATTTCCCGGAACGCATTCTCATCGCCGCTCTGGGCTCTGGAAACCAGCGCGCCTTCCGGGGTGTTTTGATAATCCACTCGAGATTTCGCTGCGATTTTAGTGCCGAACCCAGCGAGTGGCAATGCCTCGGATAGTGTTGCCATACAACCAATCCGACGTTCACCCAGGGCTCGGGGTTACAAGGACTTGGCCCCGTCCTCACTTGCACCATACCACAGTCGGGGCGGGGCCTTTCGCGCCAGGTGGCCGGCCGTCAGGGATCGGCTCTGGCGGCCGGGAGACGTGCAAGAAGGGAGATGGCGAGCGAGAAACGGTACTTGGCCATCGCTCCCTGGCCGTGACGTGGTTTTGTGCATTTTTGTGCACGCTTCCCGCCAAAACCCAGCATACTTAGTCCGCTGTTTCAGAAGTCCGCCAGCGTGGCTGTGGACATTGCGCTGCAGGCACGCATGCCTTTGTGCGTTCTTGTGCTACTTTTTCGGCCGCGCGGGACGCATTTCGAGGTAGCTCACCATGGTCCGCGCCGGCATGCGCAGCACCAGCGCTACCGCCTCCGCCACATCTTCGGGCGCGATCATCCAACTGGCGTCGCCCGACCGGCCGGACTGACCCATAAACTCGGTTGCCACGCTGCCGGGAGCGATCGAACACACCCGCACGTTGTCGTGGCGATGGTCGAGCAGCATTGCCTCGGTGAATCCGTTGAGGCCGAACTTGGAGGCATTGTAGCCGGCGCCCCCGGAAAAAGGGTTCTTGCCGGCCAGGCTGGAAATGTTCACGATCTGCCCGCCGCCCCGTTGGCGGAAGCGCGCCAGCGCCTCGCGGCAGCAATAGAACACGCCGTTGAGATTCAGATCGATGTTGTGCCGCCACTCCTCGATGGTCATTTCTCCGGTCTTGCGGAAAATTCCCGCACCGGCATTGTTGACCAGGATGTCGAGACCGCCCAGCGCCTCATCCACGGCGTGAAAGAAACCGGCTACCGCTTCCGGTTGCGACACATCGGCCGGGTAGCCGAAAACCGGACCCAATTTCCCCAGTTCCTCCGCCGCGCGATCCACGCTCTCGCGCCCGCGGCCGCAAATGGCCACCTTCGCCCCATCCCGAAGCAAGCGCTCGGCGATGGCCCGGCCGATGCCGCGCGTGCCGCCGGTAACCGTGGCAATTTTTCCCGCTAACGATTCCATGCTTCGATTTTAGTTCAGCAACGCCAGGATTTCCATGCGGGCCGGAAAAAGCCGGGTTGGTTGCGCGCCGGAAACCGGTTGGGGCACGGTGAAGTTTGGTAACGTATCAGGTGCCGCTCGCCGGCCTATAAGAGGCTGGCGGGGGTCTTGAACAAGCGCCTGAGAGCTCCATCCTATGAACAACAAACCAACGCTGCGACTCTTTGCCCTGATCGTGGCCGCTGGCGCCGTCGGCGCCGTCACCCCTGTCCGCGCCCAGCAAGCCAATCCCGCGGCGGACAAGCCCAGCTTCCCCGCCGTGCTGCCCGGCAGGGGTTTGGCACAACACGATTTCTTTTACGCCGGAGAGGCCAAGTCGCAGGACATGTACATCGTGCGCAAAGGAAAGGTCGCCTGGGAGTTTCACGATCCCGCCGGAAAGGGCGAAATCAGCGATGCCGTGCTGCTGTCGAACGGCAACGTCCTCTTCGCGCACCAATTCGGCGTAACCCTGATCGGCCCGGACAAAAAGGCGCTCTGGCACTATGACGCTCCGCCCGGCACCGAGGTGCACACTGCGCAGCCTATCGGAAAGGACCGCGTCCTCTACGTGCAAAACGGCGATCCCGCCAAGGTGGTAGTCGTCAATATCGTCACCGGCAAGACCGAGCGCGAGTTTGTCGTCCCGGTCAAGAACCCGAAAAGCGTGCACGGCCATTTCCGTCACGCGCGGCTCACCGAGGCTGGCACCTTGCTTCTGGCCCACATGGACATGGGCAAAGTCGTCGAGTACGATTCGGCCGGCAGGGAACTCTGGTCCTACACGCCGGGAGCCGCTACCTGGTCGGCGGAGCGCCTGAAGAACGGCAACACTCTGATCGCCGGAGCGAAACTGGTTCGCGAAGTGAACCCCGCCGGGGCCACCGTCTGGGAATTTACGCCCGCCGACGTGCCGGACTACCTGTTCAACTCGATGCAAATCGCGAAACGGTTGCCCAACGGGAACACCCTAATCAATTCCTGGTTTAATCAGTGGAATGGGCCGGTCGATCCCGCCACCGCTCCCGTTCAGGCGCTCGAAGTCACACCCGGCAAGAGAGTCGTCTGGGCGTTGCGCGCCTGGGGAAACCCGGTGGATCTCGGACCTTCCACCACCATTCAGTTACTCGATAAGCCGGGCGTTCCCGAGGCGGTCCATTTCGGCGATTTGAAATAACCGGCCGCAACTCGAACTCTCCTGCCGGCGCCCGCTTCCGAGTTTCTGATGTCGTGGAATTTGGGTTGAGCCGGGGCCTGTTGATCCGGTTGCTCTGTTCCTCAGCTCAAATTCCACCGGGTTAGAAGTTCGCTGGCCGGCCGCCGCCGTTACGCCTGCTCCTTGTCCCACCGGCCCCGTTCCCGCAACCTGCGAACTTCGTCCGCCGCCAGTTCCCGAAGCCGCGCCATGTCCACTTTCGCCGTCCGGTTCAGCGGCATCGTGCCGGCCTCCAGAACCACGTAGTGAAGCGGCCGCATATAGGACGTCAGCGATCGGGCGTGCTTCCGCAGTTCCGCTTCGTTAAGATCCGTTCCCCGAAGCTTTTCCACGAACGCAATGATCCCTTCGCTCCAGATGCGGTGCGGTTGTCCCACCACCCCGACGTTGGCCACCCGCTCCGAAAGCGCGCTGAAGTGATTCTCCACGTCGCCCGGAAACACCTGGTAGCCGGAGGGCTTCAGCACCCATTTGGCCCGGCCGGAGAAATGCAAGCCGTCCTCGTCGGTGTGCCCCATGTCGCCGCTATAGAGCCACCCATCCGTGGACAATGTGGCGGCCGTGGCTTCCGCATCGTTCACGTATCCGAGAAAGGTCTGCGGGCCGTGAAAACAGATGTGACCCGTCCCCCCCGCCGCCGTCTCCGCGCCGGCCGAGCCGTCGCCGTTCATCGGCTCCCGGATCGACATCGCGTATGCCGGCATGGCCCAGCCAATGCCGCGTGCCACTCGATCGGCCTCCGCCGTGACCGGCGTGTAGGTGCAGAAACCGGAAGTCTCGGTGAGCCCCAGGCCGGTCGCAATCCGCGGCGCCATCTGCAACATCCGGTCGAGAAACGGCCGCGGCACCGCCTGCCCCCCATACACCGCGGTTTGCAGGCTGGCCAGGTTGCGCCTCCCGAATTCCGCCGTGCGCCATTCCATCTGGAACATGGCTGGAATCTGCCCGAGCAGGCTCACGCCGTGCCGTTCAATGGCTTCCAGAGATTTCACCGGGTCGAAGACTTCGAGTGTAACCGCGGTTCCTCCCATGAATAGCGAAGTCATGAGGATCTCGGCCTGCCCGCTTACGTGGGAGGCCGGTAAGTTGCACAGCGTCTTCTGCCGGGGACCGAAGCCGAACGCCTTCCCCAGGCAGAGGTTCTGGCACGTGATGCCCCGGTGCGAAAGCAGCGCCGGCTTGGGCGAGCCGGTGGAACCGGTGGTGAAGATCGCCTGCGCGCCATCGAATTCAGTCACCTCCCCTCCCACCGGTTCCGCGCCGGAGGCGGCCCGCGCCAGCACCTCGAAGAAACTGACCGCGCCGGCGATGCACTCGCCCGCCGCCGACAACTGAATGAAATGCTCCACGAAGCCGCAGTCGCGCCGAACCGCTTCTCCCAGCGCGGCGAAATCCGCCGCCGCCGTCTTGCCCGGAAACGCGTACCCGCGCGCTCGGATCAAACCGAGCGAGCGGAGCACCTCGGCCGGATTCAACCGAAGGTCCAGCGGCGCATGAATCACCCCCAACCGGAAGCAGGCGTATTCCAGCAGGATGTGCTCGTTCCCGAGCGGCAGCGACGCCGCCAGGAAGTCGCCTTTGCGGAACCCCATCCGCCACAGTTCCCCGGCCAGCGCCACCGAACCCCGCTGCAACTCGCGCCAGGTGAGTTGGGTGCCCCGCGTGGCATTCACGATGGCGGCTTCGTCCGGCTTCCGCGCCGCCCAGTAATCCACCGCGGCGTGGACCAGGTGACGGCCGCCGTACTCCTTCTCGAATTCTTCCAGCGTGACCTGCGGAATCGGTGGCACATTCATAGCTGTCTATCCTTGAATACCACGCCCGCGGCGCAGGCCGCCGGCCTGCCGCGTCGCTTCCCCTCTCGCGGAAAACCGCGACGGCAAGTCCCGCACTTCCATGTGCAGCGCCTGCACTCTTCGCGGGTTCCCGATGAGTCCGCCGTGGACCGTTCAGCGGGCACGATTCGTCCTTGTACCCTACTCCTTGCGTTCGCCCACAGCCGTCAGCGAATGCTTGGCACGACAATTGCAAAGTCGCCGGATAGGAACATGATCCATGCTCCGTTTGCTCCACTTTGTTTTCAAAGGAAAAATAAAATGCTCGGCTTAGGAGTGGTCGGAACCATTATTGTCATTGTGTTGGTTGTTTGGCTCATTCGCAGAGTGTGAACGAGACCCGCAATCCGCTTTAAGATCACGAATGTGGGAACCGGGGTCCTGCGCCGGGTCTTTCGGCTGAGGCGACAACACGAGCGCCTGCGCCAGTGACCCGGGGCGGCCCGGGACGGAACGTTCCAGCCCGCCGGCAGCATCGATCCTGCCCACACCGTTATCACAGATTCGTCAAATTTTTATCTCCTTCATTCCAAGTAACTTACCGCCATCACCAACCTCAAACCCCGCCCTCCCCATGCAACTCTGAGGTGGGGCATGCTTTAGCTTGCCCTACACATTCTCAGTAGCGCCGGCGATCCATGTCGCCGGTGTCTCCAACTAAAAAGGATTCCGTATGTCAGACCAAACTAAAAAGCCGATTTCCGAAGCGCGCCTCGCTGCCAACCGGGCCAACGCCCAGAAAAGTACGGGGCCCAAGACCCCCGCAGGGAAGCTCCGTTCCGCCGCGAACGCCTGCCGGCACGGCTTCGCCGGCAACAATTTCGCCGCCATCCGCCTCGAAAATCCAGCCCGCCGTCAACCCCGAACCCCTCTGCACCCCCTTCGAGCTGAACCCCTTCGCCTTCCCCCACCCGAGCAAACCAACCGAACCCAATCAGCCGTTACCGAACGAACCCAACCAATCCGAGCAACCAATTGAAAACACACCAGTTACATCACAGCCAACCTCCCGCGAAACCCATCCCGCCCCCGCCGCTCCGGAACTGAGAACTGAGAACTGAAAACCACCAGTATCGAGAAACCGCTGCCACAACCCGAACCAATCCCGAGCTTCTGACGCGCTACGTGTCCCACTCTCGCTCGTCACCGTCGGCGCCCACGGGCTAACGGTGACAGGCCTGCAATCAAGTGCTGAAAATCGCGCGGTGGCTCGCAGTCGATCGGGATGCTCTCTCGTGAGCGCGGATGAACAAACTCAAGATGTACCGCGTGGAGAGCAACCCGGGCGATCAGCCGCTCGGAAGATTCCGGCGGGTGATATTTCCGGTCGCCGATCACCGGATGGCCGATTGCCGCAAACTGCGCCCTGATCTGATTCTGCAATCCAGTCACCAGCGCAACCCGCGCCAGCGTCGCGCCGGGAAAAAGCCGCTCCACGGAATATCGAAGTTCAGCCCTAGCCGCTTCCGCGTCTCTCTCCGTGCGCAGCTCTTGAAACATTCCCACGCGTCGAAAATGGTGGATGAGTGTTCCCTCGCTTGCATCGAGACGCCCGCGAAGAACCGCCAGGTACTGTCTCACTGGCGTATGGGCGAGGAACTGTCGAACCAGTATCTCCCGATCGCGCTCCGTCTTGGCGAAGAGCAGAATGCCCGAGGTGAAACGGTCGATGCGATGGACCACAAAGGCTCGCCGCCTCTTCAGCGCCAGTCTCGCGCCAACCAGAGACAGAGCGGACGGAGTATGTGAGCCTTGGATCGGCACAGCCGCCAGGCCCGCCGGTTTATCCAGCACCACCACCGCATCGTCCTCGTAGAGCACCGGAAGCTCCCGTGAGAAGCGAGGCGGCCGCGACCGGCTGCTCATAGTCACCTTGAGAGGTTACCATGCGTTGTTCCCGCCCGTGGCGCGGGCCACGTCGGCTTTCGGGCCGAAGTTTGTGCCGAAACTCCCGGAAACCCCGCATGACACGGTGTCGCGCCGGTGATAGATTATCCCAAGGTGGTGGAGGGAGCTTGGCTGCTGTGTTGGCACGAATGGGAACCGATGGGGCAGGGAAGGCGCGGCCGGGGCGCGCGGCACTGGCTGTTCTGGCCGGCTTGATCTTGCTCGGTTGTGCGGTCTCCGCCCAGGATGCCCGCTGGCGACAACTGACGCTGGCCGCGAGGCAGCTTTATAACGAGGGCAAACTCGAACAGGCGTTGCCGGTGGCGCAGGAATCGCTTCGCATTGCCGGGCCCACGTTCGGTCCCGAGAGCCGCCAGGTAGCCACCTCGCTAAACGATCTGGCGTTGGTGCTGGGGGATCTGGACCGGTGGGCGGAAGCCGAACCCTTATACCGCCGTGCCCTGGCGATTAATGAAAAGATTCTGGGGCCACAGAATCCCGAAGTGGCTTCCAACCTGAACAATCTGGGGCTCCTCTATCTCAAAATGGGCCGCCTGCCGGAGGCGAGGGATCTGCTGACGCGCGCCCTCGCCATCCGTCAAAAGGCGGGCGGTCCGGACAATGCCGAGATCGCCACCGACTGGGGCAACCTGGCCCAAATTTCCGAGGAGCAGGGTAAATATGCAGAGGCGGAGACGATGGAACGGCGCGCGCTCTCGATCGACGAAAAAGTCTTGGGGCCGGAAAGCGCCGGCGTGGCCACGGATGCCAACAATTTGGGCGAGGCCTGCTACCGCCAGGGCAAGTATGCCGAGGCCGAGCCTCTGTACATCAGGGCACTCTCGATCCACCTGAAATTGTTAGGCAAGGAACATCCTGCAGTGGCGATCGATCTGAATAACCTGGGCGCGCTCTATACCGCCCAGGGAAGATATACGCTGGCGGAAGCCACTTACCGGCGCGGCCTCGCCATTGACGAAAAAGCGGCTGCCGGGAAGGGTCTTACGATTGCTTCGGACCTGAATAATCTGGCCGCTCTTTTCGAGAAGCAAGCGCGGTACGCCGAAGCGGAACCCCTCTACCGCCGCGCACTGGCGATCTACGAAAAAGCGCTGGGGCCGGAACATCCGCAGGTGGCCAGGGTGCTGCACAACCTGGCGGAGCTGGATTACGCCGCGGGCCGTTATGACGAAGCGGAGACGGCCTACCGGCGCGCGCTGACGATTCGGGAAAAATCGCTCGGCCCGGGACACCCCTTAGTGGCGCTCACTTTGAGCGGCCTGGCGGTGCTCAAGAAGGATCAAGGCCAGTACCCGGAAGCGGAGGCCCTCTACCGGCGGGCGCTGGCGATTGACGAAAAGGCGCTCGGACCGGAAGATCCGCGGGTGGCGCGCATCCTCAGCGGCTTGGGGAATCTGTATATGGATGTGGTCCAGGTGCCCACCGCGAGGCCGTTGTTTGACCGGGCTCTGGCGATCGACGAAAAGAGCCTGGGCCCGAACCACCCGGTTGTGGCGGACGACCTGAACAATCTGGCGTTCGTGGCCGACGCAGGCGGGCGGCCCGAGGAGGCCGCGCCGGTCTACGAGCGGGTGATCGCCATCAAGGAAAAGGCATTCGGGGCCACCAGCTACGGCCTGGTCGCCCCGCTGCTGGACCTGGGCAGCCTGCGCCAGCGCCAAGGCAAATTCGCGGACGCGGAGACGCTGGAGAAACGGGGCTTATCCATTCTGGAAGCCACGGCCGGCCCGGATCATTCGGACACGCGCGCAGCGGTGCTCGACTTAGCCATCACTTACTATGGATGGGGACGTACCCAGTTAGCCGCGACTTACTTCGACCGGGGTTTGGCGAGCTTGGCCAAACAAGTCGATTCCAGCTTCACTTATATGAGCGAACGGCAGCGGCTGCAGTTTCTGGGGACCGAGCCCGGGGCGTTCCCACTCCTGTTCAGCTTCGCCGTGGCCAATGCCGAGCGCGATCCGGCGTTGGCAGGCAAGGCGTACGACGCGCTGCTTTGGGAAAAAGGCCTGATCGCGTCCAACTCGGCGGCGCTGCGGGCAAAGATTTTGGACAGCGGCGATGGCCAAGCCGTGGACCTGTTCGACAAGCTCACGGCCAAGCGGGCTCAACTGGCCGAGCTGGCGTCGGCTCCGTCCGGGGATGCCGACTGGCGCAGGAACATGGCGCAGCTCGATCAGGAGTCAAACGCGATCGAAACGGACCTGGCGAAGCGTTCGGCCGCGCTGGCGGACGTGAAAGCGCTGGCACGGATCACCTGGCACGATGTGCAGAAGGCGCTGAAACCGGACGAGGCCGCCGTGGAATATGTCCGCTTCCCGGTGCACAATGGCGTCCGCTGGATCCACGCCGAGGCTTATGCCGCCGTGGTTCTGACGCCATCGGCCGCGCCTCGGATGCTGTTGCTCGGCAACGCGCAGAAGCTCGAAGCCGATCCGGTGGCGGCTTACCGCGCGGAGGTGGCGCGCAGCCGGGGAGTCTCTGCCGCTCCTGCCGCGCGGCCGGACGCCGGCTCCGGCACCGGCGCGGCTTACGCCGCATTTTGGAAACCTCTCGAAGTGGCGCTGGGCGGCGCCAGGCGCGTGTACATCGCCGCCGATGGCATTCTCAACCAGGTTCCGATCGGCCTGTTCAGCGATCCGGCGGGAAAACTGTTGCTCGAAAAGTACGACTTGCGGCTGGTCAACAGCACCAAGGATTTGCTGCGGACGCAGCGCGGCGGCGGCGGCAAGACGGCCGTCATCATGGGCAACCCGGCATTCGATCTGTCCGAAACGGCGCAACGCGAGGCCGTGTCGAAACTCAATGCGGGAGCCGCGATTTCCCGGGGGGCGGCATCCGCCCAAGCCAGCCCGGGCTCGCGCGGAGACGAGCGCGGCGCCGCTTTGCCGCCGCTCCCGGCCACCGAGGCCGAAGCGCAGGCTGTGGCTTTCTCCCTGAAGAACGCCGGATGGGACGTATCGCTGTATACCGGCAGCATGGCGCTGAAAGAGGTGCTGGGACGGCTGCGCAGCCCGCGCGTGGTGCATCTGGCGACGCATGGATTCTTTCTCCCCAATCCGGTTGCCGCGGTTCAGCCGGCAACGGGCGCGCAGCGCGTGGCGCAACCGTCCGGGCAAGCAGCGGTGCGCGATCCCATGCTGCGGTCGGGGCTGTTTTTCGCCGGAGCGGACCGCGTACGCGCGGGCGAGCCTCCGGCCGCCGGCCTTGAAGATGGCGTGCTGACGGCTTACGAGGCCACTCAACTCCACCTCCAAGGGACGGAACTGGTGGTCCTCAGCGCCTGCGAGACCGGCCTGGGACAGCAGGCCAACGGCGAAGGCGTTTTCGGGTTGCGCCGCGGGCTGCAGGAAGCCGGCGCCCAATCGGTGCTGATGAGCATGTGGCCGGTGCCGGACCAGGAGACGCAGGAGTTGATGACGCTGTTTTATCGGCAATGGCTGGGCGGCCTCGACGCGCACGAAGCCCTGCGGCAGGCGCAACTGAAAGAACGCGACACGGTCCGCCAGCGCTACGGCCGCGACCTTCCCTATTACTGGGGTGCGTTTGTGCTCGTGGGGAGGTAGCAAGCGCGGACCGTAATTGATTTCGATTATTGAGTCTCGGCGGCTTCCCGGTTACACTCGGCAGATCGATCCCGGAATTGGAGGTCCGAACCGATTCGGGAGACCTTCGCCATGTCCAACATTCCCGTTCGCGCGTCCGGCGACAAGCCGCTCTATCTTCCCGGCGTGGAGAGTGGCCTCAAGCCAGGTCTCCACAAGGACCTGATCGATTCCGCCCGCGCCCGCGGCGCCGAGTACCCCAAAATCTGGGATTTGTTCGCGTTCCAGCCGTCGTTCACCGCTAGCCTCGCCCACTTCACCCACGGGGTGCTGCGGACGCCCGCCACCATCAGTCCGGCGATGCGCGAGCTGATCGCCGCCTGGACTTCGTTCCGGAACGAATGCCGCTTCTGCACCCGCGCCCACGCTGCCGCCGCTTCCGAACTGCTCGGCAGCGAAGAGCTTGTCCGGAGCGTAATGGACAACCTCGAAACCTCTCCCCTGGATGAGAAGGACAAGACGATGCTTCGCTTCGTCACGAAAATCACCAGCGACCTGCCGGCCGTTACCGCCGCCGATGTGGAGCGCGTGCGCGCCGCCGGATGGGACGACGAGGCGATCTACTACGCCATCACTACCTGCGCGCTCTTCAACTTTTACAATCGCTGGATTACCGCCACCGGCGTCGCCGAGATGTCCGGGGAAGCTCACCGCCTGCAGGGGCGGCATCTGGCCCGGCACGGTTACGTTCGCAAGGAGACCGACTGAGCTGGTACCCGCCCTTCAGCCGGCCACGCAAGCGGCGGAGACTAGCGAAAGCATCGAACTTACTCCGTCATCGGCGATAGTATTTATCGATTATTGTCTTCCCATCCGAAGCCGGCTATTCTCGACTAAACGCGGGAAGCACACAGATGGCTCACATACAGTTGCGAGAGAATCTGCCTGGCATCCGAGGGTTGATGGTGTTCCGGCCGGAGACCGCCGAACCCCTCAACGAGCTCGCCGACATTCTTCTTCGCGGACCGAATACCCTGGCGCCGGGCGAGCGCGAGCTGATCGCGACCTTGGTATCGTCGCGGAACGATTGCTTCTTCTGCCAGAGGGTGCATGGAGCCGTAGCCGCATACCATCTTGGCAACAACGAGCAACTCGTACTCGACGTCGAGAGCGACCCCGAACACGCCGCCGTCCCGGACAAGATGAAAGCTCTGCTCGCCATTGCCGGCAAAGTGCAGCGCGGCGGAAAGGAAGTAACGAGCGAAGACATCGCGCGCGCCCGGGAATGCGGCGCCAGCGACATGGAGATCCACGACACCGTGCTCATCGCGGCGGCTTTCTGCATGTTCAATCGCTATGTCGACGGACTGGGGACCTGGGCCCCCACCGACCCCGACGTGTATCGGGAACGCGCGCCCATCACCGCCCGGGAAGGATACGCGAACTCGATTCACCGGATCCTGGCCGAGCAACCGATCACATAAAGGAGACCCGCCATGCCGCATATTCAACTACAGACAGGTCTACCCGGAATACGAGGACTCTTCGCCTTCCGGCTCGACACCGCGCGCCCCCTAAGCCAGCTCGCACAGGTTCTGCTGCACGACTCGGGCACTCTCTCGCGCGCCGACCGGGAGCTGATTGCCACTTACGTTTCCTCGCTGAACGACTGCTATTACTGCCAGACCTGTCACGGCGCACTCGCGGCCGAGCATCTGGAGGGCGACGCCGCGCTGGTAGAGCAGGTAAAGCGCGACCCCGAAAAGGCGCCCATTTCCGGTAAGCTCCGTGCGTTACTGGCCATCGCCGGCAAGGTGCAGCGCGGGGGCAAGAACGTAACGAGCGAAGATATCGAGCGAGCGAGAAGCCAGGGCGCGACCGACCGGGAGATTCACGACACCGTGCTCATCGCGGCCGCCTTCTGCATGTATAACCGCTATGTCGACGGCCTGGCCACCTGGGCTCCCCGCGACGATGAGGAAGGTTATCGGCAAAGAGCCGCCACGGTCGCGGCCAATGGGTACATGAGACTGATCGAAGACATGCAGGCCGCCTCCGCCGCCAGGGAGTGATCGCCCTCCAGGATCACCGGCCGACCGGTGTCCAACCGAGCGTACACGGTTGACGGTGCGCGATACCGTCGCCACGGAGATGCCGGCATATCGTTACAAGTGTTAGCATCCATTTTGGCAAAGGTTTTCCCAGATTGCCGGCGAGGAGCTTGGAATCCTTGCCAAACCCTCCGCCGTAGAATCGCCGTGAGGGTGGTCCGCGTGCTCGCCATCGGGGCTGCCGCTCACGCCGATTTGACCGCCGCTCCAACGGGCAAGCCATCGCGGCTGCTGACGCTGGCGCCGGCCGATCTTTTTGTCATCTGCCTGTACTTCGCGCTGGTGTTGGGGATTGGCGTGTACCTGAAGCGCCGGGTTCGGGCCAGCGACGATTTTTTCTTTGCGGGTAAGGGCGTGGGCGCCTGGGTGGCCGGCCTGAGTTTCGTGGCGGCGAACCTGGGGACTCTGGAACTGCTGGGTTGGTCGGCCTCGGCGTATCAGTACGGCATGCTGGCCGCGCATTGGTATTGGATCGGAGCGGTTCCGGCGATGCTGTTCCTCGGCATCGTGATGATCCCTTTCTATTACGTATCGAAGGCGCACTCCGTCCCCGGATATCTGAAGCTTCGCTACGGCGAGGGATCGCGGCTACTGTCGGCTTTGTCTTTCGCGGCCATGACGGTACTGATGAGCGGGATCAACATGTTCTCGATGGCCATGGTGATGAAGGTCATTCTTGGCTGGGACATCAATTTCAGCATTCTGATTTCCACGCTGACGGTGGGAGTCTATGTGGCGCTCGGGGGCCTGCTTTCGGCCATCGTGAACGAAGTGGTTCAATTCGTCCTGATCTGGGCCGGAACCATTTCCATTCCCATTTTCGGTCTCATCGAAACAGGCGGCTGGAGCGGCATGCTGGCGCGCATCGCCAAACGGGTGCCGTTGCAGGACTACACCCACATGTGGCGGAACATGGGCAGGGCGGCGGACAACCCGATGGGCGTGCACTGGACGGGAATGGTGTTCGGCCTGGGCCTGATTGGCGCCTTCGGCTACTGGACCACCGACTTCCTGGTGGTGCAGCGGGTGATGGCCGCGCGGGATTTGAGGTCGGCGAAGATCGCCACCACGATTGGCGCCGCCTTCAAGATGCTGCTGCCGGCGATCGTCATTCTTCCCGGCTTGCTGGGGCTGGCCGTATTGCCGATGAAGTTAACCGGCGAGACGGAGGCTCTCGCGACGGGCGGGCACAGCTTCAATGAAGTGATGCCGCTGATGATGGCGCGATATCTCGGCCCCGGCTTTCTGGGCATCGGCGTAACCGCTCTGATCGCCGGCTTCATGTCCGGGATGGCTGGGAATATCAGCGCCTTCGCCACGGTGTGGACCTACGACATTTATCGCCCGGTGTTCAACCGCGCAGCCGGAGACGCAAAATGCCTCCGCATAGGGCGCTGGTGCACCATCATCGGCCTGGTGGGGAGCATTGGCGCCGCATACCTGGTGATGCAATTCGCCAGCATCATGGATTATGTGCAGGCGTTGCTCGGCTTCTTCATCATTCCTCTATTTGGCACGGTGATTATTGGGATGCTGTGGAGCCGCGCCACTCCCGCCGGAGGATTCTGGGGACTGTTATGCGGAACGCTATCGTCGATCCTGCTCTGGCTGGTGGTGAAATTCCATCCCGCGGCGCTGGCGGTTCTCGCCTTTTCCGCGGACGCCAAGCCGATGGCCGAGAACCTGTACCGATTCATCTGGTCCTGGCTGGTGTGCGTGATCGTGACCATTCTGGTCAGCCTCGCGACCAAGCCTAAACCGGCTTCGGAGCTGCAGGGCCTGGTATACGGCTTGTCCGTGCTGCCATCGGACGGGGCCATGCCCATTTATCGCCGGCCGATCTTCCTAGCGGCGCTGGTTGCCGTAATCTTCGTCTGTTTGAATCTACTTTTCTGGTAAGGCACATGAACGATTCACTATATGAGACAACGTCGCGTCCGGCCTGCGAGAGTGCGTCGGAGCTGGTATTCGGACGCTGCCGGAAGCCGCTCGGCTGCGGCTTTGACCTGACGATCGGCGCCGGACATGTTTTCCCGGAGGTCAACTTCACCCTACCGGCGATCACGGTGGAAAAGGCCACGTGGAGCGAGGTACTCGCCCAGTACGAGGACATGGCAACCAGAATCCTGGGGCGCGCCATCTCCCTGCGGGTTCCGGGGATCGTGCTGGAGTTTGAACTGCTGCCCGCAATGACTCAAACTCCGGAGTGGGGGGCCGAGGTAACGCGCCTGCTCGAGAGCCACCTGCGCCGGGCACATGAGAAGCACGGTCTACGCTGCGCTCTACGCGTTACTCCCACCGATATTCGCGACCAGGGCAAGCCCCCGTTGCTTCGCCGCGGCGCGCCCTGGGAAACCTTGAAGCGCTCGTTTGAACTGTGCATCGGCGCCGGCGCTCATCTCATCTCGATCGAATCGATCGGCGGAAAAGAACTGCACGACCCCGGGCTTATGTATGGCGACATGCGGGCCATCGTCTTCGCTTTGGGGGTACTGGCTCCGCGCGACACCGGGTGGCTGTGGGACCAGATCTCGGCTATGTGCGCGGCAAACGGCAGTTCGATCCCGGCCGGAGACAGCGCCTGCGGTTTCGCCAATACGGCGATGCAATTAGCGCACCAGCGCATGTTGCCGGAGGTGCTGGCGGCGGTTGTGCGGGCCATGAGCGCGGTGCGCAGCCTGGCCGCGTTCGAACACGGCGCGGTGGGACCATCGAAAGACTGCGCCTACGAAGGGCCCATCATCAAGGCCATCACCGGCTGCCCGATTTCGATGGAAGGCAAGTCGGCCTCCTGCGCGCACTTCAGTCCGATGGGCAATATCGCGGCGGCCATGTGCGATCTATGGAGCAACGAATCGGTGCAAAACGTGCGTTTGTTGTCGGGCAGCGCACCGGAGGCTTTTACGGAGACTCTCGCGTACGATTGCCGTCTCATGAACGTCGCCGCGGACAAGGGCGAAGCTCTCCGGCTGCGGGACTGGCTGACCGAGTCCGACGAGTGGCTGAGCCCGCAGGCGGCGGTTCTCTCCCCGGAGGCGACGATGACGATCGCTCGAGCGATCGCTTCCGAAAAAGATCACTACGGCCAGACCATCGCCGCGGGCCTGGCCGCGGTGGGAGTCCTGCGGGCCGGCATTCAGCGCAAGCAACTGACGCTGCGGGTGAAGGAAGCGCAGTGGCTGGATCGAATCGAAAAAGAACTCGAGTCGTTGGCCGCGGCTGAAACGGAACTGATGGAAGAGATGACGGGTCAACATGGGACCGAATTCGACCGATCCAGTTATGGCCTCTGAACGCGGCAGCGCACGAGTTGGGTTGTCCAGGAAGGAACGCATGCTCCGCGCTCTCCGGCGCCAGGCCGTGGACCGGCTTCCGACACAATCCAACTACACAAGGGCCATGGGGCGGCTGCTGTCGGGGCATTTCGGAATCTCCGAGGCGGAACTGCCCGATCGTCTGGGAAATCACCTGCTGCGGGTGGACATAGACTACCCTCGCCACACCAATGCGGATGGGTCGATCGAATTCGACTGGTGGGGCGCGGGGTGGGATACTCGCACAGAGGGTTACTGGCACGCTTTTTCCCCGCTCGAAGACTCGCTCGACCTCGATCGCTATGCATGGCCCGATCCGAGCGATGCGGCGATTCTCAGCGCCGCCAAGCGAACGATTCTGCGCGATGGCGCGGACTATTTTATCGCGCCCAATCTCGGAATGTGTCTGTTTGAACGGGCCTGGTCGCTGCGCGGATTCGACGCCCTGCTCATGGATATGGTGGAACGCACCGAGTGGGTGGAACAACTGCTGGACCGCATTACGGAGATTCAGTCGAGTCTGGCCAGGAGATTCGTCGCGGCCGGCGTCACCGGCGGGTATTTCGGGGACGACTACGGCGCGCAGCGGGCGATGCTGTTCTCTCCACGGCTATGGCGAAGGTTGATGAAACCGCGCCTCGCGAAGCTGTTTACGGTTTTTGTGGACGCGGGACTTCCGGTGATTCTGCATTCCGACGGCGATATCCGGGCGATTCTGCCGGACCTGGCCGAGATCGGGCTGACGACGCTAAACCCGGTGCAGCCGGAGGTGCTGGACCATGCGTGGCTTCAGCAAGAATATGGGGCGAAGCTGAGTTTCTACGGCGGAGTTTCGACGCAGGGAGTGCTGCCGGGCGGCACGGTGGAAGAAGTGCGCGCCGCGACCATGGCGTGCGCGCGCGCGCTGGCGCCGGACGGGACCGGGCTGCTGCTGGGGCCTTCGCACCGCATGCAATCCGATATTCCAGCCCGGAACGTGGAGGCGATGCTGGATGCTTTCGACGAAACCAGCCGCTGACCGGGCGGTGGATTCGCGGGCGCGGGCCGAGGGCGTCGCGGCCTCGTTCCGCGAGACATTCGGAAGCGAGCCCGAACTATGGGCACGCGCGCCGGGACGGGTGGATTTGATGGGCAGCCACACGGACTACAACCTGGGCTTCGTGCTAACGCTTCCGATCAGCAGAGACACGTGGATTGCGGCGCGGCGCAGGGACGACCGGACCGTGCGCGTGCATTCGATGAACCTCGACGCCGGGGACGAATTCCGGCTGGATGAGATGGCCCCGATCTCCGAAACAAGATGGCGCAATTATGTGCGGGGCGTGGCCGCGACGCTCGAAGGCGAGGGACTGGCGTTGACGGGGTGCGACCTGACGATCCACAGCACCGTCCCGCTGGAGAGTGGATTGAGCTCGTCGGCGGCGCTCGAGTGCGCGGTGGCCACAATGTTCGCGGGCTTAGGAGGCTGGAGCCTGGCACCGGAACGGATGGCGCTGCTGTGCCAGAAGGCGGAGAACGATTTCGCCGGGGTGAAGTGCGGGATTCTGGATCAGTATTCGTCGTGCCTGGGGCGGGAGGGATGCGCGCTGCTGCTCGACTGCCGCGACCTCACGACGCGCGCGGTTCGGGTTGCAGGCGGCATTCGTGTGGTGGTGTGCAACACGATGAGCCCACGCAGACTGTCGGGCAGCGAGTACGCCCGGCGAAGGGCCGAGTGCGAGGAGGGCGCCGCCCGGCTGGGCGTGAACGCTCTGCGCGAGGTGACGCCGGACATGCTGGCGGCGAGACGGCAGGAACTCCCGGAGCAGGTGGCGAGACGATGCGACTTCATCGTGGCTGAGAGCGCGCGGGCCGAGCGACTGGCCCTGGCGCTTACTCTGAATGACCGGGTGGCAGCGGCGCGGCTGTGCGCGGAGTCGTTTGCGGGCGCCAGGGATCTTTATGAGATCTGCTCGCCGGCAATGGTGGCCATGATGGAGGCGATGCTGGCCGCGCCGGGAGCGATCGGGGCGCGGCAGGCGGGCGCGGGATTCGGAGGCTCGATGGTCGCCCTGGTGGATTCCGCATGCACGGACGCCTTCCGCACTGCCGTTGGGGGCGCCTATCGCGGCGCGACCGGGATGGTTCCCGAGATCTACCCGGTTGAGGCCGCGCAGGGGGCGGAAGTGTTCGATAAAGAGAAGACAGACAGATGAACCTCACGAGACCGCGCCGCTTCAGCCTGTCGGCGCCGGTGTCCATGGCGACGAAAACGCCTCGACATGAGGGTCGAGGCTGCAGGCAGGAGTGCCCGCGCCACGGTTTGCGTTCCTTGACACTCGTCTGCGAATCGTTTCCAATAGCCTTGATGCGAATGCTCTTCCTGTCGATTTGTCTGATGCCAGCCGGGTTCCTCCCGGCGCAGACCGCGGATGCCGGCCGGGCTCAGTTTGACGGCCATTGCGCCGTCTGCCACGGCAAACAGGGCAACGGCGGCGAACTCGGGCCGGCCATCGCGATGCGGGCGCGGAACTACAACGATGGAGAGCTGGCTACGCTGATCCACACCGGTCTGCCTAACTCCGGCATGCCGGCCAACAACCTCAACGATCGAGAGACGATGTCTCTGATCTCCTTCCTTCGTTCCCTGAAGCCCTCGGGCGACGATGCAGCCCCGGCGCGGGCGAGAGTCGCGCTAAGCGGCAGCCGAACTCTGGAAGGCCTGGTATTCAATCAAAGCTCTCAGGACATGCAGTTGCTGACGGACGATCTACGCATCCATCTGCTACGCAAGGAGGGCGCGGGTTACCGCGAGGTGACCAGCCAGTCCGACTGGCCAACCTATCACGGCCAGTTCAGCGGGAATCGTTACAGCGCGCTGGAACAGATCTCGAAAAGCAATGTGGCGCGGCTGGCGCCGAAGTGGATCTTCCCGCTCGTCAACACCTCTCCACTCGAAGTGACGCCGGTGGTGGCGAAGGGGGTCATGTATGTGACCAGCGCCAATGAGTGCTACGCTCTGGACGCAGGCTCGGGACGGCAGATCTGGCATTACCAACGGCAGCGCACGCGCAACCTGGTGGGGAATGCGGCGGGCGGCATCAATCGCGGAGTGGCGGTGGCTGGGGAGCGCGTGTTCATGGTTACCGACAACGACCATATCATCGCGCTGAACGGCGCCACCGGGAAGCTTTTGTGGGAAACCGAGATGGCCGATTGGCACCAGAACTATAACGCCACCTCAGCGCCGCTGGCGGTTGGCAGCCTGGTGATCTCCGGGACCGCGGGAGGGGATGAAGGAGCGCGCGGTTTCGTGGCAGCCTTCGATCAAGCCAGCGGAAAGGAAGCATGGCGCTTCTGGACAGTGCCGAAGCCGGGCGAGCCCGGTTCGGAGACCTGGAAGGGGGACGACATCAATCACCCCAGCGCGGCTACCTGGCTAACCGGCACTTACGATCCTCAACTCGATACCCTCTATTGGCCCACAGGCAACCCCGGCGCGGATCTAAGTGGCGACGAGCGCGGGGGCGACAACCTATATTCCAGCTCGATCGTCGCTCTGGACGCGAAGACCGGGAAACTCAAATGGTATTATCAGTACACTCCGCACAATGTTTGGGACTGGGATGCTCAACAGCCGCCCGTCCTGGTAGACACCACCTGGAGAGGCCAAAAGCGCCATCTGCTGCTCCACGCCAACCGGAACGGTTTTTTCTATGTGCTGGACCGGACCAATGGCAAGCTCCTGCTCGCCAAGCCATTCGTGAAGAAGTTGACGTGGGCGCGCGAAATCGACGCGAACGGCCGTCCGGTGCAGAATCCCAACCAGGAACCGACCACCGCGGGAAACAAGACCTGCCCGTCTCTGGAGGGAGCCACTAACTGGTTTTCCACCGCCTTTCTGCCGGCCACCGGCTTATACTACGTGCAGACGCTGGAGAAGTGCGGCATCTATACCAAGACTCCCACGGAATGGAAGGCCGGGGCCGGGTATTTCGGCGGGTCGTTCGAGGGCGCGCCTGACGAGACGCCGCAAAAGATTCTGCGCGCCATCGACATCGAGAACGGAAGCATTACCTGGGAACTTGCGCAGACCGGCCCGGCCAATTCCTGGGGAGGAACGCTGGCCACGGCCAGCGGGCTGGTCTTCTTCGGCGAAGACAGCGGAGCGCTGATGGCGGTGGACGCGTCAACCGGTAAACCGTTGTGGCAGTTCCAGGCGAACCAGATCTGGAAAGCCTCGCCGATGACCTACATGTTCGACGGCAAGCAGTACATCGCGGTCGCCTCGGGATCGAACATCATCTCCTTTGGGTTACTCCAGTAAGTTGGTCAGGCTCTCGCCGGGTCACAGCAGCCTAACAGACGACAAGAAACGATCGCCTGTCTCACCGGCCACTTAGCGGCGTTCCCTTATGGCTATGTCGCCATAGGCATGGACGCGATCGCAGACCAGGCGGAGCTTGTCCTCCAGATTCCCGGAGGCGGTCTTGAAGGAATCGGCATCGATGGTGAGAGGCGCACCCAGGACAACCAGCGGAGCGCCATATTCCGGCGTGCGCACCGCCTGCTCGATCGAAAGGCCGCCGACGGCCTGAACGGGCACCTGGACAGCGGCAACCACCTCGCGCAATCGATCGAGCGGGCTTGGGTAAGGCTTTCCGGAAGCGGCCAGGCCGCGGCGTTGATCGTAACCGATGTGATGGACGACGAAGTCGCAACCGAAATCTTCCAGTCTTCGCGCCGCCGCGACCATGTCTTCGGCGGCAAGGTTGTCCCCCATGACTCCTACGCCGAGATCTTTGCCCGCGCGGACAACCATCTTGATGGTTTCCGGGTGAGCGCGTTCCATGACGACGACATGGGTGGCGCCGGCCTTCGCCATCATTTCGGCCTCGAGCCACCCACCGTCCATGGTCTTCAAGTCGGCAACGATGGGGACGGTCGGGAATTCGGCGCGCAGGGCGCGGACGCCGTTCATGCCTTCGGCAATAATGAAGGGCGTTCCCGCTTCGAGCCAATCGACGCCGCAGCGGATGGCAAGCCGGGCGGTTTCGAGCGCTTCCGGGATGGAAGTGATATCGAGTGAGATTTGGACGATGGTTTTCATGATGATTGCTCGGCAAAGTGAAGGTCGATTTTCGCTTTCAGAAAACGGACGGATTCCCGCAAGTCGTCCATGCCGTTCATGCCGTCTTCAATGGAAATCCAGGAATGGAATCCGACCGAGTTGAGCGTGGAGAAAATGGCGTCGTAGTCGTTCATCCCTTTCCCCACAACGCCATGGGAGAGACGGCTGGCGTAACCGACCGAGTCTTCTTCTTTCCGCAAGTCCTCGATGGTACCGGTTTTGAGATAGCGGTCGCTGGCGTGCATCGAGACCACGCGGTGTTTCACGTGGCCGAGGAGAACGAGAGGGTCCTCGCCGGCCAGAATCGCGTTCGAGGGATCGTAGTTGACTCCGAACCAGGGCGAGCGAATCCGTTCGACGATCTCTATGAAGACATCCATCTTTTGCGCGAACTCGGGATACTGCCAGTAGTTGTCCTTGTAATGGTTTTCCATGGTGAGGACGACACCATGTTCTTCCGCGAAGGGCAGAAGACTCTCGATGGCCCGCACGACTTGCGCCACGCCTGCGGCGCGCGTCAGTTCGGGGCGCCGCTGGCCCGAGAGCACGCGGCAAAACCGGCCGCCGAAAAAGGCGGTGATCACGATCATCCGTTTTTCACGCTCGATCTCCGCTTGCAGTTGGGCAGGGTCGGGCTGGGTGAAATCGGGTGAGCAGCACAGCATCGGCATCTCAAGGCCATGCCTCTCGAGGGCCGCTTTGGCTTTTTTCAGGAACGCGTCGTCGTCTTCAAGAAAGCCCGAGTAGAATTCGAGTCCGTCGACGCCGAGCGTGGCGGCCAGATCGATCCAATCAAAAAGCGTCATGGTGCGATCGACGCAAAGCTCGTCCATGTAGCACTTCGGGAAGGCAGCTAGTTTTGGTTTCATATATGCTTTGCCGGGTTGCGGCTGATGACCGGGTATTGCGAGAGATCGAAAACCGTTCCGTTGACCAGCGCCGCTTCGTCGGAGAGAAAATAGACGGCGGCCCAGGCGATGTCCTGCGGCGACAAAAGCCGGCCCGAGGGCGCAAATTCCCTGGGGAGTTTGGTTGGCCAGTCTTCGGGCAGCCCTTCCTTTTTCTTCAACTCATATTCGTTCGGCGTCAATGTCCAGCCAGGATTGATCTGGTTGACCCGCAGACCCTCCGCGCCGTAGGCGTCGGCCAGGTTGCGGGTGAGGGTGGTCAGGCCGCCCTTGCTGATGGAATAGGCGAACTGGTTGTTTTCGCCGCAGTAGCTGTTGACCGACCCGATGTTGAGCACCCGCCCTCCGCCCTGTTTACGAAAATAGGGCAGCGCGGCCTGGATCAGCAGAAATGGCGCTCTCAGGTTGATCGCGAGGGTGCGGTCGAATGCTTCCACGCCGGTGGTGTCGAGGTTGCCGCGGGTCATGGTGGCCGCGTTGTTCACGAGTCCGTCCAGACGTCCGTAGCAGGCCACGGTTTCGGCGATAAGCCGCGCGGGCACAGTCGGATCTTCTAGAAGCCCCGCCAGGCAGATTGCCTGCCCGCTCTCCTCCTCGATTTCGGCGGCGACCTTTTCGGCATCCTGCAATGACATGCCGTGGATGGCCACCCGCGCGCCTTCGCGGGCAAAGAGCCGCGCCATGCCCTCGCCGATGCCGGTGGTGGAGCCGGTCACCAAAATTACTTTGTTCTTCAGGCGCATATCGGACCCAAGATTTTCCAAACGCACCAGGAATCAGGGCTTGAGGACTGCCTTGACGATCCGGCCGGCGTGCATTTCCTCGAATGCTTCCTGCCATTCGCCAAGCGGTGAAACCCGGTTAAGAACCAGATCGAGATCGATCTTGCCGCTAGCCAGCAGGGAAATGACTTTCTCCCAAATCGGCCAGTTATGCGAGTAACTGCCCTGGAGCGTGACCGCCTTTTGCACGAGCGGGTCCAGCGAAAAATTGAGCGGTTGCGCTCCCCATCCAACCTTGGTAATTTGTCCCGCGGGCCGGACGATGTCAAGGGCGATCTTGAGCGAGGCGGAAACGCCCGTGGCGTCGATCACCAGGTCGAGGCCATAGCCATCGCCAAAGTTTTTCACCCATTCCCCGGTATTTTCATTGCGCGCGCCGAGGATCGTCTCGGCTCCGATTTTCCGGGCGACTTCGAGCCGCCTGGCGTCGATGGGGATGCCGATGACCACCAGATGCCCGGCTCCCGCCAGTTTGGCCATGAGCGCGCAGAGCAGGCCGATTGGGCCCGGCCCGATCACGGCCACCGAGTCGCCGGGGCGGATGCGCGAGTGGACACAAACCGCGTTGTAGGCCACGCAGCACGGCTCCGTCAGAGCGGCTTTTTCGTAGGCCAGCGAGTCGGGCACGCGATGCAGGCAACGCGCCGGCACGCGGACAAACGGCGCCATGGCGCCGTTGACTCCGTAGCCGAACCCGGCTCGCTTCGGTTCGAGATTGTAAAGTCCCTGGCGGATGAAAGCCGAGTCGGAGGGGAGCACCGCCGAGGTTTCGCTGACCACGCGATCGCCTTCCTTGAAGCCTCGCACGCGGCTGCCGCTTTTGGCGACGACGCCGGCGAATTCGTGGCCGAGCACGACCGGAAAATTCACCGGCCAGCTTTGGGTGCCCAAATACTGATGCAGGTCGCTGCCGCAGACGGCTACCGCCTGGACGGAAAAAAGCACGTCCTCCTCGCCGATTTCGGGAACGGGCAATTCCCGCAGTTCGACTGAGTGGGCATCCTTGGCGTAATTGACGAGACCAATCATGAAGTCCGCTCCGGGTAAGCAATTAAGTTCGCGGTTCCAGCGCGATACCGGGGTGGGCACCAGTCAGCTTGCGCCGCGATATGGTTAGGCGGATTCCTTGTCGTGGTGGGGCGTCACCCAACCCAGGTTGAAGGGCAACTCCGTCATGGGGCCCTGCCACTGCAGCTCCCGGTCGATATCGGTGTGCATGCGGTAGGA
>JBKQIF010000023.1:0-9562 GCA_052148435.1 Bryobacteraceae bacterium
CCCGGTGCCGCGCAACGAGATCGAAACCCTGTTGACGGCCGGCTACGAAGGTCCGGGCAAACTGGACGCCCGGTTGTACGTGCTGGGATCGGCCGTGGTGGGCGTGGAGCTTTCCCAGCGCTGGAAACCCTCGGCCGATACCGTGTTTTTCAGCCGTGGACCTTATTTCGTGGTGGTGAAATGGCAGGCCGCGGAGCGCGGCGCGCTGCAGGCGTTCGTGCGCGAGGTGGAAAAGAGCGTGGCCGATGCCGCGCCAAAGAAAGACTAGCCGCCAATCGCCGGTGGGTGTCAGCTTAGCCCAACCTGGCGCGCAGGACACCGGCGCTACGGGATACAAGAACGTCGGCTCGAAAGCCGACGCTGGAGGCTTGACAGCCTGCGCCACGAGAGAGGGCAAGGCACACTTAGGGCAGAGTGCGCTCCACGGCGGCCTTAACGAGTGACTTTTTTTCGATCCGGCGGCCTTAGGCGGCCTTCCGGAGGGGCCTTTGGGTCGCCTGGAGGAGCTTTTTGGCCTCGGCGAGGCGGGTGAGGTGGGTGGCGAGGCGGGCGATTTCCGGGATTGAAAAATCAAATTGCGGAGGGAGGGACTGGCGCGGGTACTCGCGCGCGATATCGTAGGTTTCTCCTTTGCTTTCCGCTAGTTGGGTGAGGAGGGAGACCTCTTCGGCGACGCGCTGGAGGGCTGCCTGGCGCTGCTGCTGGAGCTCGTCGAGCATCTTCTTGTTCTTCTCGACGCGGCGCTGGATGCGGTGCTGGTAGAGGCTGAGGAGCTGGAGGTTCTTGCCCTCGGCGAGCCAGACGCGGGCTTGGGCGAGGGCGACGTCGATTTCGGGATGGCCGGCGGAGCCCTGGCTGGGCTGGCCGATTCCGAGGGCGAAGATGGAGCTTTCGATGCCGCCGGCGCGGTTGAGCCGCCAGCGGTCGTCGGCGATGGCCTGGGCGAGGTCGATTTCCAGGGCGCCATCGGGGGCGAGGGATTCGTGGATGCCCTTGCAATGTTTCTCGTAGGCCACCTGGTCGGCTGGCGTCAAGATGTGGACCTGGCCGGTCAAGCCGTGCCGATAGGCGTTGAGAGCTCGCGGGTCACGCGTCTTAGGTGTTAAAGCGGCTACGATCGGTTCGTACGTCATGGCTGATCTCCGATTTGACTGTACGATGCGGGTTGAGCGCGGCTGAGCAGGAGTGCTTGTAAGTGATTGCAGGGATGGGGCGAATTTTTTTGTGGGGGCTGTGACTGAAATGCGCGACCCTCCCATGGGAGAAAGCCGCCCGAAAGGCGGCCGCTTCGTCCCATTTGCGAGATGCTCGGACGAGAGGGTCAGGAAAATACAAATCCCCGGGATTTATCAATCTCGCAGCGGCTCCGGTTAATGTAGTGTCTCAGTTCTTCCAGGCCGTACTGCCGAGCCAGTTCACGCGCGCTCGGTCCCGGACGCCTGGCCTTCAGCACAAACCATCCTTCCATGGGGAGCCACTTCTCCCGTACCACGTCTTCACCCTTCTCCTTAAGTAGCTTGTCCAACTTATCGGGAAGGTTGAGATCCTGGTGAAAGATACAACGATCCAGGTCGAGGGTGGCACGGGTTATGTTGGTGCCGTTGCCTCGGTTGTTGGAGTCATGCGCGATCTCGTCGCCATCGATGTCGAATATCAGGCAATCGGGCGTCCAAGTTGCGCTCAAGACGTAGTAGTTATAGTTAACGGCCCGCGCCTGAAGAGACTTACCTGCCGAGTAGGCGCTGGGCCATATAACCAGCTCTGCCCCCAGATCCGATAACCGCTGCCAGACAGGCGCCCAATTCACGTCGAAACAGATGGCAAACCCCACGCGACCGAAGTCCGCGGAGTGAACCGCGACCGACTCGCCTGGACGGACGGCGGGGGTCTTGAGGCACTCCTCCTGCCAGACGGGGTACATCTTGTCGTATAGGAAGGCCACGTTGCCACGCCGGTCGAGCAGGACCACGGAGTTGAAGCGCCGGCCGCCATCCTCGCGGTCAATGGGACAGGCGATGTAGGTCCGGTGCTTCTTCGCCAAGGCCGCCATGGCCGAGATTGTCGGACCGTCGAGGTTTTCCCGACTCTTGTCGTCCTGACCGCGGCAGGTTTCAGGCAGGGTGACGATGTCGGCGCCCCGCGCCCCCTCCTGGTCGACCAGCTCAGCGATCCTTTCAAGAGGAAGCCCCGGTCTAAAGGCGATGCTCACAGCCCGAACCGGCCGGCCAACATTCCGCTGCGATTCGGCCTGCTGGGATTCGGCGGGTTGGACTGTCCGTTGCTGGGGTGCGGCGTCGCTCCCCGCACTCAAGCCGGAGGCAAGCGTTCCGACGGCCCCTGAGCTTTGTAAGAACTGTCGTCTGTCCATGATCATTCGCTCCTCATCGGTCTTGCCGGGCACGCCGAACCGACCCATCCTACCACGGAGGACCAGCGCCAGAAGCCTTGCGCCGTGTGGAGTCCCTATCCCAGGAAGAGCAGGACGCCATCGCAGCCCAGATCATGGAAACTCTGGATGACGAAGAAGCTTGGACGCGCAGCTTCCGGGAAAAACCCGCCGTGTTGCGATCCATGGCGCGCGAGGCTCTGGAGGAGCACCGCCGGGGTGAGACGCGCCCCTTGGACGAACTGCTCGGATGAGGTCGTTTACGTCGCGGCGGTTTCGCGAAATGTACGCCAATCTACCGGAGCGGGTCAAATTGCAATCCCGGCGGGCGTATCAGTTGTTCCGGCGCAACCCTTCCCACCCCAGTCTGAATTTCAAGAAGGTCGACGACGAGAACGACGTCTACTCCGCCCGGATTGGCCTCGGCTATCGCGCTCTCGGGCAGATTGACGGAGCCGAAATCGTCTGCCAACGCCCGATTGCAGGCGAAAACGCCTGCTCCACAACGGCAGACCAAGGGATTGGAGCCCTTGTGGAGCAGGCCTTTGGCCTGCATCGACTTCTGCCGCAGGCTGCTCAGAGCGCAAAGCCGCTACTCGACGATCAGGGCGTCCACATCGATGAAACGGCCCTCGGCTTCTGCCCGCTTGCGTCCCGAAACGCGAATCGTCACTTGGTGCCGGCCCGGCGCGAAACAGCACAGCGACTCCCGGCTCTGCCAGGCGATCCGGCGCGCCCATTGATCCACGGTGGCAGTCAGCTTGCCATCGATCGTTACTTCGGCGACGCCGCGGTTGGGGGCGCGGGTGAACATGTAGGTGAGCGAGCGGCCGGTGAAAACGAAGTCGACTTCCGAACCGGGCGTATCGGAGTAACTGATTGTATGTAAGTACGGACCGGCAAAATCGCGGCTGCGCACCCAATCGCCATGGAAGCGCAGGTTGCCCGAGAGATCGTCGTACCAGCCGGGCGGCGAAATGGGCGGCGGCTCTTCCTTTACGAATTGCCTCAGCGTGGCATCGGTTTGCCCCACACACTCCGGGCTGAGGCTGCGCAGCGAAAAATCGCCGAACTGGGATTCCACCGCGGTGCAGTAGGTCAGCAACTCCCGTAGCGCGGTGGGCCGGATCCAGCCGCTCGAATCCAGCCGGTGGGCGATGAAGTAACGGATCCGGTGGCGCTCCATAATCCGCACCATAGCGGGTAAGTCGCGAGCGGTGCGGATCTCCTCGCTCAGACCGAGTTCGTGCCAGTGATACACGTCGGCGCCGCCGTCGAGGTCGGCGAGGTCGTTGTCCGCGGTGAACAGCACGGTCTGGCCGGGATGGGCGCGGCGAAAACCGGCGGCCACCACGCGAAGCGGCGAAACTTCGGCGAGACGCTCGGCGGCGTGCGGCCGAAACGGATCGGGCAGGCGCCAATCGCGGTCGTTCCAGCCAGCCGCGGGAAGGAACCAGGTATCGAGCGCGAGGCACGCGATCAACAATCCACAGGTGACGCCAAACCACACCCGGCGGCGCTCCGCCATCGCGGCCAGAGCGGACGCTCCCCACAGAGTTGCCAGCGGCAGCGCGGCGTAGACGTAGCGCGCGTTGGGAGTGAGGAGCAACACCAGCAGCGAACCTGCCACGGCGACCCATCCCGCCGAAGCGCGGCCGCGCTTTCCCAGGGCCAGGCCCGCAATCCCGAGAGGAACCAGCAGGAAGTATTGAAACCCCAAGCCGCCATCCTGGCCTTGCAGATAACGGTGGGTGTGAAAGGTGAGGTCCCACAACAGGGCGGGTGTGACGTGTTCGCGGAAGCTGCTATCCACGATACTCGCGCCGGCGGGGAGCAGCGCCGAATGGAAGCGTTCGTTGAGGAAGGGGAATAACGGATTGCCGGTCTTGAACCATGCGATGGCGTACGGGGGAAGTCCGACCGCGAGGCACAGGCCGGCCGCGGCCAGGGCGGCCCGCGCGGGCCGCTCGACGCGGCGGCGCACCACCCACGCGACCACCGGCAGCGCCGCTAAAAGGAAGGCTATGGCGCCGTATTTCGACTGCAGCGCCGCGCCGGCCAGAATCGCCGCGGCGTACAGGTAGCGGCGCCGGCCGGTTTCCGCCAGCCGCCAGATTGCCGTCATCAGCGCCAGCACCAGAGCGGCGAACAGGTTTTCGACAAACAGCGAAGCGGTGACCAGCATGGCGAGCGGCGTGGCCGCAAACAATGCCATGAGCAAAAATGCCATGGCTCGCGAAACCATGCGCCGAAGCGCGGTGTAGAGCAGCGCCTCGACAATCAGAAACATGGCGAAGTTCACCAGGCGCGCGGCCATCTCGCCGCCCATCAGGTACACGATCGAGTACATCCAGTCGGCGCCCATCGGCATTACCGACCAGACGATGCGCGCTGGCTCCAGCAGGAAGGCATGATGCGCGGCTATGTTGGCGGGAACGGCCAGGTGCATGGCCAACCCGTCGGCGCTCGATTCCGGGTGCAGGACCGCGAGCCATTCGATGCCGAGCACCATCGTCAACGCGGCAAAGGCAATGCGTTCGGTGGCCGGGCGCAGTTCGATGTTCGAAACTGCCCGCGCGATGCTCGCGACGAGCCGCCGGGCTCGCCGTGGACCGAGGACGGCCGGTGCGGCAACCAGCGCCCACCAAACCGCTGGATAGTGCATGGGGAGCCGCGCCACGATCGTCATGACGAACACCCAAAAGCCGATTCCGAGGCACGTGGCCAGAGGCAATGCGGCAGGGGAATCGTCGTTCAGGCAAAGTCCACCGAGCAAGCACGAAGAAAACAGAAACAGTGCCACCGAAAGTACCGCCAGCGGGCCGGCCGGGATGGCGGTTAACACTACCGCGGCGGCGGCGGCGAACGGCGCCAGCGTCCACGGCGCGATGACGACGAGCGGCAGCCCGAATGCCAGCCAGTAGCACCCATAGAGCGTCAGCCGCGAGAGGGCGGGCGGGTACCAGGTCATCGGGTCCAGCAGACGGCCGCTCCACAGCCCGTAGACCCCGGCCGCCGCCAGCAGCGCGAGCAGCGGTCCGCACAGCCGTAGAAGTTGGGACCGCAACAAGACCCAGGCAATCCTGGAGGAATCGAGGGTGGGGCGGAAATGCGAAGAGATCGAGGTTTCGTAAATGGTCCGGATAGGTTCTTCGACGACGTCCATCGCAGCGTCGCGAGCGCACAGCAGCATTTCGAATTCGAATTCGTACCCATCCGAGGTGAAATCGAGCAGCCGCCGGGCAAATTCGGCGGGGATCGCGCGCAGCCCGGTTTGGGTGTCGGAAAGGCGCAAGCCGGCCAGGCGCCGCATGGCGGCGCGCGCCAATTGGTTGCCGGAGCGATTGCGCAGTGGAACGGGGCCGGAAAAATCGCGGCAGCCGAGGACTAGCGCTTGCGGCTTCGCGGCGAACGCCTGGGCCACGCGGGCCACGTCGTCCGGATGGTGCTGGCCATCGGCATCCACGGTAATGACGCCGCCGGCGCCGCCCGGGGCGATGGCCGCTGCGATGCCCGTACGCAGGGCCGCGCCCTTGCCGCGATTCCGCGCGTGGCGCAGCAGGCGGACGCCCGCCGGCGCGGAGGCGCGCGAGAAAATCGCGTCATAGGCGGGGCCGCTTCCGTCATCCACCAGCACGATGGCGTGGAAACCCTTCGCCAGCAGCGCCTGGACGAGGTGCGGCAATGCCTCCGATGGCCGATAGGCCGGGATCACTACCGTGACACGCGCCGCGCAAGAACCGGTCAACTTCTCATTAAAGCATGGGGAGCGGCGCGTTCCCGCGAATCGATACCCGGCGAAAACGGTTACAATTGAAACAGAGTGGGTGACTCGGTAACTCTTCCCGCGTGTAGTGTCCCTCCGCCGACCCTGGACCCGGTGGAAGAGCTTTACCGCGAGCTGGAAGCCAAAATTCGCGAGTACCGTCCCAAGGACGATCTCGCACCGCTCCAAAAAGCCTTCGCCTTCGCCCACAAGTATCACCAGGGCCAGAGCCGCGATTCCGGCGAGCCCTACATGGCTCATCCCATCCAGGTGGCGATTATTCTGGCCGAAATGCGCATGGATCCGGTGGCTATGGAAACCGGCCTGCTGCACGACGTGGTGGAAGATACCAGCGTCACCGTGGAGCTGGTACGCAAGGAATTCGGCCCCGACGTGGCGCGCTGCGTGGATGGCGTCACCAAGCTTTCGAAACTCGATTTTTTTTCCGCCGAAGATCGCCAGGCCGAGAACTTTCGCAAGATGCTGCTGGCCATGGTCGAGGATATCCGCGTCATCATGGTCAAGCTGGCCGATCGCATCCACAACATGCGCACGCTGGGCTACCTGAGCCCCGAGCGCCGCGAACGGATCGCCCGCGAGACCCTGGATATCTACGCGCCCATCGCGCACCGACTGGGCATGGGCAAAGTGCGCGGCGAGCTCGAGGACCTCTCCTTCCAATACCTGGAGCCCGACGCCTATCGCGAGATCGTGGGCGCCATCGAGAGCCGCCGCCACTCCAGCGAAGAATTCCTGGAAGAGATCCGCGGCACGCTCGAAGCCGAGCTCAAAGCCGAAAACGTTCCCGCCCGCATCGACGCGCGCATTAAGAGGCCTTTTTCGGTCTACCAGAAACTGCGCCGGCAAAAGATCGTGGTGGACCAGGTGTACGACCTGATGGCGCTGCGCATCGTCACCGATTCGGTGAAGAACTGCTACGCCGCGCTGGGCGTGATCCACAACCGCTGGCGGCCCATTCCCGGGCGGATCAAGGATTTCATCGCCATCCCGCGCCCCAATCTTTACCAGTCGCTGCACACCAGCGTGGTGGGCCCGCACGGGCAAACCTTCGAGGTGCAGATCCGTACCGAGGAAATGCACCGCATCGCCGAGGAAGGCATCGCCGCGCACTGGAAGTACAAGGAGGGGCGCAAAGGTCCGGCGGCCGACGACCAACGCATCGCCTGGCTGCGCCACCTGGTGGAATGGCAGCGCGACATGCAGGATCCGGGCGAGTTCATGTCCACGCTCAGGGTGGATCTGTACCCGGAAGAGGCCTACACTTTCACCCCCCGCGGCAAAGTCATTATTCTGCCCAAGGACGCCACGCCCATCGACTTTGCCTACGCCATTCACTCCGACGTCGGCAATACCTGCTGCGGCGCCAAGGTGAACGGCCGCATCGTTCCGCTGCGCTCCTCGCTGCGCAACGGCGACATCGTCGAAATCATGACCCAGCCCGGGCACCAGCCCAGCAAGGATTGGCTGGGGTTCGTCAAGACCTCCCGCGCGCGCAACAAAATCAAGCACCTCATCAACGCCAACGAGCGCACCAAGGCGATTGAGATCGGCGAAAAATACCTGGACAAGGAAGCCCGCCGGCTGGGTGTGCAAATGGCACGCATCGGCAACCAGCAACTCGACCGGGTGGCGGCCGATTACGGCTATTCCAAGGCCGAAGACCTCTACGCCGCGCTGGGATACGGCAAGATGTCGGCGCGCCAGGTGCTGAGCAAGGCGGCGCCCGGCGTGGTTGCGGACGAGGCGGAGGAACCCAGCCCCGCGCCCGGCGAATTCGCGGCCGGAGCACCGGCGGGAGCCGCCGCTCCAGGACGCGCCGGCGACCGCGACGCGGTGATCCGCGTGCGCGGTATCGACGATCTGCTGGTCTATCGCGCCAAGTGCTGCAATCCCATTCGCGGGGAGTCGATCGTGGGCTACGTGACCCGGGGCAAAGGCGTGGCCGTGCATTCCAAGATGTGCCCCAACGTGCAGAACCTGATGTACGACGTGGAGCGCAAGATCGAAGTGGAATGGGTGCGCACCGCCGAGGACGCTTTCCCCGTGCGCATCGTGGTGCATACCGACGACCGCCCCGGCATGTTGAGCCATCTCACCGCCCTGCTTTCCGATGAGAACACCAATATCCGCAGCCTGCAGGCCAAGACCGAGCTCGATCAGGACGGCGGCGTGGTGGAAATGACCGTCGATGTGCGCGACAAAAAGCAGCTCGAAAAGCTGGTCGCCGCCATGCGCCGCATTTCCGGCGTGCGCGACGTCGAGCGCTTACTCAACTGAACATGACCCTAGCAACCGAACCGGAACATATCGCCATTTCGAAGTCGAAGGGCATCGGGATCGATTGGAAAGACGGCCATCACAGCCAACACCCGCTGATCTATCTGCGCGACCGGTGCCCCTGCGCCAGTTGCACCGGCACTCATGGAACGCCGCCGCGCCAGCCCCAGGCCGAAACCCCCGCCTCTCCGTTTCCCATGTTCCAGCCGGCTTTAAAGATCGTGAACGCCGAACCGGTGGGCCGTTATGCCATCCGCATTCACTGGAGCGACGGACACAACTCCGGCATCTATTCCTTCGACCTTTTTCGGGAAATCTGCCCGTGCGCGGAATGCAGCGTGGCGGCTCGGGTGTGAAGGAATATAGCCACCGATAAAACAGCTAAAGCATGCCCCACCACGGCAGGCTGCGCCAGCGGCGGAGGGCCGGGATGGCGACGAGGCCGAGGGCTAAGAGGACGAACGAAGAGGGCTCGGGGGCGATGAACGTAATAGTGACAGAGCCGTTGCCGTGATTGATGCCCTCCTCGGCGATGGAGTTCAAGGAGCTTGCATCGTAAGAACCGCCACCGCCACCGCTACCATTGTCCACGCTACCACCACCACCGCCGCTGTAGCCGCCACCGCCGCCGCCGCCATCGAAACCACCGCCACCGCCGCCGCCATAGCCGCCTTTTCCGATGCCGTCGTTGCCCGCGCCACCGCCGAGGCCGCTGGGGTAGCCGGCGCCGCCGCCACCCCCATCCGTGCCCCCAGCCGCGCCGCTGCTAACGTACCCGCCGCCGCCACCTCCGCCGGCAGTCCCCCCGCCGGCGCCCCCGCTACCGCTTGTTCCTCCGTTGCCGCCGCCGCCGGTTCCGTTGCCGCCGCCTTCACTGGTAAGGCCCGGGCCGCCGTCCGCTATGACAGAGGCCGCGCCGCCGCCGCCGCCGGCGATTACCAACGGAGCGGATGTGCTGTCCACGATCACGAAGGTTCCGCCGCCGCCGCCGCTGCCATCGAGCGTGCTGGTGCCGGAGCCACCCTCGCCGCCTACGTAGACATCGAGGACCTCGCCCGCCGTCAGGAGAAACTCGGCGCCGATCTCGGCTCCGTCTCCCCCAACATCGTCAG